>DATFFM010000030.1:0-26632 GCA_035250005.1 Vicinamibacterales bacterium | reverse complement strand
CATCCCAACGTAGCGCAGCCCTTCAGGGCTGCCTGCATCCCAACGTAGCGCAGCCCTTCAGGGCTGCCTGCATCCAAATAGTCTACCGGACGACACGCAAGGCCGACACCGGGCCGGCTTTGGTCCGGCCGCGTGTTGCGCGCGGCTGGGGGCGGTCCCAGTTGAAGGCGCGGACGATCTTGATCAACTCCCGTGCCGACGCCGACACGTAGCCCTGCTCGCGGTAGATCATCAGCGTGCGCCGCGGCGCGCTGAGCTCGCGCAGCGGAAGGCGGACGAGCACGCCGTCGCGGAGCTCCTGCTGCACGGTGACGCCCGGGACGATCGCCAGGCCGACCCCTTCCTTGACGAAGCCCTTGATGTTCTCGAAGCTCCAGAGCTCGGCCGCGATCCGGCACCGTACGCCTTGCCTCGCGAACAGCTGATGGATCATCTCGGCGGTGGATCCGCACAGGTGATGCAGGATGAACGGCTCACCAGCCAGCTCGGCGACGCTCAGTGCGGTACGTGCGGCCAGGGGGTGCGTGGGGGCGGCAACGCAGATCATCGCGTCGGCGTGCACCTCGACCGCCCGCAACTCGTGGAACATGGGCTCGTCCTTGACGAAGCCGACGTCCACCTGGCGGTCCATGACCTGCCGGGGGATCTCGTTGAGCCGCGCGCGGTAGATCCCGACACGGATGTCGGGAAACTTCTGGAGGTAGGCGCGCAGCGGGCCGGGCAGCAGGTATTCGGCGGCCGATTCGTGCGCGGCAATCGACAGCGTGCCGGCCTTGAGGGCCGCGAGCTCCGCCACCTGGTGCATCGCTTCGTCGCGCAGGCTGACCATGCGCCGGGCGTAGTCGGCCAGCACGCGGCCGGCCTCGGTCAACGACACCTCGTGCACGTCGCGCGCGAACAGCGGCGCGCCGACCTCGTCTTCGAGCTTCTTGATGCTCTGGCTGACGGCCGGCTGCGTGCGGCACACCCGTTCGGCGGCGCGGGTGAAGGTGCGCTCTTCGACGACCGCCAGGAAGTGTTCGAGCTGGAGCAGATCCATCGGAAGAAAGGCTGAAGGTTGAATGCTGAATGCTGAAGCGATGCTGAACAGGGCACCGTTGAATAATGCTGAAGGAAGGTAATGCAAACGCTTACATGAACGCAAGTGCCGGCTTTTTGACCGGCTACAATTCACGCATGCAGTCCCGTACCGGCCTCGTCGTTCTCCTCGCGCTGTGCCTGTCGCCGCCACCGGCGGCGCAGACGGCCAGGCCACAGAGTCTGACGGAGCTGTCGCGCTCCTTTGAAAACCTGGCCCAGAAGGTCAGCCCGAGCGTCGTCCAGATCTTCGTGACCGGATACGCGCTCCCGGACGACAACGAGCGGACGGTGGGCAGCGCCCCGGTGCTGGAGCGCGGGAGCGGCTCCGGCGTGATCGTTTCCGCTGACGGCTACGTCGTCACCAACGCGCACGTCATCGAAAACGCCACCCGCCTCGAAGTGGAGCTGCCGTTCGCCGCGACCGGCGGCGCGCCCGGCCGCTCGATCCTCGGCCGCCGCGGCCGGATGGTCGGGGCGCAGATCGTCGCCGTCGACGAAGAGACCGACCTCGCCGTGATCAAGGTCGCATCGACCGCGCTGCCCGCGCTGGCCTTCGGCGACTCCGACAGCCTGCGGCCGGGGCAGATCGTGCTGGCCTTCGGGAGCCCGCTCGGCCTTTCGTCGTCGGTGACGATGGGGGTGGTGAGCGCGGTGGCGCGCCAGCTCACCCCCGAGGATCCGATGATCTACATCCAGACCGATGCCCCGATCAATCCCGGCAACAGCGGCGGGGCGCTGGTGGATACCGAGGGACGGCTGGTCGGCATCAACACGCTGATCTTTTCGCAGTCCGGCGGCAACGAAGGGATCGGCTTCGCCGCCCCGAGCAACATCGTGCGGAACATCGTCGGGCAGATCACGAAGTTCGGCCGGGTGCGCCGCGGCGAGATCGGCGTCAACGCCCAGACGATCACGCCGCTGCTGGCCGAGGCGCTCGGGCTGCCCGTCGACAACGGCGTGATCCTCTCGGACGTCGCGCAGGGCAGTCCGGCCGCGAAGGCGGGGCTGACGCCCGGCGACATCGTCACCGCACTGGACGGCAAGCCGATGGAGAACGGACGCCAGCTGCGGATCAACGTCTACGCGAAAGGGGCCGGCGAACAGGTCGGGCTGGACGTACGGAGAGGTGAGCAGACGCTGTCGGTACGCGTTGCCGTCGCGGAGCGGCCGACCGAGACGACCCGTCTCGAGGACCTGATCGGCCAGCAGCAGGCCATCCCCAACCTCGGCGTCACCGTGCTGGACCTGACGCCGGCGATCGCCCAGGTGCTGCCGCAGCTCCGCCGCAGGAAAGGAGCAGTGATCGCACGCGTGGCGCCCGACGCGCCGTTCTCGCAGCAGGGCAAGCTGCTGCCCGGGGATGTCGTGTACGCCCTGAACGGCAAGGAGATCGACAATGCGGCCGGCCTGCGCGCCTTGGCGGCGGACCTGAAGGCCCTGAGCGCCGCAGTGCTGCAGGTCGAGCGCCAGGGCGTGCTGCACTACGTATCCTTCAGGGTCGAAAGGTAACCGCCTCAGCCTCCGCGCGTGTGCATCTCGAGGTGCGCGTCTTTCTTCAGCGCGCGCAGCGGCACCAGCGTCGTCTGGCGATCCATCCCGAGGCGCTCTTCGGCGCCGCGATCGGCCCGCTGCGACCACACGGCGTGAATCAGCTGCCGCACCTCCTCACGACTGGCGCCGGCGCGCAGGGGCCGGCGCAGATCGGTGCCGGCGGCCGCGTATAGACACAGCAGCCAGACCCCATCGGCGGTCAGCCGTGCGCGATCGCAGGTCGCGCAGAAGGGAGCGGTGGTCGAGGCGATGATCCCGAACGTCGTGCCGTCGGGCAGCAGAAAGCGCTCGGCCGGAGCCGATGAACGCTCCTGGATCGTGATCACGCCGCCATAATGACGGCCGATCAGCTCGAGCATCTCGGCGCGCGGCACGACCGCCGCGGGGGACCAGCGCGTGGCGCCGCCGACATCCATGTATTCGATGAAGCGGACCTCGGCGTTGACCGACCTGCCGAATTCGAGGAGCTCGATCAGCTCGTCTTCGTTGGTCCCCCGGATGACGACCGTGTCGAGCTTCAGCGACCGGAAGCCTGTCTCGGCCGCCGTGTGAATGCCGGCCAGCACGGCGTCGAAGTCGCTGGAACCAGTCAGCGTGCGGAAGCGGTCGCGCTTCAACGTGTCGAGGCTCACGGTGACGCGGTGAAGCCCTGCCTGCTGCAGCGCCGCGGCGTTCGTCTTGAGGAGGATCCCATTGGTCGTGAGCGCCAGGTCTTCAACCGCCGGCCGTGACGCGAGCGCCTCGACCAGCACCGGCAGCTCGCGGCGCAGCAGGGGCTCCCCGCCGGTGATCCGGATCCGGGTGACGCCTTCGTCGGTGAACGCATCCGTCAGCGCCGCGATCTCCTCGAAGTTGAGGAGGTTCTCGCGCGGCAGCCAGACGTACTCCGGCTCGGGCATGCAGTACTGGCAGCGGAGGTTGCAGCGGTCGGTCACCGAGAGGCGCAGGCTGCGCATCGGGCGTCCGAACCGATCGACGAGTGACATGCGTGCCTCGATTATACGATTCGCGCGGCGCGGGCTCGGCCACGCGTCGGAACAGGCGCGATTCCACGATCCTCCTGACTCGTATCAGCTATGGATGAGGTCGCCGGGGGAGCCGGCACCGTAAACAGGGCGCTGCCCAGCAGTTCCCCGCCGTTGCAGACCGTGGGCAACTGTCGTCCGGCCAGGTGACCGATCAGCACCAAGGGCGATCGAAATGCCCAGGCTCTGCAATTGCAATCGACGCCCTGGCGCGCTGCTATGCTTTCGTCACGGATGACTCCCACCGCCCCGCCAGTCGCCCGATCGGCGCGCACTGGTTTCCTCCACAACGTCGCCTGGGGATGGGCTGGCGTTGCCGTGAATGTCGTCATCGGATTTCTCCTCTCGCCCATCCTCATCCGGAAACTGGGCCTCGAGCACTTCGGGATCTGGGTCCTGCTCTTCTCGCTGGTCGACTACTTCCGGATGCTGGATTTCGGTTTCCGCGCGGCCGCGGTCAATGCCTGCGCGCGAGCCAGGGTCCGTGAAGACTGGGGGGCGGTCAATCGGACGGCCGCGACGGCGATCCTTTACTTCCTGGCCAGCGGCGTCGCCTGTGCCGGACTGGTGATCCTCTTCCGGGACCCGCTGATCGGCGCCTTGAACGTGTCGCCGGCCCTCCGGCCCGAAGCGCGCGTGGTGCTTGTGGTCATTGCCTGCGCGGTGGCGCTGCGTCTCGTGCTGTCACCGCTGACGGCGGTACTCGAAGCGTTCCAGCGGTTCGATCTTGTCAACCGCGCGTACATCGCGTCGCTGGTGCTGCGTTCGACCGCGTCGCTCACGGTTCTGCTGCTGGGATTCGGGCTGCTCGAAATGGCGTACGTGGTCCTGACGGCACAAGTCATCGAAAACGTCTGGAGCTTCATCTGCGTCCGGCAGGTGCTGCCGGTGTTCCGCATGTCGCCGATGCTCGTCGAGCGTCAGACCTTCGCGGCGCTGTTTCGCTTCGGCCGGTACTCGGCGGTGATGGCGGCCGCGAACCTGATTTCGATTCAGGCCCCCGCGACGATCCTGGGATTGCTGCGCGGTCCGACCGAGGTCGGATTTTTCTCCCTGCCGTTTCGTCTCCTCATGTACAGCGCCGAGGGGCTTTCGAAGGTCTCGGACGTCACGTCCTCGGTGACCGCGGGCCTCGACGAAACGCGCAGCACCGCGCAGGTGTGGTCCCTGGCGATTCTCACCAACCGTCATTGCCTCGCGCTTTTCATGCCCCTGGCGATCTTTCTGGCGATCTGGGGCACCCCGCTATTGCGAGTCTGGGTGTCACCGGAGGTCGGCGCCGAGAGCGGCAGGTTGATTCCGATCCTGCTGATCATGTTCTTGTTCGGGGTGGCCGGGCAGTACAACGCCGGCGCCATCCTGATCGGGCAAGGCAAACACGCCGCGTATTCGTATGCCGTCGTTCTCGAGGTGATCGCTTCCGTGATCTGCCTGTTTCTGTTCGTGCCGCGCTACGGCGTGGTCGCGGCTGCCTGGATCGTTTCGCTGACGTTCGTCACCAGCCGCGGGCTCGTTCTCGCCATCCTGATCTGCCGCCAGAACGGATTTCCGTTCCGGTCCTACGTGACCGGGATCTACGGCCGCCCTCTGCTCGCGGCCGTACCCGTGCTGGGGCTGGCATTGTGGCTGAGAACCTGGGTGTGGGAGGGTTCGAACTGGCCGGAACTGATCGCCGCCGGTGGCGTCGTCAGCGCAGCCTACTTCGCTCTTGCCGTGTGGCTCGTCCTCGAAACACGGCACCGCGACGCGCTCCTCCGGCGGGGGAGTCAGGCGGCCGGCTTGACGACGCGATAGGACCGCGTCAACGGGTTCGAGTCCGATAATTCGCCGGCAATCGAGAGCCCCACCCGGGCCAGCTCCTTCTTCAGCCGACCCTCCGTGAGAAAGGTTTCGCGCAACAGGATTCCGCCCGACGGTTGACGCCCGGTCAGATGGAAGATCGTGCCGGAGAGCAGCACCCGGAGCGCGTGGGTGGCGAAGAGCGGGGACTTCCGTTTGATCCCGTCGATGAACTTGCGCGTGTAGTACCGGAGGTGGTGCGTCTTCAGCAGCAGGATTCCGCCCGGACGGAGCACACGGGCAATCTCCGTCAGCGCCGCCCGGTTGTCAGTGTACGGGATGGCGACCCGGCAGACGGCGACATCGAAGGCGCCGTCGGTAAACGGGAGACGCTCGGCGGTGGAGGTTGCGAAATGGACGGGCACCTGTGGATAGTGCCGTGCGAACAACCGCCTCCCGAAGATGCCGCTGGCGTGGGAGCTGTCGATGCCGACGCACATCGCGCCGCCGGCCGAGAACGGGATCATGTCCTGCCCGCCGCCGCATCCGACGTCGAGCACGCGGCGGATTTCTATTCCTGAAGCCGCCTGGACCGAATTCTGCTGCCGCTGCGCGTCACCCGCAAACAGCAGCCACTCGTCCTGAAGATAGGTTGCATAGTCAAGGTCTGCGCCGCTTCCCACTCGACCAGTCGTAAGGCTGCTCCATTTCAGCAGCCGCCGATAGGAGTTGGTCGCGGTGAGCTGAAAGCCGACGCGCTCGATCGCGAGGCGTGAGGCGGTGTTCGACTGCAGTACCGTGATGTAGGCCCGCGGCGCTCCGTCGCCAAAACGGGCCAGCAGGATGGCAGTCAGCAGCGCCTGATACAGTCGCCGGCCCCGGAATTCGGGAATGACATGGAAGTCGTACAGGGAGACGGATCCGGGGTCGAACTCCAGGACGGCACCTGGCGTTTCGCTCAGCTTCGCCGGCTCACTCGGATAGTACGAGTATCCCCATCCCGCCAGGCGGCCGTCGACGACCACGGTATGCAGCGTGCGACCCGTGCTGCGCGCGCGGGAATACGATCGCGCGCAACTCGTGATCGCGCTGGCGGTGCTGGCGGCTGAACCCGTCCACAGCAGGAGGTCTTCGACGCAGTTGTCGTGTACCGCGAAGGTCGAACCGGCCGCGAGACGGGGCTCGACGCCGCGCAACTGCGAAGGGACCATCGAGTAGATGAGCCCCTCCCGGCGTTCATGGATCGCGGTCCACAGCCCGCGAACAGCCATGCGCGCGGCCGCCGCCACCCCGGCCTCGGCGATCCGCGCCTTCTTGTACGCCAGCCACGCGCCCGACGGCTTCACGAACCTGTTCCAGGCATCGGCACCGGCGGTGGCTGCGACGATGGTCTTCGCGGCCTGGACGGCCCGCATGCGCGCCGCACGGGCGTAATACCGGTCGCGCCGTCCGTACACCTCGACCGTCGTGAGCTCGACGCAGACGTTCGCGAGCCGTTTCTTGAAGTCGCTGTCGCCGATCGTCAGGTCGAAGCCGCGCAGCCCCAGCTTCTCCGCGTTCTGGATGATCCACGCGAGCAGAATGACGGCCGGGGAGCGCTGCTCGTCTTCCAGGCGGATGGCCGGCGGCCCGAGCAGCAGCACGCCGCGCCACACGTACCCGAAATGCCCCGCGAGGATGCGGCCGTCGACGTTGAACGCGGTGACGTGCGTCTCGACTTCGGGGGAGTGGAACAGCTGTTCGTAGAATGCCGTCCGCCGCGGATCGTCGAAGGCCCGGTCGCGGCCGGTCTGGATCTGCCGCAACGAGTGCTGGTGGTAGTACTCCTCCCGAAACGTCGTCCAGTCGGCTTCGGACGTGATGACGTCGAAGCTCACCGCGCCCTGCCGCTTGTACCAGTTGAGGAACTTCTGGGCGCTCGGCTTCTGCGGCGGCGGCGGAAACCAGCGGTAGCACGGCTGCGACCGGACGCGCAACGGCACCCGCTGCTCGCGGCAGATGTCCTCGACCAGCCGGCGGGTGTCGGACGCCGGATCCAGCCAGCCGACCTCGAGAGGATTCGGGAAGTGGCCGTCGAGATACACGCGGATCAATTCTGCCGCCACCTGCCGGCGGTAAGCCGGCAGCGCCACGATGTCACGGTAGTCGGCCATTGCCCCGCTGGCGAACATGATCTGACCGTCGTCGCGTCGCACCGCGAGCGGCACGATCCCGGCGAGTCGTTCAGGCGTCGAGACGAGGATCACATACGGCTCGTACTCGTCGCGATAGGCCCGGTACCACGGAAGGCACCAGCCGGACGACTGGAAGCAGCTGGCCAGCGGATCGTCGTCGACGACCTGCTTCCATGACTGCCTCAGGCCGTCGGCGAGCTCCCGCTCGAGAGCCGCCAGCGTCGTGATGCAGCGCGTCGTGACGGTGGGCGCGGCGCGCGCGGCCAGCGTCTGGGGAGCCTGCGCGAGAAGGGTGGCGGCGTTCATCGGATCGCCAGCTCGTACGCAGGACGGCGCGGCAGAACCGAGCCGATGCCGGTGGCCCAGGCCTCGAACTCCACCAGGCTGACGCCGGAGTGATCCAGGAAGCGCGGGAGCAGCAGGGGATCGTCGTCAGCCGACGCCAGCCCGGGCTCGCAGGTTGTCGCGGACCGGACGCCGAGCGCCCGGAGCCACGGCAGCAGCTCCGGATAATGGATGCCGCTCGGATAGCAGAAGTGATCAGCGCGACGGCCGGCGATTGCCTCGATTCGCGCGCGGTTGTCGACGATCTCGCGCCGGATCAGGGCTTCATCCTTCGGGACCCAGTGACGATGGGTGTGCAGCTCGATGTCGATGCCCGCGGCCGCGACCTCGCGCACTTCGTCCGGATTCATCACGTGCATCAGGCGGCGCCGCCGGAACAACGTGAGATTGAATCCGACTTCGGCCGCCATCTCCTCGATCATCCGGTGCTTGTCGTCGGGCGACAGTGCTCGTTCGTCGGTGAAGTAGCGCCCGATCGCGTCGCTCAGCACGTAGCGCTGCGCGGCGTTCGTGAACCGCGCGCCTTCGAAGCCCGGCACGGTTGTGAGCGGCCCGGTGAACTTGCGGCTCATCCAGACCATGTAGGCCGCCGTGATGCCGGGCACCGGGCGGTTGTGTTCCGAGTAGTAGGTCGTCAGATACACCGCGGCCGGCACGTCATATGCCCGCAGAATCGGCCAGGCGAGCCGGTGGAAGTCGACGTAGCCGTCATCGAAGGTGATGGCGACACTGCGCTCGGGCAGGGTGCCGGTGTTCAGCCGGCGAATGGCATCATCGAGCCGGAGGATGTTGAAGCCGCCGGCCCTGAGAAACCGGAGGCGGGCGGCGAGATGCTCGGGTGCGATGAAGAGCGACGGGTTCCACAGGTGCTCGTTTTCCTGCGCGATGCCGTGGTACCCGAGGATCAGGAGCCGCCCGTTCCTCCAGCGGGATCGGCTCGCCATATCGAAGACGCCGGCTGTCTTCATCGTCGAAAGGGCGGTTTGTTTGACGGTGCGGATCATAGGTGCTGGCCCGGGGTAATCTAAGGCTCGACCGTAAGTGACCAGCTACCCACGCCGCCAACAAATGCATGAGGTGTGCCAGGGCATAGCTTCGGAGGAGTCTCATGAATCGACGATTCTTGCTGGCGGTGGCGCTCGCCGCGGCTGCCGTTTCCGTTCCTTTTGCCCAGGGTGTCGGCCAGGAGCCGCCGCCCCCGCCGCCCCCCATGAACATTCCGAAGGACGACGACCGCATTGCCAGATTGAAGGCGGATGCGCTCGCCGACGTGGAGGCGATGAAGGAGCACACGCAGCAGATGGTCGATTCGATCTTCAGCTTCGGGGAGCTCGGGTTTCAGGAAACCGAAACGCACCGGTATGTCGTCGGCATCCTGAAGAAGAACGGATTCACCGTGGAGGAAGGGGTCGCCGGGGTGCCGACAGCGTTCATGGCGAGCTGGGGTTCGGGCAAGCCGGTGATCGCGCTGGGCAGCGATATCGACGGCATCCCGCAAGCCTCGCAGAAGCCGGGTGTGGCGTATCACGATCCGCTGGTCGAAGGAGCGCCGGGGCACGGCGAAGGGCACAACTCGGGCGTGCCGCTCAACATCACGGCGGCGATTGCCGTGAAAAAGATCATGGAGCGGGAAAAGCTCCCCGGCACCATCCGGATCTGGCCGGGCACGGCCGAGGAGCTGGTCGGCACCAAGGCGTATTTCGTGCGTGCGGGCCTCTTCAAGGATGTCGATGTCGCGCTGTTCGCGCACGTCGGCAACAATCTGAGCGTCGCGTGGGGGGATGCGGGGGGCACCGGGCTGGTCTCGGTCGAGTATGCGTTCCGCGGCGAGACCGCGCATTCGGCCGGCGCGCCCTGGCGCGGCCGCAGCGCGCTCGACGCGGTGGAGCTGATGAACATCGGCTGGAACTACCGCCGCGAGCACCTGCCGCTCGAACACCGCTCGCATTACGTCGTCACCAACGGCGGCGATCAGCCCAACGTCGTGCCGCGCACGGCCTCGGTCTGGTATTACTTCCGGCAGACCACGTATCCGCAGATCAAGGCGCTCTGGGAGACCGGCGACACCATCGCGAAGGGGGCTGCGCAGATGGCGGGCGTCGAGCTCCTCCCGACGCGCGTGCTCGGGACGGCCTGGCCGCGGCACTTCAACCGCGCGGTTGCCGAGGCCGCGTTCGTGAACATCGGCAAGGTCGGCCTGCCGGAATGGAGCGAAGCGGACCAGACGCTCGCGAAGGCCCTGCAGAAGGAGCTCGGCAGCCGGGAGCAGGGGCTGTCGACGCGGCTGCCCCGGCAACTGACCGGGCCGGTCCGCGACAACCGCGGCGGCGGGTCCGACGACATCGGCGATGTCTCCTGGAACGTGCCGACGATCACGCTCAGCTATCCGGCGAACATTCCGGGGCTGCCCGGCCACAACTGGTCCAGCGCCATCGCGATGGCGACGCCGATCGCGCACAAGGGAACCACCGCCGGGGCGAAGGTCCAGGCGATGACGATGATCGACCTGCTGACCAAGCCCGAGCTCGTGAAGATGGCGTGGGAATACTTCAACACCGTCCAGACGAAGGACCAGAAGTACGAGCCGCTCCTTCGCGCACAGGACCAGCCGGCGATCGAGTTGAACAAGGGGATCATGGAGAAGTACCGCCCCGAGATGCGCAAGTACTACTACGATCCGACGCGCTACAAGACCTACCTCGAGCAACTGGGCATCACGTATCCGACGGTCAAGAAATAAGTCGAGGTACACTGTCCTGATGCTTCGGCGGTACAAAGGGATCACCCCGCGCGTGCATCCCGGTGCGTATGTCGACGCCAGCGCGCAGGTCATCGGGGATGTCGAGATCGGGGCTGAGGCCAGCATCTGGATGAACGCGGTGGTGCGCGGCGACGTGCACTGGATCCGGATCGGCGCCCGCAGCAACGTGCAGGACGGCACGGTCGTGCACGTGATGAACGGCACGCATCCGACGACCATCGGGACCGACGTGACCATCGGCCACGCGGCGATCGTCCACGGCTGCACGCTCGGCGACCGCATTCTCATCGGCATGGGCGCGATCCTCCTCAACGGCGCGACGGTGGGCGACGACTGCATCGTGGCGGCCGGCACGCTGCTGACCGAAGGAGCGCAGGTCCCGCCGCGCTCGCTCGTCATGGGCAGTCCGGGCCGTGTCAAGCGCCGGCTGACCGAGGCTGAAGTCGCCTCCATCCTCGAATACTCGAACCGGTACGTGAGCTGCCGGCTCGACTACATGCCGGCCTGATGTCACAACAGACGCGGCCCGCACGCGGCATGCGGGACTTTCTGCCCGACGATGTCCGCCGGCGCGATTACGTCATCGACGTGGTCGAAGACGTTTATCGCCGGTACGGCTTCGAACCGCTCGAAACCCCGGCGCTCGAAAACATCGAGACGCTCACCGGCAAGTACGGCGAGGAGGGCAACAAGCTCATATTCAAGGTGCTGCGCCGCGGCGAGCATGAATCATCGGGCGAACCCGACCTGGCGCTGCGGTACGACCTCACGGTCCCGCTCGCGCGGGTCGTCGCCGAGCACCGCGGCAGATTGCCGAAGTTCTTCAAGCGGTACCAGATTCAGCCGGTGTGGCGGGCCGATCGCCCGGCGCGCGGCCGCTTCCGGGAGTTCTATCAGTGTGACGTGGACGCGATCGGCTCGACCTCCCCGGTGGTCGAAGCAGAGATGCTCGGCGCGGTCAGCGAAGTGCTGCAGACGCTCGGGTTCAGCGACTTCACGATCCAGTTGAACCACCGCGTTCTGCTGACCGCGCTGTTGAACGCGACCGGGATCGCGCCGGCATTGCACGGCACGGCGCTGGTCGCGATCGACAAGCTCGACAAGCTCGGCCGCGACGGCGTGCGCGACGACATGGTCGCCCGTGGAGCGAGCCGCGAGAGCGCCGACGCCTGCCTCGACGCCTTCGAGCGTCCGGAGGTATTCGATCGGCTCGTCGCCCAGGAAGAAGGGGGCGCGGCCGCGCGCTTGAACGTCGCCCGGATCCTGGAGTTCGCGGAGGGCACGCCGGCCCGCGGCCACGTCAAGCTGACGCCGCGGCTCGCGCGCGGCCTGTCGTACTACACCGGTGCGATCATGGAAGTCGCCGTGTCGGATCTCGCCGGGAGCCTCGGCGGCGGCGGGCGGTATGACGGGCTGATCGGGATGTTCTCGGGCGAGCAGATCCCCGCGTGCGGCTTTTCGCTCGGCCTGGAACGGATCCTGGTGGTCATGGACGAGCGCAACATGTTCCCGCAGGGGATCGCGACCGCCATGGCCGACGTGATGGTGACGCTGTTCGAACAGGAGCCGATCGAGGACAGCCTGAAACTGGCGAACGACCTGCGCGCGGCCGGGCTGCGCGTCGACGTTTATCCCGAGCCCGACAAGCTCGGCAAGCAGTTCAAGTACGCCGGCGCGCGTGGGGTGACGTTCGTGACCGTCGCGGGCGCCGACGAGCGGGCCCGCGCCGAAGTGACGGTGAAGAACATGGTGACCGGCGAGCAGTTTGCCGTGCCACGCACCGACGTCGTCCGGCGCCTTCGTGATCTTGCCGCATCCCGATCCGACCAATGAACATCTCTCCGCTCGGAACACTGGCACGCACCCACACGGCAGGTGAGCTGACGGCAGGAGACGTCGGCGCCGACGTCGTGCTGCTCGGGTGGGTCCACCGGGTACGCGATCTCGGATCGCTGGTGTTCATCGATCTCCGCGACCGCTACGGGATCACGCAGGTGGTCGCGCGCGAGAACGAGGCGCTGGCCGCGGACGCCAAGCGGCTCCGCTCCGAATTCGTGATCGCCGTCATCGGAAAGGTCTTCAGCCGCGCCGCGGACGCCGTCAACCCGAAGATGGCGACCGGAGAGATCGAGGTCGAGGCGCGCGAGATCCGCCTGCTCAACGACGCCAAAGTTCCGCCGTTCCCGGTCAGCAACGAGGAAGCGCCCGTGGCCGAGGAGATGCGGCTGAAGTACCGCTATCTCGACCTCCGCCGCCCGCGCATGCAGCACAACATCGCGCTGCGGCATCGCGCGACGATGGAGATCCGGAAGTACTTCGACGAGAACGGGTTTCTCGAGATCGAGACGCCGATGCTCACGAAGTCGACGCCCGAAGGGGCGCGCGATTATCTGGTCCCGAGCCGGGTGCATCCGGGTGAGTTCTATGCGCTCCCGCAGTCCCCCCAGATCTTCAAGCAGATCCTCATGATCTCGGGCATGGACCGGTACTTTCAGATCGTCAAGTGTTTCCGCGACGAGGACCTCCGGGCCGATCGGCAGCCCGAGTTCACGCAGGTGGACCTCGAGATCTCGTTCGCGACCGAAGAGCTCGTCTTCAACACGATCGAGCCGCTGATGGAGCGGTTGATGGCCCTGATCGGCCACACGGCGCGCCGCCCGTTTCTGCGTCTCCCGTACGCCGAGGCGATCGCGACCTACGGCTCCGACAAGCCCGACTTGCGCGCCGGCATGGAGATCCAGGACGTGTCGGCGGCTTTTGCCGGCTCGACGTTCGGCCCGTTCCGTGACGCGGTCGCGGCGGGCGGCGAGGTTCGCGGTTTTACCGTCAGAGGCGGAGCGAAATACTCGCGCAAGGATCTCGACGAACTGACCGAGCAGGCCAGAGCACTCGGCGCGTCGGGGCTCGTCTGGGCGCGCAATGCCGGTGGAACGATACAGAGCTCCGCGCTCAAGGCGGCCGGTGAGGCGACCATCCGCCAGGCGCTGGAGTCGGCCGGCGCCGGCGAGGGCGACCTGCTCCTGCTCGGGGCCGGAAGGCACGAGCCGACCTCCCGGATGCTGGGCGCGCTCAGGTTGAGCGTGGCGAGAAAGGAAAACCTGCTCGACCCGGGCCGGTTCGAATTTCTCTGGGTCGTCGACTTCCCGATGTTCGAATGGCTGGAGGAGGAGGGACGGTACGAGTTCATGCACCACCCCTTCACGGCCCCGCTCGAGAGCGATGCGCCGTTGCTCGAGACCGATCAGGGGCGCGCGCGGGCGCGGGCCTACGACCTCGTGCTGAATGGCAGCGAGATCGCCGGCGGCAGCATCCGGATCCACGATCAGGCGATTCAGCGGCTCATCTTCAGGCTGCTGAAGATCTCAGACGAGGAGGCGAAGCTGCGCTTCGGGTTCTTCCTGGACGCGCTCGAGTACGGCACGCCGCCGCATGGCGGCATCGCGATCGGACTCGACCGTACCGTCGCCATCCTGTGCGGGGAACCCTCGATCCGCGACGTGATTGCGTTCCCCAAGACCGCCCAGGCACAGGATCTGATGGCCGGCGCCCCGTCCGCCGTCAGCGAGAAGCAGTTGCGGGAACTGAAATTGCGTGCGGGGCAGCCCTGAAGGGCTGCGTGCCGGGCAGCCCTGAAGGGCTGCGCTACACTATCTCCGAACGGAAGAGGAGCTGACCTATCCCACCTGCCACCGCCACCCGGAAAATCAACCTGCCCGAGCACGGCGCCGAAAGTCTGTTCGGGCCGCTCGACGAGAATCTGAAGCTGCTCGAGGCGCTGTTCAACGTGCAGATCCGCACGAGCTCGAGCGAGATGATCGTCGAAGGGGATCCCGACGATGTGGGGCGGGCAGAGCGGGTGCTCGGCCAACTCACGGCGATGATGGATGACGGATACAAGCTCGGCAAGGGGGATGTGAAGACCGCGGCGCAACTGATCTCACAGGACGAGAACGTCGCGCTCGCGGAGTATTTCACGAAGGGGGCGGCGCGCACCTCGGGCAAACGCCAGGTGATGCCGAAGAGCGTCAACCAGCGGAAGTACCTCGAGGCGATCGAACAGAAAGACATCGTGTTCGGCATCGGCCCGGCCGGCACCGGCAAGACGTATCTCGCGATGGCGCAGGCCGTGGCCTACCTGCTCGCGAAGCGGATCAGCCGCATCATCCTCGCCCGGCCCGCGGTCGAGGCGGGCGAGAAGCTGGGTTTTCTGCCCGGCGACCTGCAGGAAAAGGTGAACCCCTACCTGCGCCCGCTGTACGACGCGCTGTACGACATGCTCGACATCGAGCGCGCCGACCGGCTGCTCGAGCGCGGCACGATCGAGGTCGCGCCGATCGCCTTCATGCGCGGCCGGACGCTGAACGACGCGTTCGTCATCCTCGACGAAGCCCAGAACACCACGTCCGAGCAGATGAAGATGTTCCTCACGCGGCTCGGTTTCGGATCGAAGGCGGTCATCACCGGCGACATTACGCAGATCGACCTGCCGTCGGGGCGGACTTCCGGTCTGGTCGAAGCCATGAAGGTGGTCGGCAACATCGAGGGCATCGAGTTCATCCGGTTCGACGAGAAGGACGTCGTCCGGCATCAGCTCGTGCAGCAGATCGTCAAAGCCTACGACGCCTACGGCAGTGGATCCCGACAGTAGCCCGCCTTCGCGCCCGGCGCGCTCGACGCGCTCGACGCGCTTCGGCGCGCCAGGCGTGCGCGTGGTCGTCAGCGACGGTCGCGGGCGGCCGGTCGCTGACGGGGGGCTGGGCCGCTGGCTCACCCGCGTGGCGCCGCGCACCGCGCGCGGGGAGCTGGCGATTGCGCTCGTCTCCGACGCCCGCATGCGGGTTCTCAATCGCAGCTATCGCCGCAAGGATTACCCGACGGATGTCTTGAGTTTTGCCGCGGAGCCCGCCTCCCGCCTTCGCCCGGGCGACGGACGGGGACGCGGCGGATCCCGGTTCCTGGGCGACCTGGTGATCGCGGCGGGCGTGGCGAAGCGGCAGGCGCGCGAGGCGGGGCACTCGTATCAGACCGAACTGCGGGTGCTCGCGCTCCACGGGTTGCTGCACCTGCTCGGCTATGATCACGAGGACCCGGCCGACAACGGACGCATGACGCGGACTGAGGCGCGGCTGCGCCGCAAGGGTGGATTGACGAGCGGGCTCATTGGCCGGCACGAGCGCCTGGGGCGAGGCTCCGCGAGCATCGACACATGATTCCGCTCCTGCTGTTCATCCTCGCGATTGTCGCGGTCTACGTCGGCACGATCGAGACGGCGTTCAGCGCGCTGATGCGGCTGTCGCTCCGTCTCATGGCGGAACGCGGCGGCCGCGACGACCGCCTCGGCTTCTACCTCGAAGACCCGATCCGACTCTTCCTCCCGGCCCGGCTCCTGCTCGGCGTGATCTTCTCCCTGGCCACCATGTTCATCGCGATTCTCACGGGGCGCACCGGCATCCAGTCGATCGGCATGCTGCTGCTGTTCGTCGCCGTGTTCATCCTGTTGTGCGAGCATGTCCTGCCGGTGTTCATCGTGCGCCGCAATCCCGAGCGCATGCTCGAGATCCTGCTGCCGCCGTTCGACGCGCTCGCCCGGACGGTGCGGCCGCTGACGAACTCGTTGACCCGCCTGATCCTGGAACCACGCCGCGAGCAGAACGGCGGTCTGGCGACGCCGGAGCCGCCCGCCGGCGAGGCGGCACCGGCGCTGCCAGACCCGGACGGGGAACAGGGGCTGATCGAGGAGGAGGGGCGCAAGCTGCTCCAGTCGATCGTGGACTTCGGCGACACGCTCGTGCGCGAGGTGATGACGCCGCGGCCGGACATGGTGGCGATCTCTGCCGGCGCGACGCTCGCCGAGGCCCGCGCCCTCTTCCAGGAGCAGGAGTACTCGCGCATCCCGGTCTACGGCGAAAACCTCGACAACATCCTCGGCCTCCTCTATGTCAAGGACCTGATCCAGCTCCGGGAGGCCAGCGAGTCGGCGATCCTTCAGCGGGATCTCCCGGAGCTGCTCCGCCCGCCGACCTTCGTGCCTGAAACCAAGCGCGTCGCCGACCTGCTGAAGGAGTTTCAGCAGAAGCAGACCCAGCTCGCGATCGTGGTCGACGAGTACGGCGGCACCGCCGGCCTGGCGACGATCGAGGACCTGCTCGAGGAGCTGGTCGGGGAAATCCGGGACGAATACGACGTCGAGACCGAACCGGTCATCGAAGAGCCCGACGGCGCGTTCGTCTTCAGCGGCAAGGTGAACTTCGACGAGGTGCGCGACCGGCTCGACGTGGACGTGGAACCCGAAGGCTTCGAAACCGTCGGCGGCTATGTGCTGACGCGCGTCGGCCGGGTGCCGGCGGCCGGCGAACGGTTCGACCTGGACGGCATGGTCGTCGAGGTGCTCGAGGCCGAGCGCCGGCGGATTCACCGGGTCCGCTTCCGCAAGACCATCACTCAAGGTTCGCTGCTGGATTCCTGAGATTCAATCCCTAATCCCTAATCCCTAATCCCTGATCCCTGATCCCTAATCCCTGATCCCTGATCGGGTCACGGATCGAGGATTAGGGATCAGGGATCAGCGGGGATCCGATTCTGTGCCGGTAAGATAGCGCCATGCCCCGCGCCGGCTTCGCCTCGCTCATCGGCCGTCCCAACGCGGGCAAGTCGACTCTCCTCAACCGCATGGTCGGCGCGAAGGTCGCCATCGTCTCCGACAAGCCGCAGACCACGCGCAACCGCATCGTCGCGGTCAAGAATCTGCCGGACGGGCAGATCGTGTTCGTCGACACGCCCGGCATCCATCGTCCGCTGCACCGGATGAACGTGCGTATGGTGGACGCGGCGGTGGAGACGCTGCGCGAGGTCGATGTCGTGGCGCTCATCTTCGACGCTGCGACGCGGCCCGGGCGCGGCGACGCGTACCTGTCGAACCTGCTGACCGACGTCAGGGTGCCGGTCGTGCTCGTGCTCAACAAAGTGGACCTGATCGCGAAAGCGAATCTCCTGCCGCTGATGGCGGAGGCGCAGAAGTGGCACGACTTCGCGGCGATGGTTCCGGTGTCGGCGGCGACGGGGGACGGCGTCGACCGGCTCGAACAGGTACTCCTCGAGCAGCTGCCGGAGGCCGATCCGATCTATCCCGAGGACTTTCTGACCGACCAGGCCGAACGGACGCTGGTGGCGGAGATCGTCCGTGAGAAGGTTCTGCACCACACGCGCAACGAGCTGCCGTTCTCGACCGCCGTCGTCGTCGATCAGTTCGACGAGTCGGAGCGCGACCCTGCGACCCGCTCCACTCGGTCGGGGCAGGGCATGCTGCGCCTCTACTGCACGATCTACGTCGAAACCGAGTCGCAGAAGCCGATCATCATCGGCCGCGGCGGCGCGATGATCAAGCAGATCGGCACCGAGGCGCGGCAGGAAATGGAAGCCTTCTTCGGGACCCGGGTCTACCTCGATCTGCGCGTCAAAGTCGATCCCGACTGGCGCAACAACGACCGTACTCTCGACGAGATCGGCGTGCCCCGCACCGCGCGCAAACCGCGCCGGCGCTGACGATCAGGAGCGCCGCGGTCCAGTGATCACCACCCGCTTCGCACCGGCGCCTACCGGACATCTCCACATCGGGCACGTCGTCAATGCGCTCTACGTCTGGCGGACGGCGCGCGCGGAGCACGGGCGGGTGCTGCTGCGCATCGAAGACCATGACGGCCAGCGCTGCCGGCGGGAGTACGAAACATCGATTCTCGAGGACCTCGAGTGGCTGGGGTTCCGGGCCGATGCCGGGATGGTGCGGCAAAGCGACCGCACCCCGACATACGAGACGGCGCTGCAGCGATTGAAGCAGGCCGGGCTGGTGTACGCCTGCGAGTGCTCGCGGCGTGAGATCAACGAAGCCGGCGGCGGTGGAGCCGAGCTGCGATATCCCGGCACCTGCGCTCCGAAGAATCTCCTGGACGCGCCCGGACGCGCGATTCGCGTGCGGCTTCCGCGATCCGAGGAGCGTTTCGACGACCGGCTGCAGGGGCCGCAGATCCAGACCCCGGCGGCCCAGTGCGGCGACCTGCTCGCGCGCGATCGCCATGGCTACTGGACGTATCAGTTCGCCGTCACCGTGGACGACTTCGATCAGGGGGTGAATCTCGTCATCCGCGGCGTCGATCTTCTTCCGTCCACCGGCCGCCAGATCCAGCTGGCGCGGATGCTGGGACGAACGGTGCCGCCGGCGTTCATGCACCACCCGCTGGTGATGAAGTCCAGCGATCAGAAGGTGAGCAAGTCCGACGGTGACACCGGCGTCCGGGAGATGCGGGCGGCCGGGATGGAGCCTGAAGCCGTCATCGCGATCGCCGAGCGCTGGATCGACCAGCCGTGAGACCCTGGTGGGAACTTTTCCGCCCCGCCAACTGAATACCTCCAGAATGCGTCGTATGCGAGGCGATGACTGATCTCCCTGCGCTCGAGTCCGTGGCCGACGAAGAGCTGCTCCGGCGGATCGCGGCGGGAGACATCGATGCGCTCGGCGTGCTCTTCAGGCGCCGCCAGCAGAACATCTACCGGTTCGCGCTGCACTTGACCGGATCACCGTCGCTTGCCGATGACGTGACCCAGGACGTGTTCGTGATGGTGATCAGGGATGCGGCGAAGTTCCAGCCGGGCCGGGCCCAGGTGCCGGCGTGGCTGTGCGGGATGGCGCGCAACTTCGTGCGGCGCCGCCTGGCGAGCGATCGAGCCTCGCTGTCGATCGAGGTGGACGAGGCGTTGGAGGCGGCGCTCCCTGCCGTCAGCCCCGACCCGCTCGGGAACCTGACCACGGCTGAGGCCGTCGAGTCGCTGCGGCGTGCCGTCTTGAGCCTGCCGCTCTGCTATCGCGAGGCCGTTGTCCTGTGCGATCTGCAGGAACTGTCGTATGCCGATGTGGCCGCGGCCCTCGAGTGTCCGATCGGCACGGTGCGGTCGCGACTGAACCGCGGTCGTGCACTGCTGACCGCCCGGATGCAGGTGGAGCAGCAGCAGAACGAGTACCCCCTGGCGGGGCGTACGGGGGTCACAAGGTGTCTGGCATGAACCAACAGCAGGAACGCGCTCTGATCGCCGGCTTGAAAGCCCTCGCAGCGACGACCCGCGATGTAGCGGCAGGGCCGGGGGTCGAGGCGGCTGTCCTGGCGGAGATGGGGCACGCCGTCAGGCCCGTGCGGGCCAGCCGGGCATGGCTTGGCGTCGCGGCGGCCCTGGTGCTGGCGTCGGGTTCCGGTGTGTGGCTTGCGCGAAACGCGACGCCGGAAGCGTCGCAGATTCAGCCTGCAGGCTTCGTCGACATCCCGGGGACGGCCTATCTGCCGCCCATGGAGAGTGGCACCATCATCCGGGTCGCGCTGCCGATCACCGAGCTGCCGTCCTACGGCATTCAGATCGTTCCCGACATCAAGACCTATTCGGTGCAAGCGGATCTGCTCATCGCGCAGGACGGCCTGGCGCGCGCGATCCGCCTCGTCAACGACTCGCATAACTCAAGGAGCACACCATGAGAAAGGGTTTCATCGTTTTCGCTGCCGCGGCGGCGCTGGCCGCGCCTCTGGCGGCCGGGGCACAAAGTGGCGGAGCAGCCGTTACAAGCGCGGAACAGAGTCTCGTCGCGGCGCAAGCGACGGCCGGCGGCCGCGGCCGGGGCATGGCCGCCGCAGTGGAAACAAAGATCACCCTCGGTCGGCCCTACTCGGCGGAAGCGACCAACGAAACGGTGCAGACGCTGAGTGACGGCAACCGGATCAACCGGCGCTCGGTCACCAGGGTGTATCGCGACGGCGAAGGCCGAACCCGCCGGGAGATGCTGGCTGACGATGGATCAGTGCGGTCGATTTCGATCTCGGACCCCGTGGCGCACACGAGCTATACGCTCGATCCGAAGGCGAAAGTCGCCTACAAGGCGGGGGGCAACATCGTCCTTCCTATGGGCCTCCCTCCCAGCAGCCCCTCTGTCGTGGGTGGGCGCGGAGCGTCGGCCCGCCCGAGGGTCGTTGACGAAGCCGCGACTGCCGGGCGCGGCGGTGGCGGCGGCGGAACCATGGTCCGCACTCCGGCCCCCGACAATCCGAACGTCAAGAAGGAAGAGCTTGGTCCGCAGAACATCGAAGGGGTGATGGCCACAGGCACGCGCACCACCACGACGATCCCGGCCGGGGAGATCGGCAACGCGCAGGAGATCCGGGTCGTGTCGGAGCAATGGTTCTCGGACGACCTCCAGGTCCTCGTCATGACGAGGCACAGCGATCCGCGTTCCGGTGAGACCACCTATCGCCTGCGCAACATCCTGCGCGCCGAGCCGGACCAGACGCTGTTCACGGTGCCGACCGATTACACCATCCAGCAGCGGGGCGTTCGGCAGCCCCAGTAGTCCGCAGGCCGGTTGGGTCCGCCGGGTCCGAAAGACCCGCGGACCCGACGTCTAAACCGTGCTAACTTAAGCAGTTCTCGTTACTGACACGGAACTGCTCATGGCTCAGCGCAAGCTGGACGTTGTCCTCGACTCGGTGAAGCGCCTCCAGCGCATGGGGGCCACGGCCAACCTGGTGAACCTGCTTCAGAAGCAGCACCCGGCCGACCTCGCACAGCTGTTTTCCGAGCTCTCCGACAAGGATCGCCAGGCCGCGTTCTCCGTGCTGGTCGAGCGCAACAGCCGGCTCGCGATGGAAGCGCTGTCGGAGCTCGGGCCTGAAGCCGGCGCGGCACTCCTCGCCGGCCGCTCCGCCGAAGAGATCGTCAAGCTGACCCAGGAGCTGCCGTCCGACGACGCGGCGGCGATCATCGACTACCTGCCTCAGGAGCTCTCGGCGGCCGTGCTGGAACAGATCCAGAAGCGGCCGGCCGGCGGCGAGGTCGGCGAGCTGCTCGAGTATCCCGAGCAGACAGCCGGCCGCATCATGAATCCGAAGGTCTTCGCGCTTTCGGAAGACATGACCGCAGGCGAAGCGATCACCGCGGTCCAGAGCTCGCGCGACGTCGAAGTCGTCTTCTACCTCTACATCATCGATGCGCGACGCCACCTTGTCGGGGTGGCGTCGCTGCGCCGGCTGCTGCTCGTCCCCCCCCCGACTCCGCTCAAGCGGATCATGACCACCGACATCATCAGCGTTCGCGCTGATATGGACCAGGAGGAGGTCGCGCGCCAGGTCGCGTCGTACAACCTCCTCGCCATCCCGGTCGTCGACGAGGAGAACAAGCTGGTCGGCGTCATCACCGTCGACGACGTGATCGACGTCATCAAGGACGAGGCGACCGAAGACGTCTACCGGCTGGCCGGCGTCAGCAGCGACGACCGCGTCTTCACCAGCCCGTCGGAGTCTCTGCGCAAGCGGCTGCCGTGGCTCCAGGTGAACCTGGTCACCGCGTTTCTGGCCGCGTCGGTCGTGGCGCTGTTCGAGGGCACGATCGTGCAGTGGAGCGTGCTCGCCGTCTTCATGCCAGTCGTCGCCGGCATGGGGGGCAACGCCGCGATGCAGACGCTCACGGTCATCGTCCGCGGCATCGCGCTCGGCGAGTTGACCTGGGCCAACTCGCGGAAGGCGCTCCTGAAGGAGGCGGTCGTCGGGCTCGGCAACGGAGTGGGCTGCGGCATCGTGGCGGCCGTGGTCGTCTGGATCTGGAAAGGTAACGCGATGCTGGGGCTGATCATCGGCGCGGCGATGGTCATCAACATGTTCGTGGCTGCGACCGCCGGCACGCTGATCCCCCTCGGGCTGCGGGCCCTGAAAGTGGATCCCGCGCTCGCGTCGTCGGTCTTCATCACCACCCTGACCGACGTGTTCGGGTTCCTCTCGTTCCTCGGCCTGGCCACCATCACGCTGAAATACTTCGGCGGACTACAATAAAGAGTGCCCGTCTACACGTCCGAGGCGCTGATCCTCCGCACCTACAAGCTGGGCGAAGCGGATCGGATCGTCGTCTTCCTCACCCGCGATCGCGGCAAGAAGCGCGGCGTGGCGAAGGGCGCGAGGCGCGCGCGGTCGCGGTATGTCGGCGCGCTCGAGCCGATGACCCGCGCCGGGGTCGCGTACTACGAGCGGGAGCTCCGGGATCTCGTTCGGATCAACTACGTCGAGCCGCAGAAGTCGCCGCTGTCGGCGATCGGGCTGGCGGGCACGGGAGCGTCCGTCCTCGGCCATGTCGGGTATTTCGCCGAGCTGATCGACGAGTGGGCGCCTGAAGCGCATGCCGACGAGCGGCTGTACCGGCTCGGATCCGCCGTGGTCGATGCGATGGCGGCCGGAGCGCCGATCGAACGGCTGGCGCGGTATTTCGAGTACTGGATCCTGAGGCTGCAGGGGGTCTATCCGTCGCTCATGATCTGTCCGGGATGCGGGAGCCCGCTGGAGGCCGGGGCGGTGATGCCCCCACGCGAGCACCTGTTCCTGTGCCGCCGGTGCGGCCAGGCCGGGCACGGCACCGATGTCGGCGCCGCGGCGCTGACGTTTCTCCGGGCCGCGGCCCGGACGGCCCCGGAACTCATGGAGAGCCTGGAGCTCGACGCGCGCGCCGCACGCGAGCTCGAGACGGCGCACCGGCGCCTGCTCCATACGCACCTGGAGAAGGAGCTGAAGTCGGTCCGCGTGCTTCGCGAGATGGGGAGATAGTGGTTACGCTGCAGCAACTGATCTTCAAGCTCGAGGAGTTCTGGGCGTCGCGCGGCTGCCTGCTCCAGCTGCCGCTCGACATCGAGATGGGCGCCGGGACGATGCATCCCGAGACGTTTCTACGGGTGCTCGGCCCGCAGCACTGGAGCGTCGCGTACGTGCAGCCGTCCCGCCGCCCGGCCGACGGCCGCTTCGGAGAGAACCCCAACCGGCTGTTCAAGCACCACCAGTTCCAGGTCATCCTCAAGCCGGCGCCCGACGAAGTGCAGCAGCTCTATCTTCAGAGCCTGGAGGCCTGCGGGATCGACCTGCGCGCACACGACATCCGGTTCGAGGAAGACAACTGGGAGTCGCCGACGCTCGGCGCCTGGGGGATCGGCTGGCAGGTCCTGTTCGACGGCCAGGAGATCACCCAGTTCACCTACTTCCAGCAGGCCGGCGGCGTCGATCTCGCGCCGATCTCGGTGGAGCTGACCTACGGGCTCGAGCGCCTCGCGATGGCGCTGCAGGACGTGGACAACGTCTTCGACCTGGAGTGGGCGCCGGGCGTGAAGTACCGCGACGTGCGGCACCGCGACGAGGTGGAGCAGTCGAAATACGCGTTCGGCCAGGTGGACATGCCGGCGGCGGAGCTCCACGCGCTCCACCGCGACCTGTTCGACAAGTACGCCAGCCTGTCGCAGATGCTGCTGCGCAGCGATCTCGTGCTGCCGGCGCTCGACTATTGTTTGAAGTGTTCGCACATGTTCAACCTGCTCGACGCGAGCGGCGGGATCGGTGTCACCGAACGCATGGCTTACATCCTGCGCGTTCGAGAGATGGCGGTGGCGATTGCGAAGCGATGGGCGGGAGTGGATGAGACGGAGAAGTTGTGAATTGTGAATTGTGAATTGTGAATTGAGCGGCGACGGGTTCAGTCCAGCGGGATGGCTTCAGCCTCCGCGGCTGCCAGTCGCTCCACGGCGCGATCAGGCTTGTTGCCAGTCAACTCACAACTCAGAATTCACAAATCACAATTCACAACCTCTGATGACTGCTAATGGATAGAGAGCTCCTGATAGAAATCGGCGTCGAAGAGCTGCCGGCGTCGTGGCTCCCGAATCTCACCCGCCAGATCGCTGCGAAGCTGGAGGCGGGCTTGAAGGAGCTGCGCCTCGCCCCGCTCGCGCCGATCGAGAGCTTCAGCACGCCTCGCCGGCTGACCGGCCGGATCGCGAAGATCGCCGAGCGCCAGGACGACCTCGAGGAGACGATCACCGGGCCGCCGGTCTCCGCGGCGTTCCAGAACGGCCAGCCCACGCCGGCCGCTCTCGGCTTTGCGAAGAAGCAGGGGGTCGAATTCGGCCAGCTCACACGGCTCCGGACGCCGAAGGGTGAATACCTCGCGCATCTTCGACGCCAGCGCGGCAAGAGCGCCGTAGACGCGCTGCCGGAACTGATGACCGGGCTGCTGCGCAGCCTCACGTTCCCCAAGCAGATGAACTGGGACGCACGGCTGGACGCCGGCGGCGCCAGCTTCACGTTCGGCCGGCCGATCCGGTGGCTGCTGTTTCTCTACGGCGGGCGCGTCGTGCCCTACACGATCCCCCGTACCGACGACGCGTCGGGTCCGCTCGTGCAGGACGTCGAGTCGGGCGCGGTGACTTACGGCCACCGCTTTCTGGCGACGAGCGGCCGCGCCGGCCGGTCCATCAAGGTCCGCAGCTTCGACGAATACCAGGCGCGGCTCGCCGAGCACTTCGTCGTGCTCGAACATTCCGAACGGCGAGGCCGCATCGGGCGCGATCTCGAAAACCATGCGCGCCGGCTGGGCGCTCGCGTCCAGCTCAAGGAACATTCGGCGCTGATCGATGAAGTCGCCGATCTCGTCGAGTTCCCCGGCGTGGTCGCAGGGTTTTTCGACCGCGGCTTTCTGGAGCTGCCGCACGAAGTGCTGACCACCACCCTCGTCCATCATCAGCACTGGTTCCCGGTCGTGACCGACGACGGCAAGCTGAAGGAGGCGTTTCTCGCCGTCGTCAACACGCAGCCGCAGGACGAGCGGCTCATCGCGAAGAACGCCGAGCGCGTCGTCGCGGCGCGCCTGCGGGATGCGAAGTTCTTCTGGGAGGCCGATCGCAAGGCGACGCTCGAGTCGCGCCTCGACCGCCTGCACACCGTGCGCTTCCACAGGAAGCTCGGGAGTTATCGCGACAAGACGGAACGGATCGCCCGGCTGGCCGAATGGATTGCGAGACAGCCCTTCGGCAAGCCTGCCGACGCAGCCCATGCCGGCAGGGCGGGGCTGCTGGCGAAGGCCGACCTCACGACCGACATGGTCTTCGAGTTCCCGGAGCTCCAGGGCACGATGGGGGGCGTCTATGCCAAGGCCGAAGGAGAACCCGAGCAGGTCTGGAAGGCGATCTACTACCAGTACCTGCCGGTGGGCGTCGAGGCGGATGCGCCGCCGGCGCGAGAGCAGCTCGGCGCCGGCGCGGTGAGCTGGGCGGCGCTGTCGCTCGCCGACAAGCTCGACACCTTCGTGTCGCTCTCGACCGCGGGAGAGAAGGCCACCGGTTCGCGGGATCCCTTCGCGCTCCGCCGGCAGGTCCAGGGCGCGGTCCGGATCCTGATGGACCTGCCGGAGCTGACCGGCATCGACCGGGAAATCTCGCTGGGCGCGCTGCTCGCGCAGGCCGCAGCCGGGGTGACCGGCGCGGGTTGGACAGCGGACGTGGCGAACCAGGCCGAGGGCTTTGCGCTCGAGCGGGTCCGCTATGCGCTCGAACAGCGGCGGATGCCGATCGAGGTGGCGCGCGCTGCGACGGCGCCGGCCGACGTGCGGCCGTTGCGCGCGCGCCGGGTGGCCGAAGCGCTCCAGGCGATGCGCGGGGCCGACGACTTTCAGGGGCTGGCCGTGTTGTTCAAGCGGGTGAAGAACATCGCCAGAGAGCTCAAGGCGGACGCCCCCCTCGACCGCTCGGCGCTCGCCGAGCCGGCCGAGCAGGCGCTGCTGGCTCAGCTCGACGCCTGCCGTCCGCGCCTCGAGCAGGCCGCGGCCGCACACGATTACAAGAAAGCGCTCACCGAGATCGCGGCGCTCCGCGCCCCGGTCGACCGGTTTTTCACCGACGTGTTCGTCATGTCTGACGATGCGCGTCTCAGGACCGCGCGGCTGAAGCTGATGGCGGGCCTGCGCGACCTCATTCTGGATCTCGCGGATATCTCGGAGATCGTTCCCCAAACGGAGTAGTCAGTCGAATATGGCAAAGATATTGGCACGCAGGAAGCCGGCATCAGCGAAGACCAACCGTCGCAAAT
>DATFFM010000029.1:0-5568 GCA_035250005.1 Vicinamibacterales bacterium | reverse complement strand
GGCGGCCACCCGGCGGCCCCGGTCTGGGATCGCGAGGGGCGGTCGATCTTCATACGCGCAGGGGTTCAGGGGAACGCCGATCTGGTCCGCGTCGATGTGGCCGGCGGCCGCGTCATGGAGCCCCCTGTGAAGAAGAACCATGACGTGATGTCGTACACCGCCGACCGGTCCGCAGCGAAGATCGCGCTCGTGATCTCGACGCCGACGCAGGTGGGCGATCTGTTCGTGGCCGACGGCAGCGGCGCCCCGCGCAAGCTGACGGCTTTCAACGACGCGCTCACCAGCCAGCTCACCATGCCCGAGCCGGAGGAGCTCTGGTACTCCAGCTTCGACGGCAGGAAGATCCAGGGCTGGATCCTGAAGCCGCCCGGCTTCGACGCCGCGAAGAAGTACCCGATGATCGTGCAGATCCACGGCGGCCCGCACGCCGCCTACGGCAACACGTTCACGCACGAGTTCCAGTGGATGGCCGCCAAGGGCTACGTCGTCCTCTACACCAATCCGCGCGGCAGCTCGAACTACGGGCAGGACTTCGGCAACATCATCCAGTTCGCCTACCCGGGCGACGACTACAAGGACATCATGGCGGGCGTCGACGAGGTCCTCAAGAAAGGCTATGTGGACGAAGCCCGTCTGGGTGTGACCGGCGGCAGCGGCGGCGGGCTGCTGACCAACTGGACCGTCACGCAGACCAACCGGTTCAAGGCCGCTGTCAGCCAGCGCGACATCTCCGACTGGTCCAATTTCTGGTACACCGCCGATTTCACGCTGTTCCGCCAGACCTGGTTCCGCAAACCGCCGTTCCAGGATCCCGCCGACTTTGCGCGGCGCTCGCCCATCACCCATGTCGAGAAGATCCGGACGCCGCTGATGTTCATTCTCGGCGACGAGGACTGGCGCACGCCGCCGTCGGCAGGCGGCGAACAGCTGTTCCGCGCGCTGAAGTTCCTCAAGCGCGAGACCGTGATGGTCCGCTTCCCCGACGAGAACCACGATCTCTCCCGGTCCGGCAAGCCCTGGCACCGGGTGGAACGCCTCCAGCACATGGTGGGGTGGTTCGACCGTCACCTGCTCGGCAAGAAGACAGATCCGACTGACGCCGACCGGTGATCCGGGCCTCGCCGGGCGGCTCTGGCGGGCCGGGTACGCGCGGGCCGAAGGGCACCAAGAGCACAAAGGCCACGAAGAGAGCCCACAACGGCAAGCAGAATCGGACCACTGATCCGCAGCGACTTGGTACTTCTACGAAATGTCGGTGTGGCCTCCCTTACCGCTCGTCGTGCCCTTCGTGATCTGGTGCGAGAAACCGTGACAGGCAGGCTGGACGGGCGGACGGCGCGGTCCGAAGGGCACCAAGAGCACAAAGGACACGAAGAGAGCCCACAACGGCAAGCAGAATGGACCAATGATCCGCAGCGACTTGATACTTCTGCGAAATGTCGTTGTGGCCGGCCAAGAAACGAAGCGACGAATCTCTGCATATCTCTCCTTGACCGCCGTCTGGCCTCAGCCCAGGTCGTTTGCGAGCCGCAGCGCCGTCGGCGTAGTGTTTTATTTCCAGTGCTCGTCGGGCTCATTTCCGATACCCACGCGCTGATCCGTGTCGAAGCGCTCGCCGCCCTGCACGGAGTCGAGCTGATTCTGCATGCCGGGGACGTCGGCGGATACGCTGTATTGCGGGAGTTGCGGGCAATCGCTCCGGTTCACGCGGTCTTCGGCAATATCGATGATCCGGTGCTCGGTCTTCCACAGCGCCTGGATCTGACGCTCGCCGGTCTGATGGTCCATGTCAGCCACGGCCACGAGGTCGGAAGCCCCACCCCCGACAAGCTTCTGCACACCTACCCGGCCGACGTCATCGTCTTCGGCCACACGCACAAGCCGCTGATCGAAAGCCGCGGCGCCACGCTGATCGTCAATCCCGGCGCCGCCGGTCCGCGGCGGTTCAACCTCCAGCCGTCCGTCGGCCTCCTGCGGATCCAAAACGGTCAGGCGAGCGCCGAGATAGTGACCCTGCCGGTTTCGTAGGCCATTCGGCATTCAGCGTTCAGCGTTCAGTGTTCAGTGTTCAGTGTTGATCACCTGAACCGTCCCCTGGCGCGGTGTTCGGCGATGACCTCTTCGAGAAGCTGCTCGTCGTCGATCTTCGCGGTGATGCCGAGCCGCTCGCGTACCCGCGCCGCGACCTGGCGCGCGGCGCGCAGCCGGCCGTAGCCATCAAGCTCTTCGCGGCGACGGAAGAACAGCTCGATGACGGCGATCTCTTCCGCGGTCAGGCGCGATGCGCCATGATGTGTGAGCGCGAGGGCCGGCGGTGCGGCTCCCCCGAAGTCAGCTGCCTCCGCCTTTACCAGCCGTTCGTGGACGACGACCGTTCCGGCCGCCAGATCTCCCAGGCGCTGGCTGCGCTCGGTCAGGAACACCGACACGATGCCGATCGCGTAGATGCCGGGCAGCTGGTCGGCGATGCGGACGACGTTTCGCAGGATCGCTTCGAATACGCTGATCGGCCGGCCGGAGGCGTGGATGACCCGAAGGCCGATCAGCCGCTTCCCCGGCGTCTGACCGTTCCACAGCGACTCGAAGACGGCGAAGTACGCGAAGTTGATGACGAACAGGCCGAGCACGAAGATTGCGAGCACCCACGGTCGCGCCCCGGCGATCGTGACGCTCGAAACCCACGCACCCAGCGCCACGACGGCGAAGAGGGCAACACCGCACGCGAGCTGGATCACGGAGTCCACGGCCAGCGCGAGAAAGCGGCTGCCGACGGTGGCGAGCGAGAACTCGAGCGCCACCTGCTCCGGAGTGTCGATGTTAAGCTTTTCGAGTGCCGGCACGGCCGATCTCCACCCGCTGGATTGAAAAACGCAAACCCCACTGGTCGCGCCTGGAGTCGCTCGTCGCGGCCTGCGGCCGGCGCAGCGTGGCCTCGCTGAACCACGCGGAAGTCCGCGAGCTGGCGCTATTGTACCGGCAGACGGCCGCGGACCTTTCCACCGCACGCGAAGACCCCGGCAGCGCCGCACTCACCCGCTATCTGAACGAGCTGCTCGGCCGGTCGCACAATCTGGTTTATGCCGGGGCCGCGCGATCGCGTCCGGCCAGCGTGGTCCGGTTCTTCGTGGACGGCTTTCCACAGATCTTCCGGGAGACGCTCCCCTACTCGCTCGCGGCGTTCGCGCTGTTTCTCGCGGGCGCCGCCGCCGGCATCGTGCTCGCCGCCACCGATCCCGGGTTCGAGCGGTTCGTCCTCAACGGTCAGATGATGGACACCATCGAGCGACGCGAGATGTGGACGCACGGCATCGTCTCGGTCAAGCCGTACGCCTCGAGCGCGATCATGACGAACAACATCGCGGTGTCGCTCGCGGCCTGCGCCACCGGGATGCTGGCGGGCCTCGGACCGGCCTACATGATGCTGTTCAACGGGCTGCTCATCGGCGTGGTCGGCAGCGCCTGTCACCGCGCGGGCATGAGCGTGGATCTCTGGAGCTTCGTCACGCCGCACGGCGTGCTGGAGCTGCCGGCGATCTTCATCGCCGGCGGGGCCGGCCTGCTTCTCGCAAAGGGCATCCTGTTCCCCGGCACACTCCCGCGCCGCGATTCGATCGCCGATGCGGGCCGCGATGCCATCAGGCTGCTCCTCGGAGTCCTGCCGCTGCTGGTCATCGCCGGGGTGATCGAGGGGTTCGTGTCGCCGACCGCGACACCCCCCGCGGCAAAGTTTGCGATCGGCGCGTCGCTGTTCGTCCTGTTCGCGTTCTACCTCGCGCGGGGCTGGCGGGACCTCAAATCAGATTCCGTTCCTTCACGCTGAGGTACTGATCGATCAGCAGCGCGGTCGGGGCTTCGGGCTCCAGCTCCACGACCAGCACGCCCCGCTGCCGCAGGCCTTTCAACAGGACGCCGCGGCGGTCCAGCATCTCCTGCACCGCGAGCATGCGGTACATCTCCTCTTCGGTCGAAGGCACGGCCTGACCGATCGCCGTGAGCTCCGTCGGCTTGGTGACGCCGAACAGCACGACGTGCTGCGGCGAGAGCCGTGCGGCGTTCTCGATCACGTCCGGCACGCCGGAGGTCTCGGCGACGTCGGTCAGCCACACGATCAGCGCGCGCTGCTTCTGAACGGCGAGCACGGCCGCCGCGGCAGCGGCGTGATCGGCTTCGGCCCGTTCCGCCGGGACCGTGGCGAGCGCGTCCACGATGGCGCGGAGGTGCTGGCCGCCGCGCCCGGGCGCCAGGCGCGTATGCGTCCGCCGCCCGTAGGTGAGGAGGCCCACGCGATCGCCGGCGCCGAGGGCGACCTCACTGAGGCCCAGTGCGGCGTTCACCAGGCCGTCGAGTTTCGTCCGGTCGCCCACCCGCGCGCGCAGCAGGCGGCCTCCGTCCACCAGGATCCAGACGGCCTGGCTCCGCTCGGGCTGATACACCTTGGTCACCGGCTTCGCGCGGCGGGCCGTCACCGTCCAGCAGATATTCCGCGGCTCGTCGCCGGGCTGGTACTCCCGCAGACTCTCGAAATCTCGGCCGAGGCCGACGACGCGGGCCCGGCGCTTCTCGAGCGCCACCTGCCGGCTCCGCAGCAGGAACATTGATTGGCGCCGCGCATCCGCAAGATCCGGGAAGACGCGCACCGTCTGCTGGAGGCCCGCCGACAACCACCGTTCCGCGATCGACCAGGCGCTGCGGACGCGAAGGGCGACCCGGCCGACAGCAAGGTCGCCGCGTTCGGACGGCAAGATCTCGTACTCGATGCTGGCGGTCTCACCGCTCTCCGCGTCCAGTCCGCCACGCGGCAGCTCCCGCCTGATCGCCGGAGGCACGTCGTCGATGACGTCCACCCGGATTGGAAGCGGCGAATGATTGGTAAGCTCGATGGCAACCCGGCTCGTGACGCCGAGCGCGAGTGGGGTCGTCCAGGCCCGCCTGACCTCGAGCGAGGGTCCCGAGGGGATCCTCCTCAGATCGACGATCCAGATCGCAAGCACCAGCAGGTTCCAGACGACCAGCGCGATCAGGGCCCTGGCATCGATCCACGCCGGGATGGTCAGGACCAGGCCGGCGGCGAGCAGCAGAAAAAAGCGCGGTCCGAAGGCGAAGGGGAGGCGGCCGGCCGCCGAAGCCGAGGCCGTTACGGGCGCCGGCACCAGCGGCCGCACGATCACTTGGGGACCTCGACGGCCCCGAGCACGTCAACCAGGACCCGGTCGGCCGTCAGCCCTTCCAGATCCGCCTCGGGTTTCAGCACGAGCCGGTGACGCAGCACGGCCGGCGCCGCGGCCTTCACGTCGTCGGGCAGCAGGTAGTCGCGGCCGTCCATGGCGGCATGCGCCTTTGACATCTGCATCAGGTTGATGGCCGCGCGCGGGCTTGCCCCGAGGGTGAGCGCAGGCCAGTCGCGGGTGCGGCGCGCGAGCGCCGCGATATAGCTGAACATCGGCGGCTCCACGCGGACGGCGGCGACGTCACGCCTCGCCTCGTCGAGCGCCGACGCCGGCAGCGGCTCGAGCAGTACTGCATCCAGGTGGTGCGCGTCGAACCCTTCGTGGTAACGCTGCAGGATCA
>DATFFM010000028.1:0-6023 GCA_035250005.1 Vicinamibacterales bacterium | reverse complement strand
CGATGGCTGGCGGCCTTGTTGCTGGCGCAGATGGTGTTCGGCCCGATCGCGAACTTCGCGTTGCTCGACGACGCGACCCAGGCCGCCGGCGGTTTTCTGGTCAATGCGGCGTCGCACGCATCGTCGCTCGCGACGGCCGCGCTGCTTTCGATCGCGCTGGCGGTGATCTCGGCGGGCATCGCGATCGTGCTCTGGCCGGTGCTGCGCGAGCGTAGCGAGCGCATGTCGCTGGCGCTCGCGATGCTGGGTGCGGCCGGCATCGCGCTCTCAGGGCTCGAAAACACGGGACTCCTGTCGATGCTGTCGCTCAGTCAGGCGTACGCGGCCGTGGGAGCACCCGATGGCGTCCTGTTCGAAGCGCTGCGCGAGGTCGTCCGCGCGCAGCGCAACTGGTCGCATCTCATCGACCTTTTGGCTGGCGGCGGCATGCTGGTCCTGATGTATGCCGCGCTCTTCCGCTTCACCCTCGTTCCCCGGTGGCTCGCGGGATTCGGCATGCTGGCCGCTGCTCTGCAGATGATCGCGGTAGCGAAGCCGCTGTACGGCGGCTGGGTTTTCTTTCCGCTGGTCCTGCCGCTCGGGATTGCCAACCTGCTGCTGGTCGGCTGGCTGCTCTGGAAGCCGGGATTCAGGACCGCGGCGATCGCCGCAGGCTGATCATTGGGGCGGGGCGCTGCGCGGCGGAAAATCGCGCATCAGCTCGGCCACCGCGCTCTGCACGGCCTCCGGCTTCACGCCGCCCTTGCCCAGCTCGTGCGCCACGCTGCCGCGCCAGACCTCCGCCTTCCGCGCCGGGTCGATCACGTGGACGACGAGCGAGCCTTCCTTGATCTCCTTGACGCCGGGGCTGCCGACGCCAACCGAGCCGCCGACGTTGCTGCCATAGCCGCCGACGCCGACGCCGATCCGGAACGGGTTGTTCTTGAGCTTCTCGGCGCTCGCAGCTTCGTATTCCACGGTCAGGTCCGCCGTGGTGCCCGCCGCCACTTCGACATAGCCCTTGCTCTTCAGCTCATTCGCGATCGCCGTGCGGATGTAGCCGTCGACGATAGACGTCGTCGCGCCGGACTTTTCGCCGGCCGCCGCATGCCAGCCGAATGTCTCGTAGGCGCTGAAATCCGCCTGTGCGTCGCGCATCGTTTCGGGCTTCGCGGGAGCGGATGCGCAGCCGCTGACCAGTGCGCCGGCACCCAGCCCGAGAATGCCGACGACGACACAAGCGGGCATTGATGCGTTCATGAGAGCACTCCTCGAGCCATAACTTACGCCGCTTGCCGGATCTCTCGCGTCAGTGTGCGCTGATGTCCTACAGCGCGGCTTCGCCCTTGTCGCCTAAGTAGTCATCAGGCAGAGAGGTATCACGATATGAATCTACTCCCATCGATGGCAGTACTCGTGTTTGGCGGCGTCATGCTCGCCGGATGCAATCCCAAGGACGACGAGGCGGATCCCATGACCGAACAGGATCAGACCACCGCCCCGGCCGACCCGGCCGCACCGGCCGACATGCCGCCGGCAGGTGAAATGCCGCCCGCAGGCGAGATGCCGCCTCCCGGGGAGACGACTCCTCCCGATCAGCCGCCTCCGGCTACGACTGAGCCGGAGCCCGCACCCCCTCCGGGTAACTGACCGGCGGGTCCTGCGCAGGGAGGAGCTTCCGAGGCCTCGAGGAGCGCCGCTGGATGAGCATCCAGTCGTGCAGTCTCCGGCCCAATGGGTGTTCTTGCGCTCCTCGGGGCCCACTCAGCGGAACCAGCCGACTCCCATGCGAATGCCGAGGGTGATGAGATCGGCGTCGATGTCGCCCGACACGTCCGCCGTGCCGACGTCGAGGTAGCGATCCCAGGCCAGCCGCAGCGTGAAGTGCCGCGTCATGCTGAACTCCGCGCCGATTCCGAACACGGGATCGCTCTTCTGCGACGACTGGCTGATCCGCTGGCTGTCGCCGTCGAGCGTAATCCGTGCCGAGCCCTCAGCATTGAGCAGCGAGAAGCCGACGCGGCCGAACACCGAGAAGCGCTCGCCGATCGGCAGAATGCCGAGCGCCGATACGATCGGCCCGTTGGCGGAGCTTTCGAGTCGGGTCTCGGCGACGCCTGTGTTGGTGCCGTCCGTCAATGTTGAAGTGGCCTGGTAGTCCACCGAGCCCAGGTCGACGTAGGAGAACTCCAGGGCGAAGTGATCGTTGACCTGGTAGCCCCCGGCGAGGCCGAATCCCGTGTCGGAATCGTCCAGCGTCGAGGTGGAATCCACGACATCCAGCCCGCCCGAGGCGAAGATCGAAACGAGATTCTCATCCATCTCGCCCTGGCTCACCGAAGCGCTGGCCTCGCCGGCCGAACCGACGAAGTACCAGCCGGGCTGCGCCGCCCCTGCGGCGTGGACCAGCCCGAAGCCCAGGCACAGCAGCACCGCGCTCGATCGCATGATGAGGTTCATCGAGAATTCCTCCCTACGCGCAATCGAGGGATTGCGGCTTTGTAGACAGGTTCGACGCAGTCGACGTCAGAAAGTTCTGACGGCTCGTCGCGGTCGCGGCGACCCTTGGTGCCGGCCGCGACCCGGGACAACATGGGCCTGAATCACAGCGGCCTCGGGCGGACCCCGCGATGCACCGACACGTTCGGCTTCCCGCACTATCCTTGCTGCCATTGCTGCTCTGCGCCTGCGAGAACAGCGACGACGCAGACATGCGGCCCGACCCGGAGCCGCCGCAGCGCGGGGACCTGATCGGAGACCCGGCGCTGGTCGCCTCCTATTCGCCCGACGAGCTGATCACGCTCGCAGCCTCGAACGAGGTCGCGCAACGGCTCGTCGAGGAAGTCCTGACGCCGGATTGCGCGATCCACGTCTATCACTTCGAGTACCAGACCGTGGATCCGGCGGGCGACATCACTCCCGCCTCGGCCGCGTTGATGCTGCCTGACGATACGGCGACCCCGTGCCAGGGCGAGCGTCCCATCGTCCTGTATGCCCACGGCACTCAGACGGACAAAACTTTCGACATGGCCGACCTCGAAAGCTCGGACAACAGCGAGGGACTGCTGATGGCCGGGGTGTTCGCGTCGGAAGGCTACATCGTCGTCGCGCCGAACTACGTCGGTTACGACAGCTCGACGCTCGGCTACCACCCCTATCTCAACGGCGACCAGCAATCCAAGGACATGATCGATGCGCTGATGGCCGCGCGCAGCGCCCTTCCCACGGCGGACGCTCCCGATACCGTGGACGGCGGCCAACTGCTGGTCACCGGCTATTCGCAGGGCGGCTACGTCGCCATGGCGACGCACCGGGCACTGCAGGAGGCGGGCGACGCCGTCACCGCGTCCGCCCCGATGTCAGGGCCGTATGCGCTCTCGGCCTTTGCCGACGCCATCTTCCAGGGGCGCGTGACGGGTGGCTCGACGGTGAACCTGACGCTCCTCATAACGAGCTATCAGAACGCGTACGGCAACCTTTATTCGAGCGCGACGGACGCTTACGAAGCGCAATACGCGACGGACATCGAGACGCTGCTGCCGAGCACGACGCCGGTGAGCGAATTGAAGGAACAGGGCAAGCTGCCCGATACCGCGGTTTTCAGCAGTACGCCGCCGGACGCGGCCTACGCCGACATGACGCCGGCGACGACGCCGGCGAACCTGGCGCCCGTCTTCGCAACCGGCTTTGGCACCGACCACCTGCTGACCAACGATTTCCGGCTCGCGTATCTGCAGGACGCGGGCGCGAGTCCCGACGGCGGCTTCCCGACGTTGACGGATGGATTGCCGCCCGACGACCCGCAGCACCCCTTGCGCCAGGCCCTGAAGACTAATGACCAGCGCGCCTGGACTCCGGAGTCGCCAATGCTGCTCTGCGCCGGCAACTCCGACCCGACCGTGCTGTATCTCAACACCGAGCTCATGCAGAACCACTGGTCATCGACGACGACGGTTGCCGTGCTCGACATCGATTCCGACGTCGTGAGCGACGATCCGTACGAGGCGCAGAAGATCCAGTTCGCCGCTGCAAAGGAGCTGGTCGAGCTGAGTGGCGGCGATACCGAGGTGCTGGAACTCTATCACGCGGGGCTGGTGGCGCCGTTCTGCCTGAGCGCCGTCAAGTCGTTCTTCGACGGCTTCTAGGGCGGCACCAGAGCGACGACGCGCGTCGGGCCGCCCGAGCCGCCCTCGATCTTCATCGGTAGCGCGACCAGGGTCGCGCCGCGTGGTGGCAGGGCTTCGAGACCGGCGAGGTTCTCGAGGCCCGGGACGTTGGCGGCCGCCGCAATGCGGTGCACGGGGAAGTCCGCGGCCGGACCGTGGTCGATCGAAGCGGTGTCGATGCCGAGCAGCGCCACCTGTCGCCCCTCGACCAGGAGCCGCGCGGCGTCTGCGCCGTACGCGGGGAAGTGCAGCTTGCCCGCATCCGTCGCGTGGCCGAGATAGGCAGTTGCGTCGGGCCAACGGCGGGACCAACCCGTGCGCACGAGCACTCGCGTCCCCGGAGCGATCCGACCATGCTTCGCCTCGAAGGCCAGCACGTCCTCCGCTGACACGCGATAGTCGCGGTCGGCGGCAGCCTTCTCACTGACGTCGATGACGACGGCGGGCCCGATCAAGCGCTCGAGCGGCACGCGCTCCATCGTCTCGCCCGCGCGATCAAAATGTATCGGCGCGTCGAGATGCGTGCCGCCGTGCTCCGGCATGCAGAACCGATTGGCGGCGTAGAAGAACCCGCCGGGCGTCTCGCCGAAGTGCAGCCGCTCGAGCACGAAGTGCGTGGGAGGCGATGGCCAGAACACGGTCTCAGCATTGTATGAATGCGTCAGATCCACGATGCGGTAGCCGTCGAGGCCGAGGGGCTGCGCCGCAATTCGGAATGCGAGCAAGGCACCGGCCAACGCGAATGTCAATGCGCGTATCGGCACGTCAGTTCCAGCTCAGGTCATGGCCCTTGAACGGCGTCGACCGGATGCGCTTGCCGGTCGCGAAGAAAATCGCGTTCGCCACCGCCGGCGGCACGGGCGGTCCTGCCGGCTCGCCGATGCCGCCCCACTTGCTGCCGCCCGAGAGCGCGAAGTGCACTTCGACCTCGGGCATCTGCGGCATGCGCAGCAGCGCATAGCTGTCGAAGTTGGTGTTGACGAAGCGCCCCTCGCGCAGCTCGAGGCCGCCCAACCAGGCGTGCGACAGCTCCCAGCACACGCCGCCTTCGAGCTGCTCGGCGGCGTTGTGCGGGTTGATGACGTGGCCGCTGTCGATGACGATCACGACCTTCTCGACGGCGAGGTCACCTTCCGGGCTCACGCGCACCGTCGCGCAGGCAGCGCAGATCGAGCCGTGGTCCTCGACGATGGCGACGCCCATGCCCTGCCCTTTCGGCAGGTCGGTGCGGAAGACCGACTTTTCCTTGAGCGTGCGCAGGACGAGCTGCCAGTCGTCCATCCCCTGCGTCATCTTGAGCCGCCACTCCAGCGGATCGATGCCGCCGGCGAGCGCCACTTCGTCGACGAAACATTCGGTCATGAAGCCGTGCTGGTTGTTGCCGGGCGCGCGGTGGGTCGCGACGGGAATGTGCGCCTTCGCATTGACGCGCTCGTGCCGGCGGTTCGGCACCTGGTAAGGCATGTTGCTGATCGCGTAGTCGGCGGTCGCGGGGCCGACGCGCTCAACGCCTTCCGGCGTGAACCACAGCGAGCGCGTCGTCCAGGCGTACGGCAGGCCGTCCGGCCGGAGCGCGGCCGTCAGGCGGGTCACGTTGGGCGGGCGCTGCTTGTCCTGCGCCATGTCCTCCTCGCGCGACCAGATCACTTTCACGGGCCGCCTGAGCTGCTTCGACAGCTCGGTCGCCTGGCGCGTAACGGCGGTGGCGCCGCCGCCGTTGCCGCCAAAGCCGCCGCCGAGGAACACCGTGTGGACGTAGACGTCCTTCGGATCCCGGCCCGCCTGGTCGGCGGCGAGCTGCAGCGCGACGGACTGGTCCTGGGTGGGCGACCAGACGTCCACGCGCTCCGGCGTGACGCTGACGGTCGCGTTGATCGG
>DATFFM010000027.1:0-50413 GCA_035250005.1 Vicinamibacterales bacterium | reverse complement strand
CGGCGCCTGTTTCGTGTGGATCGCGAAGAGATCGATGAACGGGACGTTGGTCGCCACGACGACGGCCCTGGCGGTGATGCGGGCGCCGGTCGCCGTCTCCACCTCCGCCGTCCGGCCGCCAGTCACCTTCGTGGCGCGAACACCACCATGCAGCAGCCCGCCGGCGTGCTGGAAGGCCGCAACCACGCCGTTCAGATACTTGAGCGGGTGGAACTGCCCCTGCCGTGGAAAGTGGAGGCACGGGCCGCTCTCGAAGCCATTGACCGGTGCGCGCGCGAGCTTCTCGACATCCACACCGGCCGCCCGCGCGGCCTCCATCTCGTCGTCGAGAAAGCGACCGTCGTGCTCGGGCGCAAGGAACAGATAGCCGCTGACTCGCGAGAAATCGGCGTCGATCCCTTCCTGCTGGCAGATGCTCTCGATGCGCGCGATGGCTGAGCGATGGCTGTCGCAGGCGAGCCGCGCGCCATCTTCGCCATGCAGCCGGATCATCTCCGTGTACCGATCGTCGATCACGTTGGACAGGTGCGCGGTGGTCACTCCTGTCTGCCCGCACCCGGGCGCCCCGTCGTCAATGAGAATCACCGAGCGGCCCTCCTTCGCCAGCAGGTACGCGGTCGTGACGCCGGCAATCCCGGCGCCGATGACGCAGACGTCCGCTTCGGTGTTCGCGGTGAGCGCGGGCCGCCGATCGGGCTGCGCGGTTTCGAGCCAGAGAGAGGTGCTCTTCACGACCGAAAATGAAGCAATCCCCGCACCTGCAGCTGACAAAGCGGGCGTACAGGCGGGTCAGGGAGGATGTTCTCTCCCTGCGCCATGGGGTAGGAATTGAGCGGAGTTGTTTGCCCCAGCGGAACACCAGAGCGGTGATGCGCTTGCGCGCGATGCCCTGTTCAACAGCAACGCGGGTGCCAGCTCTTTTCAGGGTGTTTTCGAAGAATGTGTGTAAGACAGGCGCCATGCCAAGCTGGTCCAGGTGGAATGGAAGGGCTTACGGTGGGTAAGCAGGGTGGTACTTCGGAGCCGGGCTTTAAACGGCTGTCTTGAGCGCCGCGGTCGAGGCAAGCGCCAAGCCGCGAATCAGACCAGCATGGCAAGATTCTCGCGGCGCGCGGCGAAGAAGCGGCGCGCGGGGATGAAGAGGAGCCGTCCGACGCCATAGGCAATCGCGCACCATATGGCGAGCAGCACAGGCGCAAGCGATGGACGCTCGAGAATCCTGGTCGCCAGGAGGGTCAGCAGGGCCGGAGGCACGGCGGCCACCAGGAACGCGACGAGGCCGATGAAGCCGGCCGCGCCGTGCGCGTTGCTGCCGCGCCCGATGCTGTTCATGTCCACGGCGCGCGGGAAGGATGCCGAGCACATCGCCGCCACCGGTGCGACCAGGAAGTGAACGGAGATCAATCCGAGAACCAGCGTTGCCCACAGGAATGGAGATCCGTCCGGAAACAGGAGCAGCGCACCCAGGATGCAGACCAGCATGGGTGGAGCGGTGATCAGCGCGTTGCCTGCCGCCTTTCCAGCGAGCAACTCCTCGTCGGTCAGCGGCGACAGCAGCGCCATCGTCAGGCCCGCTTTGTCCACGGCGAACTGATTCATCGCAATCGGCAGAATCGAGAGCAGGCACATGGACGACGCGAAGGTCGCCAGGCCGAGGCCGCTGCCGAAGCGGAAGGGGCCGAAGTCCATGTTGCCCGAGTTGCGATACATCATCACGCCGAAGATGACGAAGAACGCGACCGGTGAGAGAAGGATGGCCCGGCCTCTCGGTGTGCGAAGGGCGAGCCGCAGCTGGGCGAGCGCGACGGCCGACGCGCCCGTCGACAGACCCGGCAGGCGGACGCCCCAGGCGGCGCGCATCGGCGCCGAGCGTCGCGCGCCGGTCGTGCCAGGGGAATCGAGCACCCGCCGGAAGGCCAGGACGCCAAACCCGTGCAGAACCATCGCCGATGCGGCGAGCGCCGCCAATGCCGCACCACTCCCGGCGGCGTTGCCGGCCGCCGCGGCCGTCGTTCCGGTCACGAACGCTTCGCTCGGATACAACTGCAGGGCCCTGGCGCCGGCCTCGGATGCCCACGCGGGAAGCCGCGGCTCGCGATGCTCGCCGCGTCTTCGCCGGCCATCGCTCCCGAGCAGCCCAGGGAGCATCGCGACCAGTGGAATGAACACGATGAAGATCAGCGCCATCAGCTCGCCACGACGCCGGTCGCGCACGACGAGGTGCAGCACGCTGGTCGAGAGTGCCGAGATCCCCAGCACCACGACGACCAGCAGAGCCCCGGCCACGAGACAGATCAACGCTCCGGTAAGTGCTCCTCCGGCGGCAAGACCGATGGGGATGCCCGCGAGGAGAGGCATCGCCAGCATCGTCCATGGGTCGCCGAGCGCGGCGGAGGCCTGGGCGACGTAGAGCACGGATCCGGGGATGGGAAGGAGGAGCAGCCGGATGGGGTTGGTCCGGTCCGCGGCGGGCAGGAACAACGGGCCGACCACCGCCAGCAGCGGGACGACGAACAGCAGGTAGCGGGTGGCCGTGAACGGGATGGCGCTGCCGCCGGTTGCGAGCAGGTACCCCGCGCCAATGCCGAGACCGGCGAGGAACAGCGCCGATGGGATCAGCAGGATCGCGGCGAGCAGCGGTCCGAGCCTTTCGATGGCAATGGAGAACCGCTCCAGCGCGTCGCGGGAGCCGGTCTTCTCGAGAGAATTCACGAGCATCCGCCAGCGCAGCCAGGCGAAGGCCCTGAGGATCCTGAACATCGGTCAGATCCAGTCGAGCGTCGTGGCTGTCGCCGATTCGCCGCCGACGAGGCCGATGAACAGCTCTTCGAGGGTTGCGCCGGCCGCGCCTCCCGCCCGCAGCTCCCCGATCGGCCCCTGCGCCACCAGCTTTCCGCTCGCGATCACGCCGATGTGGGTCGAGAGGCGCTCGACGATCTCGAGGATGTGAGAGGTCAGAAAGATCGTGCCGCCGCGCGCGACGAAGGACTGCATCAGATCCTTGATCTGCCGCGACGCGACGGCGTCGATCCCCTCGAACGGCTCATCGAGGAACAGCAGCCTTGGGGCCGGGAGCAGCGCGGCCGCGAGCGACAGCTTCTTGCGCATCCCGTGCGAGAAGTCGGTGACCAGCGTCGTGCCCGCGGTCTTGAGGTCCATCAGCTCCAGCAGGTCGGCGGATCGCGCCCTGGCCGTCCCGGCGTCGATGCCGTGGATCTGGGCGACGAACATGAGTGTTTCTTCTCCGGTGAGCCGGTCGAACAATGCGAGGTCCTCTGGCACGACGCCGATCCGGCGCTTCACCGCAACCGGATCCGCCCGGGGATCGATCCCGAGGATGCGCATCGTGCCGGCGCCAGGTTTGAGCAAACCGGTGAGGCACTTGATGGTAGTGGACTTGCCGGCGCCGTTCGGGCCGAGAAAGCCGTAGAAACTGCCGGCCGGGACGGCGAGGTCGACGCCGTCCACCGCCCGGAAACTGCCGAAGTCCCGTGTGAGTCCGCGCGTTTCGACCGCGAGTGCCATTCGCGCAATTCTATCCCGAGCCTTCGCGGCCCTCGAACCACCGACACGCGCAGGTTGGCCCTCGTCGCCGCATGGTATTACGATGCTCTGAATGAGAACGGTCATCGTCCGCGGTCGTGCGCCGCTACCTGAAGCATTGCGGGATGTCATCGAGCGGGGCAGCACGTCGGTGCACGAATGCCGCGTGCCGGGGCCGACGCCGTTGCCGCGCGACGTGGATCGTGTCGTCTATTTTCTCGCCGGCCCGGATCCCGACGTCGTCGCCTCCGCCAGGCAGGCCGTCAGCGCCGAGCGCCGCGACGGCGCCGAGAAGCTGGTCTACGTGATGGCCGATGACGCGCCCGATGTCGAAGGGCTCTCGCCGGCGGAATGCTTTCGCTGGCCCGCCGACGAAGACCGGTTGAAGATGGCGTTCCTGACGAGCGCCTAGCGATGAACCGCCTCGCGCACGAGCGCAGCCCGTACCTTCTTCAGCACGCCGGCAATCCCGTCGACTGGCACGCATGGAACGACGAAGCGTTCGAGCGGGCGCGCGCCGAAGACAAGCCGATCTTTCTCTCCATCGGGTACTCCACGTGTCACTGGTGTCACGTCATGGAGCACGAGTCGTTCGAGAACGACGACATCGCCGCGCAGCTGAACCGTGATTTCATTTCGATCAAGGTGGACCGCGAGGAGCGGCCCGACGTGGATCGCGTCTACATGTCATTCGTGCAGGCCACGACCGGTCAGGGCGGGTGGCCGATGACGGTCTTTCTGACGCCAGCCCTGCAGCCGTTTTTTGGCGGCACCTACTTTCCGCCGACCTCGCGCTGGGGCCGCCCGGGGTTTGCCGATCTCCTGTCTGAGATCGCGCGCGTCTGGAAAGACGACCGGCCGCGTGTGAACGAGGCGGCGGCGGAACTGACCAATCGGCTTCGCTCGGCCACCGTCGGCGCGCAGGCGGAGTCGGAAGTTGCCGATCCGCCCGCGCTGGACGCCGCGGTAGCGCAGTTCCGGTCCGCGTTCGACGCGCGCCATGGCGGGTTCGGCCAGGCGCCGAAGTTCCCGCGCCCGTCGGAGCTTCTGTTCCTCCTGCGCGAGCACGCCCGCAACGGCTCCGAGCCCGGGTTGCAGATGGCGGTCACGACGCTCCGCGCCATGGCGGTCGGCGGCATGCGCGATCACGTCGGCGGCGGCTTCCACCGCTATTCGGTAGACTCCGAGTGGCGCGTGCCGCACTTCGAAAAGATGCTCTACGACCAGGCGCAGCTCGTGCTCGCGTATCTGGAAGCGGCGCAGGCGACCGGCGAAGACTTTTACGCCGCCGTCGCCGAAGACACGCTGCAGTATGTCCTTCGCGAGATGACGAGTGCCGAAGGAGGCTTCTATTCGGCCGAAGACGCCGACAGTGTTCCTCCCGACCAGGCGGCAAGTCTCAGGCCCCACAAGATGGAAGGGGCCTTCTACATCTGGTCCGATGAAGAGATCGGCGCCGTTCTCGGCGACGACGCCGGCATTGCGCGCCGCCGGTTCGGCATCGAGGCCGGAGGGAACGCCCCGAGCGATCCGCAAGGGGAGTTCACCGGCAAGAACCTCCTCTACATTGCCCAGCCGATCGCCGACGTGGCGGCGCGGAGCGGGATGCCGGAGCCGGACGTCATGGAGGCGCTGGCCCGGATCCGGGTGAAGCTGTTCGCGGCACGGGCCTCGCGGCCGCGCCCGCACCTCGACGACAAGGTCCTGACGGCGTGGAACGGCCTGATGATCGCAGCCTTTGCGCGCGCCGCGCGCGTCCTGCCGCAGAGCCCGCACGCCGACACCTACCGGCAGGCGGCGGAAAAGGCGGCGTCCTTCATCCGGCAGTCGCTCTGGCGCGATCGCGACCAGACGCTGCTGCGTCGGTACCGCGAGGGGGACGCCGCGATCGAAGGCTACGCGGAGGACTACGCGTACCTGATCTGGGGCCTGCTGGAGCTGTTTCAAGCCACGGGCCATGCCGGCTGGCTGGAATGGACGCTCGCCCTGCAGCGGCGGCAGAACGAACTATTCTGGGACGCAGCCGACGGCGCCTGGTTCAGCACGACCGGCACCGATCCGACGGTGCTGCTGCGGCTGAAGGAGGACTACGATGGCGCCGAACCCTCGGCGAGCTCGGTGTCGGCGCTCAACGTCCTCACGCTGGCGCACCTCACCGGCGACGATGCCCACCGTCAGAAGGCGGAACGCACGCTGGCCCGCTATGGCAGCCGCGTGGGAGCGGCCGGGCGCGTCATCCCGATGATGCTGTGCGCGCTGTCGCAGTGGCATGCGCCCTCGATGCAGATCGTCGTGGTCGGTGGACGGAACGCGGCGCCGGTGAAGGCGCTCGAGGCGGAGATCGCCGCGCACCACCTGCCGTTTGCCGTGCACGTGCCGGTCGACCCCAACGGCGGGCAGGACGAGCTGCGCGCGCTCCTGCCGTTCGTCGACGGCATGAAAGCGCACGGCGGCGGCGCGGTCTACGTCTGCCGCGACTTCACCTGCAAACAGCCGGTCTCTTCACCCGAAGCGGTGAGAAGCGAGCTTGCGTGAACCCGAGCCGCCTGGCCGACGCATGACCCAGCCGCTGAGCGTTGCCCTCGACGCCGGTCAGAACCGGGCGGCGTTCACGATCTTTCATCCGACGGGGAACATCCTCACCGCCGAGATGATCGGTGCGCTGCGTTCGGCGCTCGAGGGGCTCGCCCGCAATCCGCATCTGAAGCTCATCACGCTCGAGGGGGCCGGCGCGGACTTCAGTTTCGGCGCCAGCATTCCGGAGCACGCCAGAGACCAGATCGGACGGGTCCTGCCGGAGATGCACGCGCTGATCTACGAGCTGCTCGACGCGCCGGCGCCGACCGCGGCTGTCGTTCGCGGCCGCTGTTTCGGCGGCGGTTTCGAGCTGGCGCTGGCTTGCGATTTCATTCTCGCGGATGCGACGGCCCGGTTCGCGCTTCCCGAGATCGCACTGGGCGTCTTTCCGCCGGCGGCCTCCGCGCTGCTGCCGCTGCGTGCCGGCGGCGCCAGGGCGGCCCGCGCGATTCTGACGGGGGAAACGCTCACGGGCGCTGATTGGGCCGGATCGGGGTTGGTCGATCTGATCGCCGACGCCGGCGGGCTTCGGGCCGGCGTGGACGCCTGGTTCGCGAAGCATCTTGCGCCGAAGTCGGCCGCGGCGCTCCGCCATGCGGCGGCCGCGGCGCGCATGGGGCTCGTGACCGACGTCCGCAGGCTGCTGCCGGAACTCGAGCGGCTATACTTGGACGATCTGATGCAGACGGAGGATGCCGTGGAGGGGATCGACGCCTTCATGACGAAGCGCACGCCTTCGTGGACGGACCGGTGAACGCGATGACTTACGATGTGGAGATCGTACTGCGCGAGCGCAACTTCGCGGTAACCGAGCGGCTGCGTCACGCCAGCGAGCCGCAGGCCTGGACCGAACGGGACGTCGAGTCGGTGCTGAAGGAGATCCTGCTGGCGATCGACCGGGTCAAGAACCCCGAGGCCGCGGACCGGTATGTCGCCCTCCGCGGCTTCAGCTGGATCGTCGAGCCGACCGAGGGGGGCGTCGTGATCGCCATCGAGATCCCGATCGGGGCGGCGGTGGCGGGCCCCTTCGGCATCGATCAGGCACGCCTCGATGGAATGATCACCCGGGTGCTCGCGTCGGCCCGTCCACCAGCGGTCGTGCACTGAGCTCGCCCGTCCGGCCGCCCGTCGTCCGGTAGCCAGCCCCCCCGAGACAGTTCTTTCCATCCCCTTTCAGGAATGCACGCCGCCGGGGGCGGCGTCCGCGTTTCTGCACGGTTTTGCTTCCAATTTCGCGGGTGGCTTCACCGGCATCCTCTTTGCGGGCGCGTGCAACGACCGGCATGACGTGTATCCGTCTGCCCTCCAACAATGAAGCTGCCCTATCGCATTCTGGTCCTCGAGGACAACGCGGATACCCTGTCGGGCATCGTGGAAATTTTGCGCGACGCGGGGTATCAGGTGACCGGCGCCGCGACGTACGACGCGGCCAAGCGCCTTCTGGCGCTCTCTCCGTACGACCTGTTCATCACCGACGTCCGGCTGCGCGGGTTCAACGGGCTGAACCTGGTGCGCCAGAGCACCAGCGACTATCCGGAGATGGGCGTCATCATCATGACCGGCTATGACGAGCCGATGATGGAGATCGAAGCCGCACGGTACGGGGCCACGTTCGTTCGCAAGCCGATCTCGCCTGCCCGGCTGCTCGAGATCGTGGCCGGCTCGCTGTCGGTGGTGCATCGTCAGCGCCGGTGGCTGCGCAAGCGCGTCGTCGGCGGGTTTCGGGTCGCGGTCAACGGACGGCCGGCCGCGGTCGTGGACGTATCCTACGGCGGCCTGCGGCTGGAGATCCCGGCTCCCGGCGCGGTCCCGGAGTCCTTCGACGTCGAGGTCACCGGCATCGGGCTGCGCCTTGCGGTCGACACGGTCTGGACGAAGCCGTCGGACGACGGCTCGACGACGGTGTGCGGGGCGGCGCTGGCCGCCGATTCGACGCCGGCCGCGCGCACCTGGCGCGCGATCGTCGACCGCCTGAGCGCCTGATCGGCTCCACCGCGCCCGGGTGGCGCGGAGACGCAGTGTATGCTTTCGGCGTGAAGCGCCGCATCTTTCCCCTTCTCCCTCTGCTCCTCCTCGCGCTCTCAGGCACCGCGCCGGCCGCGCGGCAGACCTCCGACTTCGCGCTGGATGAAATGACCATCGCGCAGCTGCAGGACGCGATGGCCGCCGGCCGTCAGACGTCGCGGCAGCTCGTCGATCTGTATTCGAAACGGATCGCCGGGATCGACCGAAACGGACCCACGCTGCGATCGGTGATCGAGCTCAACCCCGACGCCGGGTCGATCGCCGAGGCGATGGACGCCGAACGCCGCGCCGGCAAGGTGCGGGGACCGCTGCACGGCATCCCGGTGGTGATCAAAGACAACATCGACACCGCGGACCGGATGATGACGACGGCCGGGTCGCTCGCGCTCGAAGGGTCGATCGCCCCTCGCGACGCCTTCATCGTCGAACGGCTGCGGGCGGCCGGCGCCGTGATCCTGGGCAAGACCAACCTGAGCGAGTGGGCGAACTTCCGGTCCACCAAGTCGACCAGCGGCTGGAGCGGGCGCGGCGGGCAGGTCCGCAATCCGTACGTGCTGGATCGCAACCCGTGCGGATCGAGCTCCGGCACCGGGGCGGCGATCGCGGCGAACCTCGCCGCCGTGGGGATCGGAACCGAGACCGACGGCTCGATCGTCTGCCCGTCTTCGGCGAACGGCATCGTCGGCGTCAAGCCGACGGTGGGGCTCGTGAGCCGGTCCGGCATCATCCCGATCTCGAAGACGCAGGACACGGCGGGGCCGATGACACGGACCGTCGCCGACGCCGCCGCCGTGCTGACGGCGCTCGCGGGGACCGATCCACGGGATCCGGCGACCAAGGCGGCTGGAGTCAGGACCTCCGATTACATGAAGGCGCTGGACGCGGGCGCGCTGAAGGGCGCCCGCATCGGTGTCGCGCGCAGGCGGTACTTCGGCTACAGCCCGAAGACCGATGCGGTGATCGACGAGGCGATCCGGACAATGCGCGCGCAGGGGGCCGTCATCGTCGATCCCGCCGACGTGCCGACGGCGGCACAGCTGGACGACTGCGAATTCGAGGTGCTGCTGTACGAGTTCAAGGACGGCCTCAACGCGTATTTCGCGTCGCTCGGGCCCGGCGCCAGGGTGAAGTCGCTCGAGGACTTGATTGCCTTCAACACCCGCGAGGCGGCGCGCGAGATGCCGTTCTTCGGCCAGGAGATCCTGCAGATGGCGCAGAAGAAGGGACCGCTCACGGCGCCCGCGTATTTGAAGGCGCTGGCAACCTGCCGCTCGCGGTCGCGCGGGCTCGGCTTGGACGCGGCCCTGAAGAAGCACCGCCTCGACGCACTGGTCGCGCCAACCGGCAGCCCGGCGTGGCCGATCGACCTGGTGAACGGCGACCACTTTCTGGGCGCGAGCTCCTCACCGGCCGCGATCGCGGGCTATCCCAACATCACCGTGCCCGCCGGGTTCGTCCAGGAACTGCCGGTGGGGATCTCGTTCATCGGCAGCGCGTGGAGCGAAGCGAAGCTGATCGGCCTCGCCTACGCGTTCGAACAGGCCACCAGGCACCGCCGCCCACCACGGTTTCTCGCGACGCTCAAGCACTGAAGTCACGTCAATGCGACCGTCCGGCATCGAGCATTCGGCGTTCCGCAGCGAGTTCGTCAGTTTGTACTGGACTTCTTCTTGTCGGCCTTCAGGTACTTGTCGTACCAGGCGAGAATGCGCTGCTCGAAGTCGATGCTCTCGTCGGGACTGTTCGGCGGACGATGGCCGCCGTTGACGTAGCGCACCCACTCCACCTCCTTGCCGAGCCGCCGCATCGCGTAATACATCTCGCGGGACTGGCTGGCCGGCACATTCGGGTCCTGGTCGCCGGTGATGTTCAGGAGCGGTGTCTTGACGCGATCGGCGCGCATCACGGCGGAGTGCTCGAGGTACCGTTCCGGGAACTCCCAGAGCGTGCCTCCGACGCGGTCCTGGCTCTTCTCCGGCGCGTGCGTGTTGCGGACGCCGAGCCGCGGGCTGTCGGTGTAGAAGCTCACCATGTTGACCTTGCCCGAGATGTTGATGGCCGCCTTGAATCGGTCGGTCTGCGTGATCAGCAGGGCGGTGGCATAGCCGCCGTAGCTGGTGCCATGAACGCCGAGCCGGTCGGGATCGGCGATCCCCATGTCGATCAGGCGGTTCGCCGCCGACGTCACGCCCTTCACCCAGGCCTCGCCCGGACGTCCGACGACGAGATTCACCGAGGGATGGAACACGGCGTACCCGTGGTTCGCGAGGAACGCGGCGCGCGAGTTGAAGCCGTTGTCGAAGAAGGTCTCGTACAGCTCGAACACGGTGGGATATCGCCTGCCCTTCTCGTAGCCGGTTGGATACCGCAGCACGCCGTACAGCTGCTTGCCGTCGGCGTCACGATAGCTGACGAGCTCGCTCCGCGGGAGCGCTTTGACCGAGAGCCATCGATTCAGGTCGCTGAGGCGCTTCATGCTGGCCAGCTTCGCGTCGGCCGCGTACAGCTCGGCCGGACGGTCGCCGTCGGTGACGGTCGCGATGAAGCCGCCGCCGTCGCGTATCATGCGGACGCTGCCGTAGATGCGGCCGTCGCGCACCAGCGGCGTCATGGTTCCAGCCGCGGTGTCGATGGAGACGATGCCGCGCTCCCAGCGGTCGCGCGCCGCCCAGGACGCGTAAATCGACCGTCCGTCCGGCGCCCAGTCGATCGCGGACATCCTCGGGTTCTTCTCTTCGTCCTCGTCCATCGGGACGATCAGCTTGCGCGACGCGTCCGCGAGGGAGACGACATACCAGCCTTTCCGGCTGGTGACCAGGAGCTTCGACCCGTCACGGCTGAAAGAGACGGGTGAGAAATTTTCCTCCGGCTCCTTCTTCTCGTCGGCGGCCCTTGCGGTGTCGGTCCCACCGGACGCGGGTTCTGCGCCTTCCTTCGAAGCCTTCGGATCGGTCTTCGGCCGTGGCGTCAGGCTTCGCGCCGCCGATCCGTCCACGCCCTGCACGAAGATCTCCCCCTTCTTCGCGTAGGCGAACACGCGGCCGTCATCCGACCAGCGGAGGCTGAGGCCCTTGAGCTCTTTTGCCGGGAGCAGCAGCTTGCTCTCGCCCGACTTGATGTCGACGAACTTCAGCGTGTTGTCGGTCCCGCCGATGGTTTCGTAGTCGGTCTTCGCCGTGACGTCCTCCATGATGGTCATGAAGGAGCCGTCCCGTGCGACCTGGTAGCTCGAGATGCGGCCCTGCGGCACCACCGTGCGGACCGAGCCGGTGGCCGGGTCGAGCACCGCGACCGTGCGTGTGCGGGCGCTGCGATTGAGCAGGTCCCACTCGAGGAAGGGCTCGCTCGACCGGTGCACGACGATCGGTCCCTCGATGAGAGCCTTGAACGTGCGGCGCGCCTCGGTATCGAGCTCGGGGCTGCGCAGCGCCACGATGAGCGAAGCGCCATTCGGCGTCCACGCGAGGTTCGAGTTGACGGCAATGGGCTGAGCGGGCCGGACCTGAGTCAGGGTCTTTCGGTCCGCGTCCCAGAGGTGAAGCGACGTGATGGGGAAGCCCTCGACCTGCACCGCCTCGCGCGCCAGCAGGATCGCCAGCCGCCGGCCGTCCCGTGACCAGGCGGCATCCCGAACGTTGACGAGATCCTTGAATGGGGTGTCCTTCGCGCCGGTTCTGGCGTCCACGATCTCGAACGCGACTCGCGACGGCGCGAGGTAGGTCGGATCGCCGTATCGCCGGTGATCGACTGACGCGCTGTCGATCGGCCGCCGGATGGTGGTGGCGAGGCGCGTGCCGTCCTCGGTCATGTCCAGCACGCTGATGGACGCGACCTTCAGCATGTCTTCGGCAGTAAAGGGTGTCGTCTGTCTGGCGCCGACCGTCGCGGTCAGCAGCATTGCGGCGGCGGCAGCGGACCCTGCGAGTACTTGACGCATATCGACTCCCGGTGGAACGCGGTTACTGAAAGCGGAAGCTCTTCACGAACTGGTCGAAGCTGGCCGAGGCCTGCTTCACGGTTGCGGCGGGACCGGTGAACTTGACGAAGTAGGGGCCCTTGGGCGTCTCCACGACAGCGGCGCGCATCCGAAAGCCAGGCTTGTTGTGCCGCTCGGTTGCTCCGGGCCGGACCTCCGCGACGTAGGTGCCGCTGACATCCACGGCTGTCACCTTCAGCTTGCCGACCGTGAACGTCGACCGCGCGCCCGCCGCCGCCTGACCGGACGGCTGCTGGAACTGTCCGATCCACCGCTGGATGTTCGCATCGACACTGCCCCCGCTCCCGCCGAAGAAGTACACGATCACTTCGGCGTCTTCGGTATCCCCCTTCGCCCTCGGTACGATGAACTCCGCCACGCGCATGGTGCTCGCGGCAGGTCGAGTCTTCCAGGCCGGCGGCGCGTCGAATATGAGGGAACCGCTTTGAACGTTCAGCAAGATGGTCAGGAGGACGGTCAACACGGGCATGGGCGCATATTACAGCTGAACGCTGAACGCTGAAGTCTGAACGCTGAAAACTGGATCAACTCGGCCCGTTAGTTCGTGCGCAGGGACCGGAGGGCCGCACGCCACAAGAGGACGGCCAGCAGCGAGGTCGCCACCCCGACCCAGATCTGCCACCAGATCACGCCGCCCGACCAGGCCGTGCCGGCGATGAACCGGTCGTGCCGGCTGAGCATGTAGCCGAGTGTGCCCGCCACCAGAAACAGCCCCGCCGCCAGCGTTGCGCCGAAGGCCATCCAGAGCGGACTCCACGCACGGCCGCGCGATCTCTTGTGGAGAAACAACGTCCACGCGGCCAGGAGGCCGACCAGCGTCAGCACCGGAATCACAGTTTCCATTCGCGACCTCCGCACCTGAACTCTGAACTCTGAACTCTGAACTCTGAATTCTGAATTCTGAACTCTGAATTCTGAACTGTGCAAGACCGGCCCCCCGGGCCCCCGGCCCCCCGGACTTCGGCCCCGGACCCGTCTCTACCACTCGCGGGCATCGAGAGCGGCCCCCAGCCGCTCGAGGCCTCCCTGCAACGATTCGGTGGCTCCGCTGAACCCGAGGCGGAAGTGCTGGGGCGACTCAAAGAAATGTCCCGGGACGACGGCGGTCTCCCGCTCGACCAGCAGCCGCTCGACGAATCGGGTGGTATCGGTGCACCCGCGGATGCGGGGAAAGACGACCGTGCCACCCTGTGGCGCCACGTACTCGAGATCCGGCCGGCCGGCGAGGAAGGCCGAGACGTGACTCCGGTTGGTATCGAGGAGCGCGCACGCCCGCGCGTGCAGGCGGTCGAGGTGTTCGAAGGCAACGACGCTCAAACGTTCCGCGACGATCGAGCCGGTCCCGTCCACGACGTCGCGTGCGCGGCGCATCCGGACGGCGATGTCGGGCGGCGAAAGGATCCACCCGCACCGCAAACCCGCCAGTCCATAGGATTTGGTCAGGCTGCTGGTGACGATGAATCGATCGCCGTAGCTGACTGCGGTCACGGGTCTGGGATCGATGGTGTCGAGGTAGACCTCGTCCACAACGACATGGGCGCCACGGGCGGCGGCGATCCGCCCGATTGCCCGCAACGCATCTGCGGTCGCCACGGCGCCCGTAGGATTGTGCGGGCTCGTGATGATCACCAGTTTCGTGCGCGGAGTCATCGCCGCCTCCAGCCGACCCGGATGCAATACGTAGCCGTCCTCGAAGGCGCGATCGAAGCGCACGATGTTCGCGCCCAGCAGCCGCGGCGCTCCAAGCAGCGGATCGTATCCAGGCCGCTCGACGAGCACGTCGTCTCCAGGCGCCAGCAGGGCCGCGAACACGAGGAAGTTCGCGCCCGATGCCCCCTGGGCGGTCGTGACCTGGTCCCGGGTGACGCCGTAGCGGTGCGCGATCGCGTCGAGCAGCGGCTCGTAGCCGTTGTCATTCCGTCCACCCAACGCGAGCGCGCCGGCGGCGCCGGGGAGATCTTCGATGCCGCACGCGAGGACGTTGCTGACCGCGAGGTCGAAACGGGCGGCGGGGCGGGCCTTGGCCCACGCCATGTAGGGGGCTAATTGAAAATTCATCTCAATGCTGAACGTTGAACGCTGAATGCTGAAATGTCCAATGCTCAATGCCGGCTGCGGAACCATAAGAACACGGGAATGCCGAGGGCGAGCAGCAGGGCGCCGCGCAGGGCGCTCGACGGGTCGGCGCGCACGACGCTCAAGACGACCGCTGCCGAGACAATGACGAACAGGATCTGGACGACCGGATAGCCTGGCGCGCGGTACGCGTCAGCCGGGCGGGCGGCGATGGGCTGCCGGCGTCGAAAGACCAGCACCGTCCCGACGGTCAGGCCGAAGAAGATCCAGTCCGCGAACACGACGTAGTTGAGCAGCCGCTCGTAGGTGCCGGTCGCGGCGAGAATGCATGACCAGGTGGACTGGATGACGATCGCGAGCCAGGGCGTGCGATAGATCGGATGCAGCACCGCAAGGCCCGGCAGAAACAGGCGGTCGGCGGCCATGGCGTAATAGACGCGCGTCGGCGCGAGGATCGCGAGGTCGAGAAAGCCGAACGTCGAAATGGCGATCGCTGCGGTCACGAAGACGCCACCCCAGGTGCCGAACAGGCCCGCCGCTGCCTTCGACGCCGGCGTGGTCGTAGCGGCAAGCCCTTCGAGGCCGAGCGTGCGGAGGTAGACGGTGTTGACGAGCACGTAGATGATCACGACCGCAAGCGTCCCGCTCAGCAGACTGAGCGGCAGGTTGCGCCGCGGATTGTCGATCTCTTCGGCGATATAGTTCGCGTTCTGCCAGCCGCCGTAGGCGAACAGCACCGGGATCAGCGCGGCCCCGAAGCTGATGGCCGTGCCGGGACCGGCGGCCGTGGCCTCGCGTGCCGCCGTCCACCAGCCGGGTGCGGCGGGCGCGAGCGCTCCCGCCACGATCAGGACCGCGAGCGCGGCGACCTTCAGCACGACAAAGACGTTGAGCACGCGGCTGCCCGGCTTGACGCCGAGAATGTTGATGATCGACAGAAGGACGACGGCAGCGATCGCGACCGGCACCGGCGCGATGTCGGGCCGGCCGACGAGTTGCAGCGTATAGCTGGCGAACGTGATGGCGACCGCCGCGATCGCGCCGCTTTCGATCAGCGCGAGCAGCGCCCACCCGTACAGGAAGCCGGCGATCGGATGGTACGCGTCCCTCAGGTAGACGTACTGGCCGCCCGCCCTCGGGAAGAGCGCGCCGAGCTCCGCGTAGGAGTACGCGCCGGCGAGCGCGATCGCGCCGCCGGCGATCCACGCACCGAGCACCAGCGCCGGGGAGTCGAGCCGCTGCGCGACGATGTAGGGGTTGATGAAGATGCCCGACCCGATGATGCCGCCGATCACCACCATGGTGGCGTCGAACGGCCCGAGCGCGCGTTTGAAGCTCAAATCCGCGGCAGCTTATCAGAAAGCGGCAGCCGCCCTGCTACGGATATAAACGCTCGATCGTCCAGGCGCTGCCGTGGCGCACATACAGGACGCGGTCGTGAAGCCGGTCCGGGCGTCCGTACCAGAACTCGATGCGCGTCGGCACGATCCGGTAACCACCCCAGAACGGCGGACGGCTCACCGGCTTGCCGTCGAAGCGCCGCTCGATTTCCCGATACTTCTCCTCGAGCGTTTCACGGGATGGCAGGACATCGCTCTGCGCCGAGGCCCACGCGCCGAGCTGACTGCCCCGCGGACGGCTGCTGAAATACGCGTCCGACTCGTGGTCGGGGAGCCGCTCGACGCTCCCTTCGACGCGGATCTGCTCGTCGAGCGTGACCCAGTGGATGCAGAGCGCGGCCTTCGGATTCGCCTCGAGCTCGCGCCCCTTGCGGCTGTTGAAGTTCGTGAAGAAGGCGAAGCCGCGCTCGTCGGCGCCGCGCAGCAGCACCATCCGGGCGGAGGGCTGCCCGGTGAGGTCCGCGGTCGCCAGGGTCACCGGCGCGGTATCCACCTGATGCGCCTCGGCACGCTCCTTCGCATTGAGGAACTCGGTGATCGGATCTGCACTCGCCATCTACGTCTCCGCCACGCCACCGCGGGCAAGCCCGCCTACCGGATTCCGCATCGGCGCTACGGCCGCGCGTCGCCGATGCGATACCGCATCGGGATCCCGAGGATCTCCATGCACAGCGGGGCGATGTCGACCGAGCGCATCGCCGCCGGCAGTCGCAGCGGCGATGCCCCGCCCGCCACGATCACCGGGCACAGCGAGTCGAGGGCGTGCAGCGCGCCGTGCGAGGCGCCGCCGACATGAGCCTTGCCGCCCGGCACCTCGAACTCGCATCCGGCGCCGGCCGTCACCCAGAGCTCGCCGCTCTGGTCCAGATCGAGCACGCCGGCGATCCGCTCGAACGCGTTCGGATAGCTGCCGAAGCGCAGCGCGCGCCCGTTCTGTTCGACGTCCAGGGCGGCGGGCTCGCCGCTCCAGGCCCAGAGGCCGCCGAAATCGTCCACCGCGCTGTGCGAGGACCCCTCGCGCGAGAACTGCATCTGCCCGCGATTGGTCCGCACCGTGTATCGGCTGCCGCTGCCGGTGAGCCGGCTGCGCCAGATCACCTGATCGACGTGCGGGTCGGCGAGCACGGTCGAGGCGATGTGGTCGATCAGCTCGGCACCGGGATGCTGCACGTAGATCTGCGCGGCGCGCATGTTGGGGCAGATCATGATGTCGTCCTTCGCGCTCCACGCCCGCCCGAGGTCGGCCTGTCGCAGACCGGACAGCCGTTGATCCAGGCGGATGACGACGCCGGGATCGCTCAGCACGTCGCAGTGGCCGTGGTCCGACGTGATGATGACCGCCGTGTCTTCCAGAAAGCGGTCCAACCCGCCGGCGGCCTCGAAGGCCTCGCCGAGCATCCGGTCCACGCGTTGCACGACCGGCAGCGCCGCGACCGGACCCACGTCGTGACTGACGTAATCGTTGTCGGCGAAGTACGCCACCGTGAAGTCGGGCAGCGCGTTGCGCGCCGCGAGGTCCTTCAGCATGGTTCCGGTAGACGCATCGTCCATGCCGAAGCGGTGCAGGAGCCCCCTCTTCTCGTCAGGCTTGTGCCCGCGCGGCGTTGGCGTGCCGACGAAATCCCCCAGGCACAGCATCGAGGGGCCCTCGACGGTCTCCGTGAAGGGCACGCCTGGCAGCGCGGCCATCACTCCCGGCAGGTTGACCTTGTGGGGAACGCTGCCCTTGAAGACGAGGTAGTTGAGACAGGCGGCCGGACGCCCGGCGCGCTCGACCATCTCGAACAGCGTCGGGGCGCGCATCCGGTCGCCGTTCAGCCGCAGCAGAAAATCGTTGATGAAATGCCCGAATCCCTCGCGCAGGATGATCCAGAAGTCGTCGCCGTAGTAGGCAACCTCCTGCCGGCCAGAATCGAACCACGAGGCGCCGGCGATGCCGTGCTCGGCCGGATACGCGCCGGTGATGATCGTCGACGTGGCCGCCGGCGTAATCGACGGAAACATCGTCACCGAAGCGGCGTGCATCGTGCCGGCTTCAGCGAGGCTGCGCATCACCGGCAGTCTCCCGGTCTGGACGGCGGGGCAGACGACGTGCGGCGTGGCCGCATCGATGACAACGAGCAGAACCTTGGACGGCACGGGTCCAGTTTACACTTCGGGAACTTTCCGGCGCGGGAGTCTGCGCGGCGAGATCGAGCCGATGGACGCCGAGCGCACGTCGCTCGACCGGCGCGTCACCTACGCGGTCGTGTCGATCGAGATCCACGAGGTACAAGGCAGCCCTGAAGGGCTGCGCTACCTGTCGCCTCCTGGTTCGGTGGTGGTGTACTGGTACTTCCCGTCCTTGAGCATCCGCAGCGCTTCGTCGATTGCGGCCTTCAGCTCGCGGTCGAAGCCCTTCAATTCGTCCTCGGGCGTGTTCTCGACCCAGACGTCAGGCGCCACGCCGTAGTTCTCCAGGTTGATGCCGTAGTTGTTCGGCTTGGACGGGTCATAGGTGACGACCAGCGAGCCCGGTGTGCGGATCGAACCGCCGTTGATCAGGCGATAGGACCCGGTGGCGATGACCGCCGCCGCCGTGGGGTTGCCGACCAGCCGCCCGAGCCCGAGCTGGTGGAACGCCATGGGCGTCACCTCGCTGTCGGAGCCCGAACGACTGTTGATCATCATCACCTTCGGCCCCGCGATCGCCTGGCGCGGCCGCCGGCCCCAGGCGCGCGATCCCCACCGGTTGTTCCAGTACTCGTACGGGCGGCGCTCCAGGATGTCGATGATCTGCTGGTCGATGTTGCCGCCGCCGTTGAAGCGGATGTCGACGATGATCCCTTTCTTGTTCGAGAACTGGTTGACCTCGTTCTCGAAGCGTTGCAGGGAAGGCTGGTTCATCGACCGGATGTGGACGTAGGCGATCTGCCCCTTCGACTCGCGGTCGACGATCTCCCGGTTCGCCGCGACCCACTCCTCGTACTTGATGTTGTTGAGCGAGGTCACCGTGCCGATCCGCAGCTTGCGTTCCGCCGCGCCGGCCGGTGACGAAGCGGCGGTGACGGTGACGTATTCGTTCAGCGGGCTGTTGAGCAGCGACCAGTAGTTGTCGCCAGGCTTGATCGGGTTGCCGTCGATCGCGAGCACGTAATCGCCGACCTTCAGGTCGAGCCACTCCTTGTCGGCCGGCCCGTCGCGATAGATGTGCGACACGCGGTAGGCGCCCTTGGCGGGCTCGAGCTCGAAGCCCGGATACCGCGTCTGGTACGCGTCTTCGATGGCACGGCTGGGCGGGCCGCTGACGCCGGTGTGCGACGCGTTCAGCTCGCCGATCATCTCGTTGGCGAGATCGTACACGTCCTGGTTCTCGCCGACGTACTTCAGCAGCGGCTCGTACTTCACGCGCATGGCGTTCCAGTCGCGGCCGTGCATCTTCTCGTCGTAGAAGCGGTACTTCATCACGCGCCAGCTCTCGTCGAGAATCTGCGCCCATTCGGCCCGCTGATCCACCTTCACCGAGAACGCGAACATCACCTGCGTCTTGCGGCGCTCGCCGGTGAGCTCCATGTGGTAGACGTCCTGATTCTGCGTATAGAACACCTTCCGGCGGTCCTTGGTGGGCGTGAGCCCCTGGAACGGGCCGTCCGAGATCCGACGGCGGTCCTTGCCGTCGATCGTGATCGTGAACAGGCCGGGCCCGCGTTCGTCGGCCGAGCGGAAGAAGATCGTCTTGCCGTCGGTGGAGAGGAAATAGGCCTGCACGGCCTGGTCGCCACGGGTCAGCTGCACGGCCCGGCGATCGATGCGAGTCGTGTTCACGGTGATCGCCGTCGGAGCTGGCGCCGGCCCCTGCGGAGGCGTGGGGGCGTTGCCGGTGCCGCCTCCACCACCGCTCGGCGCGGCCGGAGTCTGCCCCTGACCACGCTCGCCTCTCGCAGGAGTGGCAGCCTTCTTCAGGCGCTCTTTTACCAGAGGATCGTTCGGATCCTCCTTCTGCCGGTCGAGCGGTACGATGAACAGGTGCGCCGTGCCGCCGTCGCGGTCCGAGATGAACACCATCGACTTGCCGTCGGGGGTGACGGTGCCGCGTGAGTCGTTGAACGGGTTCGCGGTGACGTTGTGTTCCTTCTTCGCGGCGATGTCGAACAGATACACGTCCGAGTTCTGGTCGTCGTCGCGCCGCGAGTAGACGAGCCATTTGCTGTCGGGCGAGAACCCGGAGACCTGGTAGCCGCCCGCTTCGTTGTACGCGACCTCCATCGAGTTGCTGCCGTCGGGATCGACGAGGAAGAGGCGATTGGCCGCGACATACGCAAGCTTTTTCGAGTCGGGCGACCAGGTCGTAGAGTCCTTGAACGAGGCGTGCGTGCTCACCTTCTTGCGGGCACTGGTCGTGCGGTCGAAGACCCAGACCTCCTGCTCCTTCGATTCATCGGAGAGGTAGGCGAGGTACCGGCCGTCGGGGGAGAACGTGCCCCCCTGGTCCCGCCAGGAGGAACTGGTCACCTGAGTCTTTTCGCCGATCTCGGCGTCGGTCGGGACGATGAAGATCTCTCCGCGGAAGTCGACCGCGACATACTCGCCGTCGGCTGACGGGGAGAAGCCTTCGGCCTTGTTCCGCGTGTTGACCCACGTCACGAGGTTGTCTTTCGGGTCGAACGCCATGTCGATCGTGATCTTCTTCGGCGTGCCGCCGGGCACGTCGAGCGTCCACAGCTCGAACTCGTTCTCGTAGGCGATGACCTTGCCGTCGGGGCTGATCGACGGAAACTGGATGCCATCCTGGCGATGCCGCGTCACCTGCGCCGGCGCGCCGCCGGTCGGAGCGATCCGCCAGATATTGAAGATCTCGTCGCGCTCCGATGCGAAGTAGATCTGGCCGTCCGCCCCCCACATCGGATACGTGTCGTGCACCCAGGTCCGGAACTGCTTCGTATCCAGGTCCGTGAGCCGGGTGATCTTCCTGGTGCCGGTGTCCTGTACCCAGATGTCGTCGGTGCGGTTGCCCTTGTTCCCCTTGCGCCAGTAGGCCCCCCCTTTACGGGTGAAGGCGACGAGCGAGCCGTCCTGCTTGACCATGCCGGTGTTGGCGGTGTCCATGTCCATCGGGCGGGGGAGGCCCCCTTCGACCGCGACGACATGCAGCGGGCTGCGCCAGGGGCTGACGCTGCGCTGCGTCGCGAAGATGATGCCCTTGCCGTCCGGCGTCCAGTTCTGGACCGTATCGCCCGCTGTATTGAAGGTGAGCTGCCGCGGCTCGCCGCCGGTGACCGGCATCACGAACACGTCGTCATTGCCGAAACGGTTGCTGGTAAACGCGATCAGCTTGCCGTCGGGTGAGAATCTCGGGAACGTGTCGCGGCCGACATGGGCGGTGAGGCGTGTCGGGTTCGAGCCGTCCTGGTTCGCGATCCAGATGTCGCCATGGTACGAGAAGACCAGCTTTCCGTGAGCCACGTGCGGATAGCGCGCGAACTTGATCGGGTCGGCGGCGGCGGGGGCGGCGACGGCGAGCGCCAGCAGCGCAGCGCTCAACAGGCGGGCGAAGGCAGACTTGGGCATGCGAGCTCCTTGATGGCCGGACAGTGTACGCGAAATTGGAGGCTAGAACGCGCCGCGCGCGCCGGACGTCAGGCACGAGCGCACGGTTTCGATCAGCTGGTCCGGAGAGATCGGCTTTCGGAGAAAGCAGGCGACGTCGAGATCGCTGGCGTCCATCGCCGACCCGGTGATGACGACGATCGGGATCTGGCGGGTCACCGCCTGGGCGGCGATCTCCTGCTGGACGACCATCCCGCTCATGCCGGGAAGGTAGATGTCCAGGATCACGAGATCTGGAGGGGAATGGTCGATGCGCTGCAACGCTTCGAGTACGTCGCCGGCTTCGACGACGTCGTATCCAGCGAGGACCAGTGCCGTGCGGAACAGGCGTCGCAGATCCTCGTCGTCCTCCACAACGAGGATCGTCTGCCGCTCAGACATTACGGAAACTATACCCCGATTCGTGCCGTCCTAAACTCAGCCGTGGCCGGCTTAGAGGCGGGGCGCGATGCGTTCGGCGGCCTCGGCTGAACTGATGACCGGATGCACCTCGAAGTCCACGAGGTCGCTCCAGTGTGCGATCCACACGTCGAGGAGGAGCGGATCGTCGGTTTCCATCAGTTGATAGCAGCGCTCGAGGTTCGTGTCGACCCAGCTGGAGACGTACGAGAGACCTTCAGGCGCGAGCCGTCCGCGGTCTCGAAATCGCCGGTAGACCGGCGCGGCGTCGCCACCTTTGAAGCGTTCGACCACCATGTAGAGGCGTCTGGCCACCGCTCTCGTCCTCCACGCCCATGCTCTCACAGCAGAGCGCGTAAGATGTGTCGAGCCGGGGTGGCGGAACTGGCAGACGCTCGGGACTTAAAATCCCGTGGCCTTCGGGCCGTGTGGGTTCGATCCCCACCCCCGGCACTATGGTTCCGGCGTTCGCCCGAACGTCGGAGCCAGCCGACTGTAACCCTTGCGCGGATGGAGAAGACCCGCGCCGGAGTCGGTGCCTGTCTTCGCCGCCGGCTACTCGGGAAACGCATCGAGCTTCGCCACGCCTCCCCTGAGCACGGCGTCGTCCTGAATCGCATACCGGCGGTGGATGGCCTCGGTCCCGTGACCGACCAGCTCCATCGCCGTCGCGCATGCGAACCGCCTGGCATGTGCTGATGCAGGACGGGCTTGACACCGCGTCCGGTGAACGGGTACAAAATGTACCATGACACAGCGTAGTAGTCCCGGTGCGCGGGTGAGGGCGCCCCTCACCGACCTCGAGAACGAAGTAATGCGCGTGATTTGGGATTCCGGGCCCTGTTCGGTCGAGGCGGTGTACGAGGTGGTCTCCCGCAAGCGCGATCTCAAGGAGACGACCGTTCGGACCTTGCTGCGTCGGCTCGAGCAGAAGGGCTACCTGCGCCACGAATCCGAAGGACGTGCGTATCTTTATCAGGCGACAGAACCGTCGCGCAGCCTGGCGGCGCGCGCAGTACGACAGATCATCGACCGCTTCTGCCAGGGCTCAGTGGAGGAGCTCGTGAGCGGCATGGTTGAGGCGAAAGCGCTGAGCCAAAAAGAATTGAGCCGCCTCGAGGAGTTCGCCCGTGAGCGGCGGAAGAGGAGCCAATAGATGCCCGCCCTGTTCCTCGACGTCGCCGTGCGCGCGGCGCTGATCGCCCTCGGCACCGCCTTCATCCTGTGGGCGTTGCGAATCAGAACGGCCGCCGTGCGTCACGCGGCATGGACGACTGTCGTCATCGCCATGCTCCTGCTCCCTATCTGGTCCGTCGCCGGCCTGAAAGTGCCCCTTCCCGTGCTGCCGGCAGCCGTCGTCTCGCTCCAGTTCACCGATCCGGGCAATCTCGCACCACCGTTGTCCGATCTGCAACCTGGACCAACGGCGATTGCAGAAATCGCATCAACGGGGAACGATGGCGCACGCGGCATGTGGATGTTCATCGGGGTGTACCTGCTCGGGGCCGTCGCCCTCCTCGTTCGGTTGGCGATTGGCACGGTGCACGCCCGCAGACTGCGCCGGACGGCTGTTCTGCACGGCGGACGGCCCACCAGTGATCGGTGTGCCACACCGATCACCGTAGGATGGCTGTCGCCCATCCTGATCCTGCCGCAGGGATGGCAGCGATGGTCGGCCGCACAACTCGACGCGGTGCTGACACACGAACGGGAGCATGCGCACCGGCACGATCCGCTCGTCCAGTGGATCGCGCTCTTCAACCGCGCGATCTTCTGGTTCCACCCGCTGTCGTGGTGGCTGGAACGCCGATTGGCCATCCTTGCAGAAGAGGCGTGCGACGCGGCGGTGATTCGGTCGGGGCATTCACCGGAGGACTACTCGGCCTACCTGATCGACATGGCGCACGCGCTCACACGCCAGGGCACACGGCTGAATATCGCCGGCATGGCGATGCCCGGCAGCGGCCTGCCGAACCGGATGCGACACATCTTCGAGGAGAGAGTGATGACACCAACACCACGTGCACGGGTGATCTGTACTTTGGCCTTCTGCATGACATCGTCGGTCATCTTCGCTGCGGGCATGCTGGTGCCGCGTCCATCGGGTCCTGACACTCAGGGCGCTGCGGTCGCGCCTGTGAAATCCGATGTCGTCCTGCCCGCACAGACGACGGTAGTGCGTCTGGACCAACTGCACACGGGACCGAAGATCGTCGAGGAGCCGGTGACGCTTTCCGCCAAACGCGCGGCAGGCGTGACGAGGCCGGCGAACGCGAGCGACTTCTCCGGCGCGTGGGCACTCGTCTCGAGCACGTATGCCGGGCGCGGGCGTGGCGGGGACGGAGGCGGCGGTCTACGCGAGGTCAAGGTCAGTATCGCGAGCGGCGCCCCGGTAAACTGCGGCACCGAGTGCACGATCGTGCAGAACGCCACGACGCTCACCATTACGCGTCCTGATCAGCCGGGTACGACGCCGCCCGACATCGGGGTCGTCGTGCTGAACCTCGATGGAAGCGAGAGCACGATCACCCAATCGAACGGCGGGGAGTACCCCGCCAAAGCGAAATGGGACGGCAGCAGGCTGATCGTCACGCGCGAGACGGCTTACTCGTCAGTGACACAGACCCTGTCGATCGAAGATGGCAAGCTGACTGTCGTCACGGCTTTCAGCGCCGCTGATGCGCCGGTGACGCTGACATATGTGGAGCGGCAAAGACATGCTGAAGTAAGGCGCACCCGGTAGAATGGGTTCGATGACTGACCTGCCCGTCGCGTGCACGCTTGGTCCTGACGCGCTCGCGGCTCGGCGCGAGGGACTGCTTGCCGACCTGGTCCGTCAGGCCGACGATCACGACGAGCTGCCGAACGGCCACAGGTTCCGGTTCGCTGCATCGGCCGCGACCCTCGCGCTGATCGCGCGCACGATCGATGCCGAGCGCCTGTGCTGCCGCTTCCTCCGCTTCCGCCTCACCGTGGAACCCGATGAGGGACCGATCCTGCTGGAGCTGACCGGTCCCGAAGGCACTCGCGACTTCCTGACCGCCCTGATCGAGTCGTCTCCCCGATCGGCATAACCCTGTTCTCACGACCCCTGGTTCACCGCGGACGTTCCGGACCGCGATACAGGATGACTTCGGCGCGTTCGAGGGTCACGAGCCCTTCGCCCACCAGGCGGTCCAGATCGGGCAGGAAAGCTTCGATCTTGTCGGCGGCATCGACGATTTCGATCACGACCGGCAGATCCTCCGAGAGCCGGAGGATCTTGGCTGTGTGCATCCGGCTGTGGGCTCCGAAGCCCATGCATCCTTTCCACACCGTGGCTCCCGCCAACCCGCGGCGCCTGGCTTCCTCGACGATCGCCTCGTAAAGCGGCCGCCCCTCCCAGCGATCCGCCTCGCCCACGATGATGCGCAGGAGCTTTCCCTCGGTAGGGATCCTCATCAGAGCACCCGACTCGCCGTGTAGCCCGCCCAGAGCGCGAACAATCCGCCGGCGAGCTGGCCGAAAGCGTTGATCAACGCCCGCGTCCACTGGCCATCGCGCAACAGGCCGAACGTTTCAAAGGTGTAGGTCGAAAAGGTGGTAAAGGCGCCGAGCACACCGATCAGCCAGAAGCTCCGGGCGGGGGACCCGACGGCGAACCGCTGCTCCGCCTGCCCGATGATCAGACCGAACACGAGACAGCCGGTGAGATTCACCACGAACGTGCCGTAAGGGAACGTCGCAGGCGCGACACGATACACGAGCCCCTCGAGGGCGTAACGTCCGAGCGAACCGGCCGCTCCGCCGATCGCGATCAGCGCAAGTCTCACACGAGGGTTATACACGAGAACCCACGCGCGCCGTCCCCGATACAGCGGTGTTCACGCCAGCGCTCTCGCAAGCGTGAACCACTCGTCACTCCAGTTCTCGCGTGGCTCCGCCGCCGAGCGGGCGAACATCCACTGCCGGACGCGTTCGGCGTCGACCTCGAGGAGATCGGCGAATCGCCGGATCGTGTCGCGGGGAGCAGCGAGCATGCGCTCCTGGCAGTTGAACAGATGCTGCGTCGCGTCGTAGGCAGGGTCGCCGACAAAAGGCTTCGGGTCGATCACGAGCCAGGGCTCTCGACGCGCCCGCAGAACGTTCCCGGCGTGCAGATCCGTGGCCACCAACTGGTCGTCGGCCGACGGACGAGAGAGTGCCTCCAGGCACCTCAGGCCCTCTTCAACCAGTCCCGCATCGCGCCACCGTGGAGCGGCTGCGCGCGTCTCGTCTGCCCAATCCGCGATCATCTCGGAAAGTGGACGGAAGGGGTGCGGGACCTCCGGTCTCCGCCAGAGACGATGGAGCAGACCCGCGATCACGACGTCCTGTTCCATCTCCGGCAGGTCCCGGAGCGGGGTCCCGGGCTCGCAGTACTCCAGGAGCATGGCATTGTGCGCCTCATCGGCTTCGAGCAGGCGCACCGTCGGTTCACCATCCCAGAAGCGCAGCCCCTGGAGCTCGTGTGTCCCCTCCATGTGCGGCATGCCGAGCTTGAGCACGGCGCGCGTGCCGTCCCGGCAGACGACAGGGGCCACCCACGCGCAGCTGCCGCCGAGGCCGTCGAAGGGGGTCCCGATCGACAGAGACCACCGGTCCTGCAGCCGGCGGATCGCCAACGGCAGCGCGCCGAGCCATGCCCGGCGCTTGGGGGCTCCGCGACACGCCGCGGCCAACCGCTCAGGGACGATCGGCATCGCCGTGTTACTCGAGCCGCCAGAGCGACTGCAGCCAGCCCCAGTCCGCGCGCCGCGATTTCCAGAACTCTGGCATGCCATCGCCGCCCGGCCCGCCGGCCTCCGAGAACGTGTACGGCTTGAAGAGGCGCCGCGCGGTGAGGACGGACGCGAGGCCGGCCGCGTGGTGGCAGGCGACGCACCCCTCCAGCGGGCGGCCGAGGCGCGACGTGGAGACCGGCTGGTGTTCGAACGGATCTATGCCGTGGGACGAGAACGTCAGGAATCCCTCCTCGTCCGGCGCCAGCGGCCGCAGCCCTAGTGCGGCGTTCGAGAACAGCCCCGGGCGGGTCAGCACGAACTCGTAGAAATCCTGGTCGTTGCGCCCTCCGAACATGAGCCGAGCCGGATCAAGAGGTTCGGCGCTCCTGAACACCCGCATCTGCACGCTTTCCACGAGGTTGGTCTGTCGAATCTCGCCGTTCGCGTCGACGAGCAGCATCTTGCGCACGAGCGCGATGCGCGTGCCGACCGGCAGCGCATGCAGCGCGGGATTGATGATCGTGCGCTGCTCCCCGCCAAAGGACGACGGGTGATCGATGACGAACGGGTCTGGCGCTTCCCACAGCTTCTTGAGGTACGCCAGGGTCGCGGCGCGCTCGCCGGGAAGACTGAGGAACACGCGGAAGGATGATCGACTGAGCTCATCGCTGTGCTGCGCGACCGGCACGCCGCCGTGGATCGGGATCCACGGGCCCTTCGAGTCGAACAGGTCGGGCGGCAGGAAGGCGCGGGCTCGTTGTGCGGCATCGTAGGTGGCTGGATATCTCCGGGCAACGACGGCGGCCGCGTACGGATCCGGCAGGCTGGCGATCTGCTTCGGAGTCAGCGCCACGCGCCGGATCATCCGCGCGAGCCGCGCCGCCAGCGGCCGCCGGGCATCGGCGTTGGTCTCGAAGGTCGAGACCGCCCAGTCGAAGACCGCCCACAGGTCCCGCTGGAAGACGGCGCGTTTCAGCGGATCGGTCACCAGACGGTCCGCGCCGGTGTTGAGGAACTCGTCCAGCAATGCAAGCGCGTGCGCGTGGGACGGCGGCGTGAGCAGGTACTGCGTCGAATGCCACAGCAGCGGGTCGACGGCGTCCGCACCGTGGCTGAGACCGTCCTTCGTGACCCTGACGCGGAGATGCCGGTCGACGCGGTTCCAGATGTGGGCAGAGTCGGGATCGTAGAGTGGAGCCGACGGTAGTGGCGCGAGCTGTGCGTGCCCCGGGGGCGACGTACACGCGAGCGCTGCGACGAGCATCACGGGGGTCAGAGCTTGAATTTGTCGCCTCCAGAATTTTGGTGCCAAGTCTACCGTCAGTCGGCCCGGGCCGTTGGCACCAAAATTCTGGAGGCGACAAATTCAAGCTCTGACCCCCGCTTGACACTACGTCGCGCCACGACATATCGTGGTACGCCATGGCCAGCGACACCAGCCGTGACCCCGCCGCATATCTCCCCCTGACCCCCGCGCTCTTCCACGTGCTTCTCTCCCTTGCCGACGGCCAGAAGCATGGCTACGCGATCCTGAAGGAAGTCAGCGAACGCACCGGCGGCCAGGTGGAGCTGAGCACCGGAACACTCTACGGCATCATCAAGCGCCTCCTGGCCGACGGGTTGATCCGCGAATCCGTACTGGGCAGCACCGAGCGTCGCCGCGCCTACCGCCTGACCGTGCTCGGCCGGCGGGTCGCCCTGGCCGAAGTGGAACGGATGCGCGACCTGGTTCTGGCCGCGGAGGTGAAAAAACTGCTCGCGGAGCCGTCAAGAGGCTGAGCATGGCCCCACCGCCCCTGCACGACCGCCTCTATCGCGCACTGCTGAAACTCTTCCCGCGGGAGTTCCGCGGCGACTTCGGCGACCAGATGGCCGACGACTTCCGCGACCAGCGCGAGGACGCCGCACATCAGCCGTCCAGGACTCCGCTGCTGCGCCTCTGGCAGCGGACGCTGAGCGACGCGCTCCACCGCGCACCGCGCGAGCATTTCGACATCCTCCGCCGCGACGCCGGCTACGCGCTCCGGCTCTTCCGTCGCCGTCCGGGGATGACGGCAAGCGCGCTGCTCACGCTGGCGATCGGCATCGGCCTCACCGCCGCGGTCTTCAGTGTCGTCCATGGCGTGCTGTGGCGGAGCCTGCCGCTGCCAGACAGCGAACGGCTGGTCAGCCTCGAGGAAGTCAGCCCGGCGCCGCAGCGCGAAGGGATTCGGGTGTCGCCCGACAACTTCCGCGACTGGGAGCACGACACGCGGACGCTCGACGCGCTCGCGACGATCAGTTCCTCAAGGCCGAGGATCGTCCAGGAAGCCGGCGCCGAAGAGATCGTCGGGGCGGCGGTCTCCGCCAGTTTCTTCCGAATCGCTCCCGCCCGCGTCGCGCTGGGCCGGCTGCTGACGCCGGCCGACTACGCGCGGGTAGAAGCGCAGCTGGGCCCCCGTGACCCGAAACGCCCTCGTCAAAGTCCGAAGCCCGGAGTCGCCGTGATCGGCTACGGCCTCTGGCAGCGGCAGTTCGGTGGCCGGCCCGACATCGTGGGGCAAAGGGTATCGTTCGGCCGGCTCGGGCTCGGGGACGTCGAGATCGTCGGCGTGCTCGAGAAAGACTTCAGGTTTCCCTTGGTCCCGGACGCCGAGTGCTGGCTGCCCGACGTGCCGGAGACCGGCATGCGCCGCGCGCGGTATTTGACGGCGTTCGGCCGACTCGCGCCAGGGAAGACCGTTCCCGAAGCGCAGGCGGAGTTCGATGTGATCGCGAGCCGTCTTGAGGCGGCGTATCCCGTCGCCAACAAGGGACGGGGCGCGCGTGTGACCTCACTGCGTGAGAAGGTAACGGGTGGCGTGCGGACGCAGTTGTGGCTTCTCGCCGGGTCCGCCATCTGCGTGCTGCTCATCGTCTGCGCCAACGTGTCGAACCTGCTGCTCACGCACACGTCCGGGCGCCAGCGGGAGTTCGCGGCTCGGGTGGCGCTTGGCGCGAGCCGGGCCCATCTCGTGCGCCAGGCACTGACCGAGGGGCTCGTACTCGCGTGGGCGGGGGGATTCCTGGGCTTCCTGCTGGCACGATGGACCGTTCCCGTGCTCGTCACTGTCGCGCCGGTGACGATCCCCCGGCTGGACGAAGTCACCGTCGGCCTGCAGGTGCTGGCGTTTGCGGCAGCGGTCTCGGTCGTGGTCGGGCTGGTCTGCGGCGCCGTCGCAATTGTCGGCGCCGGCCGTACCGGTCTGGACTCGCCGCTTCGCAGCACCGGCACCAGCGGACGAAGCGCCGGACGCCGGTTCCGCCAGGTGCTCATCGTCAGCGAGATTGCCCTCGCCCTGATGCTGGCGGTTGCCGCCAGCCTGCTGGTCCAGACGATGCGTGCCGTCACCGCGCTGCAGCTCGGGTTCGACCCTTCGAATGTGATTTCGATCGGCCTTTCCGTGGATACACGGAAGCTGGAGGGGGCCTCCGCGAAAGCACGGTTCGAATCCGAGATGATCGCGGCCGTCAGCTCGTTGCCGGGCGTCGCTGCCGCCGGCATTGGATTGCGTCCGCTGGGCAGCGGCGGCATGGGAACCGTGATCAGGCTGCCGGAGGATGACGAGAGCTCCGTTATCAGAGTCGATGCGGTCGGCCCCGGTTATCTCGAAGCGCTGGGCGCGCGACTGGTCGCGGGCCGGTTCATCGAAGATCGTGACAATGCGAGCGGCCCGAAGGTCGCGCTGGTGAACGAAGCGGCGGCACGGCAGTACTTTCAAGGGGAAGCAGTCGGCCGCACGGTCCTCAACGAGAAGGACCCGATCCTGATCGTTGGTGTTCTGGGTGATATCAGAAACGCCGGCCTGGAAGGGGAGCCGCTGCCCTCGCTCTATCTGCCGAGCGCGCAAACGTCCACGTTCTGGACGAACAACATGCTGGTGCGCACGACCGGGGATCCGCGGGAGCTGCTGCCGGCGATCCGGACAGTCGTCAGGCAGATCGATCCGGAGCTTCCGCTCACACGGATCCAGACGCTGGAGGAGCGGCTGAACGAAGAGATCGCGCCGCGACGCTTCACGCTCCGGCTCGTCAGCCTCTTCTCGCTCATTGCCCTCGGCCTCGCCGTCGTCGGCATCTACGGTGTGGTCATGGAATCGGTGGCGCAGCGCGTCCCGGAGATCGGCGTCCGGATGGCGCTCGGTGCGACGGCGGGCAACGTCATGACGATGATCCTGCGGCAGGGGAGCCGGCTGATCGGGATCGGCATCGCGCTCGGGATCGCGACCGCGCTCGCGATGAACGGTGTGATGTCAGCCTTCGTCTTCCGCGTGCCGACGACGGACCCTGTTTCGTACGCCAGCGCGGCCGTCGCCCTGATTGCCGCCAGCCTCGCGGCGTGCGCGGTCCCGGCGCGTCGGGCGGCGCGCATCGATCCCGTCGTCGCACTGCGCCAGGAGTAAATCCGCCTTCATCAAGACTTCGGCGGGTCAAGCCGTCTTCGCCAAGGCCAGGGCGGGCAAGCCGTATACTCACGGCCATGCTTCTCGCTGCCTTCCTCGCCGTCACTGGCATCGTTACCGCCCAACAACCCACTCCCGCGCCCGAGGCCTTCTGGGGCCGCATCCAGGCACTCTGCGGCGGAGCCTATGAAGGCCGCGTGGTGGAGGCGCCGCCGAACGACACGACATTTGCGGGCAAGCGACTGGTGATGCACGTACGCGAGTGCAACGCGGGCACGGTGCGAATCCCGTTTCACGTCGCGGAGGACCGGTCGCGCACGTGGGTCATTACACGCGTTGGCACCGGGCTCCGGCTGAAACACGATCATCGGCACGAGGATGGCAGCGAAGACAAAGTGACGCAGTACGGCGGCGATGCTCGAGCCGGCGGCACTGCAGCTGTGATGGAGTTCGGGGCCGACGCGCACACCGTGGGGCTGATCCCCGAGGCTCAGACCAATGTGTGGACGGTGGAAATCGTACCCGGCAAGATATTCGTCTATGCATTGCGGCGCGAGGGCACCGACCGGCGGTTCCGCATCGAGTTCGACCTCACCAAGAAGGTCGCGGTGCCGCCGGCGCCCTGGGGGGCGAGGTGAGCTGAACGCTGAACGCTGAACGCTGAACGCTGAAGGCCGTCAGCGAATGATCCGGGCGGCGGTTTCGAAGCGCCGGAAGTTGCTGTACTTCGCGGTGCAGGCGATCTCGCCGGTTCGCGTGAGGTAGTGCTCTTCCATCGAAGCCGGCACAAGGAGCTGGAGGCGCGGCTCGAAGACGTAGGTGACGGTGATGTTCGAGCGGGCCTGGTCCCGTTCGCGCTCGCCGGTGCGCAGCTCGGTGCGCAGCACCCGTCCGGTGGCGCTCTCGATCCACACGGCGCCACGCGCGACGACGTGCTTGCCTTGCGGGGTGCGGATCAAGGTCGGGCGGTCGCGCTCTTCGTATGAGAACACGGTGACCGGCGCGCCGTCGATCACCGTGGCCGCGGTCGCCCTGAACCGGAATCGCTTCTGGTTCTCGGGGACCAGGAACTCCAGCACCAGCGTGGGCACGTTGATCGTGCGCACGAGATCGCCGATGTTGAAGCGAGCCTGCTCGAGCGCGAGCGCCCGCGCTCGCGGCATGAAGCCGTAGCGCGATTCGGCAAGCCAGGCTTCGAGCCGCCCGCGCTGGCTGCTGACCACACGACCATCCACCTCGAACACGTCGCGGAAAGCGAACCAGGCATCCTCGCCGGCCACACCCCGGATCAGCATGAACTCCGCCCGGAGGGTCCGCCGCTGGTCTTCGTCATTCGCCCCGGCGAGCGACGACGTGCCCGAGCCGGCGCGGAGGGGCGCGGACGTGCGCTGAACGTAGTGCTCCTCGGCGATCACGGTCGAGAGCCGGCCGTGATAATCCTGGACGTAGGCCCCGGCTCGCTTCAGGACGTCCTGCGGCGAGTCGGTGGCGCCCGCGCCGTGCGCGAGCGCCGCGAAGACGGCTAGGGTCAGCAGCGGCGCGATCACCAGATCAGAGTAGCACCGCCCCCGGGTCGCGCGGCTAGGGGGTGTGGACCGGGCAGATGGCGCGCGCCACGAACCGCCAGTATCGCGCCACGGCGTCGGTCACCGCCTCGAGCCCGCAGCGCGCGGCCGGCGGGGAGCCGGTCTGCAGCAGCCTCCGGATGTCGCTGATCACCGAGGTGTTGTCGCCGTAGTACGAGTGGCCGAGAAAGCTCGTGTCGACGGCCGAGACGTCGATGCTGTCGATGCCGTCGAGGCTCACGATCTCCGGCTTCACGTCGCCCGCCCGCTGGTACCCCTGGTACCGTTTCGACAACCCGAGCGCCTCGTCGTTGCCCGATGCATACAGCGTCCGCCGTTCGCCCAGCGTGCTGAAGGCGCGCGCCAGCAGTCTGAACGCATCGGCGTCCACGTCGGGCGCGGTGAGGATGATCTGGCTGAAGCGCGGCAGCGGATGCGTGCGGGGCTCGGTCGCGATCGCCTTCAGTGCGGTCATGGTGGGACCGTTGCCGCGGCTGTGCGCGATGACGTGGACGTAGTTGGCGCCTGATCGGGCCGCCACGTCCTCCAGAAACCAGTGGAGCCGGTCGGCCGTCCAGTCGCTGTTGTTCAAGTCGACGGGATACGCGGTGGGCTGGCCGACCGATGGCCAGCTGTAGAGGATGGGTGCGCCGTCGAAATTGAGGTCGTACGCGATCTGTGCGGTGCGATAGACGGCCGATTCGAACGTGACGTTGAAGCCGTGGACGAAGACGAACGCCTCCTTGCGGCGCGACTCTTTGACGACCTCCGAGATCCCGCCGTAGAAGGCGTCGTAGGTCAGCTCGCTGCCGCGCACGATCACGAAATGCTTGTTGGGGTCCTCCCGCCAGAGCGTCCAGAAGCTGGGCCGCTCGAGTTGCCCCATCTTGTGGTCGCGCGGAATCGACACGTCGATGCGACCGAGATGCAGCTGCTTCGACGGCTCCCGATTGCCGCCATAGGCCACGGGCGCGTACGAAATTCGATTGCGATCCGTCGCATAGAAGACCGGAACGATCGCGTGACTCGCACCGGACGCCGTGGCCCCGCCCCTGCCCGGGGCGGCCGTTGCCGGCCGTGAGCTTCGGATCTCAGCGGTGTAGCCGCCGATGGTCAGCACCTCGCGCTCCGTCTCGGCGGTCAGCCGCGCGGTTCGGACCTCCTGACCCGGGAGGGCCAGTCGCAGGCCGTGCGGGCCCTGCGACAGATCCACGAGATCGAATCTGAAAATGCCATCGGGGTCTGTCGTCGCGGTGGCTTGCGGCTTGTCGTCGAGGATCAACTCCACCGCCACCCCGGCCACGGGCGCGCCGGCGCCGTCGGTAATCCGGCCCTGAACGGATCTGACCTGGCCGTGGATATAGGCGGCCGTGGCGATGATGACGACGAGGGCTGCGGCGAACGTTCTTCGGTTCATGCGGTTTTCCTGCCCCGGGGAATTATGCCCGTCATTACAAACCTTGTCAGTTGGAACCGCGATTGAAACCGCGAAGGTCTTCCGGACCGCGCCAGGTGCGGAATCACGCCTGAATTTCGAGCGCCGGCTGGCATGAGTCTTCCTCTAGGAACCGGCGTGTCCTTTCTAATGCTTTGTGTCGTGACGCTCGGGGGGCTGGCCTGGTACGTGATGGAGCCCGACGAACGCAAGCACGCCCTGCGCGTGGTGATTGCCAGGCTCCGGCAGGCCCAGGACGGCGCGAAGCGCCTGCGCCAGGACCGCGAGCCGCTTCACGACGTGCTGCGCGCCAGAACGCCGATCGCGCTGGTGACGCCGCTGCTGGTCGCCGCCAACGTCGCGGTGTTTGCCGCGATGCTGGCAGGCGCTGCGCCGTCCAGCGATGCCGCGACGCTCGTCAGCTGGGGCGCGAACTTCGGGCCGCAGACTACCAACGGCGAGTGGTGGCGGCTCGTGACCTCCAGCTTCGTGCATTCGGGCGTGCTGCATCTGGCGGTGAACCTCGCCGCCCTCATCTCGGTCGGTCTGGTGCTCGAACGCCTCGTCGGGCACCTCACCTTCGCCGCGGTCTATGCCGCGTCGGCCGTGTTCGCCGGCGTCGCCGCGCTCTCGACAGCGCCGGTGACAGTCATCGCCGGCGGATCGGGAGCGATCTTCGGCCTCTACGGGCTGCTCCTGGCGTCCTGGACCTGGGGCGCCTGCCAGCATGCGACCACCACCATTCGGGTGCATACGGTGAACCGGCTGGCGCCGGCGGCCCTGGTGTTCGTGCTGTATCACATCGCCGACGGCGGGATCGCGAGCCCCGGGGAACGCCTCGGGCTCGTGACCGGGTTTGTCTGCGGCCTTGCGCTGGCTCGATGCGTCCGGGAAAGCAAGCCGCCGGCGCGCCGTATCGCGGCCACGATCGCGGCGACGGCGTCGATCGCGATTCTGTCGGCTGTTCCGCTCCGCGGCGTGGTCGATATCCGACCCGAGGTCAACCAGCTGGCCGCTCTCGAGGAGCGGCTCGCGGGCACATACGACGAAGCGGTCGGTGAGTTCAGGAAAGGGCGCCTGACCGGAAAGGCGCTCGTCCAGGTCATCGAAGGCACCGTGCTGCCCGAGCTGCAGAAGCCCCGGCAGCGCCTGAAAGCGTTCGACAAGGTGCCGCCCGAACATGACTCGATGCGCGCGGCCGCCGAAACGTATCTGCGGCTGCGTGACGAGAGCTGGCGGCTCCGCGCCGCGGCCCTCCGTCGGTCCAGCATGCCGATGCTCCGGCAGGCCGACGAGGTCGAAAAGGCCTCGCTGGAAGCGCTGCGGATGATCGGGCGCTGACTCTCCGGCCAGCCGACGTCACCGCCGCACCGTGGTAACCTCGACGGGCCATCTCTGCGACGATGGTACGGGGGACTCATGGATGACGGCTCGCCCGCGCACGAGTCGTTGGGCCCGGTTACACCTTACGCTCTGACGGCTCTCGCCGTGGCCGGGGCGACGTGGCTCGAGATCCTCATCGCCGGGTCCGCCGCCTCACAACTGTCGCTGACCCCACTGGCGCTCGCGATCGCGCTCAGCGTGTGGCTGGGCGGGCTCGCGGCCGGGCTGCTGGCGCTCGCCCTGTCGGCGTTGGCGGTCGACTTCTTCGTGATCGATCCAGGCTCGCTGCTGCAGTTCCGCAGCGCCGGCTCTGCCATTACCTACGCCGGGTTTCTCGGAGCGTGGCTGCTCCTGTGCGTGCTGGCCGCCGGCGTTCACCGCCGGATGCGGGCCGAACAGGTGCGCCGGCAGACGGCCGAGCGCGCCGCCTGGCAGACCGACCGTATCGCCCAGCTGACGGCCGCCCTGGCCCAGGCGCGGACCCCCGCCGCCGCGATCGAGTCCGCACTGCAGGAGCCGCTGCACGCGCTCGAAGCCGAAGCTGCCATCATGCTCCTGACCAGCAGCGACGGGAAGCAGGCCAAGGTCGCCCGCGCAATCGGCTATCCCACCGTCGAGGAATGGCCGCCGGTGTCGCTGGCGGAGAAGACGCCTGCCTCCGACGCGGTCGGGCGCGGCGCGCCGGTCTTCATTCCGTCGGCGCGGGCCCGGGCCGCCGAGTATCTCTCCACGCCTCCCGCGCCGGGCGGCGCGACCTTCGAGGCCACGGTCGCGGTGCCGCTGATGATCGGCAGCCGCGTGGCTGCGCTCGCGCAATTCGATTTCTCACGGCCACGCGGCTTCTCCGAGGCCGACCGCGACTATCTCGAGCTCTTCAGCACGCGGGCGGCCCAGGCGCTGGACCGGACCTGGCAATACGAATACGCGCTGCGCGCGCGGGCGCAGGCGGATCAGGAGATCGCCGACCGCGAGAAGGCCGAAGTGGCGCTCCGGGCGAGCGAAGCGCGCGGGCGCGCGCTCGCGGCCCGCACGAGCCGCCTGCACGGTCTCACCGCCGCGCTTTCGGAGTCGGTGACGCTGGCGGCCGTGGCCAAGGCCGTGGTCCGGCAGGGGCGTGTCGCGGTCGGCGCGACGGCCGGCGAAGTGACCCTGCTGGTCGCCGACGGCACGGCCTTCGAGACGCTCCATTCCGAAGGCGAGGGCATGAGCCCGCCCGGCGCGCGCAACCCGGTGGAGCCGGGGTTCACCGCCACCGACGCCGTCCGGCAGGGGCACGCGATCTTCCTCGGTTCGTTCGAAGAGTGGCAGCAGCGATATCCGCCGGCCGCCTCGCGCGCGGCCGACGGCGGCTATGTCTCGTCGGCGACGGTTCCGCTGCTCGTCGACCGCAACCCGATCGGCGTGCTCGCGTTCTACTTCACGGCACCCGTGAACTTCGACGACGAGTATCGCGCCCTGCTGGTGTCGGTGGCGCAGGACTGCGCGCAGGCGCTCGACCGCGCGCGTCTCTACGAAGCCGCGCAGAGCGCGCGGGCCGAGGCGGAAAGCGCGAACCGGCTGAAGGACGAGTTCGTCTCGATCGTCTCCCACGAACTGCGGGCGCCGCTCAACGCGATCCTCGGCTGGACCGCCATGCTGCGGGAGAAGAACGTCGACAGCGTGCTGGCGACTCGCGCCCTGCAGTCGGTGCACGACAACGCCACCCGGCAGGCGCGCCTGATCGAGGAGCTGCTGGACTTTTCGCGCGTATCCTCCGGCCGGGTCGTCCTCGACCGGGAAGAGATCGACATCCGGGAGCTGCTCCGGGGGGTCGTCGAGTCGCTGATCCCCGACACCGTGGCCAAGGGGGTGACGCTCGAGTTCCCCCCGGTGCCGGCGGCGCGCGTCACCGGAGATCGCAGCCGGCTCGAACAGGTCTTTTTCAACCTTCTTGGCAATGCACTCAAGTTCACTCCCAGCGGCGGCCGCATCTCACTCGCCGTGCAGACTCACGACGGGGAGGTGGAGGTGAGTGTCCGCGACTCGGGCATGGGTATCGAACCCGACTTCCTCCCGTTCGTGTTCGACCGGTTCAAGCAGGGTGACAGCGCGTCGGGACGCGAGTTCGGAGGGCTGGGGCTCGGTCTCTCGATTGCGCGCCAGCTCGTGGAAGCCCATGCCGGCAGGATCCAGGTGGAAAGCGACGGCAAGGGGCACGGCGCGACGTTCTCGGTCTCCCTGCCCGTGAGCCGTGCGGCACTTCAGCCATAATCACCCGGTGCGCGCCGCACCCTTCATCCTGGCAATCTCGGTGGCTGCCGGTCTCATTCTGTCGGCCCCGTTCGTCGGTCAGGCGCGCGCCCTCATTCGCCAGACATTCCCCGGTCATTTCGTGCTGGTCGTCGGCAGCATCGTTGCGGCGGGGCTGACGGTGGCGCTGCTGGCGGCGGTGCTGCGGATCCGGGAGCGCCGCGCGAAGCGCTACGGCGCCATCGCCCTCGCGATCCTGATCGCGGCCGCATACGCGATCCGCAACGCCGGCGACAATCCGGAGTCCAACGTCGTCGAGCTCTTTCACTTCCTCCAGTACGGATTGATCTCGCTGCTCTTCTACCGGGCGTGGCGCCCGCTCGGAGACCTGTCGGTCGTTCTGCTGACGGCGCTTTCGGGGCTGATGGTCGGGACGGTGGAGGAGTGGCTGCAGTGGTTCGTCCCCAACCGCGTCGGTGAAATGAAGGACGTCCTCCTGAATCTCGTCGCGATCGGCTGCGGCCTGCTCTTCAGCCTGGCGGTGGATCCTCCGGAGCGGCGCCTCACCGCCCTGCCGGCGGCCTCACGTCGGCGCGTCGCGGTCATGGCGAGCGCGGCGGTGCTGGTCTTCGCGGCCTTTTTCCACATCGTCCACCTCGGTTACCGGGTCGACGACCCGGAGATCGGGTCGTTCGTTACCCGCTACTCGAGCGAGCAGCTGCTGGGTGTGCAGCGTCACCGGACGACCGAATGGGCGGCGGCGCCGCCGCCGGTCGTGCTCGTGCGGCTGTCGCGGGAGGACCAGTACCTCACGGAGGGCATTCAGCACGTGCGCTGGCGCAACAAGCTCTGGGAGGCCGGCGACGTTCGCGGGTCCTGGCTGGAGAATCGGATCCTCGAGAAGTACTACGAGCCCGTTCTGAACACGCCCACCCACGAGGGCGCCGGCCACCGGTGGCCCCCCGCGCAGCGCGCCGACGCCGTGTCCCGCGCGTCGAACGCGTCCACGCCAGAGCCCTATGTCAGCGCTGCGTATCCATACACGATCCACACATGGCCGAAGGGGTTGTTCTGGACGGCAGTAGGGGTCTTCGCGACCGTCCTCCTCATCTTGACTCGCCGCCGCAGGCCGCTCGATCAGTCGATCAACCGATCAGCCGATCTGACTATTGGCCGAATCTCGGATTGACGATGCTGCTGAAAATCGAGCCGAACGTGTAGGTGAGGCTCAGCGAGAAGTCGTAATCGTAACCGCTCTGCAGCTCGCGCAGGCGCAGCAGAACCTCTTCAGGCGTGGCGCCGCGGCGGCGCAGCGAGATCTGGTCGCGGATGCGTGAGGCGCGCGCCTCCGCGGAAACCGACAGGCCGCGCAGGATGCGCCAGGAGATCTCCCCGTTGGATTCGAGCCGCGACTTGGAGAGGTCGTGCAGATACTGGAACCATTCGACCTGCCCTTCGACCGAGCCCCAGCGCTCGCGTTGATCGTAAGTGACCGAGAACTCGTGGCCGGGGAGCGTCTCCTCGAGCTTTCCGAACAGCGTCTCCTCGTGATAGGTCTGCCGCTGCACGCCGACCGCGTACTGCGCCCGAAGCTGCCGCCGCTGGTACGCGGAATAGGGAAAGACGTTGAATTCGATCGCCGGCGCCGCGGCGAACCGCAGCTTGATGTTGTCGAAAGTTGACGACTCGATGGCGCCGCGCGCACCGGCGGACCAGTGCTCGCCGAGCGCCTTGACGAGCAACCAGCTGAAGTCCCGCTCCCGGCGCTCGACCTTCACGGGATCGTCGTCGTCGAGATCGAACTCCTCGGTCTCCTGATCGACTTCGAGGCCGAAGGTCGTCTTCCAGGCCGGGGTGATCCGGTCGGCGCTCAGTTCCGCGCTGATCTGACGTTCCCGGTTCGATTCTTCGCCGTTGAACGAGCCCGACCCGCGCATGCTGAACACCCAGCTGTTCCAGGGATCCTGCCGGGCCGCCTTCGCGGCATCGGCAGACGGCGTGATCTCGACGTCCACGGTGAGATCCTGAGGCACGCCGTCGCGCGCCATGTACGGCAGCAGGCCGATGCGCAGGGTGGTGAGCAGTTGACGGCGCTGGACGTCTTCAGGATCCCCGGTACCGGTGACCGCTTTCAGCGTGCCGTCACGGCCGGTCAGCGCCTTCTGACCGGTCAGCGAGACGACATACTCGCGGCCGCCGCTGCCGGTGCCCGTGCTGGTGATGATGACGTGCACGTCGGCCTGCGTGCGATCCCGGACGAAGTCCACGAACGTGATCTCCTCTCGCAGGTAATCGGCAAAGCAGTCGCTGCAGTCGAGAAACACCTGGAGACGGGTGCCCTGCGGGGCGGCTGTCTGCGCGCCGCCGGCCTGCGGCGTGGCGCCCAGGGCGGCGACGAAGAAAATCGCTACGAGCATCTGCGCATGTTACCGGGCCCGGGACGGGCCGGTCCATCGGGTAAATCGGGTCTATTCCTGCCGCATCAGCGCGCGAAGCGCCGCGGCAAAGCAGATCGCCGCAAACACCAGGAACAGCGCTCCCTCGGCCGCAACGGTCGCCGGCGACCCGAGGCGGATGGTCGCATAGCGCAGCACGTCGACCTGCCACGTGATCGGATTGGCCCACGCCGCCGCGCGGAACACCGCGGGCAGGGGAGCGACGGGATAGAACATCGAGCTCGCGAACAGAAAGACGAAGTAGAAGATCGACGTCACCGTGTTGAACGCGTCGTTGCGTCGGATCTTCAGGGCGAAGATCGCATAGAAGAAGAACCAGCCGGCGGTGCCGGCCGTGACCGTGAGCAGCAGGAGCGGCAGCCCGGTCCAGTCCACGGCCACTCCGAGCAGCACGACGCTGAGGACGACGGTGACCAGCGCCTGGACCAGCGCGATGAGCGTGTTGAAGAGCACTTTGCCGATCAGGTATGCGGCGCGGCTGATCGGGTAGGTGAGCATCTCGTAGAAGATGCCGTTGTCGCGGTCCATGAAGAGCGACCACGCGGTGTTCGAGGCAATGCCGAAGCTGGCCATCCCCAGCACGCCGGCGAGAAAGAAGTCGTTGTAGCCCGCGCCCATCCCGCCGAACTGCCCGCCGAGGGCCGACGACATGCCGACGCCGAAGACGAGCAGATAGGCGAGCGGGTAGACGACGTCCCAGAAAATGAACGTCGCGTTGGTCGCGCGGAGGCGCGCTTCGCGATACAACATGCTGGCGAGGCCGGTCACGGTCGTTCCGCTCCGTCGGCAGGCCCCTGCATCAGCTCGACGAACACGTCTTCCAGACTCGCGTTGTGCGTCGTGGAGAGCGCTTTGATCGTGTTCACGTCGCCGCGGGCGATCTCGCGGCCGTGATTGATGATCAGGATGTCGTCGCAGAGTGACTCGGCCTCGGCGAGGATCTGGGTCGTGAGCACGATCGTCCGTCCCCGCCGTGCCTCCTCGCGCAGCAGGTTCATGACCGAGCGCTTGAGGATCGGATCCATCCCGGTCGAGAACTCGTCGAGGAAGACGACCGGGGTGTCGACCATCAGGGCCTTGGCGACCTGGATGCGGCGGCGGAATCCGCCACTGAGGTCCATCGCCTTTCGCGATGCGTCCGGCGTGAGCCCGAACCGTTCCATGGCCTGGTCCGACCGTCGGCGCAGTTCGGCCCCCTTCAGGCCGTGAAAGCGGCCGAAGGTGAGCAGGTTGTCGCGGACGGTCAGGAAGATCTCCGCCGCGCTTTCCTGCACCACGACGACGATGCGCCGGCGCACCCCGAGCGGATCGCGGCCGACGTCGATGCCGGCTACCTCGGCCGTGCCGGAGGTCGCACGGATCAGAGTGGTGAGGATGCGCAGGGTCGTGGTCTTGCCGGCGCCGTTCGGACCGAGCAATCCGAAGATCTGGCCTTCCGGCACCGAGAAGCTGAGCCCGTCGACCGCCGTGACTGCCTGTGCCCCCCGCGACTGAAACGTCTTGCGCAGCTCAGCGACTCGAATGGCGTCGGGCATCGAACGTTCAGCGTACATCAGCTGGCACGGTTGGTGCTGTCATGGGAAGGGCAGGCGTGTGGCCTGGCAGGAGACAACCATGATCAGAGGACTGCTGAAACTCATCCTCCTCGTCATCGTGATCGGGGTCGTTGCCGCGTTCTTGCTCGGCTACGATATCGGCGACTTCCGTCGGATCGATGGACCGAGCGATACCGTCGGCACCGCCGGCAGCGAGCGGGCACGCGAGGTGGGCGCCGAGATCGGCGACCGGACTTCGGCCGCCGCGGACGCCACCCGCCGCGCGATCGCCGATGGAACGCTGACCAGCAAGATCAAGGCGAAGATGGCGCTCGATGACACCGTGAGCGCCCTGAACCTCGATGTCGACACGCGCGCAGGCGTCGTGACCGTGAGAGGGACGGTGCGGTCGGAGGCGGAGCGTCAACGCGCGCTGGCGCTCGCACGCGAGACGGACGGCGTGTCGCAGGTAATCGATCAGCTGCAGCTCAAGTAGCGGCGCCGATCGACTAGAAATTGCGAATCCGCGGAAACGGCTCGGGGCGATGTGTCCCGTCGCCGACGAGCGCGCGGCCGGCCTTTTCCAGCAGGCTTGCTTCTCGCCTGGCCGGGCGTTCCTCGGCCACCGTGCCGGCCCGCCGCGGCTCGCGTCGCGCCGACGCATGGTTCGGCGCGTCGAGCGGAGCGCTCGGCGGGACCGTCACCGTCACGAGCTCGTGCTTTACCCGCACATTCCGCTCAGTCACGGCGGCCAGGGGAGCGGCCGAGGCAATCGACCCCGTGTCCCCGCCATCGCGGAGCAGGAGCGCCGCCGCCGCAACCGCCAGGCTGACGAAGATCAACCACAGGAACCACTTCATCGGCCATCGTCATGAGCCAACATCATGCCAACATACGCGATCGATGCCTCGCCGTCTGTTCCGCCTGTGGCTCGTCTGGTTCGTTCTCGTCTGGGTGGTGAGCTTTTCGTGGGTCGGCTTCACGCCTGCGCCGCAGTGGGGGCGCGTCCATTGGGTGCCGTTCAGCGATCCGGCTGACAAGTTTCGCGACGTTTTCGCCAATATCCTGTTGTTTTTCCCCTTCGGGTTTCTGGTCGCCAGACGCCGTCCGGGTGCACGCGGACTGATGACCATCATCGCGCTGGCGCTGGCCATCTCGGTGAGCGCCGAGGCCATGCAGCTATTCAGCACCGTCAGACATCCATCGGCCACCGATGTGACCGCGGCGGTCTGGGGAGCGGTGGCCGGAGCTGTCACAACTCTTTCTCTCCGGCAGACGTCTAAGCCCCCAACATGGACAGACTGAGACACGATCTTCTCTACGCCCTTCGCAGCCTCAGACAGAGCCCCGGCTACGCGCTGGTGACGATTCTGACTCTGGCCCTGGGGATTGGCGCCAACACCGCCATCTTCAGCGTCGTGAACGGCGTCATCCTCAAGCCGCTGGGGTTCCCCGAACCGGAGCGGCTGGTGTTCATCACGAGCCAGTTCCCGACGCTCGGCTTCGACCAGTTCTGGGTGTCGGCCCCGGAATTCGTCGAGTTTCGCGACCGCAACCAGGCCTTCGAGGGGGTGGGGGCGTATTCGGCCGGAGAGGTGAATCTCGGCACGCAGGCGCAGCCGCGCCGGGTGAACTCCGCGGTCGTCACGTCGGAGTTGATGCCGGTGCTCGGCGTGCAGCCGGTGCGGGGCCGGATGTTCACGCGCGAAGACACGCTGCCCGGTGCCGAAGACGTTGCGATCCTCTCGATGGAGGTGTGGCGCAGTTCGTTCAACAGCGACGAAGGGGTGGTCGGGCGCGTAATCCAGGTCGACGGTCTGCCGACGCGGATCGTCGGAGTGATGCCGGCGGGGTACGACGTCCATGACCAGAAGGTCCAGGTCTGGCTGCCGTTGACGCTGGATCCGGCGAACCCGGGCGGCCGCGGCAGTCACTTCCTCTATCTGGTCGGCCGGCTGAAGAGGGGCGTGTCGATGACCGAGGCCCGGGCGGATCTCGAGACCATGCTGCAGCAGTGGGCGGTGCTGAATCCGAAGACCCATGTGCCGAATCAGAAGAACCATCGGCTGCGCTTCGACGGGCTGCACGACGACATGATCGGCGGTATCCGAAACGCATTGTGGGTGCTGCAGGGGGCGGTCGGATTCGTGCTGCTGATTGCCTGCGCCAATCTGGCGAACCTGCTGCTCGCCCGCGCCGAGTCACGCCAGCGCGAGTTCGCGATCCGCTCGGCTCTTGGCGCCGGCCGCGGCGTGATCCTCCGGCAGTTTCTGACCGAGGGGGTCCTCCTCGCGCTGATTGGCGGCGCGGTGGGTGCGGCGCTCGGATACACGGCGCTCCAGGCGCTCATCGTCGCGGATCCGGAGAGCATTCCGCGGTCGGCCGATGTCGCGCTCGATCCCGTGGTGCTCACCTTCACCGTGGCGGTGTCGATCATCACCGGCATCCTGTTCGGCATGGCGCCGCTCCTGAACCTCCGGCAGCACGCCGTGAACATGACGCTGAAGGAGTCGGGGCAGCGCTCGACGGCCGGCATCGGCCGGGCGCGGGTGCGCAGCACGCTCGTAGCCGCCGAAGTCGCGCTCGCGGTGGTGCTGGTGATCGGCGCGGGCCTGCTGCTCCGCAGCTTCTGGAACCTGATGAGCGTGGACGCCGGCTTCAACCGCGCGAAGCTGTCGACGTTCGGGCTCGTGCTGCCGACGACGACCTACGCCACGCCGCAGGACCGGGTGACGTTCTTCCGGCGTCTGACCGCCGAGCTCGCTCAGGTTCCGGGTGTGCAGGGCACCGCAGGCATGACCGGGCTCCCGCCATTCCGGCAGGTCAACGCGAACGACACCGACTTCGAGGGCTACCAGGCACCGTCGGACGGATCCGGGCCCGCGGAGAACGTCGATTACTACCAGACAGTCACGCTCGATTACCTGAAGACGATGGGCATTCCGCTCGTGGATGGGCGGGACTTCTCCCTGGCTGACGTGACCGGCGCGCCGGTCGTCCTGGTGAACGAGACCCTCGCGAAGACGTTCTACAAAGGGCAGAGCCCGGTCGGCCGCCGGGTCAACCCGGGCTTCGGCCCCAACTCGCCATGGTTCACGGTGATCGGCGTCGTGCGCGACGTCAAGCAGGGAGGGCTCAGCTCGAAGACCGGCACGGAGCTCTACTTTCTGAACGAGCAGGGCCCGAAAGCGGCGGGGTTCGCGCCGAGAAACATGAACGTCGTGCTGCGCTCGGATCTGCCGTTCGAATCGGTGGCGCCGCAGATCCGCCGGATCGTCCAGTCGATGGATTCGAGCCTCCCGATCGTGCGCTTGCGCACCATGGACGACGTGTTCGGCGCGTCGGTGTCGCGCCCCCGTCTGCTCGCGCAGCTGCTCGGCACGTTTGCCGGCCTCGCGCTCCTTCTGGCCGCGGTCGGCACCTACGGCATTCTCGCCTACACGGTCACCGAGCGCCGCAAGGAGATCGGCATACACATGGCGCTCGGCGCGACGCGCGGAACGGTGATGCGCAAGATCCTCGGGCAGGGGCTGCGGCTGACGGCCGCCGGGCTGGCCGCCGGCCTGGTCGCGGCCTTCGGGCTGACGCGACTGCTGCAGGCGCAGCTGTTCAACGTCCGGCCGGAGGATCCGGCGACGATGGCGGCGGTGGCCGGGTTCATTGCGCTCGTGGCGCTGTTTGCCTGTTACATTCCGGCGGCTCGCGCCACGCGGGTCGATCCCATGGTCGTCCTGCGCGACGAGTAGCGGCCGGGCCGGGCCAGCGCCCGCAGCGGGTTGGAGCGTGATGAATCGCGCGACAGGATGACGAGCGGCAAGCCTGGCGTGACGAAAAAAGCGCCCGCTCCAGGCCGGGGATGCGCGGGTAGAATGCGTGGCCTGTGTTCACTTCCGCGACCCGCTCGCAGCGGCTGGCCATCTACGGCATCCTGGTTCTCTGCGCCATCCTGATCGGTCTCATCGAAACCACGCAGAATTACCTGCGGGCCGAACTTCAGAGCCGCGCATTCTCGTGGCGCATCGGCCTCGTCGACGCGCTGCCGTCATGGATCGTCCTCGCCTCGCTCATCCCGGCGGTGGTCGCGGTCGCGCGGCGGGCGAGGCTCGATCGGCCGGTGCCGGGCGGCGCCATCGCCACCCACATGGCCGCCGCGCTCCTGTTCGCGCTGACCCACGAGTCGGTCATGGCGGTGATCATGTCGTGGCGCTGGGACGACATGAACCGGTTCAGCCTCTACTTCTGGAAGATGGTCACCGGTTACCTCGCGCTGGACGTGGTCGTGTACTGGGGCATGGTCGGCGGGTACTACGCGCTCGACTACGCGCGCGAGCTGCGGCGGCGAGAGGTCGCCGCGTCGCAGCTGACCGCCAGCCTCTCGGAGGCGCGGCTCCAGGCGCTGCGCGCCCAGCTCAATCCACACTTTTTGTTCAATACGCTCAACGCGATCTCCGTTCTGGCGATGAAGGGTGACAGCGCGCGCGTGACGCGTACCCTGAGCCTGCTGAGCGATCTGCTCCGGCTCACGATCGACGGCCTGCCGCAGGAGGTCCCGCTCGCGCAGGAGCTCGAGCTGACCGACCGCTACCTGGAGATCCAGCGGGTCCGCTTTCCGGACCGCCTCAGGGTGGAGCGCGAGATCTCACCGGAGGTCGAGGACGCCATGGTGCCGAGCCTCGTGCTGCAGCCGATCGTCGAGAACGCGGTGCTGCATGGCGTGGCGCGGCAGGTCGAAGGCGGGTGGATCACCCTGCGCGCGCGGCGGCGCGGCGAGCATCTCGAGTTGCAGGTCAGCGACACCGGCCCCGGATTCAAGCGGAGCGTGGGGCAGGAAGGCATCGGGCTGACGAATACGCGGGCGCGGCTGGAGCAGCTGTATGGCGATTCGCAGCGGGTGACGTGCGAGAACAACGCCCATGGCGCCTGCGTGTCGATCCTGCTGCCGTTCCGCCCTGCCGTCATCGTGGAGGAGGCCGTATGGGCGGGATGATCCGTGCCGTCATCGCGGATGACGAGCCGCTGGCACGCGAGGGGCTGCGGCTGCACCTGGCGAAGGAGGGCGACGTCGTGCTCGCCGGCGAGGCGGCCGACGGCCGCCGCGCGGTCGCGCTCCTCGCCTCGGTCAAGCCGGACCTGCTGTTTCTCGACGTCCAGATGCCGCTCCTCGACGGCTTCGGAGTCGTGGAGGCCATCGCACCGGAGTGCCTGCCGACGGTCGTCTTCGTCACCGCGTACGACCGGTACGCGATGAAGGCGTTCGAGGTGCACGCGCTCGACTACCTGTTGAAGCCCTTCACCGCGGATCGCTTCCAGGCGGCGATGCGGAAGGCCCGGGAGGACATCGCGGCGCGCGGCGCACACGACTCGCGCCGGCGCCTGCTGGAACTGATCGCCGAGCGCGCCGGCGCCGCCGCCCATCTGCAGCGCTTCGTGGTCCGGTCGGGCGAGGGGTACCGGCTGGTGCCGGCCGGCGAGGTCGCATCCTTCGAGGCGCAAGGCAACTACGTCCGGCTCCGAACCGGCACGGGGCACCACCTGCTGCGGATCACGATGGCCGAGCTCGAGAAGCGCCTCGACCCGAAGCGGTTCGCGCGGATCCACCGCTCGACGATGGTCAACATCGACCGGATCAAGGAGATCACGCCGGCCTGGCACGGCGACTTCGAGGTCCTGCTCCAGGACGGCCAGCGCCTGCGCCTCAGCCGCCACTTCCGCGAACGGCTGCTTCCTTGAACGCTGAACTCTGAACGCTGAAGGCTGAACTCTGAACGCTGAACCAGGGACGAAGACCTGGAACTTGGAACCGCGAAAGCGTATAGCGTATACGGGCGATGGACGACGATCTCGATGAGCTGATCCGGGAGCTGAACGCGACGACGCCCGAAATACAGGGGCCTGCGCCGGGCGGTGACACGACGCGCCTCGACCGGTGGCTGCGGATCGTCGCCGCCCAGAGCGGAACGGATCTGCTGCTCGTGGCCGGTGCGCCGCCGTCGGTGCGGGTGGACGGCCGCGTGCTCCCACTCGCCGAGGGGCCGCTCGACGGCGTCGACATCGAGGAGGCGGTGATGGCCGCGCTGCCGCCGCACGCGCGGCGGATCTATCGCGACCACCACATCGTGGACGCGTCGTTCCGGATCCAGGGGGTCGGGCGGTTCCGCATCAACCTGCATCGCGAGCGTGGCCGCGCGGCGGCGGCCGTCCGGCTGCTCCCGCAACGCGTGCCGCGCCTGTCGACGCTCGGGCTGCCGCCGCAGGTGGAGCAGCTCGCGCTGCTGCCGCGCGGGCTCGTCCTCGTCGGCGGGCCGACCGGCTGCGGCAAGAGCACCACGCTGGCGGCGCTCGTCGAAGAGATCAATCGCCGCGACCAGCGGCACGTCGTCACCATCGAGGATCCGATCGAGTACGAGCACGTGCATCACGGGAGCGTCGTGGAGCAGGTCGAGATCGGCGTCGACGCGCCCGACTTTCCGACGGCGCTTCGCGCCGCCCTCCGGCAGGCACCCGACGTCATTGTCGTCGGCGAGATGCGCGATCCGGAAACGATGAAGATCGCGCTGGCGGCGGCCGAGACCGGGCATCTGGTCCTCTCGACCGTGCATACGACCGACGTCGGCTCCGCGGTGTCGCGCATCGCCGACTCGTTCCCCGCCGAGCGGCAGAACACGATTCGCCAGGAGCTGGCGATGGCGCTCGCGGCGGTGCTGACGCAGGTACTGCTGCCGCGGGTCGGCGGCGGCGTCGTGCCGGCCGCCGAGCTCCTCATGGTGGGGTACGGTGCGCGTCAGCACATCCGCCGCAACGCGCTGCAGCATCTGCATCAGGAAATTACGATCACCCGGCGCGCCGGCTCCTTCACGCTCGAAGAGTCGCTCGCCCGGCTCGTGCGCGACGGAGCCCTGGAGTGGCGAGAGGCGCACGGGCGGGCGGTTCATCCGGAGGAGTTCGAGCAGCTTCAACCTCTGCCATAATCGGGCACAGAAGATGCTTTGGCGTACCCCGCAAGAAATTGTGCGTTCATGCACACAGCAGGGAGGCTTAGGATGAGAGTCGTTCGACGTACGCTGGCAGTTTGCTTGGCAGTCCTGTTCATGGCACCGGCGGCCCATGCGCAGAGCAACGTGATCGGCAAGGCCGCGCTCGACAAGGCAGTGCAGGGGCGCGTGGCCAGCGACCAGGCGGACCGCGACGCGATCCGGGCGCTGCTGGGCCGGGCAGAAGTGCGAGAGGTCGCCGGCCAGGCCGGAGTCTCACTCGACAAGGCCGTGGCCGCGGTCTCTATGCTTCAGGGAGAGGATCTGCGGCAACTGGCCGGGCAGGCACGAGCCGTCGACAACCAGCTCACCGGCGGCGCGTCGACGATCGTCATCTCGACGACAACCATCATCATCGTCCTGCTGCTGATCATCCTGATCATCGCGATCGCGGATTGAGAAGGGTCGTCACCTCCTGGCTGGCCGTCGCCGTCCTCGTGACGGCGGCGGCGAGCGTGTCGGCCCAGGCCGGGCCATTCCCCGTTCGCCTTCTCGACGTCCCCTACGTTCAGCAGACCGAAGCGTTGTGTGGCGGCGCAGCCGCCGCCATGGTCATGCGCTACTGGGGCGCGACCGGCATCGATGCCGAGTCGTTCGCGCCGCTGCTCGATCCGGCGGCGCGCGGGATCCGCGCCGACGACCTGCTGCGCGACCTCCGCGCGCGCGGGTGGAATGCGCGCTCCTTCCGCGGCGACCGGCCGCTGGTGGCAGCCCGGCTCGCGGACGGCCAGCCGCTCGTCGCCCTCATCGAAGACCGCCCCGGCTATTTCCACTTCGTCGTGATCGTCGCGTGGGCGAACGGCAGGGTCATCTACCACGACCCCGCGCGCGCGCCGTTCCGCGTGGTTGGCGAATCGGTGTTCGAGGCGGCATGGGAGCCATCCGATCGCTGGACGATGCTGGCGTTGCCGCCGGCGGGGGGCGTGAAATCTGCGCCGGAGCCCGCTCGCGAATCCCGCCGACCGGGATCCGCTTCGCCGTGCAGCGCCCTCGTCGCGCAAGGGGTCCAGGCCGCGGGAGCGGGCGAGAGGACGGGGGCGCTGGAGATGTTCTCGGCGGCTGCCGGGCTGTGCCCGTCAGACCCCGCGCCGTTGCGTGAGGCGGCCGGAGTGTACGCCCTCGACGAGAACTGGGCCGAAGCGGGTCGGCTCGCGAAGGGGGCCGTAACACGCGATCCGGCCGACGAGCATGCGTGGCGCATTCTCGCCACCAGCGCCTACGTGGCCGGGGACCCCGCCGCCGCGCTGGCGGCGTGGAACGGCGCCGGTGAGCCTCGCATCGACCTCGTCACCGTGCAGGGGCTCGGCCGTACGCGTCACGCGGTCGCGAGCGGCATCCTCGGCCTCGAAGTAGATGCCGTGCTCACGACGCGCGCGCTGGCGGCGGCCCGGAGGCGATTGAGCGACCTGCCGTCGGCCGACGTCGCACGAGTCAACTACCGGCCGCTCGGCGGCGGCCGGGCGAGCGTGGAGGCGGTGGTGGTCGAACGCCCGACGTTTCCCACATCGCGCGGCCAGCTCGCCGCCACCGCGGTCCGCATGGTGAGCGACCGCGAGCTCGCTGCGAGCGTCGCGAGCATCACCGGCGGCGGCGAGCTCCTGAGCGCATCCTGGCGGTGGTGGGAGAACCGGCCGCGGGTGGACGCCGCCTACGCGGCGCCGTCTTCATTCGGGATCTGGCGCGGGGAAATATTCGGAGAAGAACAGACCTACGGCGATGGCGCGGCCGCTGCCGTGGAGGCCAGGCGGGGCGGCGGGCTGACGTTGTCGCACTGGACGCCCACGCTGATGCGGTGGCAGCTGGGCGCGGGCCTCGATGTGTGGCGAGACCGCGGTCGCACGGCAAACATCACCGGCAGCATCGACCAGCGGCTTCGGGGGGATCGACTCTGGCTGCGCGCGGGCGGTTCGCTGCTCGGCGGGGCGTTCACGGCGTGGACCGCGGCCGTCGCGGCCGACGCGCGCTCCGGCACCGGCCACGAAGCGATGGTGTGGCTCGGTCGTGCGGGGTTCG
>DATFFM010000026.1:0-30262 GCA_035250005.1 Vicinamibacterales bacterium | reverse complement strand
CCGGGCCGAGCGCGCCGCGCGCTTTGCACGCATCCCTGCGCTGACGGCGGAGGTCGACAGCGCAGTCCACGTCCTGAACACGCCCGCTGCGCGCCTGATTGCGAGTGGCGAGGAGCGGCTGCTCCTGCTCGAGGAGGTCGAAGCGTTGCTGGCGTCGAACACATTCGTCGTGGACGGGTGCCGTCATGTGGTGCGGGACGCACGCACGGTCGTCTCGCTCGCAAGGCGACCGGTGTTGTTCGCGCTCGTACGCGCCCTGGGCGAAGTGTGGCCGGGAGACGTACCGAGGGACACGCTGGTTGCGCGGGCATTCGGAGCGAAGCGCGCCGACGAATCGCATCGGGCCAGGTTGCGAGTCGAAGTCGGGCGGCTTCGTGCAAAGCTGCGGACGCTGGCCAGCGTGAGCGCCACGAAGCGCGGATTTTCGCTGGCGCCGCGCCGCGCACGCGAGGTCGTCGTGCTGGCGCGGCCCGCCGAAATCGACGAGGAGCATGCGGCAGTGCTCGCCTTACTCGCCGACGGTGAGTCGTGGTCGAGCTCGGCCCTGGCGCTTGCGCTTGGCACGAGCCAGCGCACCGTGCAGCGGGCGCTCGACTCGCTGGCGGCGGCAGGCAAGGTGCAGTCGTTCGGTCGCGGGCGAGCACGCCGTTGGATGACCCCGCCCGTGCCGGGATTCACGACGACCTTGTTACTCCCTGCTCCTCTGCCGGTTGACTAGGATGGAGGCATGAATCGATCAACCGCCGAGATTGTCCGTGAATATGGACCCTTTCCGGATGTCGAGGACGTGCATGGAGTCACCTACGATGGTCAGCACGTCTGGTTCGCTGCCGGAGACCAGCTGATCGCCTTGGATCCTGCGAGCGGGAAGCCGCTGCGCTCGATCGACGTCGCCGCGCATGCCGGGACGGCCTTCGACGGCGAGCACCTGTTTCAGCTGGCCGAGGATCGCATCCAGAAGATCGATCCGAAAACCGGCCGTGTGATCGCCACCATCCCCGCGCCGGGCGGCGGCGGTGACTCGGGGCTCGCGTGGGCCGAAGGGACGCTCTGGGTCGGGCAGTACCGGGACCGGAAGATCCATCAAGTCGATCCCGACACGGGGGCGGTTCTTCGCACGGTCGAGTCCAACCGCTTCGTCACCGGGGTCACGTGGGTCGACGGAGAGCTCTGGCACGGCACCTGGGAAGGTGACGAGAGCGATGTTCGGCGAGTCGATCCTCGAACGGGAGAGGTTCTGGAGAGGCTCGAGATGCCGCACGGAATGGGCGTGTCGGGGCTCGAATCCGATGGCGGTGATCGATTCTTCTGCGGGGGAGGAAAGAGCGGGAAGGTGCGGAGCGTCCGCCGGCCCAGGCGAGGCTCCGCGACCGTCTTCAACGCGGATCGCTGACGAGCCACTCGAGTACCGCACGGCCTCGCGGCGACAGGCGGTAGCCGACCTCGAGGCTCTCGGTGAGACCGAGCTCCTTCAGCTGTCGGACGCGACGCTTGAACGGCGGCACGTCGGCGTCTACCCGCGTCGCGAGCACGCGCGAGACGATGCCGGGCTGGTCGGCGATCAGCCGCAAGTAGCGTATCGTCCAGGGCGACCGGGACGCGGCGTCGATCCTGGCCAGCCTCGCGACGACAGCCTCGAGCTCGGCGTGCCCCGGCAGGCGTTCCCGCAGGGCGATACGCGGATCGTCCCCGGCGAGACGAAGCTCGATGCGGAGGAGCCTGCCCTCGCCGGCGATCGAGGCCCGCAACTCGCCGGGTGACATGCCCGTGCGGCGCACGTCCTGCGTCGTGATATCGCCTTCCTCGACGACGGTGACGCGCTCGAGGCAGAGCATGCCAACCGGCGAGCGGAGTGAAGAACCGTCGGCTGGCGGCGCCCGCCGCCAACGTCTGAATGCCAGAGTCACCCGGCCCTCGGCGATGCCCTGCAGGATGTCGCGGCGGAACAGCATCCGACTTTCTCGTGAAATCGATGACGCTCACTCGTGGCGAAGCGCGATCATCGGATCGACTCGTGACGCTCGTCGCGCCGGTCCGTAGCCGGCTACGAGCGCCGCGCTCAGCAGAATAGCGGTAGCAAGCGCCAGCGCGCGAGGGTCGTTAGGCTTTGTGCCGAAAAGGAACGATTCGATGAGCCGCGACGTGCCGAGCGCTGTCGGCAGGCCGATCGCCAGCCCGAGGGCGGCCAGTACGCAGACTTCGCGCAACACCATCCAGATGACGAGGCCGCGTCGCGCTCCGAGCGCCATGCGGATGCCGATTTCTCTCGTGCGGCGCGCGACGGTGTAGGCCATCGTGCCGTAAAGGCCGACACACGCAATAACCAGGGCCAGGATCGCAAACGCACTGCAGAGTCTGGCAAAGACAATCTCCTGATTGATGGTCTGATCAATGTCAGCGGCCTGCGTCTTGACGCTGGTGATTGGCACGCGCGGGTCAGCCTCGCGCACGATGTCTCGGACGGCGCTGACGTAGCGCCGCGGGTCGGCGTCGGTGCGCAGCGCGAATGTCATCTGCTGCAGCTGCGAGGACGGGACCTGCGCGTATGAGAGGTACACGACCGGCGGAATACTGCGCTTGAGTCCACCGTATTGGGCCGTCGCCGCGACGCCGATGATTTCTGGATCGAGGGGACTACTGCCGCCGACTTTGATGCGCCGACCCACCGGGTTCTCGTCGCCGAAGTAGGTGCGGGCGAACAGGTCACTCACGACGGCGACGGGCAAGGTCCCCTGCCGATCGCGCTCCTCGATCTCCCGCCCCCGCAGCATCGGAATCTGCATCGTCGTGAAGAAACCTGGCCCCGTCTGCAGGACGCGGTGGCCCCGCGCCTGCACGCCGTTGACAGTGATTGGATGCGCCCTGCCGGCCCTGATGAGCGAGGCATGCGACAGCGTCGCGTGGCGCACGCCGGGAAGCTCGCTCAGGCGACGCCGCAGCTCGGCGTAGAAGGCAGGGACCTTGGCCTCCGGGTATCCGGCCTGGGGGGCATTCACCTCGAACAGGAGCACGTTGTCGCGATTGAACCCGAGTGGGATGGATTGGAGATTCGCGAGCGTGCGAACGAACAGGCCTGCGGCGACCAGCAACAGCAGCGAGATGGCGATCTGCGCCACCACCAGCGCCTGGGTCACGCTTGAACGCGGAATGCCATGACGCACGCGCGCGCGCGGCTCGGTGACCGATGTGTCTTTCAGCGCCGGCATCAAGGCCGGACGGGCCAGCTGCATCGCGGGAGCGAGGCCGAACAGCAGGCCGCAGAGAAGCGACAGGCCCAGCGTGACGGCCAGCACGTGCCAGTTTAATTCGGCGTGAAGCGTGAATCCCTCCTCTCCGTTGGCCAGCAGTCGCGTGAGCACACGGATGCCCGCGACGGCGATGAGGATGCCGAGCGCGCCGCTGAGTGACGCCAGCAGAACGCTCTCGGTCAGCAGCTGACGGACCACGCGGAACCGTCCGGCGCCGAGACTGAGCCGCACCGCCATCTCGCGCCGGCGGGCGCTGGCCCGCGCGAGCAGGAGATTTGCCGTGTTCGCGCACGCGATCGCCAGAATGAGGGCCACCATCGCCCACAGCACGTAGAGCGGCTTCGAGTACTGGCGCCTGAGACTGTCGAGTCCACCTGCGCCTTCCTCGAGGCGCAGGACTGGAAGATTGGCCCGCTCGCGGTCGTTTGTCGCGGTCGAAGCCACCCACTGGGTGAAGGGTCCCGCGAGCACGGTTTGAGCCTGCGCGAGGCCAACGCCGGGACGCAGCCGGCCCATCATCTCGACCCAGTAATGGTTCTGGTCAAGGTAGGCGCGCGCGGCATCCGGGTCGAACAGCGGCCTCGCGTGCATGGGCAGATACACCTCGGGCGCCGCGCCAGGATCCACGCCGAAGAACTCGGGGGGCGTCACGCCGATCACCGTGAACGCCACGTTGTTGATCAGAATCGGCTGGCCGGCCGCCTCAGCGGCGCCGCCGAAACGCCGCTGGCTGTAGCCCATGCTGATCACCGCCGCGGGTGGCGCGCCGGCGCGATCATCCTCGGCAAAGAGCACGCGGCCAGCGGCCGGTGACACCTCGAGACCGCGAAAGAACTCGCCCGAGACGTATTCGGCCCTGGCGAGCTCCGCCTCACCCTTGATCATGACATTGACACTGCCGCCGGGGTGGTACGCAAAGATGCTGGACAGGACCGGTGCCGACGCATCCTGCAGGCGCTCGAACGCCGGGAACGGGAAGATGGCCGCCGTGGTGGCCTCACGATCGCGGTAGGTCCTGCCGTCGATGGAGCGCATGACGAAGTCCCCACCCGCTGCGGAGTTGAACGGTCTGCTGCCCCATTTCAGCACCACCAGCGATGCCGGCTCCGACACCGGCAGCGAGCGCAAGAGGATCGAGTCCATGAAGCTGTAGATCGCCGTGTTGGCGCCGATCCCCAGCGCGAGCGACAGTGTGGCCAGGGCGGTGAACGCGCGGCTCCTGAACATCATCCGCAGGGCATAGCGCAGATCCTGCGCGAGCTGTTCGAGCGGAGTCCACGTCCAGAGCGTGCGAGTGTCTTCCCGCAGCAGCGTCACATTGCCCAGGTCGCGGCGGGCCGCCCATCTCGCCTGGTCTTCCGTCAGCCCTTCGGCTTGACGTTCATCAGTTTCGTTCGCAAGATGGAATTCCAGCTCGTCGCGGAGCTCGTCCTCCTTGCTTCGGCGGTGCACCCACCACATGAACTTTCGGAAGAGCCGGGTCATCGCCCCTCCTCGACCACCGGCTTCAGAAGCAACCCCATGGCTCGCGCGAAGGCGTCCCATTTTGACTGTTCGCTGGCCAGCTGTTTTCGGCCCTTCAGGGTGATCCGGTAGTACCGGGCGCGCTTGCCCTTCTCGGACAGCTCCCAGGACGCGGCGACCCACCCGCCGGCCTCGAGCCGATAGAGCGCGGGATAGAGAGAGCCTGTTTCGACCTTCAGCAGGTCTTCCGAGGTCCGTTGAATATGCTTCGCGATTGCGTGGCCGTGGCTCGGCCCCGGCAGCAGCGTGCGCAGGATCAGGAGATCGAGGGTACCGCGCAGGAGCTCGACGCGAGACGGCGGCTTTCGAGCCATTGTGTAGAAAGCCTACTCACTTTTGTGTAGAAAGTCTACGCTTGAAATCAGAGCTCCGTAGCCGGGCCGGGATACCGGCCGAGGGGACAGGCACGCCTTGGTGCTAGATGTCCGCTCGCAGGGCGACGATGGGATCGACGCGCGAAGCGCGGCGCGCCGGAAGGTACGTCGCCAGCAGCGCTACTGCCGCCAGGGCCGCTGACACGGCTGCATAGGTCGTCGGATCCATCGGGCCGACGCCGAACAGAAATGCTGACATGACACGCGTGAGCCCAACCGCGACGCCGATGCCGAGCACGATGCCGGTGGCCGTCAGAGAGAGCCCCTGACGGAGAAACATCCTGCGAACATCACCACTCTGTGCGCCGAGCGCCATCCGAACGCCAATCTCACGCGTCCGCTGCGTCGCCGCGTAGGCAATCACGCCGTAGATGCCGACCACGCCGATCACCAGCGCGACGCTCGCGGCAATGCCGAGCATCACCAGCGCAAAAGATGTCTGCGCCATGGAGCGCGCCTGAATCGCTTCAAGCGTCTGCACGTTCGCCAGCGGTAGATTCCGATCGACCGACCAGACGGCCTGGTCGAGCTCGCGCTGAAAGCCCGGCGTGCCGACCCGTGTGGACCGCACCGCGTAGGCCATCGTGCGCCATCGATAGTTCTCATTCAACATCGGCCAGTACACAATCGCTGTCGGTGGGTGATTCAGCCCATCGTCGCGCTCGTCGCCGACCACACCCACGATCTCGCGCCACGGCGCCCCTCGCTGCATCGCGCGGACCCGCTTGCCAATCGCTCTGGAAGGGTCTTTCCAGTACTCCCTGGCGAGCGTCTCAGAAATCACGATGACCGGCCGTCGCTCGTGGATCTCGCTCCACACGATGGAGCGCCCTGCGACCAGCCGGTTACCCATCGTCTCGAAGTATCCCGGCGCGAAACTCTTGAACCTCCGGAGCGGGGTTTTCTCGCCCTCTGGCACCGGAACGCCCTCCGCCTCGATCGCGTTGCCGTTGTCCTCGCCGTCCATCGTGATGGACGACGAGAGACCAACGGAGGCGACGCCCGGGACTCGAGCCAGCCGTTCCGCGACGCGCTGGTGCGTGCGCGCCGCTTCTTGTGGATCACTGATGAGGCCTGGCGGTATCGCGAGAACGAACGTCTGGACCTCCTCCGGGCGAGTAAAGCCTGGATCGACCTGTCGCATGGCGATGAATGTCCGAATCATCAGCCCCGAAACGATCGACAACGTCAGAGCCAATGCGACCTGTCCCACGACCAGCACATTGCGAGTGCGGTGTCGCCCCGGAGCGTCGCTGGCCGACCGGCCCCCCTCCTTGAGCGCCGGGATGCCCGGGCTCCCGAATCGCACGACCGCAAACAGGCCGAACAGCCCACCGCTCAGCACCGAGACGGACAACGTGAACAGCAGGACCGTCACATCGATACCGATGTCGTCGACACGCGGCAGCTCCGCAGGCGCGATCGTTCGCAGCAGCCCGGTGGCGGCTCGAGCAAGCGCCACGCCGACCGCACCGCCGGCGAGTGCCAGCACCACGCTCTCCGCCAGGAGCGCGCGCGCGAGGCGGCTGCGACTCGCCCCGAGCGCCGCGCGCATGGCGAATTCATGATGACGGCCTTCCGCGCGCACCAGGAACAGGTTCGCCACATTTCCGCAGGCGATGAGCAGCACCACGCCGACGGCGGCCAGGAGAATCCAGAGGATCTCCCCGACGTTGCCAATCACGTCATCAGCCAGCGGGCGCACGTTCGGCCGTAACCCCAGTCTCGCAAAGGCCGGCGGCAGCAGCGAGATCATGCGCTCGACATCGGCGTTGGCTTGGGCCAATGTGACCCCCGGTTTCAGCCGCGCGAGCGCCTGAAACCCGAAGCTGATTCCGCGGGGCGCGTTGACGTCCAGGGGCATCGGCAGCACGACGTCGGGACGGGTGCGCAGAAACTTGAACGACGAGGGCAGCACACCGATCACTTCCCCGGGCCTGCCGTCGATCACGAGTGACTGGCCGACGACGTCCGCGGCACCACTGAACCGGCGCTGCCAATAGCCATAGGTCAGAATCACCCGCAGCGGACTGCCTGGCGTATCGTCTTCGGCGCTGAAGACCCGACCGAGGACGGGTTGTACTCGCAGCAGAGGCAACGTGGCGGCACTGACCAACAGCGCCGGAACACGCTCCGGATCGCCGCCTCCGGTAATCGAGACCTCGGTGGGATCCCAGGCGCCGATCGCCTCGAACGTCCTGTGGTTCTCGCGATATGTGAGGTAGGTGGTGGGGCCATGATTCGTTCCTGCACCGTGCGGCGCGTGTTGACGCACGCTCACCAGCCTCTCCGGCTCATGGAAGGGAAGGGGCTTCAGCAACACGCCGTACACCACGCTGAAGATCGCGGCGGTGGCGCCGATGCCCAGCGCCAGCGTGAGAACGGTCGCGGACGCAAAGGCCGGTCGCTTCCAGAGCGTGCGTGTGGCGTAGCGCAGGTCCTGCCAGAGGTCGCTGAGCAGGTGTCCGGCTGGCGCTCCCGGAGTGCTGGGCGCCATCGTGTGCGCCTGCCGCAGCGGCGCCATATATTGGGCCAGAACGTTGCCGCTCCGGAATTCGCCGAGCGCCAGGCGCGCCGCGTCGTCTGGTGACGCACCTCCGGCTATCAGCTCCCGGTAGCGGTCATCCAGATGCTGCGAGAGCTCGTCGACGATCTCGGCCTCACGCGTGGCCGACAGACGCAGCGACGACAATCGCGTGCGCACTTCGCTTGTCCAGTCAGGCACCTTCGTCTCCGGTTACGCGTCGCACGGCCTCCACGAACGCCGCCCAGGTTCTGCGTTGCTGGGCAAGCACTCGGCGCCCCTCGGCGGTGACTTTGTAGAACCGCCGCCGGCGCTCGTCAGGCTTTTCGACCCAGGTGCCTTTGATCCAACCCCGTTCTTCGAGGCGATAGAGCAATGGATAGAGCGAATCGAGATGGAACCTGAGCTGCCCGCCGGAGCGTGCGTGAATGAGCTTGCTCAGCTCGTAGCCGTGACGCGGCCGCGCATCGAGGAGCGAGAGGATCAGCAGCTCCGCGGAACCTCTCTTCAGCTCGCGGTCGAGGGCGCGCGTGTCGATACCTGTCATGGGCAGATATTATGTGGGCAGCCATGGCGAGTCAATCTGTGCGGCGGCGCGTAGGGACAGCAGGTGTCGGGACGGAGAGGACTCGTGCGAACGGCAGAGGCCGGTTGCGGATGCGACCAACCTAACCATCCGAGAAGCACGAAACAAGATTCGCAGGAACGATTCTTGCGGCTGCCACGGCGATCGAGTAATTCCAACAGGTAGGAGAAGAACAGATGGCAACTGCGATTGACAGGACAGCTCAGGAGAAGCGCGGTAGAGGTCACGCGTTCGTCCAAGGGGTGCACGGCGTCCGATATCAGGTCAAAGACGTCGCTCGCTCGGTCGCCTTCTACACGACTCATCTCGGGTTCACGCTCGAACACCAGCAGCTTCCCGCGTTCGCCAACGTTTCGTTGGGTGATGCGCAGGTCTTGCTCAGCGGTCCACAAGCGTCGGGATCTCGGCCGATGCCGAACGGGCAGCAGCAGGAGCCCGGCGGATGGAATCGGGTCGTGCTTCGGGTGACGGATCTTCCGGCGTTCATCGAGACCCTGAAGAAGGCCGGCCTCCATTTCAGGAACGACATGGAGACGGGTCCGGGCGGCAAGCAAATCCAGATCGAAGATCCCGATGGCAATCCTGTCGAGTTGTTCGAGCCGGCGCGATAGCCGAGTCTTGGCGTGGCACCGTACGAGCCAATGCGACGCCCAGCGACAGTCACTCATAAGGTGAAGTGATCAATGTCGGTATTGGTCGCCACCGATCGCGAGGTACTCGTCATCGACGTTGAGCGAGGCACCTCCGCGCCGGCCCACGGGATCGGCGAGCGGCCCACGTGCCTGGCTTCGGACCCGCTGGTTCAAGGACGTGCGTGGTGTGGCACGCACCGGGGCGGCGTGTTCAGGAGCGATGATGGCGGAAGATCCTGGCAGTTGGCCGGCCTCGCGGGCCGCCTGATTATGACCGTCGCCGCGAGCCCGGTGGAGCGGGACGTGGTCTGGGTGGGCACGGAGCCGAGCGAAGTGTGGCACTCAGCCGACGCCGGGGTTACGTGGGAGCAGACCAGCAGGTTGGAGACACTGTCCTCGTCGTCGGAATGGTCCTTTCCGCCGAGACCGGACACTCATCACATTCGGTGGATCGCATGCCACCCGCTCGAGCCGGAACGATTCTGGGTCGCGATCGAAGCCGGCGCGCTCGTGTCCACCATCGATGGCGGCCGTACCTGGCGCGACCGCGTGCCGGGTGGACCGCGGGACACGCACGAGCTCGCCATTCACCACCAGGCTCCTGATACCTTGCGCGTCTCCGCTGGCGATGGATATTTCGAGAGCTACGATGCCGGCGCCACGTGGCGCTCGCCCAGCGCCGGTCTCGAGGTCGGCTACCTGCGCAGCGTGGCGATCGATCCGGGGCAACCGGAGGTCGTCGTGGTATCAGCCTCGTCCGGGCCGCACTCCGCGTACGTAGCTGGCCGCTCCGATGGCCGGTTGTATCGCCGTCTCACTCGCGAGCGCTGGGAGCGTGTCCGCGACGGCTGGCCGGAGCCAGCCAGCACGGTTGCGCCTCTGCTCTACGCCGGCGCGAAAACGGGAGAACTGTGCGCCGCGGATGAGCGCGGCGTGCACCGTTCGGATGACGGCGGGAAGAGTTGGCGCCGCGTGGTGCGCTATCCGACGTCGCCGCAGCACCTGCGCGGCCTCGCGCTCGTGCAGTGACCGGAAGGACGAAACGGACTCGTCAGGAAGTGCCTGCGAGCCCGCCGGCGCATGCACAGGCCGTTCGAGGCGGAGGGGCGGCGGCGGGCCCGCCGCCTGACTGGGAGCGCACCAAGGAGCGGCTGCGCGAGCTGCAGCTCGCGATCGACAGCGACCTTGAACCGCCCTGACCGAGCACAAGGAGCACACGAATGAAGCCGAAGAACACGATCTGCCTCTGGTTCGACAAGGACGCGCATGAGGCCGCGCGCTTCTACGCCGCCACCCTTCCGAACAGTGAAGTGACCGCTGTTCAGAAGGCGCCCGGTGACTACCCGGGCGGCAAGCAGGGCGATGTGCTGACGGTGGAGTTCACCGTGCTGGGCATTCCCTGTCTCGGTCTGAACGGCGGACCGGAGTTCAGGCACAGTGAGGCCTTTTCCTTCCAGATCGCGACGGACAATCAGGAAGAGACGGACCGCTACTGGAACGCGATCGTCAGCAATGGCGGCAAGGAGAGTCAGTGCGGCTGGTGCAAGGACCGCTGGGGCCTCTCCTGGCAGATCACTCCGCGCGCGCTCACCGACGCGCTTGCGGCTGGTGGCGGTGAGGCAAAGCGTGCCTTCGAGGCGATGATGCCGATGAAGAAGATCGACATCGCCACTATCGAGGCCGCGCGGCGGGGGTGACGGGGACACGACGGGTTTGCGCGCACGTGACTGGACAGGAGACGCATCGCGATCGTGCTCATCCTCCCAATGTCCGCTGCCGCTCCGCATCCTCCAGCCACTGCGCCATGTTCGGGTCGTTCTTGCCGTAGAGCGCCCACCCGTGCGCAGTACTGTTCCAGCGATAGTCCTTGATGGTCATGTCGATGCCACGATCGATGAGGAATCGCATCGAGTCGTAGTTGTCCTCGAAGACCAAATGGTGAAGGATGCTCGCCGGTTCGTGGGAGTTCCAGTTGGTGTTGATATCGGCGCCGTGGCCGAGGAGGAAGTCCGCCACCTGGAAGTGACGATTGATGACCGAAAAGGCGAGTGCCGTGTCGAGCACCTGCTGCGCCGTCGCCGGATTCCAGTGGAGGTGCCCGCGCGCGCGCGCGTCGTTATAGGGGTAGTGATGGTCGAGATCGCCGAGGGCTTGCGCGCCAGATGGGTCGAACCAGTGTTTCACCCGCGAGAGGTCGCCCATGCCTGCCGCATGCGGCAGATCGTCCGGCAGCGGCCAGATGCGGGTGAGTAACGGAACAAGGTGCGTGTTGCCGTACGTGATCGCGAACTCGACGGCTTGGGATGGAGGCGGCGGCTCTCTTCGCAAGAGCGCGGGATCGAGGTCGAGCAGACCGACGATGATTTCTTCGCGATCGTTCAGCGTTGCGGTCTCGACGAGTCCGACCTGATACCACACGAAGGTTTCACCGAGCAGCCATGGCTCATCCCGTAACCCGCGCACGAACACGGGCAGGTCGCCATCGTGGGCCGCGCGACTGATTCGCCCCATGACAAACGCCTTCCACGGTCCCACGGATGTGGCCTGCGCGGGATCCAGGGATCCCTTCTCAATGAAGCTCTTGATGAACGGGAGTCGGCCCACGCGTCCATCGACGTGTCCGGCGAGTTCGGAATCGAGCGTGATGGATCGTTCGAGCAGCACTGACGCGACCGCCTCGTGCTCGAAGCGGCACGCGCACACGAACGCTTCATTGATGGTCGCGAGATCGTTCGCGTGGCCATCAAGGGCCCTGCGAACGGCTTCGAGATCACCGAGCGCCGCACGGAACTTGAGCGTGCGCGGAAGCAGGCGTTTGCGCTCGAACAGCTGCAGCAGTCCCCTGGCGCGGGATTGGATGAGGCCCTCGCACACCGATGGCGTCACGACCGCGCCGGCGTCGATCAGCAGCTCCGCGCAGGCCGCTCGAGTGAACGCCCGCTCCCTTTCCGGGGCGAAGCTGTCGCCGTAGGCGCCGGTAGCGGTCCCCAGCAGGCAGCCGTCGTCGTCACCGCCGTGCCAGGACAGCAATGCCGGATGTTCAGCCACCAGTTGCTCGAGGCGTTCGATGTCGTTGTCGTGAATGGCTCGTCGAGCCTGCACGAGCGCCCACTCCAGACCCGTGCCGAGGCGTTTGCTCACCTCGGCGGTGAGGTCTTGCCAGCCGGCGCAGCCGTACTCACGCGCGAGCACGAGCTGGGCGTTGCGCTGCGAGAGGGGCAGGTCAACCTCTGGCAGTTGCGCCCGTGCACGGGCGATGGCACCGGCGTCACCGGCCGCGATGTCGCGCGCGAGCTTCTTGGCCTGTTTGCGAAGAGATTCGAGAGACGGACGAGCAGGGAGAGACTTCGAAGCGGTCATTGCGACCTCCTTTCATCAATCGCCTGTACCCCGCTGAAGCCAGGCTGAAAGAAGGTGCACCACGCACACGACTCAGACCAAACAGGTGGGAGTGTTCCCTTGCCGCGGGTTGGTGGCGCCCTGTCAGCGCGCTCCCGGCAGTATCCAGGGCCGCCGCTTCGATGTCAAACGGCTGAGCGGGCGCGTAGTATAGGGGCCGCGGGGAGATCCCCTCATCGGCCTTTTCATGACCAGAGCCACTCTTCTCCTGATGACCGCCGCGCTCCTCGTGGGCGCGCAGCCGTCGCCTGGACGCCTCGTCGCCGGCGAGGGTCAGTTCCTGCTCGACGGCAAACCGCTGCAGATCCTGTCAGGCGAGATGCACTACCCGCGCGTCCCGCGCGAGTACTGGCGCGATCGGTTCAGAATGGCGCGGGCGATGGGACTGAACACCGTCTCGACCTACGTCTTCTGGAATCTCCACGAGCCGGCGCCCGGGCGATTCGACTTCAGCGGCAACCACGACGTCGCCGCGTTCGTCCGCGCCGCCGCCGCCGAAGGCCTGCACGTCATCGTCCGGCCGGGCCCGTACGTGTGCGCCGAGTGGGAGCTCGGCGGCTATCCTGCCTGGCTCCTCGCCGATCCCGCGCTCGTGGTACGCAGCACGGATGAGAAGTTCACGCGCCCGGCGGAGCGCTGGCTGGCGCGGCTCGGGCGCGAGCTCGCGCCTCTGCTCTCGAAGCGCGGCGGACCGATCATCGCCGTACAGCTCGAGAACGAGTACGGATCGTTCGACAAGGACAAGGCCTACCTCGAGTGGCACCGGCGCGCCCTTCTCGATGCCGGGTTCGGCGGTGTCCTGGTCTACACGGCAGATGGCGACGTGCAGCTCCCGAACGGCACGCTCGATGGGGTCCCCGCGGTCGTGAACTTCGGGGTCGGCGGCGCCGAGAACGCTTTCAAGCGGCTCGCGGCGTTCCGGCCCGGCGCGCCGCTGATGACGGGCGAATACTGGGCCGGCTGGTTCGACCATTGGGGTCGCCCGCACAGCGTCTCGAATCTGCCCCGGCAGACGCGCGAGCTCGCCTGGATGCTCGAGCGCGGCTACTCGATCAACTTCTACATGTTCCACGGCGGCACGACGCGCGGCTTCATGAACGGCGCGAACATCGACAACGGCCGCTACTTCCCGCAGACGTCGAGCTACGACTATGACGCCGCCCTCGACGAGTCGGGACGGGTGACGCCGAAATTCCTGGCGTTCCGCGATCTCATCGCCGCGCACACGAAGGTGACGCCGCCCGAGATCCCGACCGTACCCGCGCCGACCTCCTTGCCCGAGGTTGCGCTCTCACGCACGGCGACGCTGTGGGAGACGCTGGGCAAGGGTCAGCGTGTCGAGCGGCCGCGACCGATGGAGACGTTCGGCCAGTCGTACGGTTACATCCTCTACCGGACGCGCGTGACCGGTCCGCTCACAGGCACCCTCGAGATCCGCGACGTCCGCGACTACGCGCAGGTCTATGTGAACCGGGTGCTGGCCGGAACGCTGGATCGGCGTCTGGCGCAGAACTCGCTGGTCATCGACGTGCCCGCCGGGCCCGTCGATCTCGACATCCTCGTCGAGAATCTCGGCCGGGTGAACTTCAACAAGCCGATGCGCGAGGAGCGCAAAGGCATCACCACCTCGGTGACGCTCGACGGCCGCGAGCCGACCACATGGGACGTATTCCCGTTGCCCATGGCATCGATGCCGATGACGAAGCGACAGACGGTGGACGGCGCGGACGCTCCGGCGTTCTACCGCGGCAGCTTCACCCTGTCGACTACCGCCGACACGTTCCTCGACACGCGCGGCTGGGGCAAGGGCACGGTCGTCGTCAACGGCCACCATCTCGGACGGTTCTGGGCCATCGGCCCGCAGCAGACGCTCTACATCCCCGGTCCCTGGCTGCGCAAGGGCGCCAACGACATCGTTGTCTTCACCGTCGACACACCCCTGAAAACAACGATGACGGGCCTCGCATCGCCGGTGCTGAACGAACTCGTGAAGTGATGAGGGCTGGGTGCCGGCTAGGGCGCCGCGAGAATCCTCACGGCCCGCATCGCGACCGGCGCAATCGCCTCTTCGATGACGACGCGAATCGCGCTGACGGTGATCGGCGTGAAGCGCTCGATGCGCGCGTGGCCAATCGTCGCGCCGCGGGCGAGCTCGCGCCATCCGGTGGGCGCTTCGCCGTGAATTGAAAATCGCCCGACCGCTTGCCCTCGCTCGATGTCTTCTTCGAGCCTGACGGCGGCGATCTGAACCGGCTTCGCAAATCGCCGGTCGAGGCGGCGTCCGGGTTGGCCAACCTCGACCGAGCGCGCCGCTCGCAGATCGCGGAAGGCCAGCAGGCTGGCGACGTCATTCGGATGCAGCACGCCGTCGCGCGTCGGCGGAACGTTCAGCAGCAGCTTCGAGTTGCGGCCCACCGAGTGGCAGTAGATGTCGAAGAGACGGTCGGCCGACTTCACCCGTGTGTCCTCGGCCGGATGGTGGAACCAGCCCGGCCGAATCGACGTGTCGGCCTCCGCCGGGCGCCATACCGTCCCGTCGCGATCCCCGTGCTGCAGCGCGTCGATGACGCCTGGCCCGCTGACGCCTGGCGCCGGCACCCGCGCGGGATCGACGCTGGACCAGTTCGGCTCGCCGGCCGTGCCGTTCTCGTTTCCGCACCAGCGTACGTCGGGCCCCGCGTCCGAGAAGACGACGGCGTTCGGCTGCAGCTTCTTGACCAGACCGAACGTGCGTGGCCAGTCGTAGGCCTGCCGCTTTCCGTTGGGGCCTTCGCCGTTGGCGCCGTCGAACCACACTTCGCGGAGCGGGCCGTACTGTGTGAGCAGTTCGGTCAACTGATCGGCGTAGACGTCGTTGTAGCGCGGCGAGTCGCCGTAGGCGGGATGATTTCGATCCCACGGTGACAGATAGAGCCCGGCGCCGAGCCCTTCAGCCTGGCAGGCGTCGACGAACTCCCGCACCACGTCACCGCGGCCGCCTCGCCACGGGCTTTTCGCCACGGAGTGCATCGTCGTCCTGGTCGGCCAGAGACAGAACCCGTCGTGATGCTTTGTGGTGAGGATCAGGGCGCGGAACCCGGCGGCGCGAGCTGTCCTGGCCCAGGCACGGGCGTCGAGCGCGGCCGGCGCGAAGATCGCGGGATCCTCGCGGCCGTCACCCCACTCGCGATCGGTGAAGGTATTGATACCGAAGTGCAGGAAGAGGGCGAGCTCGTCGCGCTGCCACGCGAGCTGGGCGGCCGTCGGGCGCGGGCGGAAGCCCTGTAACCAGCGGGTGTCGACCGCGAGCGCCGCCAGTCCCGTGCCGCTGCGCTGAAGAAAGGTCCGGCGAGTCACCGACGATTTCGTCCGCATATCCCTTGTCCGCTCCACGCGCGGTCCCCTTCGAAGAGAATGACTGTTGGGCGGCGTGCTCACCTTCGGTGAAACGGTGCCCCCGCTTCATTTCGTCGCGGTTACAACGTGTGCCGACATGGGCGCGTCGTTTCCGTCCCACTGCGCAAGTGCCGCCGTAACGGCGTTGAGCGCGCGATCGAGCCCAGAAGAGTCACGCCGCTCGATTTCCGAGCGCAGCGGCGAGCCCAGCACTAGCCCCTGAGCGGCATCGCTTGCGCTGACGCGCGTGGTCAAGGCAACCGTCTCCAGCTGAATCCGCGTAAAGCCGGCCGCGAGTAGGTCTCGCTCAATGAGCGCCGGATCGGCATAGCTGAATGGGCCACGTTCCATGTACGCGGGGGGATCGTCAGGAAACAGCGCGGCGACCGCGTTTCCCGCCGCCTTCGGCACTGGGTTGAGTTCGAGCCGGTCGAAGCTGACGAGCAGGTAGTGGCCGTTGGAACGAAGCACGCGCCGTGCTTCCTCGTTGGCGCGGACCTTGTCCGGAAAAAACATCACGCCGAACTGGCAGACGACGAGGTCGAAGCTCGCACCGGCGAATGGCAGATCCTGTGCGTCCGCCGGCTGGAAAGACACGCGATCGGAGCCGAGGCGCTGCGCGGCTACCTCCAGCATCACCGGGTTCACGTCCGTGGCTACGATGTGCGCCTGCGGTACCGCGCGATGAAGCGCCTGTGTCACGATGCCGGTGCCGGCGGCGGTCTCGAGAATGCGGTCCGGCTGGAGGAGGACCGCGCGCCCGGCCAGGATCTTCGCGTAGGGCTCGAAGAGCAGCGGGCCCATGTATCGGTCATAAAGCGCCGGCGTTGAATGCTTGAAAGGAGTGCCCGTCTCAGTCATCCCAAACGGCCTCCTGACCGCGTCGAGTCTGGATGGACTTTGCCAGCGGCGGCCGTCAGATCGGCGACCAACACCAGCGCGGCACAGGAGCTTCGCATCAACATCGATTGGCGCATCAACCGGATGATAGCGCCGCGGAGCATGCTGGCGCTCGAATACGCGCTGCGCTCTCCCACCCGTGTCTCACGATGGTCCTCATGAATCCGGCACCGGCGTCATCGGCGGGCGCGGCGCTGCTGCGCAAGGGATGCGGGCAGCCTTTATCGCTCAAGGCCTGACCGGCATTCTCAAGACACGGGCCGTCGAGGATCGCCTGATGGCGGACACCTGGCAGCAGCCCTCTTGCGATCTGATGCGACGGCTTGCGTCCTTGCGCATTTCCGACGCTCGTCCTCCGGGGCGATCCCGATTCATCCCGCGCGAGATTTCGGAATGAACCAAGCAACTTGCTATGGTGCAAGGCCTTGAGGGTTCGGGAGTAAATTTGGCTGGGACGTAGGGATTCGAACCCCAATAACCGCGTCCAGAGCGCGTGTCCTGCCGTTGAACGACCTCCCAGACCTGAAACACGATCAAACCAAACGTCAGCTCCGATCGGATCGGTGCGCATCCGTTCCTGCCTGGCCGCTGCGTCGGCGCCGGCAAGCATCGGAGTCGCCGCTATCTCGTTGCCCTGCCGGCACTTCCTGACACCTCGACGGCGGGGTCCTCTTCGTAGCCACCACCCGCGGGCGAGTCTCGAAAAGGCGTTGACGGCTTAACGGTGAGGGAGTAGGCTTCCCACCCCAACCCAGAGGGCGTTCTTTTGATAAGGAGACCGCCATGCTGTCTGCGCGGGTCTGCCGTCCTTGTCGGTCGCTTGCCGCACGACCCATGCTGTCCGCTTATCAGTCCCGGATTCGTTTCAACCTAACAAAGCTAACCAAGGTTCCCTGCCCGTTCCGGAAAGAGGTGTTGTTATGAGTATCGGGCAACGCAAGATCACCATCGTCTTCTTCGTAGCGGTCGCTTGTGCGGCCGGCGCTCTAACGGCCAGGATTTCGGCGAGGGCAAACGACAGCGCTCTCGACGTTCAGTTGTCCGCCCTTCTCAGCCTGCACGGGTTCACCGGTAGAGTGGGCCAGTCGCTGGAGCAGAGACTGGGCCGAAACATTGATAACCAGCTGGCCGACCTTGGCAGGCTGGCCTTTCACGACAGCCTCCTCGGTTTGAACGATGACAACTCGTGCGCTGGTTGTCATGCGGCTCCGCTGGGCTTCGGCGACTCGCAGTCGATTGCCATCGGCGTGGAGAATAACAACATCGTCGGTCCGGATCGCACCGGTCCACGGAACCAACGTCGCGCGCCTCTGGTTTTGAATAACGTGTTCTTTCCGGCGCTGATGTGGAACTCACGCTTCAATTCAATGTCGGGCGATCCATTCGATAATAGTGCCGGGTTCCAATTTCCGTTACCCGAAGGCCTGTCGCTTTCGGGGCTCGCACATCTCCTCGGCGCGCAGGGCTTTATTCCGACTACCGAGAAGCCTGAGATGACAGGTTTTCATCCGAGTGTGCCTGGCACGAACGACGGCATCCGCGCAGCAGTCGTGGAGCGGCTGAACGCTAACGAAGAATACCGGAAGTTATTCGGCAGAAACTTTCCGGCGGTAAAAGCGGGCGCACCGATCACCTACGAGATGCTCGCAATTGCGATGGCCGAGTTCGAATTCACGCTGGTCTTCGCCGACGCGCCGATCGATAAATTCGCACGCGGACTGAAGAATGCGATGACGGAGGACGAGAAGAGCGGCGCCATATTGTTCTTCGGATCGGCGAATTGCGTCAGCTGCCATGCCGTCGCGCGGCAATCGAACGAGATGTTCAGCGACTTCCGCCAGCATGTCGCGGGAATACCGCAAATCGCGCCGGCAGTCGGCAATGTCACGTTTGATGGGCCGGGAGGCAATGAAGATTTCGGTCTGGAGCAGGTAACCGGGAACGCAAATGATCGCTATGCGTTTAGAAGTTCGCCCCTGCGAAACCTGGCTTTGCAACCTACGTTTTTCCATAACGGTTGCTTCACCAGATTGGAAGACGCGGTACGGTACCACCTGGACGCAATCGGGTCAGCGCCTTTTTATGACCCCGTCGCAGCAGGTGTCGATGTCGACTTGCAGGGTCCGATGGGGCCGATCGCGCCAGTCTTGGCTCGCATCGATGCGGCGCTGGCGACACCAATCACGCTCACGACTGATGAGTTTCGGCAACTCGTTGCATTCCTGCGGAACGGGTTGCTTGACCCGAAGGCAAATGCGCACGATCTGCGTAAGTTGATTCCGGCTCGCCTGCCCAGTGGCCGAGCCGTTCACATATTCCAATGAGGTTGCCGACAAGGGCGCTTTGCGTGTCGCGTGTAAGTCGAGTGCGGAGTTGAATCAACTCACAGCGGCATGGCGTATTCGTCACCACTGTCCAGGACGATCTGAAAAGGAGGGGACCATGAGAGCCGTTCGTATCGGACTCCCTGTCATTACAGTTTGTGCGCTCCTCGTCGTCGCGTGTTCGGGCGATGTTGGCAACCCCAGATCAGCCCTTACGAGTCCCGGCCCCACGGGGGTTCTCCCTGACAACGTCGGGGCCGACGCAAACCAACAGCTCGCAGCTGCCAGAGCCGCGACTGTCCAATACCACGATTTTCAACAAGCGGTGGCTGATGGCTTCATCGCGGCTCCCCCTGCCTGTATTCCGGGCGAGGGAATCCACTATCGCGCACCGGATGAATTTCCCGACGCATCATTGGACTGTGTATTCGATCCTGCGGACCCGGAAGTCCTCCACTACACTCCCAAGGAGAATGGCGAACTCCAGTTAATAGGTGTTGAGTACCTCGTACCGCGAAGCGCCGCCTGCGGCACGCTGACCAGCCCGCCCGCGGGTTTCAGCGGCAACGCGGATGAATGGGAACTCGAGGTCGGTGGTACACTTTGGGCGCTGAACGCCTGGATTTGGCAAGGCGTCCCCGACGGTGTTTTCGCGTTTCGCAGCGACAAAATCACGTGTAACTGACCATTCCAGAACCTTTCAACGGCGGCATCGCAGTGGGTGCCGCCGCTTTCGTTCCAGCGCGCCGCGCCACGCGGGTTAACCCGTTGACAGCCCTGCGCCTCGACTAGAACTCGAGGCAGAAATCGGTCCCACTCAGTGCCTTCATTCGGTCGAGATCTGCGCCCTCGCTATCGCCAGTGCCGGGGTGCGCTAACGGCGGTGATCGTTCTAGCGGCAATAGAGTTGGCGGCGACGAAGCAGGACCAGCCGCGCTTCCACCACGTCCCGGCGTCAGCGTTCCGATTGGACGTCGTGGTAGTCGATCGAACGGGACACGCCGTACCAGATCTTCGGGCAGAGGACTTCGAGATTCGCGAAGATGGCACCAGACGGACCATTACCGGCGCTGAATTTCGCCGGCCCGCTGCGCCAGTCCCGTTGGCCGGCGAAACCGATGAGACCACGGCAAACGCGGCCCGACTGCCTGGCACACGCGTGTTTGCTTTCTTTCTCGACGAGCTCAACACCAGCGCGACGAATGCCGACCTGGTCCGCCGGACCATCACCTCGTTCATCGACGAGAAGCTGGAAGCGCGTGACCTCGTTGGCGTGATGAAACCGTTCGATGCTGCCGGCTCGGTTCGTTTCAGCCGCGATCGTGCGTTCGCCCACGGCGTAATCGCCAGCTTCGAGGGGCGCAAAGAAAACGTACGGCCCAGAACCCGGCACGAAGCAACCGTTCTCGCCGCGGCCACCGGTTCTGGAGGAGGCACCGCCCAGATTGTCAAGGCGGGCCTGCGTGACTTGACGATGCGCCTCGGCGGCTTCCACGCCGACCGACCAGTGCTTGTCGTCTTTTCCGAAGGCTTTCAGGCGCAAGCCGACGCTCTCCGAACGCCGCTGCAGGATCTGGGCGGACTGCTGCGTGCCGCGAGTCGCTTCCACATAACGACCTTTACATTTGACCCGACATCCGTGACCAATGCGGACGCCGCCACCGGGCAGGAGACAGCGAATCGCAAGACGCTTTCGTGGTTGGCCTCCGAGACAGGCGGGCGCGCGGTGACCAGGGATCAGTTCATCTATGGTGTCGCTCGCCTGTTTCACGACACCGAGGCGTTCTACGCGCTGACATACGAGCCGGCGGAACCGGATGGACGGCGGCACCAGCTCGATGTAAGGGTGAAAAGAAGGGGCGCGTCCGTGCTTACCCATCCTGGTCGCTGGGCGATGCGCGAGAGCGACTGGCAGAAGATTGTGGAGTTGCCGGGCGGCGCCGCGTTGGCCCGCGACCGTGCGCTGCGTCGTAGCCCGCTTATAGACGCGTGGGTCGGGATGCGCCGAGGGCGCGGCAGCGGCGCGCGTCTCACGATCACGTGGGAGCCGCGCCGCCCGCGCGGCGGATCGGCAAGCATCGTCGGCGTAAAGGCTCGCGGCGCCGGCGGCGAGACGCTGTTCGACCGGCAGGTGGGGCCGCTCGGTGAAGGCACAGGCTCCACAGGGGATGTCGCCACGTTCGTGGCTCCGCCTGGCCGCGTCGATGTCGACCTGACAATTCTGGACTCGGAGGGAACGGCGCTCGACACCGACGTGCGCTACATCGACGTGCCGGAGCTTCGTGTATCAACGGATGATCCACCGGTGCTCCTGCCCGTCTGGATCGTGGCGACAGCCACGTCGCGGGCGCTGCAGACGGCCATCGCTGATGGCGAAGCAGCGCCGGCCGCGTCGCGGACCTTCTCCAGGTTGCAGCAGCTGCTGATCCGCGTTCCCGTCTTCGATCCCGGCGGCGAGGGCACACGCGTCACGCTGACGCTGCGCAATCAGCAAGATGTAGAGATGCGCGGTATCGATCCTCTCGGGGCATCACACGATGGCGTGACCGACTTTGCCTTGCCGCTCGTTGGGCTTGCACCGGCCGAGTACTGGCTGGAGGTGCGGGCGGAGAATCGTCGCGGCACTGCGAGCGAACGTGTCAGCTTCCGGCTGATCGGATGAGCAAACGCGGGGCGCACCACGGCATCGGCTTCGGCTCGAGTGGTTCGACGCCGTGGATCCTCAACCTCGCGCACGCCTAACTTTTCGAAGACGGTCTCGTCCAACCGGCCATGGATCTTCGATTAGCGCTTGTCTACACACAGTCGTCAGAACGCGCCCGCCGCACGGGAGAAATGGCCACTCATTCTGTTTTCTCCCGCCGCCGGCGTACCCGCGACCGACTATACGGCGCTGAGCGAAAGATCAGACCGATGTGACGCGTGGCCATGATGACTCTCTCCCGCTGGCAGTAAAACTGAGCACCATCAGCGCGCCGAACGGCGTCGCTGGCCTCTGCGGAAACTCGGGCCTGACCGCGAGTGCCAGGCAACTCTACGGGTTGCCCACAGAACCGAGACTCATCGCCACGACAATGGCTGTCGGAGGAGTGAGGCGCAGGTGCTCGAAGAGCAGAAAGACGACGAACAGAAGCCCGGGTCATCATCAGGAAGTCGAGGTGCGCCTTCAGCAAATACTGAGGATTGGGTAAGCAACCTCGTCATCGGCTTCCGCTAACGCCCGCGACCCTCCCAGCCGGGCTTGACTGTTTCCTGTGACGGCAGGCGTAACGCGTCACAGGGGGCGCTCACGGGCGCCGGTCGTGGCTCCTCACCTGATGCCTGAAGCCGGTGCGGCCTGCGACCACGATCTCAACGTGCGGGTGAACTCGCGCGATAGCGGCGCCGAAAGCGCCAAACAGGTCAGCGCGCCGCTCGACACACCGCGCGTGCATCGGCACCACGACCGCTGGCTGCAGGAGGGTCGTCGCGATGACACCACCCGTGATGAGACTGTGGCTCTGGGTACAGGCGGCGTTCCCTGACGCGGCTGGAAGAAAGGCGATGCCAATCTCGGGAGCAGCCAGCCTAGCGGCAAGAGCTTTCAGGACGGACGGGCGGTAATGATCCGAATGCTCATGCGTGACCAGCACGATAAGGGAAAGCCCGTCGTTGGTATCGAGGCTTTCCTCAAGAGCCGCGGCAGCGCGCGCGTCTTCACCGATATAGTCGAACAACAGCAAGACGCGATCGGCCTGTACGAGCCATCCGCTGTGGCCCAGGTACGTGATTTCGGCTTCAACCGCGGCATCACACGGCCGTGCCAGGATCAGGAGGAGCGCGAGCACAAGCATCGGCATGGCTGACCTGAGCCTGCCTATTGAGCGCATCGAGCGCGAGCCAATAGCGGAACCCTTCAAAGCTGCCGCGTCAGGCGGCATGTCACACAGATCTGGTTACGACCCTGTGCGTCCATGATCCAGATGTCGGTGCGTCCAGCCTGGTCGCGCATGAATGCAATCCGCCGACCGTCGGGGGACCAGTGAGGGTGCACGCCCGGCGCCAGCCGCTGCGCCGTCCCATCCAGCGAGGCGACCGTAATCCAGAGTTGGCGATCCGCCGCGTCCCAGGTCTTGAACAGCACGGACCTCCCGTCGGGCGACCATGAGGGATCCGTCCCGTTCGACAACACCCGTGGATGCGAGCCGTCGGCGCGCGCCACGATGATGTTCGACTGAAGGACGTCGTGCTCGTCGGCCGTGGAGCGCTGCTCGTAGGTGATCAGGCTGCCGTCGGGGGAATAACTGCCCTGCTCCGCATGGAATCCCTTTGTCAGCACGCGGCGGCCGCCGTTCCTGTCCACGGCCACCACTGCGCCGCGCCCCTCCACAGCCATCTCGAGAATCCTGGTGCCGTCGGGGCTTGTAGAGCTCTCCTCTGGTCCGTCGAATGGCGCCTGTTCGGTGCCATCCGCGTTCATGACGAACGGTTCGAGGCGTCCTCTTCGATCACTCAGGAAAAAGATCCGGCGCCCATCCCGGCTCCAGCGAGCCCCGTCGTCGGCAGCGGCGTTGTCCGTCAATTTTCGCGGCGACGCGCCGTCAACAGGAAACAGATAGATCTCGGGGTCGCCGTCGGCCGTCGACGAGGCGAGAACCAGTGCGCCGTCGGGCGACCACCGCGGAAAATGATGCATGACCGCGTGGGGCGCCTGGGAAACGAGGAGGGCGATCAGGCCTACGCCGGCTGTATGACTGAGCATGATTTCACCAGGGGGCACTCGCAGCCTTCCGTAGCGTGATGTCACAGCTCGCGCGCTGCGCGCCGTCGGCACGTCGAACAATCGTGACGATCGGATGCTGGTCCCGTGCGGCCCACGCGCGCCAGTACGGCGTCATCCTCGCGTCATCGTCGAAGACCATCTGAAAGGTGCGGACGGCATGGCCCACGGCCGTCACGTGGAAATGCACGTGCGCTGGGATGCGCCACCGCTCGCCCTGCCGGTCCGGGCGGCCAGGGTAGGCACCCGGCCTAATCGTGGTGAATTCGAACCTGCCATCGTCGCCCGTTCGGATGAACGCGAACAGACGCGCATGCGGCTCGTCCATGACCGCTGCACGTGTGTAGTGTCCGTTGGCATCGGTCTGAAAGACACTCACGACGGCGCCGGCGATCGGCGCGCCATGATCATCGCGAACCACGCCGGAGACGATGAGCGGCAGTCCCGGCTCGTCCTTCAGAGTGAGGGTGGCCCTGCCATGCCACGGATGCTGCCGAAGTATTTCCCTGACGCGTTCGTCCTGGTCGCGCGGGATGGCCGCCCGGTCGATAAGCTCCTTCAGCGCCATTCGGGCAGCGGCGTCGTTCGGGTCCGCCTGAAGCACTCGTCGATACTGCTCGATGGCGTCACCGCTCTGGATGCCGGAGACCGCGACGGCGAGCGCGAAGCCTCCCGCCGCCAGAAAGCCAGGCGTCATACGATCCAGCGCTTGCTGTCGTATTCCAGATGGTCGGCGACGAACTGCGCGTCTTCCCGGCCGAAGTACCGCTCGACGATGCGCAGTGCGAGATCGATGCCTGCGGTGAGTCCGCCGCTGGTGGCGAGTTTCTGGCCTTCCACGAATCGGATGCCCTTCACCCAGTGAACCTTCGGAAATTCCTTCGCGAACGGATCGATGCTCTTATGGTGCGTTGTCGCCGGTAAACCATCCAGGAGTCCGGCCAGCGCGAGGTGACGCGCTCCGGTGCACACCGACATCGTCACGGCGGCCGATTGGGAGACAGCTCTGAGCCATTCGTGCAAGGCCGGCGAGCCAACCTGCGCGGGCACGACAACGATGTCAGGACTTGGCGCCGTCTCATAGGTGTAGTCCGGCACCATCTTGCTGACGGGTTCGGTGGTCGCCGCGACCGTGAAAATCCTGAACCTCGGGGCATGCCCCCTGGGTCCGGGGGCCGGGTACCACGTCTGAAACACGGCTTCGGGCCCGACGAAATCGATCCTCGTCGTCGCGTCAGAGATTGCGCATGCGACCTGAATGAGCCGGCCGGCCGGCGGCACGAGCCTGGGGGCGGCGGTCGAGGCCTGCCAGGCGCGGACGTCGGCCACGGTCATCATGCCGAGGCCCGCCATGGAGGTTACGAACTCTCGTCGCTTCATAACACTTGCTCCTCTACCGATACCGAATGCCGTACTGCTTGTCGAGGGCCTCGCCCTCTTTCCGAGAAAACGCGCGCCCGGGCGCGTCCGGTGACGGACGGCCAATCTCGCGAAAGTAGCCTTCGAATCCCGACGGTGAGTAAATGGCGATCCATCGGAGGGTCGCGGCGCCGGTGTTGCGTCCGCCGTGCCAGGTTCCCTGCGGCACAAAAAGGACAGAACCCGCCAGAAGACTCACGCGTTCGTCTCCAATGGTCGCTTCGCCGGTTCCCGACTGAATGAAGATGATTTCGTCCTCGCGCTCGTGCAGGTGCACGGGAATGGACGTGCCCGGACTCACGTCCTGCGTAATCATGCCGAAGCGTGCGCGCGCGCGCGCAGGATTGACCTTGATGCGAACGGGATCGCGGCCCACGTAAACGAGCTCGCCGTCTGCGGGGCCGAGCGCGGCCGGCTGGTCAGAGGCCGCCGAGCCGGACTGGGCACTCGCGCTCGTATCGGCGAGACCGGCCAGCAGACCGATGGTGAGCAAGTCGCGGCGCGTCACTCGTCGAGACCTCGGGCCAATGCGGCGGCTATCACTCAGAACGACGAGGCCATCCTCGGCGTGACCGGCAATGGCACCCGGGCGATATGTCCGAACTCCGTTCCGTCCTGTTCGAGGTGGCGGTAGACCAGCAACGATTTGCCGTCCGGAGTCCATCTCGGCTGCGAATGCGACCACGTTCCGCCGGTCGCCTGCACGATCTGCTTGCCATCTACGGTCACGACGTAAATGTGTCCGGTGTTGATCGGCCCGGCTCGATTGGACGCGTAGGCGATGCGTGCGCCGTCGGGCGACCACGCCGGCCAGCCGTCGAAGGCCGCGCTGTTCGACAGGTTGCGCTCTTCCGATCCATCGATGCGCGCGATGAAGACTTCTGAATTGCGCGAGGCTGACGACAAGTCCCAGTTGAAGCCGGGAGTCGTGACGATCTTGCGGTACGCGATCCATCGGCCGTCGGGCGACGGGCTCGGATACGTGCAGACGGCCTCACACCGGGTGTGGCGCCGGAGACCGCTGCCGTCCGGACCGATCGAGTAGATGTCGTGGTGCTGGCGCGACCAGTCGAGTGCGGGATCGGGCGTCTCGAAATTCGAGCTGAAGAAGATGCGCGTCCCGTCGGCGCTCCAGGACGGATGTGAGTTGTCGGCGGCCGCGGTCGTCAGTCTGCGCAATCCCGTCCCATCGACATTGATCACATAGATATCCACTCGGGCCCCCTCGTTTCCGGAGAAGGCGATCTGCGTGCCGGCAGGCGACCACACCGGGCTGACGTTGTCGTCGGGCCGATTGGTGAGTTGCCTCCGTCCGGAGCCGTCGGCATTCGCGATGAAGAGCTCGAAGCGGCCGGTGCGGTTCGATTGAAACGCGATGCGCGCGCCATCGGGCGACGCGGTCGGGTAAGCGTCGGTGACCAATGTCAGCGGCACTGCCGGGGCCGGAGCCGAGGCCGGCTGCGCGGCGGCTCCCGCACCTCCGGCCAGAAGGCATCCGGCCAACACCGCGCCTGTCGCCATCGTCAAGTGCATAAGGCCTCACCGTATCTCATCGCGCGCCCACGTACGCTGACTTATTGACGAAACGACGCCTGGCTGGGACGGCCATGGCGGCGGTGACAGGTCGATGGACTCACCGGCCATGGCCTTGGTCGTTCCCGGGAAGGCGGCAAACCGCGTGCGCCGCAGCGGAGATCCCGTGCAAGGCCGTCGAGCATCAGCCGTCTCCCGAGCCGGATTTGTGCGGGTGCCTCTGCCGGCACGAGCCGCGTAGGCGTCGTCGAGATCGCCGGGCAGCAGCTCGCGGTCGGCGGAGGGCAACAGTGCGGATGCCAGGCGGACGAGAACGGCCGGTGGACATGGCGGCTACTCGCGTTTGTCTTGCACGCAACGCACGCTAAGGCTGTACGCCAGCGGCACCGGGCTTCGCCAGATCCCGGTGCGCGCACTCGACAGGTCGCGATGCCAGGCGGAATCGGCATCGACGCGCGTCGACGTCCAGATGGCCGCGGCGCGATCGTTTCCGTTTCCGATGCGGAAACTGCCGTCCGGCCTGCGCCACCCGGCAAGCGGAAAATTGAGGCCGGTCGACCCGCCCAACTTGAGCAGATCGCCGAGACCTGGTCCCCGCTCGCGTTCGCGCGCGAGATCAACGGCGCTCATACCGAGCGCGCGCTCGAGCCGCTGCCATTCGTCTTCGCTCGACAGATGCCATCCCGCGGGACACGCAATCATGGCCGCTGCCCAGGGATAGAGCCGGCCTTCCGCCTCGCAGGCCTTTGCGTCGCCGCGCGGGCACACTGCCCCGTCGATCGCATGATCGAGGTTGCGTCCCATCCAGATCATGCCGGCGGCGCTCACAATCGGATAGATCCTGGCGTCGCGGGGATCAGTGACCGTCCCTCCCGAATCGGCCGTCTGCACCGAGGTTACGGGACCGGCTGGCCCGCGCTCGGCACTGGCCCGCTCGTGCATCTGCGTGCCGCCGACGGCGGCAAACGCGATCAGGAGTGCCCGCGTGCGAAGACGACAGGATCGGTGCTGATTCACGACCGTAGTGTTGCCACACCTCCGCCGGCGTACCAACGTGAAAGGGACGGCTGCGCGGGGACACGGGTCAGAGCAGCGTTTCCCGGGACGGCGCGCCGAACTGGATGTGGTCGTGACCGGCTTCGGCACTATCAGTAGCCGAGGATTTCGATGATTGTTTCGGGGGGCCCTGGACGGAAAGCGCCATGCGCGCGACAGCTGCCACAAGCCACTGGCGTGGTGGAGTACTCCTCGGCAACAATCAGCTCGGGATTGGCCTCGAGGTCGATGGGAATCGTACGCTGTCGGTCGACCAGCTGTAGCAGTGTCCTGCCATCATTGGCATCCGGATGAACGTGATGCTGGAGGAATGCGCCGGCAAGCGACTCGGAATCGACGAGAAGTCCTCAACCACGAAATCGATGTCGTTCAGGGATCGCCTCGCTGGCGTTCCCAGAACACATTGGTGGGGGGCTCGAGCGTGCCGATGACTCGACGCCCCCGCTCATCGACGGAAGCAGATACGGACTGCGACTCGGCGCGGGCAGACTCGATCGTGATTCCCGGTTTTAGCCAGGCGACGCCGAGTTTTCATGAGGTCTTCGCACGAGCCGCTCGGCTGCCGGGGATTGCGCCGGCCTCCCCAAGGTGCCGTGAGGCGAAGCCGGTTCCGGACACCATCGGGATGCCCATCGCAGCCTGCACTTCTTCCCCTAGGCGAAGTGCCGCTTCGCAAACGCCCGTCCAGACCCCGACTTCAAGTAGCGCTCGAATCGCCAAGCCCTCGTCGCGTCCGGGAACTCGAGGGAGACTACCAGGGACCAAGGCCGGTGTCTCACCGTCGCCCCAGATGGTCCCGAGTTGTGCCAGGCCAGTCGTCGTCCGACATCACGGGTGATGCCCACGTAGTGCCGGGCGGGTTCGACAACGCTACGGAGGATGTAGACGAAGCGCTTTTCGGCCATGCCGCCTGAGGTGCAGGATGCTCGCCGGCGCGAACTTCAGCTCGACGCTCGCGCCATCGATACAATTCTGGTCGCGGGCGCCGTGACGAACATCTGCTGCGAATCATCGGCGCGGGACGCAGTGGAACTCGACTACAAGGTCATCATGATCTCGGACGCGTTGTCCGGCCACGCGCACGGACTGCACGAGGCGACGCTGGCGACGTTCTACCGCATTTTCGGCGACGTTCGGCCGAACGAGGAAGTCATTCAGCTCTTGGGCTGACCGCCGGCGGCGTAGGGAATCTCCGCAGATAGCCACGCGCGCGCGCAAGCGGATCCAAGAGATACTCCTGCGGCTCTTTCATCCAGAGGCCTTAGTATTCGCGGGCAAGGCGACGCGACACCAGGGCGTCCATGCGGATGTTCACGACGTCGGCGGACCACCCGGGCCACCATTGGTTGGCGCGGCGCACGGCGTGCGTCCAGTACCGGGACCAGTCCGAAAACCCGTGATAGTCGAACACACACCCGTCGTCCCGGACGACGATGATGTGATTGCCGGTGTGGCCGGGCGCTGGCCGAATCCACTTCGCCTCGAAACCGCTGTGCGGATACCGTTCGAGGAACGCGCACGCCAGCATGTGACACGCGCCGGCGGCGAAGAACACGCGGTCCGGGAGGGTCCACTGTCGTGCAGGGTCTCGCTTTGAGCCGGGTGTACGTCGTTTGTACATCCAGAGGCACTATATGCGAGCACATGAAGACCGGTTTGACGGCGGTCGTCCGATGGCCCACACTCCGCAAGAGCGCGCCGATAGCGATCTTCGTAGAGGAATGGAAGATGCCCCGACTGTCCCGCGTGCGCATGGCCTCTCTGGACGTTGAGTCGCACTGCGCCCGCATGCGATTTTCGCCGCGGGCTCCACGTGCATGATCGACTTGCAACAGGTATCTGGGACTCGCACTGACCGAGTCGTGCTCAACGTTTTGAGAGCACAGCCCGCACACACTCTTTGGGATTCGAACTGAGGTGATCGCGCTAACCAATTCAGGCCAAAGCCGTTGGCCTGCACGAAGAGACTCGAAAAGCGGTGGCTGGCTGTTAGGGACGATTTCCGCATCTGGAAGATTCTGCACCAGCGGATTCGGTACGAAGAACGGGGCCCTGCAGTCAGCGTGGAAGCAAAGAAGGTGCGGACGCGCAAGATGATCCGCGAACTAAGAACGCTCGGCTATCGCGTCGAATTGCCCAAGGCTCCATCCACCAGCCCGGCATGATCGAGAGGATTTTCGACCCTGGTTCATTGACGCTGCGTGCGTGTCGGCGATAAGTTCCTCCTGAGCGGAGCAGATCGCGCTCAGTACAGGGTTAGCTCCGGAGAATGCTGGGCTCCTTCGGCCGCTCTTTGGCAAGTGGCCGTCGCTTGCTTCAGATCCGCTCCGTTTGAAGGTGTAAGACAATGCGCGACGTTACCCGCCGAGATTTTTTCGAATCGATCTTGGTTGCCGTGGCGGCGACTCTGAGTGCCGGGAAACCCGCCAATGCGCAGAGCCCCGAAGTATCCAAGCCATTCATCGACGTTCACCATCATTTCGTACCGCCCGCCTGGGTGTCGGCCTACAACATCAGCCGGCCTGGCCCCTTCGACAATTCCGCGCTGACCAACTGGACTCCTTCGCGTTCGGTCGAGGAAATGGATCGCCAGTCGGTCCAGACCGCTA
>DATFFM010000025.1:0-9265 GCA_035250005.1 Vicinamibacterales bacterium | reverse complement strand
GCCATGGCTTCCAGGGCTCGAATCGGTCTCATAGCTGAGTGAGAGATTCGAGTCCTCATCGAGCTCGCCCGTCATGTCCACGCCGACGAACTCGGTCTCCAGCCACGTGAGGCCATCTACCCGGACCCAGATCGCGTCATTGCTCGTGAGGCTGCGGTCGCCGGTCCGGAACGTCCCGAAGATCTTCTGATCCCAGCCTGACGGCGTTATCCAGTGAAACTCGCCTGTCTCGGCCACGAGCAGGCGCATTTCGCCTGGATCGTTCGGTTGAGCACTACCAGCCCAGATTCCGCCGCGGGCGCTGCCGCGGTCGGCTCCTGCTTCGCAGGCCGTGCCAAGGACTGGTGGTCGTGAGGTATCGCCGCCTCCGATGGGCGGTGGCGGCGGAGGTGCGGAGGTCGGCACCTGGCCGTCACCAGCCTCGCCACCCCGCGACAAGCGCCGACCAGCAGCATGATCGCAGCGATCGGGAATCCGGCTTTCGGCTTCGTCGCATTTCTCGCGGTCGCCTCTACCGTCAAGGCGCAGCCCGGCGGGCGATCGTGCAATCAGAAGCGGTAGCCGACCCCGACCTCGTACGTGTCCGGATAACCGGGGCTGGCCTGGATGAAAACCTGGGTGTAGTAGTCCTCGTCCGTCAGGTTGCGGCTCGAGGCGAAGACGTACCAGCGCCCACTCGCGGCCTCGAATCGGACGAACGCGTTCAACAGGCCGAAGCTGTCCTGCCAGAACGCCGCGATATTGTCGGCCGTGTAGAAGAAATCGCTCTGGTAGCTGTACTCGATCCGCGCTGTCAGGTCGCCGAGATCAAGCAGGGGTTGCTGGTAGTCGATCGCGGCGGCCAGTGACCACTCTGGAGAGCGAACCAGCTCGTTGCCGGTCAGCACGTCGCCGAAGAAGTCGTTCACGTACTCCACGAACTCGTGCTTGCCGAGCCAGACGACGCCGCCCCTGAAGTACCAGCGCTCGGAGGCCCGGAAGCTTGTTTCCGCGTCGATGCCGTAGAGCTCCGCCTTTGCGGCATTGTCGATGCCGAACACGTATGTTCCGTCCTGGAATACGGCCGTACTGACCTGCAGGTCCGTGAAATCGTAGTAGAACGCCGCTGCGTTCAACGTCAGGCGGCCGTCGATCCACTGCGTCTTGCCGCCGGCCTCCAGGGCGATCAACTCTTCCGGTGCGAACTCGTCGAGGTCGCCTTCGGAGTTCCGGCCGATGTCGAAGCCGCCGCTCTTGTATCCGGTCGATACGCTGGCATAGGCCACGGCGTCATCGGTGATCGCGTAGCTGACGTCGAGGCGCCAGGACAGGTCGTCCGAGTCGATCTCGCCGACCAGCAGCGTGGGACTGTCTTCGGCGCCGGTGCCGATGCTGGACATGCGGTGCTCCTCTCGGCTCAGCCGCACGCCGGCCGTGGCGCTCCAGCGATCCGAAAGGCGCGCAGTCGCCTGGCTAAAGAAGGCGGCTGCCGGATCGCTGAAAGTTGCGTGGGAGTTGTTGCGCAGTGCCGGGGCGAGCTGCGGCCGCAGGAAGATGAACCCAAGTTCACCGTCGCTGGCGGCGTAATACCCGCCCACGATTCCGGAAATGCCTCGCGATCCGGGAATGACCAGCTGCAGCTCCTGGCTCCACTGCTCGGTCTCATTCGGCAGCGCGGCGCGGACGCAGCCCGCCATCTCGGGGCGGGCCGCGCAGTCGTCGACGTTTCGCACCTCGCTGCGCGCGTACCCGCTGATGGACCGCAGGGTTGCATACCCGAGCTCGTACTCGAGGTTGACGTCGACGTTTTCGACCTTCGAATGCAGGTATGGATTCTCGTGGGTGACGGTCGTCAGGTGGATGTCGTTCGGGTCCGGCAGAAACTCCGGGTTCGGCAGCCAGAGGTCACCAGCACCGCCGTCGTCGCGAATGCCCTGTGCCGTGATGTCAATGCGCAGGTCATCCGTTGGCGTCACGCGCAGCGATCCGCGCACGCCCCAGTAGTCGTCCTCCGCGAACCGCCGGTCATCCACGGAATTGCGGATATAGCCATCGCCGTCGGCTGCGATGAACGCAACGCGCGCAGCGGCTTTCCCGATTGGCAAATTGAGGTATCCCTGGGCACGGACCGTCTCGAAGCTGCCGTAACTGAGCTCGAGTTGCGCATCCTGCACTTCGACCGGCGCTCGCGTAATGAAATTGATCGACCCGCCCGAGGCATTACGGCCGTAAAGCGTTCCCTGCGGCCCCTTGAGTACCTCGATGCGCTCGAGGTCGAACATCCGCGCGATGGCCAGGTTTGCGTCGCCGAGGTAGACGCCGTTCAGGTGCGACGCCACCGACATGCCGTCGACATTCTGGTTCCCGATACCCCGCAATGAGAACCCGGCGCCGAACATGCCGATGGTGTTGACCACGAGACCCGGTGTGGAGAACTGCAGTTCGTGCAGGCGCGTGATGCGCGCTTCGTCCAAGTACGCGCCCGAGAGCACTTGCACGCTCATTGGGATGTCCTGGACGCTTTCCTCGATCCACCTCGCCGTGACGACGACTTCCGGGATCGCGGCCGGTTCAGCCGCCACGGCGGGCCAACTCAGCGTCATCGTCGCCAGCGGCAGGCCGAGTGCAAGGACGACCGTTCGATTCAAGCGCCCCCCGGATGCGATGCTTGTTTTCTCCTATGGTACCCGCAAGGCAAAGGGCACAGTGACCAGGACGTCGCAGTCCCAGGGGCACACGATGACCTGCAAGTTTCCGCTGACCGTGTTTCCTGAGGCGAACGCGCCGGCTACCGGCGACTCGAGCCGAATCCGGACGTCAACGGCTCCGTGCCGCCCATCCAGGATTTGGGGAATGCGGCCCAGTATCGTCGGAACATTTATTGCATCCGGCGCCCAGAACACGGCGCCTCGTTCAGCCTGTGCAAAGCGAGCCAGGTTCTTGCGGTCGACCTGCAGGGAAGGATCCGAAAGACCCACGGCGACGACAGCCACGCCGGTCGCCGAGCTCTGCTGGAGCAGCGCGTCTTGTGCATCCCCGCAGTCCGCTATCGAGCCGCAGTCGCTGACGCCGCTGCTTCCGAGCACCACGACGGCAGATCGACTGTCCGCGGGTGCGGCGCTCGCGGTGAAGCCGATCATTTCACCGACCGCGGCATGCAGCGGCGACCCGCCGCCCTCGAGGGTCGCCAGCGAGTCGATCGTCGAATAGTAGGTGCTACCGTCCGTCGTGAAGTCGGGGTTGGCAACGGGAAAGATCGTCACCGGCTGGCTCGGCAGCAATGCAGCGTCGCCCGTGCTCGGGTTGTCGGCCGCGAATGCCGCGAGCAGCACCTGGTCACCCGTGTCCAGTTGGGTCTGGAAATACTTGGCCCCCAGCAGCCGTCGGTCCTCCGGGTCGGTCACGGCGATACTTGCGCCCTGATCCAGCAGCAGCGAAATCGCCAGCGGATCGGACGCGCCGTCGGGCTCGACCCAGCTTTGGTCCAACGTTGACCCTTCGTACGAGTATTCAAAGCCCGAGGTGGTTGACACGCAGTCGACCGTGGCGGCACCGGTGTCGTGGGCGCACGGCAGCACGCTGACGTCACTCAGGTTCCAATCCTCGAGATCCGTGGACGCATTGCCTTCGATGACATACAGGCGGGCGTTGAACTCAAGCTTGCGACCGTCCGCCGAGCCGCCGGAGACGATCAAGCGGCTGATGCCTGGCGTGAATCCCGACAAGGGATGCAGGGTGACTTCAAACTCGATTCGATCATCGGCGGGACGGCTCGGGTCGTACGCAACACCTTCCAGTTCAGTGGCAGACAAAATGGCTGCATACACGCTTTCGAAGCCACCCACGATCTCCGCTCGACCGTCGGCATCGGTGAGCGTACTGAGCTCCAGATAACCCGTGCCAGAGTTATGCAACAGCACGATTCCGGCGCCGGACACGGGCGACCCAAACGCATCACGAGCCGTAATGATCAGCGTCACGTCCCCGGGAGGCGGCTCCGGCGGACCGGTCGGTCCACCGGCACCTCCGCCCGTCGGATCTCCCCCGGAATGCCCGGATCCGCCGCAGCCAGCCGCGCCGAGAAGGATCCAAGCCGCGATGGAAATCAGGCTTCGGGGCAGATGACGACTGCGTTTTGTTGAATGCATGGCCTTGGTCTCCCGTTACAGCGAGATCCGTTCTCCGCTCAACGTGGCGCAGAAGTGCAGCTCGGTGCCACTGAGGTGTCATCGAAGCTGAAGGACACAGAGCGGTAGTCGAAGGAGCGATAACCCGTGCGTTTCCAGACTCCGTGACCGGAAGTCCGGTTCGACGGAGGCGAGCGGGTTCCGAATTCGCTCATCGTGCCGCCGCGGTGAAATGTGTTGAACGACGGGAACGGGTTCGCGCCGACCCCGGCGATTTCCGCAGTCGTGCAATCGGGCGCATCCACCCGCAGCGTGACGATGACTTGCCATGCGCCCTCGAGCTAACGGCTAAAGCGACTTACTTCACAGCTAAAGCGCAGTCGCCGCCGAAAGCCTGCAATTGCGCTCGGTCACCCCTGCATTGCCGGTCTTGGCGGGAATCCGCGCCTTGACACTTGTGGGCGTGGTGATCTCAATGACCGGCCGGGACCGACGGCGGGCGACGGGTGCCCAGTCCGCGCCGCCATGGCACACTGCGGGGGCCAAACACAAAGGCCCGAAGGGCATGGCGCCAGACGCGCAGTCGACGAGCGGGGACGTCACGGGATTGCTGAAGGTCTGGAGCGAGGGCGACGAGCGCGCCTTCGACCGGCTGATTCCGCTCGTCTACGCCGAATTGCACCGCATGGCGCACCGCTACCTGGCGCGGGAACGGGGCGACGTCTCCATGCAAGCCACCGGGCTAGTCAACGAGATTTGCCTGCGACTGCTGGGCTGGGATCCCGTGCACTGGCAGAACCGCGGGCATTTCTTCGGCGTTTCTGCGCAGATGATGCGGCGCGTCCTGGTGGACATCGCGCGTCGGCGGCAAGCCGGGCGGCGCGGCGGCCGCAGTGCGGTGCACATACCGGTCGAGGAGCTCGAGATCCCGGCTGACTCGCCCGATGCGGATCTCGTCGCGCTCGATGAGGCGCTCCAGGAGCTCGCCGCGAACGACGCCCGCAAGGCGCAGGTGGTCGAGCTGAAGTTCTTTGGCGGACTCTCGATGGAAGACATCGCCCGGACACTCAATATCTCGCTGCGCACCGTACACAACGACTGGGCGTTTGCCCGGGCATGGCTTTATCGCTCGCTGGCGGATGGCGGTTCCCGATGAGCGCTCACTGGGAAGAGCTGGATCGCATTTTCGCCGAAGCGCGCGAGATGCCTCTAGCCGACCAGGCAGTGTTCCTCGCGCGCGCCTGCGGGTCCAATGCCGCCCTGCGCGTCGAAGCAGAATCCCTCCTGAGTGTCAGCAACCTGACGGGCGAGTTCATGGCACGACCGGCGATCGACCGGCTCGCGCAGTCACTCGCCGGCGAAGGCCTCGACCTGCAGCCCGGCCGGCGCATCGGTGCGTACGCCCTCGTGCAGCAGCTCGGCTCCGGCGGCGCGGGCGAGGTCTGGCGCGCGAAGGACGAGCGCCTGGGCCGCGACGTCGCCATCAAGTTCCTGCTGCCGCACTTGTCCGGTGATGCGGAGAAGCTGCGTCGTTTCGCGGAAGAAGCGCGGGCGGCGAGCACGCTCAATCACCCGAACATCCTGATCGTCCACGACGTCGGCGAACAGGAGGGCATGCCCTACCTCGTCTCCGAATGCCTGGAGGGACGGAGCCTGCGCGAGCGCCTGAAGGCGGGCCCGATGGCTGTGAGCGAAGCGATGTCCGTAACGCAGGGTATCGCCCAGGGCCTGGCCGCCGCGCACGAGCGTGGGATCGTGCATCGCGACCTCAAGCCGGAGAACACGTTCCTGAAGTCAGATGGCGGCATCAAGCTGCTCGACTTCGGGCTCGCGAAGTTGAAGCTGCCGGCTGCAAGCCCCGCAGCCAGTGCGGATGATGCGGCGTTGAGCCTCGTCGCCGGGACCGCGGCATACATGGCGCCGGAGCAGGCGCGCGGGGAATCGCCCGATCCGCGATCGGACCTGTTCGCACTCGGCGTCATGATGTACGAGATGCTCGCCGGGCAGCATCCGTTCCGCGGCACGAGCGTCTTCCAAACTCTGGAGGCCATCCTGACCCGCGACCCCGCCGACCTGCAGGACCTGAACGACCGCGTACCGCCCGCGCTCGCACGCATCGTCATGCGCCTGCTGCAGAAGTCTCCCGACGCCCGATTCCAGTCGGCACGCGATCTTGCATGGAGCCTCGCACAGGTCACCGATCCCGCGGCCCGGCCCGCAACCGATCGGTCCGGTGCGCAGCCGGCGGCCGTAGTGCGCAAGTCCCGATGGCTGCGAATCGCGGTGACTTTGACGATCGCGGCGGCCGTGGCCTCCGGATTGTGGCTGGTCGACCGCTACCCGCAGGCGACTCCCATGGGCGCCCTGACCCGGTTCACCTGGACGCTGCCGGCGGGCATGAGCCTCGACTCCGCGCCGGTCGTGGCCCCGAACGGACGCAGCATTGCGTACACAGCCGAGAACGCAGACGGTGTGCGTCTGTACGTCCGCGATCTCGGTTCTCTCGAGGCGAAGGCGATCGCGGGTACCGAGGGCGCAAGGCAACCATTCTGGTCGCCGGACGGCCGGTCGCTCGGTTACTTTGGCGAAGGCAAGTTGATGAAAGTGCTGCTGCCGAATGGCGCGCCGACGGCACTCGCCGATGCAATGGAAACTCGCGGCGGCGCGTGGATGTCCTCGGACACCATCGTCTATGCCCCCGACCTGATCCTCACCGGACTCAGCCGCGTCAACGCCGACGGCGGTGCGACCGAGCCGCTGACGCTGCTCGACCCTTCACGTGGCGAGACTTCGCATTGGTGGCCTGTCGCGTTGCCGGATGGGATGCACTTCCTCTACCTGGTGCGATCGATCCATGACGCTCATCGCGGCATTTACCTGGGCCGCGTCGACCAGCCGGCGGCCCAAGCGGGAGAGCGGCTGTTCTATGCCGAATCGTCCGTGACGTACCTGCCGATTGCCGGCAGCGACGACGCCGAACTCATCTACATGGCGAATGGCCGCGTCGAGAGCCGCCGGTTCAATGCGACGAGCCTCGCGGCGGACGCGCATGCGCGCACCGTCGATTTCCTGCCTGCGCGGCGCACGGTCCGGGATCCACTGCTGGTGAGCGCGTCGGCCGACGTCATGGCCTTCGCGACGTCGGTCATCCCGGTCGGCAGCCGGATGGTGTCGATCGGGCTCGATGGCAAGGATCCGCGGTACTGGGACTATGCGGAGGCGCACCTTCAGCCGCGCGTGTCGCCAGACGGGAAGCTGGTCGCACGGTCGATCATCGACGAGACGCGCAGCCAGCCGGACTTCTGGATCGAGGATCTCGAGCGCGGCACCTTCTATCCGGTGCTGAGGACGCTGAAACCGGACATGTCGGCGATCTGGTCTCCGGATGGCCGCCAACTCGCCCTCGTGACCGGGCACCTCCCGCATCGGCATGGCGAGTTGGTCCTCAACGTCATCGCCGCGGACGGCACGGGCCTCATCCGGTCGCTGGCGTGCCCGGGAGATTATTGCGAGCCGAGCGACTGGAGCAGGGACGGCTCGACGCTGCTGCTCACGGTCCTGGAATCCGAAAACTGGAACGTCTGGACCGTTCCGGCCGATGGGAGCGGCGCCGCCAGGCCATTGCTGGCCGCGGACTTCAACGAGAAGGACGCGCGGTGGTCGCCGGACGGGCGCTGGCTCGCCTACGTGTCGGAGGAAGCGGGACACCCGGAGGTGCTGGTCCACAGCGCCACAGGTCCGGCACGGCGGTACGTGATTTCCGGCGAGGGCGGAGTTCAGCCGGTCTGGCGGCGGGACGGAAAGTTGCTCTATTTCCTCACGCTGGAGGGGCAGCTGCGAGGCGTGGCGGTGGGCCAACGGATCAACGGCGAACCCGCCTTCGGCCTGCCGACCAAGCTCGACGTGCCCACGATCGGTTTCGGGCATTGGGGGACGCAGTACGATATTTCGCCGGACGGCCGCCGGATCTATTTCATGCAGAACACGCAGGAAGCGGCGCCGCAGGAAATCCAGATCGCCATCAATTGGCGGACGTTGCTGGACTGAATCACCGTTCGACGAGTTTCTGCATGCTCGCCGGATACCTTGATCCCTGCACGGCGATCCTGGCTGTTGCGGCCTCGATCTCTTGAAGGTCGTCCGGCGTGAGTTCGAGACTGAGGGCGCCCAGGTTTTCCTCGAGACGGTGCAGCTTGGTCGTTCCGGGAATCGGGACGATCCACGGCTTCTGCGCCAGCAACCAGGCAATCGCAATCTGCGCCTTGGTCGCGCCTTTTGCTTCAGCCATGCCGCCCAGCGCGTCCACCAGCCTCAGATTGGCCTTGCGCGCTTCCGGCGAGAAGCGAGGCACGGTGTTGCGGAAATCGCCGGGAACAAACGTCGTTTGCTGATCGATGGCACCCGCCAGGAAACCCCTCCCGAGCGGGCTGAAAGGTACGAAGCCGATGCCGAGCTCTTTCAGCGCGGGCAGGATCTCCGCCTCCGGCTCGCGCCACCACAGGGAGTACTCGCTCTGAAGCGCCGCGACGGGCTGCACGCCGTGGGCGCGGCGAATCGTGTTCACGCCGGCCTCGGACAGCCCGAAGTGGCGTACCTTGCCGGCCTTGATGAGTTCCTTGACCGTGCCGGCGACGTCTTCGATCGGCACGTCCGGGTCCACGCGATGCTGATAGAAGAGGTCGATGACGTTTGTCCGGAGGCGCTTCAATGAGGCATCGGCAACTTCCCGGATGTGGTTCGGCCGGCTGTCGAGCCCGTTCTCTTTCCCCGTTGCCGGATCGATCCGGAAACCGAACTTCGTCGCGATGACCACCTGATCGCGAACGGGCGCCAGTGCTTCGCCGACGAGTTCTTCGTTCGCGTAGGGGCCGTAGACTTCGGCCGTGTCGAAGAGCGTGACACCGCGCTCCACGGCAGCGCGGATCAGCGCAATCGCGGCCGGCTTGTCGGTTGCCGGGCCGTAGCCGGAGCTGAGGCCCATGCAGCCCAGCCCGATCGCCGAGACCTCGAGGCCGCTATTGCCAAGCTTGCGTTTCTGCATAGTTGCTACTGCGGCGGCGCCGCGATGCGGCTCACCATCCCCAGCGGCTGACCCTCGACGGCGGGCGGGGTGCCGATGACATAGTTGACGATGCCTGCGAAGGGCGCGCGCACGTCGC
>DATFFM010000024.1:0-6287 GCA_035250005.1 Vicinamibacterales bacterium | reverse complement strand
GCTCGTCGCTGCGGTGCTCATTGCGATCGTTCCGGGGGCGGCGCTGTGGCGCGGCAGCAGCCTCCAGTCGACGATGGCGGCCACGCGCACGGGCGGCGTCGCCGGCCGCGGCGGGCGGCTCGAAGGCGGGCTGGTGATCGCGCAGATGGGGCTCGCCGTCCTGCTCGCCGCCGGCGCCGGGCTGCTGATCCGCAGCGTGGTGAACCTCCGCGCGATCGATCCCGGCATCAACGTCCGCGGCGTGGTGATCGTGGATGCGACGCTGCCGACGCGGCTGACGCCGCCGGAGCGCCGCCGCGCGATCCTGGAGATCCTGCCCTCGCTGCAGGAGCTCCCGGGCGTCAGGGCGGTGGCCGCGGGGCAGAAACTGCCGCTGCGCGGGTCCGGCGACAACTGGGGGCTCGCCATCCCGGGCCGGACGGACCTCGAAGGCAAAACGACCGCCTTCCGGATGGTCTCGCGCGACTACTTCACCGCGATCGGCATGCCGATTCGCGCCGGCCGGAGCTTCGAGCCGTCGGATCGCGAGAACAGCGACCGCGTGGTGATCATCAACGAAGCGCTCGCCAGCACGTTCTTCCCGGGCCAGGACCCGGTCGGCCGCATCATCCAGACCTTCGACGATCGCGGCGAGCGGATCGTCGGCATCGTGGGCGACGCCGCGGAGGCGGAGCTGACGGACGATCCGGTGCCGGCGCGCTACATGCTCTACGAGCACGTGCCCCCCGTCCGGCACCAGGTGTCCTTCGTGCTGCGGACCGATGCCGCCGGCGGCATCCCGGCGCTGATCGAGGGGGCACGGTCGACGATCAGGCGCGAAGGCTCGCAGCTGGCGGTGCAGGAGACGACGACGATGCAGTCGGTGTTCGACCGCTCGGTGGGACCCGCCGGGCAGATCGTGACGCTGCTCACGCTGCTGGCGGCTCTCGCGCTCGTGCTCGGCGCCGTCGGCGTCTACGGCGTCATCTCGCATTACGTCACCCGGCGGGCCAGGGACTACGGCATCTGCATCGCGCTCGGCCAGCCGCCGGCGCAGGTCGTGCGGCAGGTGGTAGGCCGGGGGGCCGCGCTCGTCGCCGCCGGCAGCGCGCTCGGCATCGCGGCCGCGCTGGCCGTGACGAAAATGCTGTCATCGATGCTCTACGGCGTGGAGGCGACCGACCCGCTTGCGCTCGCGGCCGCCGTTCTCGTGCTGCTCACGGTCGGGATGCTCGCCGCGTTCGTGCCCGCACGGCGCGCCAGCCTGACCAATCCAGCCGCGGTGCTCCGCCAATGACCCGCGTACGCCGCGACACGCCCGCGCCGCTGCTCGGCTCGCTGGAGGAGCAGGTGATGCTCGCGGTTCTCCGCACCGGGCACGAGGCCTACGGGATGAACGTGCGGCGCGAGCTGGAGTCGGTGACGGGGCGGGACGTCACGATCGGGTCGGTGTACACCACGCTGGACCGGCTCGAGGCGAAGGGGCTCGTCGCCTCGACGCGGACGCCGGCCGCAGACGCCGCGTCGCGCCGCGTGTTTGCCGTGACCGCCGCCGGGCAGCGATCACTGGCCCTTACGCGCGCCACCCGCGAGCGACTGTGGACCGGCGTGAAGCTGCCGCTCGATGCGAAACGAGGGTCGTAGCGGCCCGCTTCAGCCGGTCCAGTGAGCTTCAGTACATCGCCGGCGCCTCTTCGAGCTCACGCGCGGTGAGCTGGATCGATGGCGCCGTTGACGCCTGCGAGTCGCGGGTTGACGACGTCTGATTCACCCAGCCGGTCGCGCTGTCGGTCGCCCAGACGCGGTAATAGAGGGCCGTCGCATTCTGCCGCAACAGTTCCCACGCCGCCGCCGGAACGTCGTAGCTGACCGGATAGCTGGGCGAGCTCGGGAACGGCTTCGTCTTCCAGGATGCGAAGAAGTTCGTGTCGCTCCGCTGCGAGCCGTTCGCCTGGTTGTTGAACAGCTCGGGGCGGGTCGCGAGCTCGACGGCATAGAAGCGCCCGGCCCCCGGGTTCACCATGAACCGCGGCGGCGTCGCGCCGTTCGGCACGCTCGACGCGTTCGGTGTGATGGTCGGCGCGGCAGCGGCAGCCGCGCCGGCGGCCGCGGTGATCTCGAGGGACGGCGCATTGGCGGCCTGGCTGTCGGGCGTGGAGGCCAGATGATTGACCCACCCGTTCGAACTGTCGGTCCCCCAGGCGCGGTAGTAGAGCCGGCCCCCGGCGCTCTTGAGGCGGTTCCAGACGTCGGCCGGGAGATCGTAATCGACCGGATAGCTGGATGCTGCCGGAAACGGCTTCGTCTTCCACGAGCCGAAGAAGTTCGAGTCGTTGCGCTGCGCCCCGTTCGCCGCCAGATTGAACAGGCTCGCCGATGTTGCAACCTCGACGACGTAGTGCCGGTTCGGACCGGGGTTGACGCGGAACCGCGGCGGCCCGGCGGTGACCGCGAGGCTCGCCGAAACGGGCTGGATCGTCGGACGCGCGCCGCTCGTCGTTCCGGTCGCGCTCAGCCCGGCGATCGTGAACGGCCGCTCCGCCTCGAACGCCGGATTCGCGGCGCCGACCTTGTACAGATTCGGCGACTGCGTCGGCGGCATCTGCTGCAGGATCGCGCGCCAGAACCCGTCGTAGTTCCCCTGGAACGCTCCGTTGTTCCAGACGCCCAGCAGGGTCTGGGTGAACAGACCGTTGCGCGCGCCGTCGAGCGACAACTGGTTGTCCAGGCAGCCCGAGATCAGGATCACGCTGGCGCCGATCGTCGAGCGGTCGCCCCGGCCCGACAGCCACTGCAGGCTGTCATAGAGCGCGGCGTTCGCCTGGTAAGCCCGCATGTTGACGTCGGCCGGCATCAGGCGGAATTCAGATCGGGCGCTGGCCTCGGCGCGGGGTCCGCGGCACTGGTGATACTCGCGCTCGAGCGGTCCTTCGCTCATGAGCTGTTTGTACAGCGTCATCTTGGCGACCGTTCCGCTGTGGCAGCTGTCCGACAGCATGACGATGCGGACGCCAGGCTGGAACTGCGACCACAGCTGATAAAGCTCGTCGTCGACGACCATGCGGTCCCACAGAACCCAGGTCTCATCCTTGCCATCCCCTTCGTCGCCGTTCACGTCGGGCACCTGCCCGCCGTGCCCCGAGTACGTGAGCAGCAGCGTGTCGCCCGAGTCGCATCGCTGGGCCGCCTGGCCGATACAGCGAAGGACCTCCGCCGCGGTCGCCTGGCTGTCGGTCAGCAGCGTCGTCGGCGAGTACCCGATCGACTGCGCGATCGCCTGCATGTCACGGGCGTCGTTGATGCAGCCGGCGAGCTGACCGTTCCACCCCTCGTAGCGGTTGGGATCCACGAAGTTCAAGCCGATGTGAATGGAGATGCCTTTGGCCATACAGTCCTCTCTCTGATCGAGTGTCCGGTTCAGCAGCGGGTCATCCGATGAGCTCCCAGGTCAGGCTCACGACATTGCCGTTGCGGTCGAGGTCCCAATCCAGCCACGGCGTCGTCTGCGGCGCCGCGGCGGTGAACGTCTTGGTCACGCGGAACTGCAGGATCCGGCTCGCGAGATAGGTCGTGAGCGGGAGGATGAATTCCGCGGTCGCCGACGGCGGGTCTCCGGCCAGGCGGAGCGCGTTCGCGCCCGGCACGTTCCTGAGCCGCGCCTCGACCTGCAGGTCCTGGAGGCCGTGGCTCGGATGGTTGGTGAGATCGAGAAACGTCACGTTGGTGTGGATGTCCTCGATGAAGCTCCGGATCTCTTCCAGCACTACCGGGCCGACGGCGGGCTGCGACGACACAGCAAACCACTCGCTGGCGCCGGCCGGGACCGCGACCTCGTGCACGCCGGACGGCGGGATCAGCTTCTCGACCGGCAGCTCCAGGCCGTCGACCGGCGGGAAACCGAGCAGATCCGACACCTCCACCGGCCGTTCGATACGGTTCGTCAGACGGGCGCGTCCGTTGGAGATTGCGATCTCGATCGGCCCGGTCTCCCACGGCCCTGTGACGCGCCCGAGATCGAGGTGCAGCAGCGACTGAAAGCGCGTGCCGTCGGGCAGCAGAAACCCGACCGTGCCCGAGACGCCGGCCGTCTGCAGCATCGTCTTCACCAGCAGCGCGCCGGCCAGGTCGGTCGCCAGCGTCACCTGGAATCCGTCGGGCGCCTTGATCACGCGCGGTTCGACGCTTGCGCCCGCGCCGAGCGTCCACACGTAATCGCACTCGGCCTGGATCTCGGTCGGGAGCTCGATCTGCGGATCGCGCGCGCGGGCGGCCAGGCGCGTGCGAAGCAGCCGGCGTTCGTGCGGCGGCAGGTCGGGCTGCAGCGTGGCGTGGAACACCACGCGGTTGTTGGCCGTGTTCGCCGCATCGAGGGCGGAGTAGACCGCGACGGCCGGTCGAAATGCCCGGTCTGCGACCGAGGATCCGTAGCGCGTGATCCGGTAAGCCGCCGGCAGCAGCAGAAAGCGTCCCGGCTGCTGCAGCGATCGCAGCACCCGATACGCGGGGTGCGGCACCTCCGGCATCTCCGCGTATTGCCGGAGGGTCGTATGGCCCAGGCGGAGCGCCTCGACGCAGCCGACCGCTGCCGTCCCGGTCGCCGAGGTCTCGAGATAGAACGCTCCCAGTTCCTCGCATGGCAGCACCACGTCTACGCTGTTCTGCCGGATGTGCGTGCGCAACGAATAGAGCGTCTTGCGCACCTGCTCGAGAACGGCGAGATTCGGCTGGATCTGGGGACGGATGGCCATCGCCGGGCTCGCGGTCATGACCGCATGCGCCAGATGAACATTGGGCGCGCGCGCTTCCGTGGTGGCCGCCACGAGCTGGAGCTTCTGTCCCTTGATCGGCACGTAGCCTTCGAAGCTCCATGTCGCCCGGATACGCGCGGGCTCGGCCTGGAATCCGGGCTGTGACAGTGAGCCGTACGCCAGGCGCACCCACTCGTTCAGCAGATCGAACGTGACGGTATAGGTATCGCCGGTCGCGGTGACCTTGCCGGGGACGACCGTCGTCTTCAGCTGTCCCACGTCGGTGCTGACGTACGGGATCTCCAGCACGATCGAGATGCTGGAGGGGGCGATCGCCCGCGCCTGCCCGTTGCCGAGAGCGCGAAGCGCCGCCTGGGTCGCGTCGCTCATGGTTCGCCGCAGCGTCAGCTTGACGACCCCAGACAGCGCCGCATCGCCTGAGGCGGTCGCACCGGTGCGCCTGAACGTGAACGTGAAGGGGCTGGCCGACGTGTCGAGGCGCGGGTCGGGCCGCACGAGCTCGATCACCGGCGCATACCAGTGCCGGCCGGCGTCCAGCCGGTCGCGCCAGATCGGCGCGTCTGCCGGGGAGACGATCGGCAGGCTTCTCGCCGGCGCACTGACCGCGGTGTCGAAGATGGCGTTCTCCACGAGCCAGTGCTGCGGGCGAATCGCGACAGCCCCATGCGCCGGCCGGACCAGATCGCTGGCGACGATCGCGGCCGGCGACGCGGTCAGTCTGGACGGCTGCATCGCCAGCGTCAGCGACTTCAGCCCGGTCCCGGTCGTGGTCAGCCGTTGCGTCGGGTCACTGCCCTCGCGGGTCGCCGCCGGTGCGGAGCGCACGCGCGCAGGTGCCGTACCGAGTCCGCTGCCAGCACCGGCCACGGGAGAGATCAGCTGGATGTGGCGGTGTGCGCCGCCCGCGGACAGGGCTCCTTTCAGCACTTCGTCGAGCGAGGCATCGAAGTCGAGAGAGCGGAGTGCCGTTACCGCCGTCGCCGGATCCGTGGCACGGAAATCTATCCGGCCGCGCAACCGGAACGATGAGACGCCGCCGGCGAGCGTCGACAGCACGTCGAGCGCCTGCGTGCGGTCCAGTCGCGCGCTCAGCCCGGCGCGCAGGACGATGCCGGTGGTGCTGGCGATGCTCACCGGCCGGTCTCCGCCGCTGGTCCAGATCAGATCCACCGTCGCGGCGCGCGCGAATATCGGACGGCAGCCCGGGAATTCGCTGCCGGCCGCGCGCTGAGCGTCCGGTGGAACGCTGAGCCGCACGTCGAACGCGAGAATCCCGTGTTCGACCAGCGGCGAGACGTTCTCATCGTCAGGCGACGGCGTCCGCGTCAGGACGAGCGTCAGCGAAAGCACCGGCACGCCGGTCGCATCGTGCCAGAGCGCCGGCCGTCGCAACAGCGTGTGAAAAACGGAGGGGGCGCCAGCCGCGCCGCGCCGATCGCCGGCGGCATCCGGCAACAGCGTGACGGCGGCGGGCTGCCCCGCCGCCGCTACGTCGCGGTCGATCCAGGCGGCCGTCAACGACGGGCCGGCCGGCGCCGA
>DATFFM010000023.1:0-20893 GCA_035250005.1 Vicinamibacterales bacterium | reverse complement strand
CCGGCCGTGGCGGCCGCGGCGGTGGCCGTCCGACCGGTCGCGGTACACCCGACGATCCCGACATCGTGCAGGGCCGTGCGGCGCTCGAAGGCACGAACCTGACGCCGCTGCCGCCCCCGGTCACCGTGCAGCCGTGGCAGTACGCGCTCCCCACCGACGAACAGCTGAAGCGGAACCCGGCGACACTGATTCCGCCGCAGTTCCGTCCCCGGGTCGCCGTCCGCTTCGAGGCGCAGAATACGCTGCTCGTCTCGGGTCTGCTCGAAGGGGGTGGCGACATCGCTCAGCGGCCGGTCGTGGTCGACGTGCCGGTCGGCCGGGGGCACGTCGTGCTGTTTGCGAACAATCCGATCTGGCGCGGAGAGACGATCGGCAGCTACTTCCTGGTCTTCAACACCATCCTCAATTTCGACAACCTCGACGCCGGACGGAAGCTGGATGCGAAGTGACCGGTTCGCGCTGTGCATCGCGACGATCGCGCTGAGCGTCCTGCTGGATCGGACGCCAGCCGCCGTTCAGGCGCCCGCCGCCGCGGATCGACCGGCCGTCGTCGGGCTCGATCACATTCCGATTGCGGTTGGCGATCTGGGCGCGGCTGCGGAGCGATACCGGGCGCTTGGATTCTCACTGAAGCCGGGGCGGCCACACCCGAACGGCATCCGCAACCATCACGCGAAGTTCCCGGACGGAACCGAGCTCGAACTGATTACGGCACCTGAGGCACGCGACGCACTCACCACGACGTACCGCCGGCATCTCGCCGCCGGCGACGGGCCCGCCTTTCTCGCACTGTTTGCCCCGGATCGCTCGCGCGTGCCTCGAGCGCTCGATCCATCGCTCGACTACCTCTTTTTCGGTCCGCGGAACGCCTCGCCCACCGATCGCCCCGAACACTTCGCGCATCCGAATACCGCCGAGTCCCTGATATCCGTGTGGCTCTCCGGCGACGATCTCTCGGCCGAGCGCGCGCTCTTCAGCCGGGTGGGAGCGACGATCACCCGGCGGGAGGTGTATGTGCCGGAGCGCATGATCGTGGACGTCGCCCGTTTCCACGAGGGTGAGGCGCTATTCCTGCCCGCATCACGTCACCTCGTGCCCGGGCGGCGGATCGTGGGGGCTACCCTCCGCGTCCGCCGTCTGGACGCGGTGCGCGAGCGTCTGGCGGCTCGAAGAATTCCGGCTCCGGCGGCGGGCGAAGCCGAGGCCAGTCTGTTTCTCTCGCCTGCCGTCACGCACGGTCTCTGGATCGAGCTCCGGGAAGTTCGTTGAGAATCGTGCTCGTCAAACACGCCCAGCCCGTGCTCGATGGCTCACGACCGGCGCGGGATTGGGAGCTGGGCGCAGAGGGGGAGCAGCAGGCGGTACGACTCGCCGGGGCGCTCGAACGGTTTGCGCCGTTTCGGCTGGTCAGCAGCCCGGAACCGAAGGCTGCTCGCACCGCCGCGCTCGTTGCCGGCCAGCTGGGGATCGTGATGGACACGATCGGCGATCTGCGGGAGCTGGACCGGCCCGTGCTGCCGATCCTGCCGGCGGCGGAGCACCAGCGGCTGAACGCCAGGGTCTTCGCAGCACGCGACGAGGCGGTCCTCGGGGCTGAATCCGCGTCCGCGGCGCTCGCCCGCTTCACGGCGGCGATCCGCACGGAGATGGTCCGCGCCTCGGGCCAGAATCTCGTCGCGATGTCGCACGGAACCGTCATTTCACTGCTGGTGGGCGCCTGCAACCCCGTGGACGCCTTCGAGGTGTGGCAGCGCCTGCAATGCCCGTCGTTCGTTGTGCTCGACGGCCCGTCTCTCGCGCTGATCGACGTGGTCGACAGCGTGGCGCAGAGGTACCCCTGATGCCGATCACGCTCCATTCAATCGGGACGATACGCAGTCCTTTCACCGACACCGCCAGCATCCCCAAGGGTCCCGGCGCGCAGCACGATGCCGAAGGCGTGCTCGAGATCCACCCGGAGCTCGAAGAGGGTTTGAAGGACATCGAGGGTTTTTCCCACCTGTATGTCATCTGGATCTTCGATCGCGCTGAGGGCTCGGATCTGACGGCCCACCCGCCGTCCGACGATCGGCCGCACGGCGTGTTCGCCACGCGCTCGCCGCAACGGCCCAACCCGATCGGGCTGACGGTCGTCGAGCTCCTGGCGCGCCAGGGTACCCGCCTGAGGGTGCGGGGCGTGGACATGCTCGACGCAACGCCGATCGTCGACATCAAGCCGTACCTCTCGAGCGTTCCGGTCGAGACGCTGCGGCGCGGCTGGCTCGACGAGGCGGAGCAACGCCGGCAAGGCACGCGGTGAGCGGCAGCATGTGGACGACGACGCTGACGGATCGCAGCGCTTACGCGGCGGCCGCGGCCGCCGGTGCCGTGGGCTGGCTCGCGCTCACGTACGCGTCGGGCCGGCGCGAGGCATGGGACAGCGAGTGGTATTTCGGACTGCTCCTGCCCGCGCTGGCCGTGCTCGTGGCCTGGCTCGGGTTCCTGGCGCCGCGTCAAGCGTGGCGCTGGGCCTTCGTGCCGTTCGGTGCCCAGGCGCTGGTGGGCTTCGTTCAGAATCCGGCCGCGAGTCTGCTCCCGGCCGGGCTGATCGTCTTTGCGGTGCTGGGAGCCATCTGCCTGGTCCCGGCCCTGATGGGGTCGGCGTTGCGCCGGTGGGCCGATCGGCAGAGTCCACGGTCATGAGCACCATCGGGTCGCGCTGGTGGCCCGTCGCTCCCAGCTCGCCCGGGCTTCGTAGACAGCGGCTCGTGGACTAGGATCAAGGGAGCCGAACCCGGATCCGATGCCCAGAATCCAGCGTCTCCCCCTGCATCTCGCCAACCAGATAGCGGCCGGTGAAGTCGTCGAGCGCCCGGCCTCGGTCGTCAAGGAGCTCGTCGAGAACGCACTCGACGCGAATGCGACGCGCATCGCCGTCAGCATCGATCTCGGGGGCAAGAAGCTGCTGCGGGTCGAGGACGATGGCGATGGCATGGGCCCTGACGACGCGCGGCTGGCGATCGAGCGTCACGCCACCAGCAAGATTGCGACGTCGGCCGATCTCGGCGCGATCCGCACGCTGGGGTTCCGCGGCGAGGCGCTGCCGAGCATCGCGTCGGTCTCGCATTTCACGCTCAGGACGCGCGCGCGCGGCGAGGCCACCGGCACAGAGGTGAAAGTCAACGGCGGTGCCGTCGCCTCGGTGCGCGAAGTCGGCGCACCCGAAGGGACCTGCATCGAAGTCGCCGACCTCTTCTACAACCTTCCGGCGCGCCGCAAGTTCCTGAAGTCGGACACTGCGGAGGCAACGCAGATCTCGCGATTGATGACGCAGATGGCGCTGGGATACCCGGCCGTCGGGTTCTCGCTCACGAGCGCCGCGTTCTCGAGCGGAGCGGGGCAGGGGAGGAAGCTGCTCGAATGCCCGCCTGCGGCCGGTCTCGGCGAGCGGTTTTTCCAGTTGTTCGGCGAGCGGCCGGATCTCATCGAGATCCGCAAGGAAGCCGGGGGCCTGAAGATACATGGCTACATCGCCGCGCTCGGCGACCAGGGGCCGGTGCGCGGCTCGCAGAACGTCTTCGTCAACCGCCGCATCGTCAAGGACCGCACGATCGCGCACGCGATCATCGAGGCCTACAGCGTCGCGACGATCAAGGAGCGCAGTCCCGAGGTTCACCTGTTCATCGAGATCGCGCCCGACCGGGTCGACGTCAACGTTCACCCCACGAAGGCGGAGGTGCGCTTTCTCGAGCAGTCGCTCGTGCACGAGGTGCTGCGCCGCGGGCTGGGCGATGCGCTGGGGCAGGGACGGGCGCCCGAGCTGCAGTTCACCCCGTTCGCGCCGGTGCCGGGCGAGCCGCAGGCGATGGCCATCCCCGGCGTGCTCGGCGGCGCGATCGTCGGGAATCGCTGGGCGCCGCAGGACCCGATCGCGTCCGGGGCCGCCGTCCCCTGGCGTGGCATGACCGTTCCGCAGCCGGCGCCGGTCGACCAGCGGGGACCTGACGCCGAACGCGAGATCCGGCCGATGATCCCGCTCGGCCAGTTCCGCGACACGTTCATTCTCGCCGTGGACGACGAGGGGATCGCGATCATCGATCAGCACGTGGCGCACGAGCGCGTGCTGTTCGAGCAGGTGATGGAGAAGCTCACGAGCGGACGGCTCGAGAGCCAGCGGCTGCTGGCGCCGATCATCGTCGAGATGTCGGCCGCGCAGCGCGAGGCGCTGGCCCAGCACCGGGGCACACTCGAGCGGTTCGGGATGGAGATCGAGGAGTTCGGCGGCGACAGCCTGTACCTCGCGGCGGTGCCCGCGATCCTGGACCCGGCCGAGTGCGAAGCGGCGCTGCGCGCCCTGGGCGAGGATCTCGAAGGGCTCGACACCGGCTCCCGCATCGACGAGGCGCTTCGCCGGATCGCTGCGACAATGGCCTGTCATGCGGCGGTCAAGGCGAACTACCCGCTGACCCTCGAGAAGATGCGCTACATCCTGGAGGAGCTGCGGCGGACGGCGTATTCGTCGGTCTGCCCGCACGGCCGTCCCGTCGTGCTTCGGATCACCCGGCGCGAGGTCGAGAAGAACTTTCAGCGCATCTGACGCGATAGCTCATTCAGCATTCAGCGTTCAGCGTTCAGCGTTCCCCTTGAACTGGTCGGCTTCGTCCGCGAAGAGCACGTTGAAGCTGGTCAGCGATCCGTAGCACCCGCTGATATATCCCTGGAGCTTGACTTTGACGTCTTCCGGCAGCTCGGTCGCGTTGACCTGCTGCTCCATCGTCCGCAGGCGGTTTCGCACCATGACGATCTTGTGGAAGAACGTTTCGATCGGCCAGGTCTTTTCCTGGAGCTCCGTGTTGCCCGGGCGGATCGCCAGCGTGCCGCCGCGCCATTTCTCGGCGGGCGTGACCGGTGTGATCCCAGTCTCCTCGCGGATGATGCGGCGGAGCAGCATCTCGATGTCGGTACCGGAAAGATCCGTCATGGCGGGTGCGATCCTTTCACGTTCGCTGACAATGGGGAACGGGTTGCGGCTGGGCCGCGTCGACGCGGTGCGCCCGGCGGTCGATTCAGCCGCCGACCTGCCGCCAGATGGCGCCCGGTCCGGCGTACCGCTGACGATCCTCGGGCCGCCCCGGAAGTTGTGCTCGCTGTGGCAGAAGCCGCAGACGACGCGAATCGGCCGGCCTTCCGGATCCGCCGCGACGACCGTGTGCATGCGGTCGGTCTTGCAGGCCCGGCAGAAGTCCTCGACCGCCTCGCCTGCCCGGTACGCCCTGGCGCTCATGGCCCCATTGTAAGAGGAGCCGTCGTCGGCCGACGACCACGGTGTCAGCCTCAGCATCCTTGGAAGGGTACAATCGACAAAACCTGACCACGATCTGAGTCATGGCTATCGAGACGGTGCAGATTCGTCGTGCTGAATCCAATGAGGCGGCCTCGCTGAGCGCGATCGCGCGGGCGGCAAAAGGTGTCTGGGGCTACCCGGCGGAGTGGATGGAGTTGTGGGCTGAACAGCTCACGTTCACCGCTGAGTACATCGACGCGCATCGTGTGTTCGTCGCGGCGATTGGCGGCGCCCCGATCGGTGTGACGGTGCTGCAGATGACCGCCACGGCCGCCTTCCTGGAACATGTCTGGATCGATCCAGCGCATCAGCGCCGCGGTATTGGCCGTGAGCTGGTGCGCGAGGCTCTCTCCGCAGCCGCCGCGCTCGGTGTCAAAGGCGTGGGGGTGATCGCGGATCCTTACGCGGAGACGTTCTACCTGAAGCTGGGTGCGCATCGGACGGGCGCCGTGCCTGCGCCGATGCCCGGTTCGCCGGATCGTATGCTGCCGGCGCTGGAGTTCCGCCTGTGACGCGTTACGTCGCCTTTCTCCGGGCGATCAACGTTGGCGGCCATATCGTCAAGATGCACGAACTGCGGGCGCTGTGTGAATCGGTGCCGCTGGCGAACGTATCCACGTTCATCGCCAGCGGCAACGTCATCTTCGAGTCGAGGAAGCCAGCCGCCCAGGTCGAGGCGGCCATCGAGAGGAAATTGAAATCGGCACTCGGCTACGAAGTGGCGACCATGGTGCGTTCGACGAGCGACCTGGCTGGCGTCGTCGAGCATGTCGCCAGCCGCAAGCTGGGTCCCGGTGGCGGGGTCACCCTGTACGTCGGCTTTCTCAAGACGGCGCCGGCGAAGGAGACCCTCCGGGCGGTGGCCGCGCTGTCGAACGACGTGGACGTGCTCGCCATCGAGGGCCGCGAGCTGTACTGGCGCTGCAACAAATCCTTCGCTGAATCCACGGTCGCCGGCCCCAGACTCGGAAAGATCCTGAACGGGCCGGTGACGGTCCGGAATTTCAACACCGTCCAGCGGCTCGCCCTCAGGACGGCGGCCACGATTGCATAGATTTTCACAACCCACCCCAGCCGTAAAGGCTTCCCAACCCACGATTTACCCTTGACTCGCTGCCTGTGTGCTTCTACACTTCGGTCATCCCAGTGACTCGCTGACGGGCAGTTGTTCCGTGTGGGGCGCAGCCTTCCCGGCTGCTATCACCAACCGTCAGTTCCAAGCGAAAAAGGCCACCCATCTCGGGTGCGCAAAGCCGGATGCTGTCCGCATGAAGGGGAGCGGTTCCGGTTGCCGAACTTGGAGTACGCCATGACTACTCGTCGCACCTTGCCCGCTGTCTTCGCCTTCGCCTTCGCGGTCGTCCTGTTCGGTGTCGGCAACTACCTCGGCGCCCGGCAGAACGCCGACAACGAGGCCCGGTTTGCCGCGCTTCGCGCGGAGCTGAACGAGCTTCGCCACCGCACCCCGGTCATGCCGACCGGAACATCCGGGCGCATTCCCGACCCCGCCAGCAGCGCCGAAGTCGACGCCATCGTCGACGATGTGAAACGGCAGCTGAGCGACGAGATGGGGCTGTTCCCGCTCGATCTGCTGCGCGACCGCCGGGCGAGCTTCGTCGAACTCTATTCGTACGACGACCGCGGCGCGAGCAGCTACGGGACGGCCGGTTATCTCGGCAACGGCTACTTCATCACCGTCAAGCACGGGGTGGTGGCGCTGGGCCAGGACGGCCTGCAGGATCCGCGGAGGATCACGTCGGTCAAGCTCGCCTACGGCGGCAAGCTCCTCACCGCGCGGGTGGTGGACGTCGGTGACGCGAAGGTCGAAGTGGATCCCGGCGACTGGGCGATCGTGAAGGTGAAGGAGAAGATCGACCTCCCCGCACTGAATCCGAATCTTGCCTTCGGCTTCGAGTTCGCCGATCCGATCTTCCGGCTCGGCAACGACTACTCGAAAGGGATCATCGTCTCGACCGGCTACGTCGGGCAGAAGACGCCGAACAGCCTGGTGACCTGCCTCACCGACGGGCACCCCGGCGTGTCGGGCGGCGGTGTGCTCAACCGCGACGGCGAGCTCGTCGGCATCCCGGTCGGGCGGATGCAGGGGGACTACCGGTTCTCGTTCATCCTGCCGCTCCGGCAGGAGATGTTCAGGAAGGTTTCGTTCTGAGCTCCTCGAGGCGCTGCCGGATGCGCGCCTCGAGCCCCCGTTCCGTCGGCTGGTAGAAGCGCCGGCCGGCGTGAGCGGGAGGCAGACACTCCATCCCCCGCGCGACACCCTCCGCCTCGTCGTGCGCGTAGCGATAATCCTTGCCGTACTCGAGCTGCTTCATCAGCTTCGTCGGCGCGTTGCGCAGGTGGAGCGGCACCGGTTCGGCCACCTCCTGAGCGGCGGCTTCCGCCGCATCCAGATACGCGCGGTACACCGCATTGCTCTTCGAGGCGACCGCCATGTAGATCGCCGCCTGCGCGAGCGCCGTGTTGCCCTCCGGCATGCCCAGAAAGTGGACGGCGTCTTTGGCCGCGACCGCGATCGTCAGCGCCTGCGGATCGGCGGTGCCGATATCCTCGGATGCGAAGCGGACCAGCCGGCGCGCGACATACAGGGGATCCTCGCCCGCCTCGAGCATCCGCGCGAGCCAGTAGACCGCCGCATCCGGATCGCTGTTGCGGATCGACTTGTGGAGCGCCGAGATCAGGTTGTAGTGCTCTTCGCCTGACTTGTCGTACAGCAGGGCGCGGTTCTGGGCGAGATCGGCGACGAGCGCGGTGTCGATGCGGCGTGCCGGCCCCGCCACCGTCACCGCCGTCTCCAGCAGGTTCAGCGCCACCCGCGCATCGCCGTTCGCATACTTCGCCATGGCGGTCAGGGCACCGTCTTCCACCGACAACTCGAGGCTGCCGAAGCCCCGCTCGGCGTCGTCCAGCGCCCGGCGCAGGATCGTAGTGATCTCCGGCAGGCCCAGGGCCTTCAGTACGTGAACCTTCGACCGCGACAGCAGCGCGGAATTGACCTCGAACGACGGATTCTCGGTGGTGGCGCCGATGAGCACGATGTCGCCCGCTTCGACGCGCGGCAGAAAGGCGTCCTGCTGCGCCTTGTTGAAGCGATGGATCTCGTCGATGAAGAGGATCGTCCGCCGGCCGGTGCGCCGGCGCGCCTCCTCCGCCTCAGCCATCACCGCGCGAATCTCCTTGATGCCCGACAGCACCGCGCTGAACGCGATGAAGTGCGCCTTGGTGGCGGTCGCGATGAGGCGCGCGAGCGTGGTCTTGCCGGTGCCCGGCGGACCCCAGAGAATGATCGACTGCAGGCGGTCCTGCTCGATGGCCTGGCGCAGCGGCCGCCCGGGAGCCACCAGCGACTCCTGTCCGACGAATTCGTCGAGCGTGCGCGGCCGCAGGCGCTCGGCCAGCGGCGCCGATGCGTCAACCGCCGCCGCGATTCGCCCGGTGTCGGCGGGCTCGTCAAACAGCGACATGGGTTCTCTGTCGGGAGGCTTCATACAGAATGAGCGCGGCGGCGACCGCGACGTTGAGCGACTCCACCGGCGGGCGCATCGTGATCGTCAGCCGTTCGTCAGCGGCGCCGATCGTCTCCGGGCCCAGACCGGATCCCTCCCCGCCCAGGATGATCCCGCTTGGCTGAGCCAGGTTCGACTCGCCGATCGGCGTGCCGCCGCGCGGCGCGGTGGCGAAGATCCGCACGCCGGCGGCGCGGGCCGCTCTGACTGCGCCGGCAAGAGAATCGCTGCTGGCGACGGGGAGACGGAAGGCGCTGCCCATGCTGCCGCGCAGCGCCTTCCATCCGCGCGGGTCCGCAGTGCCGGGGCCCGTGATGACGGCGGTGGCGCCGCAGCCTTCGGCCGTCCGGATGATCGCGCCAACGTTGCCCGGATCCTGCACTCCGTCGAGAAAGAGGATGAGCTGGGGCGCGCGCGTCAGCGCATCCTCGAGTCGCGCCTGGCGGAGCCTGGCGATGGCAACGACGCCGGCCGCGTGTTGCACAGGACTCATCGCCCCGAGCAGACGGTCCGGTACCGTGATCACCCGAGCGCCCGTCGAAGAACAGCGCGCCGCCAGCGGCGCGAGCCGCTCCTGCAGGGCTTCGGATCCAAACGCCACGACCTCGAGGGGGACGCCGGACGATATCGCTTCTTCCACCAGATGCGAACCGTCGAGCAGTACTTCGTCGCCGGCCCGTCCGTCGCGCGAGATCCCGGCGAATCGCCTCACCAGGGCGTTCTGACGGCTCGTCACATGCTCCACAATGCGATTCTACGAGACAACCCGCAATTCACACTTTCCCTGATACCATCTCGTCGATGAAGGCCCGTATTCTCAAGAAGTTCGAAGACGAGATCCAGCAGCTCGAGAAAGAGCTGAAGACGGAGCTGCCGAAGGAGATTCAGCGCGCGCGCGAGCTCGGGGATCTGCGCGAGAATGCCGAGTATGCGGCCGCGAAGGAACGCCAGCGCCTGGTCGAGTCGCGCATCAGCATGCTGAAGAAGCGCGTGAGCGAGATCTCGCTGATGAACCTCGACAGGATCCCCCACGATAAGGTCGGGTTCGGGTCGACCGTCCATCTGAAGGACGCGCAGGGCCAGACCGTTGTCTATCAGCTGGTGATGCCCGAAGACGCGAACCCCGAGCAGGGCATGATCTCCACGGCCTCGCCGATCGGCCGCGCGCTGGTGAACAAGGAAGAAGGCGACGAGGTCAATGTGACGGCGCCGAACGGCAGCCGCCGCTTCGAGATCGTGAAGCTCGTGACGCTGCACGACGAGGACGGCGCGCGGGCGTGATCACGCCGGATTCCCCCGACCGGTCGTACTCGACGAGGCTGCGCACGGCATTGCTGCTCACCGGGTCGGGCACGGCGGGGGCCTACCACGCCGGCGTGCTTCGGGCGCTGCATGAAGCGGGGGTGAAGGTCGACCTGGTCGGCGGCCGCGGGATCGGCGCCGCCTCGGCGCTGTTTGCCGCGATCGACGGGAGCGCGCGGTTGTGGGAGCCGGCCGGGATCTGGAAGGACCGCACGGCGCGGCAATTCTACGGCTGGCGCCGGCCGCTGCGTCTCGCGGGTTACGCCGCGCTCTCGGCCGGTCTCGTGCTGCTGCTCCCGGTCGCGCTCCTTGCCGCGGCCGTCCTGACCGGCATCGTCGGGCTGATCCTGTCGCTCGTCGGCCTCGAGGCCGCGGGCGCAAGTCTCACCGCCCGCTTCACCCAATGGGTGACCACGCTGTTCTCGCCGTGGGCGCTGCCGACCGTCGTCCCGCGCCTGGTGCTCTTCGCCCTGATCATCGGCGCCGCCATTCTGGCGGGCGCGGTGATCGCGTCGTATGTGCGCGAGCCGCTGCGCCGGCGCTCGCGCAGCGGTGTGCTGTGGCGGCTGTTCGGCGCGCCGCTCTCCTCCGAGTCGTTCGTCGACCGCTGCGCGGCGGACCTGTGGAACCTGATCCGGGGGGCCGCGCCGATCGCGGCGCCCGGGCGCACCGAGCTGGCTCGCAAGTACGTGGAGCTCCTCAGCGAGAACCAGGGGCAGCCTGGATTCCGCGAACTGCTCATCACCGCCCACGACTTGGACGCGCGCCGGGATCTGGTGTTTGCGTTTCTCGCCCAGGCGCGGCGCGGCCGGTTCTTCTCCGGTACGCCGGCGGAACCGGGTGCCCGGCCGCTCGAGGCCTTCGACGTGTCAGGAGTTGCGCGCGACCACGTGCTCGACGCGGTCAGCGCGGCCCTGTCCGTTCCGCTCGCCACCGAGCCGTACCTCGTCCGATTCCCGGCCGAGGGGCCCTGGCGCGGAGAGGCGCATCGGCTGTGCGATCGACCGGAAGGGCTCTCGCGCCTGATCGAGGAGGCGGCGCACGCGGGAGCGGAGCAGATCATCCTCGTGTCGGCGGCGCCGCAGCCGGCACGCGCGCATGAGTTGAGCGGCGGACGGGCGGATATGCGCGGCCGGGCCGGTGAGCAGCTGCTGGCGTTCGAAACGGCGTCGCTCCGCGACGCGCTCGAACAGTTCACCGGCCGGTTCGCGTCGCTCTTTGTCGTGCGGCCGGAGCACAACCCGCTGACGCCGCTCGATTTCGGCGGGGTGTACGACGAGCGCTCCGACCGCATCCAGCGGCTCGCCGAGCTCGTGGACCGGGGCTACGAGGACGCATACCGGCAATTCATCGGTCCGATCGTCGGCGCCGGCGCGGAGCCGGCCGAGCCGGTCCAACAGCTGAATGGCGGGCAGCCGGCACCCTCACGGTTGTAAGCTCTCCTGATGAAGATCGCCACAGAGCTCGTGCACCGCGCCAGCGGTGCGTTTCGACACGCTGAACCGCTCACCACGCCCGTCTACGAGACGACGACCTTCGTTTTCGACAGCGCCGAGGAGGTGCGCGAGTACAACGAGGGGCGCTCGCAGAAGTACCTTTACTCCAGGTACGGCAATCCAACGATCACCGCGGTCGAGCAGAGGCTCGCGAAGCTGGAGCTGGCCGGCAGCGCGATGGTCCTGTCGAGCGGCCAGGCGGCGACGACGACCGCGCTCCTGGGGCTGCTGGCGTCGGGTGAGGAGATCGTGTGCAGCTCGGCGATCTATGGCGGCACGCTGCACCTGATTGCCGACATGCTCACGAAGCTCGGCATCCGATCCCGGTTTGTCTCGCTCGAGGCGCTCCGGAGCCCGGAGAGCGTCATCTCGGAGCACACGAAGCTGCTGTGGTTCGAGTCGCCCATCAACCCGACGCTCCGCTGCGTCGACATCGCGGCGGTGGCCGGCGCCTGCCGACGCCGCGGCGTGATTTCGATCATCGACAACACGTTTGCCAGCCCGGTGAACCAGCAGCCGCTCACGCTCGGCGTCGACATCGTGATGCACAGCGCGACGAAGTATTTGAACGGGCACAGCGACGTCACCGCGGGGGTGCTTGCCGGCGGCCCCTCGTTGCTCGAGCCAGTGCAGAAGGCGCGGCGCATGCTCGGCACCGTGCTGGATCCGCATGCGGCCTACGCGCTCGGCCGGGGGCTCAAGACGCTCGCCGTCCGGATGGAGCGTCACAACGCGACCGCCCTGGCGGTCGCCCAGTGGCTCGCCGCCGACTCGCGCGTGGAGAACGTGTACTATCCCGGCCTGCCGCAGCACCCCGATTACGAAATCGCCCGCAAGCAGATGCGGGGCTTCGGGGGAGTCGTATGCGTGGATGTCGGTGGCGGCTACGAGCGGGCCGCACGCTTCTTCGACCAGCTCACCGTTTTCAACCGCGCCGCCTCACTCGGGGGAGTGGAAAGTTTGTGCAGCCTCCCGGTGCTCACGTCGCAATGGGGGCATACCGAGGAGGAGCTCCAGCGCGCCGGCGTCACCCACTCGATGGCGCGGCTGTCGGTTGGGATGGAGGATGCGGAGGATCTGATCGCCGATCTCGATCGCGCACTCTCGTAGGGTCCAGCTTGAAACCCCGGCCCCCCGGACCCGGACCCCCGGACCCCCGGACCCCGGACCCCCGGACTACCGCGCCACCGGCTCGCGCCTGGTTTTTTCGGGCGCGGCCTCGCGCAGGAACTGGGCGGCCATGTCAGCGATCTTCTCGGTCATCGCGCGGCCGTCGAGGTCCCCGAACTTCTGGCGGAACTTCTCGATCGGCACCACGGCCTTGGCCATGGCGCGGTGGCCACCCGCGCTGCCGATCTCGGCAAACCATCGCTTGACGAACTCGCCGGCGTTGCGCGAGTAGCCGAGGTTGCGCACGCTCAGGACCAGGGAGTTGCCGACGATCCCGGCGATGATCGTCCACTTGACGTCTTCGAGCTGCAGGAAGAAGTCGGCGGTGTAAGGAATGAAGTCTTCGCGCGGGGCTTCACCGATGAAGGCGCTGAACACCTGTTCGCGCATCACCCCGCCCTGGCTCGCGCGCGTGACGAAGCTGAGCCGGTCCAGCGTGATTTCCGCCCCCTCCATCTTCCGGATGAGCGCCGCGTCCGCCAGTGGATAGAGGAAGGTGAAGGCTTCGAGGTCGTCGCGGTTCGTGTGCCGCGCGAAGAACAGCGTGTCGGACTTGATCGCGTAGAGCATCGCCGTGGCCGTCCGCTCGGAGATGTTGACGTCGACCGACCTCAGGTGCTCGGTGAGGATCGTGGAGGTCGAACCGTAGTCGGCGCGGATGTCCTTGAACACCGCGATGTAGCCCGGCTGTTCGGGATGGTGATCGATGACCAGGTCGGCGCGCAGCAGCTGCCCCCCGAAATAATGCGGCTGCACGTCCACGGTGGCGATCCGGTCGAACTCGAGGAATGACGCAGGCGTGACCGGTTCCACATGGATGTCGAGCATGTTCGCCATCCGCAGATTCTCGGGGCGGGTGACACCCTGCATCGCTCCGATGATCGCGGTCGTCTTCGTGCGGCGCAAAAGGTTACGCAGCGCGAGGCCGCTCGCCAGCGCATCCGGATCCGGGTCGTTGTGCAGGAGAATCAGCACGCGATCTGCATCTGCGAAATAGCGTTGATACTGCTGCACCCGCGCGCGCGTCATCGACCGGCTCAGCTCGGTCACCAGCGTCGGCCTGATGAGCTCGCACAGGTCCATGTCGGCGGTGTCGGGGAACTCCGCCTTGAGCGCCTCCGAATTGCGCGGCTTCACCCCGGCACCGGTGTGGATGACGTAGGTCAGCGTGCCTCCGGCGTCCCGGATCGAGGCCAGGATCTTGCGGACGCTGCGCCGGCCGTTGTCTTCGACGATGAAACAGGTGGTGGGGGAGATGTCGGCTTTGAGGTAGGTATCCACCCGGCGCGGGTCGCCGACGGTGGCGTCGATGCCCGCTTCGTGGAGCCGCCGTGCCAGCGGCCGGCTTTCGACGAGGAAGTCCAGCTCGAAACTGGGCTTCAATACATCGTCGAGTGTCCGAATGACGAGTTCGTCCTGACAGATGCCAACTACGCGCACGTCAGGCGATCCTCGCGTGGGCAATGGCCCGCCCGGTGATCATGACCGAACGCTCATTATACGCCTGGGCGGGAACACTCATCTGCTGGTCCCTGCTGCAGGCCGGGATCGCGGCCGGCCAGGCGCCGTCGTCGCCGGCCTGCGCGGCCTGTATAGCGATTACGCTTGCGCCCGCCCAGGCGCTTCTCCTGCCTGAGGAGCTGCATGGCCTGACGGTGCTCCTTCGGGCGAGCGGCGCTTCCCCGGAGGGGCTGCGCCTGGCTCTCGACGAAGTAAAGGTCCGGGGAGGCCGCCCCGGGATCCTGGTGACCGGTGAGGAGGGCGTGACAGCCGAGCGGCGGGCGTACGCCCTCAAACTGCGGCTGACGGAGCTGCGGGCGGTGATGGGTGCGGACCTTCTGATTGCGCTGCAGATGCCGGCGGATGCCGAGCTGGCCGGCTATGCCGACGTGCTCGTGGGACGATCGGCGGATGGAATCCCCGGTGCCACGCTCTGGCCGCTCCTCGAGGGCACCGACCTGACGAGGGCGCTGGCCGCCACGACCCGCGGAGGCGCGGCGCAGTGGGTCATGGCAGTGCCCGCCGACGTGATCGAGGCCCGGCAACTGCTGCACGCGCTCGCGCGCGCGGCGTCGCCGGATCCGGAGGTCTTCACGGAGGCCGTCGAGGTCCGAGGCAGCCGGCTGCTCACGGTCGGCGAGATCATTGCGCGGCACCAGGCGTTCGCGCGCCGCCAGGCGGGGCGCGTGACCCGGACGATTTCCACGGGCGTGCTCACGCTCACCTTCGAGGCGCCGGGATTCCCGGCGCCGGTCACGATTACGTCCGAGACCGTGATCTACGCCTCGCCGGAGCGGACGGAGCTCGAGCAGCGCGGAGTCCGCGTGAACGGCATCGCCTTCCAGGGTGGCGGGGTCCCACGGCTGCCGATCCTCGAGCCCGAGCGCGTCGCCTCGCCGCCGCTCGCCATCACCCTCACGAACCTGTATCGATACCGTCTCGTGGAGCAGGCGGCGGTGAACGGCGTCCCCTGCTACGTGGTGGCGTTCGAACCGCTGGACTCCGGGGCGACACTGTTTCGCGGGCGCGCCTGGATCGCGGTCGACAGCTTCGCGATGGTGCGGGTCGCGGCTGCCCAGACGCGGCTGCGCGGCGCGATCGTCTCCTCGGAGCAGGTCGATGACTTCGGCGAGTCACGGCCCGGGATCTGGCTGCTGGCGCGTTCCAACGTGCGGCAGATCTACGAGGGCGCGGCGCATCGCACGCCGATCCAGCGGCTGCTGACGATCACCTCGCACGAGATCGATCCGCCAGGCTTCGCCGAACGTCTGCAGGCGGCGTATGCGTCGCCGTCCATCATGCTGCGTGACACGCCTGACGGGTACCGCTATCTCAAACGCGAACGGCTCGCGCGCCCTGAAGCGCCGGGTTCGGCGCCGGTCATCGTCACCGAGGTGGCGCAGCGGTCCGAGCGCGTGCGGACGCTGGCCGCCGGCGTGATCGTCGACCCGAACATCAGCGTCCCGCTGCCGTTTGCAGGTCTGAGCTATGTGGACTTCAATCTGCTCGGCACCGGTGCGCAGCTGAACGCGTTCTTCGGCGGCAGCTACGCGCAGCTCGCGTTTTCGGCGCCGTCGCTCGGCGGCTCGCGCTGGCAGCTCGCCGGCCGCGCCTTCGGCATCGCCTCCTCGTATCACGACCGCTCCTTTCGCAGCGGTCACGAGATCTACGAGGAAAATCTCCGCCAGCGGCCGGCGCATGCCTCGGTCTGGCTCCTGCGGCCGCTCTCCCCCCGGCTGACGATTCGTGCGGGCTACGAATTCGACTACACTCGCCTCCAGGCGGCCGACGAAACCGCCGCGTCGTTCGTGGTCCCGGCCGATCAGCGCGTCCACGGTGCGCGGGTTGCGCTCGAAGGGCAACGGGCGGGGTGGGCCGGATCGGTGTGGTGGAACCCGGCGTGGCGGACGGGGTGGCGGCCGTGGGGACGAACGGCGGCGGATTATTCGGCCGGGCACGCGTCCTTTCACCGTTACGGCGTCTCCGCGTCCCGGTCCACGGCGCTTACATCGCGCGTCGTGACGCGGGTCGAGGCGGTCGCGATGGCGGGGAGCGAACTCGACCGTTTCAGCCGCTACGCGTTCGGCACGTTCGACAACCGGCTCCGGGGCTATCCGTCCGCGCTCGTCCGCTACGACCGCGGCGGCGTGGTGCGCGGCGCGATCGCCTGGTCGATGAGCCGGTTCGCCCGGCTCGACGGTTTCCTCGACACGGCGCTGGTCCAGGATCGCGGCTTCGGCCGCGGCTATCGGAATTACACTGGCCTTGGCGCCGCGGTCGAAGCCCCCGCGCCATTCGGCCTGCTGACCGCGGTGGAATGGGGCTACGGCTTCCGCGGCGTCAACGCAGACGGCAGACAGGGTACTCACGTGATCAGACTGAGTGCCTACAAGGTATTCTGACGTACGGGAACGGGAGGCCTCGATGCATCGGGTGAGCATGGCCGCCGCGATTCTGATCGCGTCGGCCGGCGTACTGAGCGCGCAGCGGGTGTTCCGCGCCGGCGTGGATCTGGTGCACTTCGGCGTCGTGGTGACCGACAAGAGCGGCGCCCCGGTCCTCGGCCTCAACGCGGCCGACTTCGAGATCGTCGAGGAGGGCAGGCCGCAGGCGATCAAGTTCTTTGCCGGCGGCCACCCCGAGACCGCGCCCCCGCTCCACCTCGGCTTCATGATCGACAACAGCGGCAGCATGATCGAGGACATCAGGGATGTCCGCACCGCCGCCATCAAGTTTCTCAACACCGTCGACAACATCATCGATGTGACGCTCACCGACTTCGACACCGAGGTGCGCGTCGCCCGCTTCGGCCTCGACGACTTTCCCCGGCTCATCGAGCGGATCCGCTCCCGCCGGCCGGACGGATATACCGCGCTGTACGATGCCCTCGGCGTCTATCTCGACGGCGCCTCGGGGCAGACCGGCGACAAGATCCTCGTGCTGTACACCGATGGCGGCGACACGCGCAGCGCGATCACCCAGGGCGAACTGCTCGACCTGCTCAAGGTGTCGGACGTCACCGTCTATTCGATCGGCTACCTCCAGCACCAGGGAAGCGGACGCCACGAGCAGCGCCAGATCCTGACGCGCTTCGCGCTGGCGACCGGCGGGCAGGCTTTCTTCCCGACGTCCATCAGGGACCTCGAGCCCATGTACGACAAGATCCTCCGCGAGATTGCGGGGCGCTACAGCCTCGGCTACGTGTCTTCGAACGAAAAGATGGACGGCTCGTGGCGGGACGTGAAGGTCCGGCTCGTGAACAGGCCGGAGCTCAAGGACGCCAGGCTCCGCACCCGGCCGGGTTATTACGCGGCGTACAGGCCATCCTCGGGAAAATAGGCAGGACCGCCTTTCGGACCGGGCTTCCACCCCCCTGTGGTACGATTTGGGTTTGCCGCCCAGGCGAAATCCGCTTCCCTGATGTCATCCAAGTACGACCGGTTCAAGCTGGTCACCGACTTCGAACTACGCGGCGATCAGGCCCGCGCGATCGAGGAGCTCGTCGAGGGGCTCGATCGCGGCGACCAGGCGCAGGTTCTGCTCGGCGTGACCGGCTCGGGCAAGACCTTCACGATGGCCCAGTGCATCGCCCGCGTGAACCGGCCGACGCTCGTGATGGCGCACAACAAGACGCTCGCCGCTCAGCTGTATCAGGAGTTCCGCCGCTTCTTTCCCGAGAACGCGGTCGAGTACTTCGTCAGCTATTACGACTACTACCAGCCCGAAGCCTACGTCCCGACCACCGACTCCTACATCGAAAAGGAGGCGACGATCAACGACGAGATCGACCGCATGCGGCTGTCGGCCACCCGCTCGCTGTTCGAGCGCCGGGACGTCATCATCGTCTCGAGCGTCTCATGCATCTATGGCCTGGGCTCGCCCGAAGCGTATTACGGGATGATGCTGCCGCTCGAGCGGGGCCAGCGGATCGACCGCGACCAGATCCTGCGGAAGCTGGTCGAGATCCAGTACGAGCGCAACGACCATGAATTCGCCCGCGGCGTGTTCCGCGTACGGGGGGACATCGTCGAGGTCTGCCCGTCGTACGAAGACACGGCGGTGCGGATCGAGCTGTTCGGTGACGAGGTGGACGAGCTGGCCACGTTCGATCCGCTCACCGGCAAGACGCTGAAGCGCCACGACAAGGTGGCGATCTATCCGAAGACGCACTTCGTCACCTCCCGCGACCGGACCAGGCAGGCGGTCGAGACGATCAAGGAGGAACTGACCTGGTACCGGGCGCAGCTCGAGTCGGAGGGCAAGGTCCTCGAAGCGCACCGGCTGCACCAGCGGACGATGTTCGATCTCGAGATGATCAAGGAGATCGGGTACTGCCACGGCATCGAGAACTATGCCCGTCACCTCACCGGGCGCGCACCCGGCCAGCCGCCGCCGACGCTCCTCGACTACCTGCCGGCCGACGCTCTGACGATCGTCGACGAGAGCCACCAGACGGTGCCGCAGGTCCGCGGGATGTATCACGGCGACCGGTCCCGCAAGGAAGTCCTCGTGGCCTACGGCTTCCGCCTGCCGTCGGCACTCGACAACCGTCCGTTGAATTTCGAGGAGTGGGAGTCGCGCGTCGGCCAGCGCCTGTTCGTGTCGGCCACGCCCGGCCCGTACGAACTCCGTCACTCGGGCGGGGTGGTGGTCGAGCAGATCATCCGGCCGACGGGGCTGCTCGATCCGGTGATCGAGGTCCGGCCCGTGCGCGGGCAGGTCGACGATCTGCTCGGCGAGATCCGCGACCGCGCCGCCCGCCACGAGCGCGTGCTCGTGACCACGCTGACCAAGCGGATGGCGGAAGACCTGACCCAGTATTACCAGGAGCTCGGCGTCAAGGTCCGTTACCTGCACTCCGACATCGATACGCTGGAGCGGATCCAGATCCTGCGCGACCTGCGGCGGGGAGAGTTCGACGTGCTGGTGGGGATCAACCTGCTGCGCGAAGGTCTGGACCTCCCGGAGGTGTCGCTGGTGGCCATCCTCGACGCCGACAAGGAAGGGTTTCTCCGGTCGGGCGGCTCGCTGATCCAGACCGTCGGCCGCGCTGCGCGCAACGTCAACGGCCGCGCGCTCATGTATGCCGACCGGGTCACCGACTCGATGAAGTTCGCGATCAGCGAGACCGAGCGCCGGCGCGCGATCCAGGAGGCGTACAACGTCGAGCACGGGATCACGCCGACCTCGATCGTGAAGAGCATCGATGAGATCATGTCGAGCGTCTACGAACGGGATTACGTGACCGTGGCGGTTGACGAAGCGGACAGCTTCCGGACGCACGGTGAGCTCGAAGCGCACATCACCACGCTGCAGTCGCAGATGAAGGCGGCGGCCGCCAACCTCGAATTCGAGAAGGCCGCGACCTTCCGCGACCGGATCAAGCAGCTGCGGTCCAAGGACCTCGGCCTGGCGGGGAGCCGCACCTGATGGCATTCGTGCAGGACTGGATCAAGGCTCCGCTCCTTGAAGTGCAGGAGTACCTCGGGATGATCGGCAAGTCCGGCCGCGGGCTCGTGACCCGTCCCTTCTATTACCGGGACATCATCGAGCAGCTCGATGTGATCGGCGTCGGCTCGATGACCGTCGTGCTGCTCACCGGGATGTTCACCGGCATGGTGCTCGCGCTCCAGTCGGGTCTGACGCTCGACAAGTTCGGCGCCCGATCGATGGTCGGCAATCTGGTGAGCGCGTCGATGGTCAAGGAGCTCGGCCCGGTCCTGACGGCGCTGATGGTGGCGGGCCGGGTCGGCTCCGGCATCGCGGCGGAGCTCGGGTCCATGGTGGTGACCGACCAGATCGCGGCGTTGCGCGCGCTCGGCACCGATCCGATCCGCAAGCTGGTGCTCCCGCGCATCCTGGCCGGGCTGGTCATGGTGCCGCTGCTGACCTGCATCTCGGTCGCCGTCGGCCTGCTCGGGGCGTGGATCATCACCTACACCCAGCTGAAGGTGGCCTCGGGCGTGTACTGGAACTCGGTGGTCACCGGTCTCTACATGGAGGACGTCTGGATGGGGCTGATCAAGCCGTTCTTTCTCGGCTTCGTGATCGTCAGCATCGGGTGTCATGTCGGGCTGCGCACGCGCGGCGGCACCCAGGGGGTCGGCCGCGCGACCACGAACGCGGTCGTCGCCAGCTCGGTCGCGGTGCTGGTCGTGAACTTCCTCGTGACCAAGGCGCTCATTTTCCTGATGTATTGATGGCTGTCGAACGCGCACCCCGACCGGCGCTGCTCGAGGAGGCCCTCGGTCCCGGCGGGCCGATTGTCGTATTCGACAAGGTGACGCTGGCGTTCGACGAAAAGGTGATTCTCGACGAGATCAGCTTCACGCTGAAGACCGGCCATACCAAGATCTTTCTCGGCGCGAGCGGCGCCGGCAAGTCGACGATCCTGCGGCTCATTCTCGGGCTGCTGACCCCCGACGACGGCCACATCTTCGTCAACGGGGAACAGGTGGACGGCATGTCGGAGGATGAGATGATGCGGGTCCGCGCCGACCTCGGGATGGTCTTCCAGGAAGGGGCGCTGTTCGATTCGCTGACCGTCCGCGAGAACGTGGGCTACAAGCTGTCGGAGC
>DATFFM010000022.1:0-9037 GCA_035250005.1 Vicinamibacterales bacterium | reverse complement strand
CCCGCGGCAGCCGCGACCGTCGCGCGCAGCGCCGCGCACCTCGCGGATGCGCAGCGCCTCCTCGCCGAGACGGCGGCTGCCGACGCGGCCGGCATTCTCGACGACGGCCGTATTTCGCTCGAAGGGCTCGGCCAGCTCTCGCGCGAGCGGCAGTTCAACGTCCTGCGCTGGTGGCTTCGGCAGGAGGGCCTCAAGCCGCCGCCGACCGCGATGCTCGGCTCGGCGCTTCGCGACTTCTTCGCGGCGCGCCCGGACGGCGCGCCGGCGCTCCGTTGGGACGATGGTGAGCTGCGGCGCTACCGTGGCCGGCTATACGCGATCGCGCGACTGCCGGAAACCATGCGTGCGTCTGGAGGCGTCGTGCTCGATCTCGGCGGTGGACTCGGCCGCTTCGCGCTGGTCCCAAGCCGGGCGGGGGGAATTCGCAAAGCCGATGCGTCGGGCACGTCGATCCGTTTTCGCGGCGGCGGAGAGAGCCTGCGCCCGCACGCGGGTCGGCCGCGCAAGCGCCTGAAGGACCTCTGCCAGGAGGCGGGAATCGTGCCGTGGATGCGCGACCGGTTACCGCTCGTCTACCTGGGTGAGCGTCTCGCAGCAGTCGGGGATCTCTGGATCGACGTTGAGTTTGCCGCGGAGCCGGGAGCGCCAGCGCTCAAGCCCGTGTGGGAGGGGCGTCCGCGCATCTTCTGACTCGTCAGCGCCAGCACTCTTCGGTGTTGTCCGCGCCGCCAGCGTCCAGCGCCGTGCGGATCCCGCGATCGGTCACTCGAAATGTACGGCACTCAGTGTCCTGGAACTGGTTCTCGCCCGCCGCAGCTTCGGCCTCTATGGTGAAGCCAGTCGCATCGGCAGCCGTGATGGAGAGGTCGTACCAGCCGTTCTCGCTGGTGTCGGCGCCCTGGACCTCGCTGTCGTCGCAACTTGGGGCGTTCGCGATATTGTCGGCGTACGCATTGCACTGCAGGTAGTACTTCTCCTGCTGCGAGGCGAGGGCGAGCAGCGCGTCCTTGGCGTCCGAGCGCTGGCTGCGGATCACGTAGTTCCGGTAGGAAGGAACCGCGACCGCCGCCAGGATGCCGATGATCATGATCACGACCACCAGCTCGATGAGGGTCACGCCGCGCTGCCTGTGCTTGATATTCACGTTCAATCTCCCTGCGGGGAGCCCGGCCGCCGGAGCAGCCGGGCCCGCGCCATCAGTTCACGCCCGTCTGGCGCCAGAAGGTCCGGACCGGGGCGAGGTTGATGCCGACGCCGCAGGTCTCGAGGCCGACGAGGCACACCGGGTCCGGGCGGCACGCCGCGCCGACGCAGTTGACCGGGTCCTCGGGGCTCGGGAAGAGCCAGACCACTTCCGGCGCGATGCCGCTCTGCGCGAGCTCGGTGTCACGGTCGTCAGCCGAGTCGGGATCCTCGCCATCGGGCGTGCCGTCACCATCATCATCGGGGTCCACGCTATTCGGCACGCCATCGCCGTCATTGTCCTCCGAGCCATTCGGGATCCCGTCTCCGTCGTCGTCGGCATCCGGATCGACCGCAGTGTCGAGGTCGAACACCGGGGCGCCGGTGAAAGCGCTGATGGTGTAAAGCCGGTTAGTGCCCGGCGCCGGGCTGCAGGCATTGCTGTTCGGCGTCGAGGCATTGTTCGGCTCGTAGGTCGTGAACTGGATCATGCTTTGGATCGTGCGAGACTCGGCCAGTGACTTCTCGCCGGTGAAGCCGGCGACCGGCCGCCTGAGGTCGAGGCGCCAGCCCGTCGCTGCCGCGGGGATCGTCGGCGTGATGTCGTTGGTGATGTCGATCAGGTTCGGGTCGGCCTCGGTAATGACCGTAGCGTCGTCATACTGGTCCTGGGTCAGCCTCGCGAATGGCAGGTGGTCGCGCAGGCTGTAGAAGCGGTCCTCCGTGTCGAGGTTGAGCGGGTGGCCCCGGTAGCCAGAGCCGAGCGCGATGTTGAGCCAGGTCTTGCCGCCGTCGCTCAGGAAGGAGACGTCCGGCGCGTTGTAGAAGCGCCGCGTCGAGCTCGCCGGGTGAACGCCGAGGTGCGCATTGCCAAGCGAGGCAAAGACGCCGCCCGTGACCAGGTTCGCGCGGTCCTGGCCGTTGCGGATGTCGAAGCGCCAGACCCGACCGCCCATGTCGGCCGCATACATGCGGTCGGCGAAGCCGTCGCCCGTCAGGTCGAAAATTCGCACGTCGCCGGGGATGCTGTGCAGCATCGAGGGATGCCCGAGATCGGCGTTGGTGTCCGTGGACGGGCCGGCGTACCAGAGCACATTCCCCGTGACCGCATCGACCATGAAGATCTGGTTGCCGTTGGCGTCGAGCGCATAAGGGCCATTGTCCTGCACGGTGTCGTAGCCGCCGCCGAACACGAGCACCTGCTGCAGCGTGTTCTGCGTAGCGCCGCTGATGTTGACGCGGGCGACCGAGGGCGTGGACCAGCTCTGGCCGCCGTTTGTGAGCTGCTTGGTTCCGGTCTCATTTGGCCCGATTCGGAACAGCAGCGTCGGCGCATTGCGGTCGGTGACATCGAGGCCAAAGTAGTCTCCGCCGCCCCGGCGCATGCCGAAGTAGATCATCACGCGCTCGCCGGCCCCCGGCTCGATGACGCCGTTCTCGTTGACCTCGTTCCGGATGACGCGGATGTTGCCGTCGAGTCCGTACACTCGATCGGTCACCGCGTCGTTGACGTACATGTCGCGCGCGCGGGCGAGGAGCTGGTTCGGCATAAAGGCCCACAGCTCACTGCCGTCCTCCGAGTCGAAAGCGTGCAGGTATCCTTCGTTGGTGACGGCATATACGACGCCGTCATTCGGGTTGGGCGCCCCGACGCTGCCGCCGTAGATGACGGTGGCCGGGCGGCCGTTCATGGGATCGCCCATGGAGAAGCGCGCATCAGTCGTCGAGCCATCGCCATTTTCGTCGGACACGTCGGCGCCGCGAATCCAGTTGATAAGGTTGTCGCGGCCCGGATTTTCGGCGGCCGCGAGGCCGAGCGTCGCTTCCGTGATGGCCGCGTTCGCCGTGTTGACGGCATTTTCAGCGGCCGTGAGGTCCACACCCGTGTTGAGATCGGTATAAACATTGCGCGTCGACGGGTCCGGCAGCCTATTGGCCGCGCCGCCGAGCGTAGCGTCGTCGCCGTCAACGACCGCGGACCAGAAGTCTCGCGCGGTCGAGCGGAAGAACCCGGTCGTCACCTCGACCGCGGGCTGGTCGTTGGCGTCGGTGATGAAGCCGGCCGGGTCGAGGCTGTACTTCTTAAGGTTGCCGTCCCAGAAATACGTGTCGCCGGGGCGGAACACCGTCACGTACAGGTCGTTGAGGTTCTGCGTGCGGTTGAAGGCGTTGACCGAGACCGCGGGCGCCGTGAACGAGGTGTTGTTGTCGAGGATCGTGCGGACGATTTCCGTCAGCGCGGACGAGAGCGTCGCCGTGTCGCTTGCCTCGTAGAACACGCCGCCTCCGCGGGAGGCCGTATTCTGGAGGATCGCCGAATTGTTCACCTCGGGCCCGAAGCCGATCGTGTAAGTCGTAACGTTCTGGATTCCCGGTAACGAAGGACGCATGTCGTCGAATTCGTCATCCATGTCGTGCATGTATTCGGCGATTTCCTCCAGGCATCGACCGTTGCCGCTCGCGCCGCAGGAGCTGCCGAACAGAGCCTCGATCTCGGTGTCAGCCGAGTTGTCGGCGGTCGGCAGGCCGTCGGTGAGGAGCACGATGAAGTTTTTCTGGCAGGACTCGAGCAGCGGGCTCTGATACATGCCTGGGTTGCCCGGCTGGAGCGAGGCATCGACGCTGTGCTCGTCGACTCCGGCGGGGTCCCCGTCGGACATGTCGCGCGCCACGCTTCGCGAGCTGTCGCCGTAGTCCACCGCTCTGCCGCTAAGGTAGAGATAAGCCTCGTACATCGTCTCGGAGAGGGGTGTGCAGCCATCGGGCTGCGAGCCATCATCGAGCGTGTCGATCTTGGTCTTCATCGCGGCGGCGTTGGCCGCCACCGGTCCCATCTCCTGGATCACCATACCGCCCTCAGCGGAGCTGTCGCTGCACTGGCTGGTGGTGTTGTTGCTGAAACGCATGAGGCCGAGATTCACGCTGTCGGAGACCGCGAGCTGGTCGATGGTCTGCTTCGCCACGCTTTGCATGATCTCGATCCGCTTCTGGATGATCGTGTCGTCGCTGTTCAACCAGTTGATGTAGTTGCCCGTGTAGAACACGCGGCTGCCGCCGGCGTTATTCTGGTCCCAGCCGATTTCCTCGGCGGCCGTGTCCGCCCAGGGGCGGTCCGTGTCGGAGGGCCAGAGGCGGGTCGTGTCGACCCCGTCGCCATGAACGCCGGCGTCCGCGCGGCATTCCACCCAGGCGTCGGCCGCATTGCTGCCGTTAACATTGCGCCAGCGCTTCTCGCCGGCATTGTTGGCGCGATACTGCGCGGTCTGCGCGGCGACGAAGAAGCCCGAAATGGCCATCGTCTGCAGCCCCGCGTTGCACTTGAAGTTCGCGAGTGGCACCGAGTTGGGGTCGGTGCAATCCGGCGGACTGGTGGAAGTGGATCCCTGGGAGAAGAAAATCCGGTCGTCGCAGTTGCTGTCCCCCGGAACATCGATCGCCGGGTCGTAAACCTTGGTCACGACGTCCTCATCCATGCTGCCCGAAGTGTCCATGATGAAGAGGATGTTCGGGCGCTGCGCGGTGACGGCGTTGCCCGTGCCGACGAAGATCTCGCTCTCGTCGGCGCCCGCGATGCCCGCGAGGACGCAGAGCGCGGCACTCGCCATGCAGCTCAGGGCGCGGAGGGTGCGGTCGGTTCGGTTGTTCATGGATTTGTCACGCTTCAATTGCCGGGCGCCGAGAGGCGCAGCCGGGTCAGATCTCGAGTTCCCAAGCGGTAGGAGACCAGCAGACCGTGCACGCCATCGTCGGCGGCCTGGCGCAGTTCTGCGTAGCTCACCGGCTCATCGCCGATGAAATAGCGTGTATCCGCGCGGAACTCGAGACGCAACGACGGGCAGTCGCCGCATTCCTTGACGTTCAGGGAACCGCCGGGTATGGCCGGCAGCGAGGTGAACTCGGTGCTCGATTCCAGTCCACCCGTGACGCCCTTGGTGCGCACCTGCGCGCCCGCAGCGGCCGCGGCAAGGAAGCCGCAGGCGAAAGTGGCGGCGAGTGCGGTCGCATTCGAAATCCGGGACTGGAAGTCATTCATGATGCTCTCCGCTTGAATCAGCTGCCGGGGCCGACGACGTAGAAGCTCTGCGTGTGGTCCGCAATGGCTCCGTCGGGCCCGACGCCGTTCGCGTCGACCTGGAAGTGATAGCTCTGGAAGGCGCTGCCGATGCTGTAGCCCGTCATGCCGGTACCGAGCGGCGACTGGCCGACGAACTGCAGCGTGTACGAATAACGGTCGCCGTCGGGATAGCTGGCGGTTGCGGTATTCGGGACCTGAGTGTCGTCCTGGGTGAAGGGCGTGCTCGTGCTCAGCACCGGATTGGCGAGCGCGTCCTCGACGGCGAACTCCGCGGCCTGGAACGCGCGCTCCTGGCTCTGCATGTTGCGCACCATGCGCAACTCGAGCGTCGAGGTGAACACGCCCGACACCGCGAGGATGGTCAGCACCATGAGCAGCACGAGTCCGACGACGAGCGCCGCGCCGCCCTGCCGGCCGGGATGGAAGTTCTTGCCATTCATCGCCGCGTGTTCCTGAGTTGGATCGTCTTCGTCACCAGCACGCGCCGGAACGCGTCGTTCGGCGTATAGGCCGCGGCACCGGTGCGGCTCGCGTAGGCATAAGTACGGCCGTCCACGAAGCCGGTTTCCTGCTGCTCCGCCCGGACGAGGAGCCACACGCGGACCGCGACGATCTCGTCGCCGGCCGGGATGGCCACGTTCGGCTGCACGTAGTAGTCGGCGTTCTGGTCATCGTTGATGTCGCCGCCGAACTCGATCTGCAGATCCTCGACGCCAGGCGCGATCTGCTGGTCCACGATCTGCGGCGCATTGCCCGCGTCGTCGAAGTCGAGCTGCTTGCGCCGCAGCGACGGCGTGCCCGCGCGCTCGTCCGAGTTCTGGTCGACGTAGTAGCCGTTCACGACGAGCGCGCGCGTCTCGGAGAGGGGCGGCAGGTACCCCGCCGGCAGCATCCCGCCCGAAAAGAGCGAGCCCTGAACGCGGCTGGTCTGCAGCTTGATCTGGCCGGCGCTGTTCGCGAGCGGCGCGCCGCTCGCGATCACCTGAGTGGAGGCGCGGCGGATCGTGAGCTGGTCCGAGCCCGGCACGGCCGCGCCAAATGCCGGGCACGTATAGCCATAGGCGTCGTTGTTGGCCTCGACATAGGCCGGCAGCTTCACGGCCCACATGGCGCCGCACCTATTGATCGTCGTCGCGAAGCCGGCGAGGTCGGCAGGCAGGGAATAGGCCGGATCGACCGCCGGCGGATTCGCGAGGTCGAGGGCAGGACCGTTCTCGATCAGATCCGCGCGGCTCATCAGGCCCCAGTAGTTCGCCATGCGCAGGTCCGCCTCGATCGTGCTCATGGCGTAGCGCGCCGTTTCCTGCAGGCGCGCTGCGGCTTCGTTCGTGCGATAGAGGTCGCGGGTCTTGCCGAACACGCTGATGGCGCCGGCCAGCAGGAAAGTACCGATCGTGAGGGCTACCATCAGCTCGACCAGGCTCAGGCCGCGCTGCGAGCCGCGAAGTTGCAGGGAATGGCGCTTCATGTCGCGAAACCGATCTGGAAGACCACCGGCGCGGCCTCACTTTGCTCGGTCCACTGGATCGCGACCACGTAGTTCGTCGGCTCGCCCGGCCCCGCCGGCAGGGTCACGACCACCTGTCCGTCGCCCTCAGGCAAGAGCTCGGCGATCGTCGCTTTCCAGCGCGCGAGATCGGTGGACGCGAGGTCGGCATCGCTGCAGCCATTGACGGTGTCGCAAGTCCCGACCGGAGTCTCGTCCTCGCCGAAGAGCGTCCCATACGCCGCCTGGGCCGTTCGGTTCGCGCGGATGCGGTCGGCGAGGTCCGCGGCAAGATTGACGGCTTCCGTGCGGTAGGTCGCGGTCCTGCCGGACTGCAGGCTCTTGAGGAGAAGCGCGGCGATGCCGAGTAGGCCGATGGCGAGCACGACGAGCGCCACCATGACCTCGACCATCGTGAAACCTGCCTGACTGTGAGGATTCCGTTCGCGCCTGCGATGAATGCGCATGTCGATGCTCCAGCCTCAGGCGGCGTCGCAGCCGGCAAAGTCGACGCCGATATCGTCGATCAGGCCCTGGATCTCGCCGAGGTCTCGCGTGACACCGGCGCGGCCGGTGACCGAGATCAGGATTCCACGCGCCGACGAAAGCTCGCCGGCCGAAGGCACGTTGCCGCGGTCGTCGCAGAGCACGAGCTGGGCCCGGCTTGTGTTGAGCGCAAAGCCGTTCATGAGGTAAGTAACGCGGAACTGCGGAAGTGACGAGCGCGCCGCGATCAGCGGATGCATGGCTTCGTGCTGGAGCAGGACAGCTTCGCCAGCATCGACTCCGCCGCTCTGGTTCAAGTCGACGAAGGCGATCCAACCGGTCAGCAGCGGGGAATTGGCGCAAGTTGGGTTGGCGGCCTGGGCATTTGTACTCGTGCACAGCGTGACCGGCCGGCGGCGCTTGATCGCTTCCGATCGGGTGAAGTGCAGCGCGGCCATCACGTCGTTCGCGGCGCTCGTGACGCGCGAGTTGCGCATGAAGTTGCCCATGGCCGGGATCGCGATGGCGGCCAGCACGCCCGCGATGGCGAGAACGACCATCAGCTCGAGCAGCGTGAAGCCCCTTTGCATCCTGCCCATGCGGGATACGATAGCGACGCACCTGTAGACGGGGAGACTTTTCCGACGAGCGCTCGTCGCATGCCGACGAGCGGCTTGACGAGGCGAATCCGGCGATATTTATGTCGAGTCGTCGCGCCGACGCACACCGGCGCGTGCGTGAAGCGCGTCGCATGACATAACCCCGGTCCGCGCCCGTGGAAAACCGTGAACTGGCTCGGAAACGCGTACCGCTCGCGCGCACGCGGCGACCGTATGTCGGGAAAATCCGCGCGCGGAAACTGCAGCCTGTAGTTTCCGGCCGCATCGGCATTTGGCACGAGGGCACTTCGTGACGAAGACACGCGGATTCACGCTCATCGAGTTGATGGTGACGCTCATCATCGTCGCCGTCCTGGCTGCCATTGCCATTCCTGCCTACCGCAAGTCGGTAATCAAAGGGAACCGGCGCGCCGCCCAGTCGGTGATGATGGAAATCGTCAACCGCGAGCACCAGTACTTCGTCGCAAACCGCGCGTATGGAGATGAAGCCGTGCTCGATTGCGGACTGACGCCCGACGTCGACGCGAATTATGACTGCGACATCGAGGTTGACCCCGCCGATGTCCTCCCTGCGCCGTCGTTCAAGGTCACCTTCACCGCCACTGGCGGACAGGCGAGCGACGGGAATCTGTCGGTCACCAGCCAGGGGGACAAGTCCCCGGCGGACAAGTGGTAGCCATGCGAACCCACCAGCAAGGCATCTCCCTGGTCGAGGTGCTGGTCTCGATGATGATTCTCGCCTTCGGACTCCTGAGCCTCGTCGTGCTGCACGGCCGCCTGCACGTGCTGCAGACCGAGTCCTACCAGCGTTCGCAGGCTCTGATCCTGCTGAACGACATGGCGAGCCGCATTCAGCTCAACCGCTACGCTGCGGACTTCTACGCCGCGGCTGCGCCCACGGCTGCGCCGCTCGGCACGGGGCCGAACCCCTGCCCGGGCGCGGGGGCGGAGCGGTGGGAAGCCGACGTCAGCGAATGGTGCGCGGCTCTCAAGGGCGCGGCGGAAACGCTGGGCGGGATTCAGGTCGGCGCGATGGTCGGTGCCCGGGCCTGCGTCGAGAACATTGCGCCGAGTGAATATCTCGTGACCGTCGCCTGGCAGGGCATGGGGCCGATCGAGGCGCCGCCCGCGGGCGTCGCCTGTGGCGCGAATGAATATGACGGCCCGGCGGGCTCGCCGTGCGAGAAC
>DATFFM010000021.1:0-8785 GCA_035250005.1 Vicinamibacterales bacterium | reverse complement strand
CGTGGAGCGAGGCATCCAGCTTCAGCGCCTTCTCGAAGGCGGCTCGGGCCGCGGCGGTCTGACGACGCTGCAGCGCGACCTCGCCCATTTCGAGGTGCAACGACGCAGCCTCCGGTGTTCGCGCGATCCGCGCGGAGAGCTCACGCTCCGCCCGCGTCAGTTCTCCCTGCGCGCGCAGGCTGCGCGAAACGAGTACGGCGGCCTGCGCATCGTTCGGACGCTGGCGCGCGGCCTCCTCGGCGGCGCCCAGAGCCCCCATCGCATCCCCTCGCGCCAGCTGCAGTCGGGCCAGTTGCAGCTGCGCGGCCCCGGCGCGGGGATTCAGCCGCACGACTTCCCGGAACGCGGACTCCGCCGCCGTGAGGTCCTGCTGCTGCAGCGCGACCAGACCGAGCGTATAGTGCGTCGCCGGCATCCAGCGGTCGGCCTTGACGGCTTCGCGCGCGTGAGTCTCCGCGTCCGTGACGCTCCCGCCGTCGAGCAGGAGCATCCGCGCCTTCGCAATCCGCCCCTCGGCATGCGATGGCTTCTCCTTCAGGACGGCGTCGACGGCGGCGTGCGCCTCCGGCTTGCGGCCGGCCGCATAGTCGATCGCCGCAAGCCGCAGCCGGGCGGCGTGGGAATCCTGGTGCCCGGCGTTGTCCGCGAGCGGGCGCAGCGCGGCCGCAGCCTCCGCCGGCCGTTGGGTCCCGGTGTAGTAATCGGCGAGCGCCAGCGCACCGCCCGGCTCGCCGGCCAGCGCCCTGAAATGCGGCTCGGCCTCCGACGCGCGCCGCGTGACGATGTAGAACAAAGCCAGCGCACGGTGGGCGGATGGGTTCGAGGGGTCGAGGGCCAGCGCCGATTTCAACGTCCCTTCGGCTGCGGCGTGCGCGCCGGTGGCCCACTCGTAGTTCGCGAGCGCCACCCGTGCGTCGGGGGAGCGCGGCGACAGCTCCACCGCCTTGCGGAAGGCGTCTCCCGCGCTCGCGCGGTTGCCGCCGACGAACCGCGCCGCCCCGAGCGCCGTCCAGGCCGGTGCGTACGACGGATCGAGCCCGATCGCCTGCTCCATCTGTTTCACTGCACGGCTGCTGTCGTTCAGCCCGGCCAGGGCATTCCCCAGCAGGATGTGCGCGGCCGGATCCTTCGGGTCGGCCCGGACGGCGAGCTCGGCGCGGGTGCGGGCAGCCTCGTAGTCGCCGGCCGCCAGCAGCAGGCTCCCGGCCTGGATCTGCGCGTCCATGTTGGACGGCTGCAGGTCGGCGGCGCGCGCATACGCGCCGTACGCCTTGATCGGATCTCCGATCCCCTCATACGCCTTGGCCAGCTTGTAGTGCGCCTCCGCCCACTGCGGCGTGGCCTTGATCGCGTTTCGATACTCGATCGCCGCGGCGTCGAACTGCCTGTTCGCGAGGTACGTATCGCCGCTGGCGAGATACTTTCGCGCGGTCGTTTCAGGATCCCGCGAACACGCGCCGGAGGCGGCGCCGACCATGAGGATCAAGGCGATCGGAAGCGTGCGGCGTATCGACTTCATGGCATCAACCTCGCGAGTTTTGGCAGCAGCGCGGACGCAAACCTGGCGGCTTCCCGGGTCGCGTCGAAGCCTGGCGCGACCGGAGATATCACGCGGACCAGGCCGCCGTTGGTGCGGTGCATCGTCGCGGCGTCCCACATCAGCAGCGCCTTGTTCCGGTATTCATTCGCCACGACGCGGCCGCGCCCCTGGTACCAATAGAGCACCACCTGCTGGTCCAGGCCCTTCTGAATCACGTACTGATTCACCGGCACGGCCCGTCCCGAGGCGTTGAGGGTGATCGTCGTGGACGAGACCGGACGCCAGCCGGCGCCCGGCAGGCAATTCTGCGGGGAGTGGATGGTGTCCCCCTGCCGCTGGTTGTGGTAGTAGCCGGCGTACAGGTTGATGGCCGCGCCCGACGCGCTGACGTAGGTGCGATGAATGTAATCGTCCACGCCAAGCAGCGCGACGACATCGTCGGCAAGCGGCTTCGCCTCCGTGCCGCGCCACCCGTCGATCTCGTGCGGCAAGGTCGAGAGCGGCTCCCGGGCTACCGGGGCTTCGGTCGCCGCCGCGCGCGAGCCGAACAGGGCCGCACAGCCGAGGAGCCCCACGACGACGGCGGCGCGGGCGATCATGCGGCACCAGCCAGTGCGGGCCGCCGGCGCCGCTCGTGGATGTGGGTCAGCGCCTGCTGGATCACCAGCAGTCCGCCGAACGCGACCACGAACATGAGCCACCCGGAAAACGTGTGAAAGAACCCTTCGGCCGCCTGGGGGCTGACCCATTCGGCCGCGAGTCCGGTGCCGGCCACGCGGGTCGCGTTGGCGATGATCGCGATCGGGATCGCGGCAAGCGCCAGAGCGACACGAGCGCCGGTGCGCGGCTCGGCGAAATAGCCGAGGACGATGGCGAGCATCAGCAGCGACACCAGCGATCGGATCCCGCTGCACGCTTCCGCGACCTCGAGCGTTCGCGAGGGGAGGTGCAGCATGTTCCCCTCGCGCAGCACCGGGATGCCGGCGGCGGCGATCACCGTCTCCCCCGCCTGCGAGGCGACCAGCTGCAGCGGGAAGGCGAGCTGATTGAAGATGATCGACGGCAGCGGAATCATGAGGAGGAGGAACAGGATCGGGAAGATCAGGATCCGAAGGTGCCACCGCCCCCAGACGAACCAGACCGTGCCGGCGATGACGCCGATCAGCGAGACCCGCGTCAGGAACAGCTCGGAGCCGAGCAGCCCGGCGGCCCACACCACCAGGCTCCCGAGGATGACGACGACGCCAAACAGTCCGGGCCGCGCCGGTGCCGCCGCAAGCGCCGCCCGGCGCTCCCAGGCAAAGTAGAGCGCCAGCGGCACGACGAAGAAGCCATGCGAGTAGTTGTCGTCGGTCGCCCACTGACGTACGAGTGACGACAACACTCCGGAATACATGAGCCCGATTGCCGCGGCGAGGGCGGCGGTCACGAGAACCGTGCGGCGGTCGGCGAACGGCACGGGCTACCTGTCGCCCTCAGGCCCGCGGCGGCGACGCGCTGCGACCAGCCCGCCCAGGCCGGTTCCGAGGAGCAGCAACGTCGCTGGTTCCGGAACCGGTGCTGCGTCGAATTCGTACGTGGCCGAGGCCAGCGCTAGTGCGCCTGGCTGGTTCGGATAGGGTATGAAGTCGAGCGAAGCCAGCCCCGAACCGGTGAGATCGATCCGCTGTGTCGGATGCATCAGGCTCTCTGCGAACGTGAACACCCCGGTAAAGAGGAACGGGGCCGTCAGCAGTCCACCCGTGAAGCCGGCCGGGATCTCGAGTGTGCCGGTCCACTCGACCAACAGGGCATTCGGTGAATCGAGCCCCCCTAACTGTGTGTAAGTGACGCCGTCCAACGTGGCGGTCCCGGGCATATCGTTGCCCGACCACATTGCCTGGAGGTCGACCGTTACCCCTGTGATGCACTCCGGAACCATGCACTGGAGCCAGGGGTTGAAGATCCCTGCGCCAACGGAGGTGCCGCCGACGAACGTGAAGCCATCGCCGGCAAGCGCAATGTCGACCGATGTGCTCCCGCCATTCCAATCGAGCGCGCCTGCCGTGATGCGGATGGTCTCCGCCTGCGCGGGTACCGCCAGGCAGAGAACGACCATCGCAAGTCCCAGAGTCTTTGACCCTCGAGCCATCGCTGCCTCTCGCCGGTCAATCGGTCACAGCGCGATGGCGCCGTCGCCGTGCCGCCGCCAGGCCGGCAAGGCCGGTGCCGATCAGCAGAATCGAGGCCGGTTCAGGCGACGTCGTCACGGCATCATCGCCGCTGAGTCTGGCCAGGGAGTTCGACCCTCCGGCGAAGGCACGCAAGTTGGCGTGTAGCGCCCCGGATGAGCCGGCCACCCCTGTGAGGATCAGAGCAACTGCCTGGGTCGTGGCGTCGTCGGTGCTGCCGGCCACGGATCCGCCGGCAAAGATCGCGCTTCGCTCGAGGGCGGCAGTCTGCCCAGATCGCGGTACGCCTTGCCCGTTACTCAATCCGCCGTTGCGGCCAATGGCCAACCCGCGGGGGGTGTTCGATGAGGTGAACCCATCAGAAACCCCGGAATGAAACGGCGCGACGTCCAGGCCGCCGCCACCCGTCGAACTGGTGGCTGCCACGCTCGACGCCTTGCACATGGAGTCTTCCCCGCTCTCGAGCGACTCCATGAGGTCGTTGGAGCTTCCGGCGGGCCCCGCCGGCAGCGAGGTCGTCGTTCCCCCACCCACGGTGATCGAGACCGGATCGGCATGCGCCTGGGCGGGAAGCAAGACGGCCGCAAGCAGTGCGGCGGGTAGGCAGCGAGTGAGCAAGGGGCCCTCCTCTTGTGTGTTCGCAGGGTGCTTCGCCGGCTCCGGTCGCGCGCGCCCCTCCGGCTGCGGAGCGCGTTGTTTTACGTTCAACTCAAACCGAAAACCGACGAACCACGCTGCCCAGCGCGAGCAGCAGGGTACCCGACAGGAGCATCGCGGCCGGCTCGCTGACCGCCACGTCGGCCGTCTGCGCCACGACCGCCGACACCCCGGCGGCGACATCCGGGCGGCCATAGGCGAATGCGGTCGCGGCAGCCAGGAGCACGATCACGAGAACCAGCAATACCTTCATTTCCCTGCCCGTTGCCCTCATGTGCGCCCCCGGTTCGTACTTCGCAGCCCCCTGGAGCGCCGGCGAGCCCCACAGTGCAATTGGCGGCCCAGGTCGAGCCCAGCCGTACGTCCACCGCAGCACTCAGCGCCCGGCCGGCAGCACGGAGTACGCAGCACGGAGCACGCCCTCCTATGGTAGAGTTCCGTGTTCATTTGAGAGCTCCCACGTTGAAAGCCAGGCGCTACTCCGTCGTCGTCATCACCAACCCCGCCACCGGCGTGGTCCGTCGTTTTACGATCCGGCTGCGATTCGTTCTGGCCGCAGCCGCCTGCGTGGTGACCCTCCCGGTGCTGATCGGCCTCGGCGCGATGTGGAGCGCGCAGGCGAACCTGTCGGAGCTGCAGTCCGCGAACGCGAGGCTGCAGATGGAAAACGACAGCTTCCGGGAGGCCACCGGCGAACTGGCGGCTCAGGTTTCCTCACTGCAGTCGGCGGTGGACCAGATCGGCGCACAGGTGGAGGTCGATCCCGAGGTGGACCGCGCGATGAGCCGGCTGCCCCCGCGCGTCCGCGAGCGAGCCATGGGGGGAGCCACGAGCTCCATCGCCGGCCCGGTGCTCAGCGGGGCGTTCGGATCTCCCGACAATGCGTTCGGCGTGCTCCGCGACGTGCTCGGTCTCATCGAACGGCGGCTGGCATCAGTCCAGACCGGTGTGGAGCGCCGGCACGCGCTGGCATCGGCGACACCCTCGATCTGGCCGATTGCCGGGTGGCTTTCGTCGGGGTTCGGCAACCGCCGCGACCCGTTCACCGGCGGTGGGGACTTCCATCCCGGGCTCGACATCTCAGGCGATCACGGCCAGCAGATCCAGGCACCGGCGGACGGCGTCGTGACGGGAGCCTCCTACAACGGCAACTACGGCAACCTGATCACCATCGATCACGGATTCGGCCTGACGACACGCTACGGGCATCTGTCACGATTCGCCGTCACGACCGGCGAGGCCGTCCGCCGAGGTCAGATCATCGGCTACGTCGGCTCTACCGGCCGCTCCACGAGCCCGCATCTCCACTACGAAGTGCTCGTCAACGGGCGGCTGACCAACCCCCTCAGGTTGCTGGCCCGCTAGCGCCGGCCCCGGACCCGCGTTTGGAGGCCCGACCTTCAGGGCGGGCGCCCGAATCGTGTCCTCGACGAAGCCCGCGATGGCTCAAAGGGGCGAGGCGGAGCCTGCCCGCCGACGCCCCGCATGGTTCAGAGCATCAAGGCGGAGCCTGCCCGCCGAAGCCCTCAGAATGGCTCAGAGGGCGAAGGCGGAGCCTGCCCGCCGAAGCCCACAGAATGGCTCAGAGGGCGAAGGCGGGTTACAATCGTCAGATATTCACCTGACGGTCTCTCTCCCTGATGCTGGTCAACACAATTCTGGCGAAGGTCATCGGCACGCAGAACGAGCGTGACCTGAAGAAACTTCGTCCGATCGTCGCCGAAATCAACGCACTTGAAGCGGACGTTCAGAAGCTGACGGATGTGCAGCTTCGCGAAAGGACCGCCGAATTCCGGATTCGGCTCTCCAACGGCGAGACGCTGGACGACCTGCTGCCGGAGGCCTTTGCCGTCGTCCGCGAAGCGGGCCGCCGGGTGCTGAACATGCGGCATTTCGACGTGCAGCTGATCGGCGGGGTCGTGCTCCACCGCGGGAAGATCGCCGAGATGAAGACCGGCGAAGGCAAGACGCTGGTGGCGACGCTGCCGGCATACCTCAATGCCCTGGCCGGCCAGGGCGTTCACGTCGTCACCGTCAACGACTACCTGGCAAGGCGCGACTCGGAGTGGATGGGCCGTCTCTACCGGTTTCTGGGGCTGTCGGTCGGTGTGATCCAGCACGAGCTGAACGACCAGGAGCGGCAGGTTGCCTACGGCGCCGACATCACCTACGGCACCAACAACGAATTCGGCTTCGACTACCTCCGCGACAACATGAAGTTCGAGCTCGCGCACTACGTGCAGCGCGGGCACCATTTCGCGATCGTCGACGAGGTGGACAGCATCCTCATCGACGAAGCACGGACGCCGCTCATCATTTCGGGTCCCGCCGAGGAGTCCACCGACCTGTATTACGAGGTGGACCGGATCATCCCGTCGCTCAAGGCGGGCAGGATCGTACAAGGGAACGTGAAAGCGGAGGACCGCGAGGAGCTCGAGAAAACCGGCGATTACATCATCGACGAGAAGCACAAGACGGTGACGCTCACCGAATCCGGCATGGCGAAGGCCGAGAGGCTGCTCGCCCATCGCCTCGTCCCCGACAGCGGCGGCCTCTACGACCCGGTCAACATGCCGCTGCTCCATCACGTCCAGCAGGGGCTTCGGGCCCACACGCTGTTCAGGCTCGACGTGGACTACATGATCAAGGACGGCCAGGTCGTCATCGTCGACGAGTTCACCGGCCGGCTGATGCCGGGCCGCCGGTGGAGCGACGGCCTGCACCAGGCGGTCGAGGCGAAGGAAAAGGTGAAGATCGAGCGCGAGAACCAGACGCTCGCGACCGTCACCTTCCAGAACTACTTCCGCAAGTACGCCAAGCTCTCGGGCATGACCGGCACGGCCGACACCGAGGCCGAAGAGTTCAACAAGATCTACAAGCTCGACGTGATGGTCATCCCGACCAATCGCGTGCTGCGGCGGCTCGAGGAACCCGACACCGTCTACCGGACCGAGAAGGAAAAGTACGACGCGATCGTCAACGACATCATCGAGAAGCAGCAGTCCGGCCGCCCGGTGCTGGTCGGCACGGTCTCGATCGCCAAGTCGGAGCGGCTGTCACACCTGCTGAAGTTGCGCGGGATCAAGCACGTCGTGCTCAACGCCAAGTTCCACGCCCAGGAAGCCGAGATCGTGGCGCAGGCCGGCCGCAAGGGTACGGTCACGATCGCGACCAACATGGCGGGCCGCGGCACCGACATCCTGCTCGGCGGCAATCCCGAGTTCATGGCGCGCCAGCAGACGCTCGGCGACGAGCTCGCCGAACAGCTGCCGAAGAGCCAGGCGAAGTTCGTCGACGACGAAGAGTTCGTCTACTTCTATCACCTCGACAACTACTATCGCGTGCGCCGCGAGGACTACGAGCGGATCTACGAGGCGTACAAGCAGCAGACCGACGCCGAGCACGATGAAGTGGTCGCGCTCGGCGGGCTGCACATCATCGCCACCGAGCGGCACGAAGCGCGGCGCATCGACAATCAGCTTCGCGGCCGCGCCGGCCGGCAGGGTGACCCTGGTTCCTCGCGCTTCTACCTGTCGCTCGAAGACGACCTGATGCGCATCTTCGGGTCGGACCGCATCTCGGGCCTGATGCAGAAGCTCGGGATGGAGGAGGGGGTCCCGATCGAGCACGGGATGGTCACACGCGCGATCGAGCGGGCGCAGAAGCAGGTCGAAGCCCAGAACTTCGCCGTCCGCAAACACCTGCTCGAGTACGACGACGTGATGAACAAGCAGCGCGAGACCATCTACGCGCTGCGCCGCGAGTTGCTCGAGGGCAAGATCCGCTTCGAGGGAGAAGACGGCGAAGAGCCGGAGGTGGTCGACACCCGCGCCTACATCGTCGATCTCGCCGAGGCCATTCTCGTCAGCACCCTCGACCGGTATGCCGGCGACGGCGTCGATCCCGAGGAGCGGGATTACGCGGCGCTGAAGAACGCCGTCGCGGAGATCTACGGTTTCGATCCGCCCGAGCTCGATGCCATCGATCTCGAAGGGATGAACACGAGCGCCATGGCCGACGTGCTCTGGCCGCCGATCATCGCGAAGTACGAGACCAAGGAAAAGCTGGTCCCGGTCGAGATCCTGCGGAAGGTCGAGCGCGACATCATGTTGCAGCTGGTCGACGCGCAGTGGAAGGACCACCTCTACAGCCTCGACCACCTGAAGGAAGGGATCGGGCTGCGCGGCTACGGGCAGCGCGACCCGCTCGTCGAGTACAAGAAAGAGAGCTACGCGCTCTTTCTGGCGATGAAGGACCGGGTCGATGAAGAGATCGTCCGCTACCTGTGGCGGCTCACCCCCGTCCTCGGCGAAGGCGGGCAGGCGGCGTCGCCGGTCCGGCAGCCGGCGCAGCGCCGGCCGCCGCAGATCACGTTGAGCGGTCCGGCCACCACCCCGCCACCGTCACCCTTCGGTGC
>DATFFM010000020.1:0-31621 GCA_035250005.1 Vicinamibacterales bacterium | reverse complement strand
GGCCCGTGCTGCGCCGCGCGCAGCAGCGCGCGCAACTGCGCCTGGAAGATATCGTCCATCGCGAGACTCAACCGGATCCCGCGCAGGCCGAGCGGCGTCCGCGGCCCGTCGATCCCCGCGTGCTCGATCGGCAGCTGGGTTTCGCTCACGTCGAACGTGCGGATCGTCACGGCCGCGGGGGCGGCACTGCTGAGGAGGCGGCTGTAGGCCTCGTACTGCTTCTCTTCCCCGAGCGCCGCCTGGCCGCCCCCGGCCAGGAGGAACTCCGATCGGAACAGCCCGATCCCGTCGGCGCCGCGCTCCTGCGCGCGCCGGGCGTCATCGGGGGATTCGATGTTGGCTTCGAGCCGGATCGGCACGCCGTCGGCGGTCACGGCGGGCAGCCGCCGGAACTCGTCCAGCGACTCCTCGAACTGCGCGCGCTTGCGTCCGCGCGCGCGGATCTGCGCGATCGTCGCCTCGTCGGGTCCGATGATGACTTCGCCGCTGCTGCCGTCGACCGCGACCGACGCCCCCGGCGCGATCACGGCGCTGGCATTGTGCAGGCCGGCGACCGCCGGAATGCGCATCGACCGGGCGAGAATGGCGGTGTGATACGTCCAGCTGCCTTCGTTGCTCACGAGCGCGGCGAGCCGCTGCCAGTCGAGCTGCGCGAGGACCGACGGCGTGAGCTCGTCGGCCACGAGCACGAGCGGACCTTCGAGCTCCCGGAAGAAGTCGAGCGGATCTCCACCGGATCGCAGATTGCCGCAGAGGCGGCCGACGACATCTGACACGTCGCCGCGACGTTCGCGAAGGTAGGGATCGTCCCCCTTGTCGAAGAGCGCCGAGATCTCGGCCAGCGTGCGATGGAGGGCGGTTTCGGCGTTGACGTGCTGACCCTGGATGATCTCCACCGCCCGGTCGACGAGCATCCGGTCGTCGAGCATGAGCAGCTGGGCATCGAACAGATACGCGTGGTCCGCTCCGGCGCCGCTGGCGATACGCTCCTTGATGTGGCCGATCTGCTCGCGCGCGGCCGCGCGCGCGGCCTGGAGGCGCTCGATCTCGCGCGGCACCCGTCGCGCCGACACGCCGAAACCCAGATCCCCGGTCAGATGATGCAGCACGACCGCCGTGCCGACGCCGACGCCGGGGGAGACGCCGAGGCCGTTCAGACGCATGGCTTGCCCTGAGCCCTGTCGACGGGGGCTTCGTCGAATCCGCGGTTGACCAGCGCGCACAGTGCGGCCATGGCATCGCTTTCGTCTGCGCCGTCGGCCGAGATCGTGATCGCCGTGCCCTGCGAGGCCGAGAGGAGCAGAAGCCCCATGATGCTCTTGCCGTCCATCTCGCGGCCGCCGCGGGCGACCCGGATGGCCGACGCGAAGCCGCTGGCGACGTGGACGAACCGGGCCGCAGCGCGCGCGTGCAGGCCAAGTGGATTGACGATCGTCACCGCGCAGGCGGTCATTTGTCCTGGTCCTTTTCGCCGCGCAGCAGGTCCGACGCGACCCAGATGGCGTTGCGTCCGTGTTCCCGCATCTCCCGCGCCACCGTCAGGAGGTCGCCGGCCTTCTGCGGCCGCGCCAGCTTGATCAGCATCGCCAGGTTCACTCCGGTGATGACCTCGACGTCGGCGCTCACGAACGTCACTCCGAGGTTCGCCGGCGTGCCGCCGAACATGTCGGTGAGCACGAGCACCGGCGCCGGCCGGCCGTCCGAGCTCGCGCTCGCGGCCACCCGCTCGATCGCCCGGCCGATCTCTTCCCGCGCCTGGCCCACATCCTCATGCCAGCCGATCGAGACCGCGGTGAAGTGCGGGAGATCGCCGACGATCATTTCCGCGGAGTTCACCAGCTCGGTGGCGAGCTGCCCGTGCGTCACGACGACCACGCCTAACTGCATGGTGAAATCCTGAAAACCGGCTGCTGACCATTCAGACGTCGCATTCGCAAGGGCTCCGTTCGTCATTCATGCGCAATGTCCCGGTGACGCACCCTGACGCGAACCCCCTGCATCCCCGAGAGCCCCTTCTTCAGCGCCTCCGCGATCGCCACCGATCGGTGGCGCCCCCCGGTGCAGCCGATGCCGATCGTCAGGTACGACTTGCCCTCCTGCACGTACTGCGGGATCAGGAACTTCATCAGGTTCAGGGTATGGGTCAGGAACTCGTGCGTGGCTTTCGACCGGTTGATGTATCGCACGACCTTGGAATCGCGTCCGGTGTGCGGCCGGAGCTCCGGCACGAAGTGCGGGTTCGGCAGAAACCGCACGTCGAACAGCAGGTCCGAGTCGACCGGGATGCCGTGTTTGAACCCGAAGCTGAGCACGGTCACCACCAGCTGTCCCCCTGGCGCCCGCCCGGCCGCGACGCCGGTGAAGGCCTGGCGCAGCTCGTGCACGGTCATCTCCGACGTATCCACGATGTGGTCGGCCATCCGGCGGACCTTCTGCAGCGCCTTCTTTTCCTCGCGGATCCCTTCGAGCGCGGAGCGATCGGGGGCCAGCGGATGCGGCCGCCGGGTCTCGCTGAACCGCCGGACCAGGGTGGCCTCGGCCGCCTCGAGAAAAATGAGGACCGGGTCCAGCCGGCTCTTCTGCTGGAGCCGCTTGTAGGCGCGGGGAAACTCCTCGAACATCTTCCCCTCCCGGATGTCGACCACCACGGCGGCGCGTGAGATCTCCGTGCCGGCGCGCAGCGTCAGGTCCGCCAGCATCGGCAGCAGCTCGATCGGCAGGTTGTCCACGCAGAAGTACCCGAGGTCCTCGAGCGCCTTGATCGCCTGCGACTTGCCCGAGCCGGCGAGGCCGGTAAGGACGACGAATTTGGATGTGACCGCGGTGCGCGCCGCCCGCCGGGCTGCGTGGCGTTTCTCGCGCATCAAAAGTCGTCTCCCTGATCCACGTCGGCATCGGCGGGTTTGGCGCCCGGCTCGAGCTGCCGGTTCAGCCGCTCCACCAGCCGCCGCGCCGCATGATGGCCGCGGGTGCGCAGCAGCTGGTTGCGGGCCGCCACTTCGACCAGGATGGCCACGTTGCGACCCGGGGCGACCGGCATCCTGACCATCGGAATGCGGATCCCGAGCGTCTCGTAATAAGCATCGTCGATCCCCAGCCGGTCGTACTCGCGACCCGGCTCCCACCTCTCCAGTTGGACGACGAGCTCCACCCGCTTGGAGGTGCGGGTCGAAGCGACGCCGAACAGGTCCTGCACGTTGATCAGGCCGAGCCCGCGAATCTCCATGTGGTGCCGCGTGAGCTCCGGGCAGGATCCGAGCACGTACGACTGCGCGCGGCAGCGCAGTTCCACCGCGTCGTCGGCGATCAGCCGATGGCCGCGGACGACGAGGTCCAGCGCGCATTCGCTCTTGCCGATGCCGCTCTCCCCCACCACGAGCACGCCGAGCCCCAGAATGTCCATCAGCACGCCATGGACGATCCCGCGCGCGGCGAGGTAGGTATCGAGCAGCGCCGAGAGCCGCGTCATGGCCTCTGGCGTCGAGGAGGTCGTGCTCAGCAGCGGCACCGACGCGTTGTCGGCGGCGTGGACGATCTCGGGGACGGGCGAGAAGCCGCCGGTGATGAGCACGCAGGGGAGATCGTGGCCGAAGACGCGCTGCAGGGCGGTGGTCCGCTCCGGGACGGCGAGCGACTCGACGTAGCGAATCTCGCTTTCGCCGAACACCAGCACGCGCCCGCCGTGGAGGTAGGCGTCGAAGCCCGAGAGCGCCAGGCCGGTTTTCTGGGGTTGCGGGATGGTGATCCGCCGCTCCAGGCCGGCACTGCCGGCCAGCAGCTCCATCGGGAGCGCGCGCGAATCCGCAAGATCGCGCAGCAGTGTTGCGACGGTGACGCTCATGGTCAAGGGCTGCCCCGCCGAGGTGCGAGGGCCCCCCTATTATGGCTGTATCAGCCCGAGATTGCCGTCTTTCCGGCGATACAGCACCGACACCGCGTCGTCGTCGGCATTGCGAAAGACCAGGAACTCGTCGTCGACCGCCTCCAGGCGCAGCGCGGCGTCCTCGACCGACATCGGCTTGACCGCGTACCGCGACGCCCGGATCACGCGGGCGCCGTCGACCGGAGGCAGCGTCTCGCCGGCCTGCGGCGTGATCTTGCGGTTGCGCACGGCCTTCGCGGCTTGGCGCTTCCGCGAGTCCCACTTGCCCTTCAGCCGCTTGGCCTGCTGCTCGATCTTGACCGCGGCCTGCCGGACCGCGAGCGGCCAGGCGTTGGCCTCGGCGGCCCCGCTGAGGGTGTGATCGCCCCGGGTGTGGACCGCCATCTCCACCTTGTGCCGGTATTTCTCCTTGGTCACGATCACGAGCGCGGAGATGGCTGCGTCGTTCAGCACGCGGTCGAGCGTCGCGACGCGTTTGGTGATGAGCTGACGGAGGGTGGGGGTGACCGTCACGTGACGGCCGGTGATGTCCAGACGCATGTTCGACCCTTTAGAAAAGCACTTTCCGCTGGTTCGACGTCGGGATCTTCAGCTCTTCGCGGTACTTCGCGATCGTCCGGCGGGCAAGCATCAGCCCTTCCTTCTGCAGAATGCTGACGATCTTCGAGTCGCTGAGCGGCTTCCGAGGGTCCTCGTTCTCGATGATCTTCCGGATCCGCTGCTTGATCGTGACCGACGACACGCTGTCGCCGTACGAGCTGCTGATCCCGCTGTGGAAGAAGAACTTCATCTCGAACACGCCCTGCGGCGTGTGCATGTACTTGTTGTTGACGACCCGGCTGACGGTGGACTCGTGCATGCCGATGTCGTTGGCGACGTCTCTCAGCACGAGCGGGCGCAGGTGCTCGATCCCCAGGTCCAGGAACTCGCGCTGAAAATTGATGATGCTGGTGGCGACTTTGTGGATGGTCTTCTGGCGCTGGTCCACTGACTTGATCAGCCACAGCGCGGAGCGGAACTTGTCCTTGACGTAGGCGCGGGTCTCGTCGCTGTTCTCGGTGGTGCCCTTGTCGAGCAGGCGCCGGTAGTACGGGCTGATGCGCAGCTGCGGCAGCCCTTCCTCATTGAGCACCGCGACGTACTGATCCTCGATCTTCATGACGTACACGTCGGGGATGACGTACTGCGACTGCGAGGGATTGAACCGGCTGCCCGGCTTCGGATCGAGGTTCCGGATGATCTCGACGTGTTCCCGCAGGTCGTCGATCTGCACCCCGAGCTTGCGCGCGATCTCCGGCACCTGGTGGTTCTGGAGCAGCCGGAGGTGTTCGGTGACGATCTTCTCGGTGGGCGTGCCCTCGAGCCCGAGGTGCCGGATCTGGAGCCACAGGCACTCCTGCAGGTCGCGGGCCGCGACGCCGATCGGGTCGAACGTCTGAATGTGCTGGAGCGCCTTCTCGACTTCGGCCACTGGCCAGTCGGCCATGGCGGCGATCTCTTCGACCGAGGCGACGAGGTAGCCGTCGTCATCGAGGTTGCCGATGATGGCGCTGCCGATTTCCTTGAGTTTTTCGTCGTTCGTCTGCAGCGACAGCTGCCACATCAGGTGGTCCGACAGCGACCCGGCGGTCGAGAGGGTGTTCTCGATCGGGGGGAGCTCCTTGACCTCCTGCGGCGTCCGCGGACGGTAGCCGTCGTCGAGGTAGTCGCCAAAGAAGTATTCGTAGTCGGCGTCGTCCCAGGCGTCGGGCTTCTCGGCGGTGGGCTGTTCGGGGGCCTTTTCGGCCTGCTGCTGTTCGGCGGGCTGGAGCTCTTCGGTGGGGACCTCTTCGAGAAGCGGGTTCTCGACCATCTCCTGGTTCAGGAGGTCAGCCAGCTCCAGCGTCGACATCGGCAGCAGCTTGATCGCCTGCTGAAGCGACGGCGTGAGGATGAGCTTCTGAACGAGTTTTGTGTGGAGCTTCTGCGCAATCGCCATTGGTCCAGTCGGCCGGTCCGTCCTTTCAATCTTAGTCCAATCGGAAGTCCGCGCCGAGGTAAATCCTCTTCACTTCTTCATCATCCGCAAGGGTTTGCGGTGTCCCACTCTTGAATATCACGCCGTCATGAACGATGTAAGCCCGATCCGTAATCCGCAGAGTTTCGCGCACGTTGTGGTCGGTGACGAGCACGCCGATGCCGCGGGATTTGAGGTGAAAAATGATCTTCTGAATGTCGGCGACCGCGATCGGGTCGATGCCGGCGAACGGCTCATCCAGGAGCATGAATCGGGGGGAGATGACCAGCGCCCGGGTGATCTCGACCCGGCGGCGTTCCCCGCCCGAGAGGGTATGGGCCGGCGATTTGGCGAGGCGCGTGAGATCGAGCTCAGCGAGCAGTTCGCGCAGCCGCGCCCGGCGGCCCGCCGCATCCAGGTCGAGCGTCTCGAGGATCGCCGAGAGATTCTGCTCGACGGTCAGGCCCCGGAAGATCGACGCCTCCTGCGGCAGGTAGCCGATGCCCTTTCGCGCGCGGACGTACATCGGCGCGTCGGTGAGGTCTTCGCCATCCAGCATGACCCGTCCGGAGTCGGGTCCGATGAGCCCGACGACGATCGAAAAGGTCGTGGTCTTGCCCGCTCCGTTGGGACCGAGCAGCCCGACCACCTCCCCCGACGCCACCTCGATGTCGACTCCCCTGACGACGGTGCGGCCGCTGTAGGACTTGGTGAGCTCCTTCGCGTGCAGCGTGGACATCAGCGGATCAACCCCGGGGGGCACGCCTTGAGCGTCTTGGCGCTCATCTGGATGTTGCCGCTCGCCGATCCGTCGACCCGGGCCCGCTCGGTCGCCCGGTTGAACGTCACCGTGTTGCCCACCGTGAGCGTGCACGTGCGGTTCTTCTCTTCGATCACTTCCACGGGCGTACCGATCATCAGATAGAGATCGTCGGCGGCGGTGTAGGTGAGGTGCGAGCCCTTCGCGATCCGGTTGCCCTCCCGGACCTGGACGCTGCCGTTGGCTCCATAGGCCTCGGCCCGTTCGAGCTCGTTCACGCCGGCCTTCATGAACAGCTCGATCTTCTCCCCCGTGACGTCCCCCTGCGCTCCCTGGATGTGGGCCTTGCCGGTGTAGGTGGCCAGCCGGCGGGCATCGACGTAGGTGAACTGCTCGGCGCTGCCGGTGGTCAGCTCGCGCTTGCGCGTGGCGGTCTTCGAGTCGGTCTCTTCGAACGCGAACGTCGTCACCGCGTTGCCGGTCGCGGTCAGATTGCCGGTCTTGTCGTCGATGCTCATCGCTGCAGCCTTGATGGTCGTGTCCTTCCCCTGCCACAGGACGACATTGCCGGAGTACTCGGCGGCCGATCCCGCCCCCTTGTAGACCAGCCGGTTCGCCGTCACGTTCACCGGCTCGTCCTGCGCGAGCATCGAGGGCAGTTTCCCCCGGCCGCCGGAGCGCCCGGTCGCCCGATCACCGGATCGCATGGTGCTGCGCACGTTGGTCTCGGCCGACATCTCGCGGGTCGACAGCGAGAATTGTATGGTGCGCGCGGCGACCGAGACCTTGCCATCCGTCACCGTCGGCGAGGCGGGCCCGGGCTGTCCGGCGGCCGACATCAGTTCCAGACGGTCCTGGGCGAGGTGGTAGATGCCCTGCTGGGCCTCGCCCACGAAATCGGGGGGATCGGTGAACTTCACGTTGCCGCGGAAGTCGGCCTTCTGAATGGCGCCGAGCCCCGGTTTGGTCTCGACGATCAGCGTCTCGGACCGGGCGGTCCGATCGATCGCGGCCAGCTTCGGCCGCGCCGCGCGCGTTTCGCGATACTCCACGCCGCCGCTGAACGTCGCGTTCTGGAGGCCCGTGCCGGGTGCGCCGGCGGCGGTCAGCGCTGCCGACCGGATGGTCTTGGCCGGCGCATCGCCTTCGGCCGGGAGGTCGACCTGCACGGGATTGGCTGCGGCGAGGCTGGTGATGGTGGAGCCGTCCGGCCCCAGCCCGATGTCGATGGCGCTGCCGGTGATCCGGTTTCCCGCCCCGGTGCCGCTGCCGGCGAGCTGGACGACCGCGTTCTCGACCAGTCCGGCGTGCTGCAGCGTCCGGCCGTCGCCGGCGTACGCCATGTCGATGTCGCGGGCCGACATCGCCTGCGGCCCGCCGCTGCCACCCGTGATCCGGCTGTTGCCGCGCAGCTCGAGCAACCGCACGCGCTCGTCGTCGTCGGTGAGGCGGACCGTGATGTCGTTCGCCTCCGCGACGCGCCCCTCCCCGGTGATCCGGGCATCCCCCTCGAGCCGGATGTAGTGCTCGGCGCGGGCGAGGCCGATTGCGCGGGCCGTGGCTTCGAGCCCTCCGTCGCCGCCGCTGGCCGGCGCGACGTCGACGCGGGCCTGGTCCTTGATCCAGAGTACTTCACGATTCTGGTCGTAGGTCGCGCCGACGCCCGATCCCTTCATGCGCCCCTTGGCGAACTCGACCCGACCGGGAATCGTCACGATCCCGTCGGCCTTCGTGTACTTCGCTTCATCGGCGCGGAGCTCGGCGCCTCCTTCGGTCGTCAAGCGGACGTTGCCGCGAAAGGTCGCCCACTCGATGTCGCTGTCCTTGGGCATGAACTCGCCGTTGTCGGCCTTCACGACCATCGGCTTGCCCTTTCGAGTGGTGGTGATCTCGATCTCGCCGGCCAGGACGTTCCGCCCGTCTGGATAGGCGAAGTGCTTGGTGGCCTTGACCCCGAAGAGCACCCGGCCGCTGGCGTCGGAGTACTTGGTATCGATCCCGCCCGGGGTTTCGACTGCGGCGGTCGGCTGCTCACGCTGGGGAGGGGCCTGCTGCGGCGGCACCGCCTGCTGCCGGCGCAGCGAGGTCGCGAGCATTGCAATGAAGCCGATCACGAAGACCGCGATCGCCGCCTGCGCCGCTCGCTGCCAGCGCATCAGTCCGTGAGGCCCTTGAAGTCGGCAACCGACAGCTCGAGGTAGGTCTCGCCCTGAAACTCGTTCTTGTCGAGTGAGAAGGCGAGGTTGACGCCGGCCCGATGCTCCTCGAGGAAGCCGGCCCGCTCGGCCGCCCGCCAGGCGATCGCGCGAAACCGCCGGCCGTCCTGCGCGAAGGTCATCTTGAGATGCCGCTCTTTGATCGTCCGCGGGCCATCCACGATCTCGACGCCGCTGGCGTGAAACACCGGCCGCGGATTGGCGAGGCCGAATGGGGCGAGCAGATCGAGGCCGCGGACGAGATCGTGCGTGATCGCCTTGAGGGCGAGCGCGGCGTCGATGCGGAGGCGCGGGCGGAGCTGGTCGGGTTCGATGACGTTGTCGGCGTAGGCGTTGACGCGCGCGCGGAACTCGGGGACGCGCGCCGCCTCCATCGTCAGGCCGGCCGCCTGCTTGTGGCCGCCGAACTTGAGGAACAGATCCGAGCAGTGTTCCAGCGCGGCGAGCAGGTCGAAGTCCGGGATGCTGCGGCAGGACCCGTGCGCCAGATCACCGTCGATCGACAGGACGATGGAGGGCTTGTGGTACGAGTCCACCAGCTTCGAGGCCGCGATCCCGATGACGCCGCGGTGCCAGCCCAGGCCGCCCACGACCAGCACGTTGTGCGCGCCGACGGCGGGATCGGTTTCGATCGCCTTTCTCGCATCAGCGACGAGGTCCGCTTCCTCGGTCTGCCGCCTGACGTTCTCGTCGCAGAGCTGTTGCGCCAGCGCCCGCGCCTCGTCGGCCATCGCCTCGCCGGTCGCCAGCAGCAGCCGCGCCGCGATGTCGGGGGTGCTCATCCGGCCGGCGGCGTTGACGCGTGGCGCGATCATGAAGCCGACGTGGTAGCTGTCGATCGTCTTGCCGGTCAGACCGCAGGCGTCGAGCAGGGACCGCAACCCGATGGAGTGGGGCCCTTTCGACAGCGAGCTCAGGCCGTGACGCGCGATGACGCGGTTCTCGCCGACCAGCGGCACGACGTCGGCGAGCGTGCCGATGGCGGCAATCTTGACGAACGCCGGCAGCCACTTCCCTTTCCCCGCCCGGTCGCAGAGCGCCTGGACGACCTTGAGCGCCACACCCACGCCGGCGAGGTACTTGTCCGGATACGTGCAGTCGTGGCGCTTCGGATTGATCACCGCCAGCGCGGCCGGCAGCGTGCCTTCCGGCTCGTGATGGTCGGTGATGATCAGATCCAGGCCGAGGTCGCGGGCCCGCTGCGCCGCCTCGCCGGCGCGGATGCCGCAGTCCACCGACACGATCAGCCGCACCCCCTGCGCGTGCAGCCGCTCGATCGCCGCCGGCTGGAGGCCGTAGCCGTCACGCATCCGCTCGGGCAGGAAGTGCATGACGTCCCCGCCGAGCATCTCGAGGGCCCGGCGCAGGATCACGGTGGAGGTGATGCCATCCACGTCGTAGTCGCCGTGGATGGCGATCTTCTCGCGCAGCGCGATGGCGCGCTCGAGGCGCGGGATCGCCTTGTCCATGTCGGCGAGCCTGAACGGGTCGTTGAGGTGGTCGAGCGACGGGTTGAGAAACCGCGAGGCGAGCTCGGGATCGCTGAAGCCCCGCATGCACAGCAGCCGCGCGATCGTCGGATGCACGTCGAGCGCCGCGGCCAGCAGGGCCGCCTGCCCGTGGTCGCACGGCATGTGCTGCCAGAGGAGGGGCTTCATACACCAGCACTCATCCTTCAGCCTTCAGGATTGCTTTGTTCTTATCCATGAACGCCGTCCCTTCCTCGCCCATTCTGCGGAACTTTTCGTACCGCAGCCGCAGCCGCTCCTCCACGGTGAGGGCCGAGACCTCGGTCAGGGCGTGGTTCAGCGCCTGGTCCACGAGCGCCGCTGCGCGCTCGTGATCGTTGTGCGCGCCGCCGGCCGGCTCGGGGATGATGCCGTCCACGAGGCCGAGCGCCACCATGTCGGGCGCCGTGAGCTTCAGCGCCGCGGCCGCCTCGACTTTGCGGTTCGCGTCGCGCCACAGGATCGCCGCGCACCCCTCGGGCGGGATGACGCTGTAGACCGAGAACTCCTGCATGAAGACGCGGTCCCCGATCGCGATGCCGAGCGCCCCGCCGCTTCCCCCCTCGCCGCAGACGATGACGATGATGGGCACTTCGATCATCATCATTTCGCGAAGGTTCAGGGCGATCGCTTCAGCCACCCCTCGTTCTTCAGACTCCACCCCCGGATAGGCGGCCGGGGTATCGATGAACACGACGATCGGGCGGCTGAACTTCTGCGCGAGCTGCATGACGCGCAGCGCCTTGCGGTAGCCTTCGGGCCGCGCGTAGCCGAAGTTGCGGAAGATCTTCTGCTTGGTGTCGCGCCCTTTCTGGTGCCCCAGGACGGCGACCGGCTGGCCGCGGTACTCGCCGAAGCCGGCGACGATCGCATGGTCGTCGGCGAAGCGGCGGTCGCCGTGCATCTCCTCCCACCCGGTGAAGAGCCGCTCGATGTGATCCAGCGTGTTCGGCCGGTTCGGATGCCGCGCGACGAGCACGCGCTGCCACGGGGTCAGGTGCTCGTAGAGCTCCGTCCGGATCTCATCGGCCCGTTTCCGGAGGGTCTCGATCGAGCGCAGGCGTTCGGGCGTCTGCGGCAGCATGCTCAGCGCCTCGATCTCCTTGAGGAGCACGCCGACCGGTTCTTCGAATTCGAGCAGTTCAGGCATGGGAATCCCTAATCCCTAATCCCTAATCGCATCCCGCATCCCGTATCCGTATCCCGCCTCTAACGTAGCTCCACCGTCCCGGTTCCGCACAACCGCTCCACCTCCGTCACCAGCCGTTCGGAGGGCTTGACGCGGACGGCGACTTCCGACCGGACGCGGAGCGGCTTTTCCTTGCCCTTCACGTCGAGCTCGAGGAACACGCGGCGGTCCCCGCGGTGCCGGGAGAGCAGCTCGGCGAGCGCTTCGAACGTCGGGCGGCCGTGCGGGGGCACCGAGAGATGGATCGCCACCTCCTTCGTCGTCCGCTCCTGGAGCATCGAGATCGGCTGCAGTTCGGTGGCGACGATCCGCGCCGATTCGTCGTCTTTTTCGAACTTGCCGCGCACGAGCAGCATGGCGTCGGCCTCGATCAGGCTGCCATGCTTGCCGAAGGCTTCGGGGAAGACCACGATCTCCAGGTTGCCCGCCACATCGTCGAGCATGAACACCGCCATGCGGTCCCCCTTCTTCGTCTTCAGGGGACGCAGCCCCGAGACGATGCCGGCGGTCCAGACGTCGGGCAGCGGCTCGGTGAGGTCGCCGATGCGTCTGGCGCCAAATGTCTTGAGATCCGCGCCGAAGCGGTCGAGCGGGTGGCCGCTGAAATAGAAGCCGAGCGCTTCCTTCTCGCCGGCGAGCTGCAGCGCCTCGGCCCAGGCCGCCGCGTCCCCGAGCGGGACGGTCGAGGGGGTGCCGTCTTCGGCTGGCCCGCCGAACAGCTGGTTCTGCCCCTTGTCGCGGTCACGCTGATGCCGCGCGCCATGCTCGAGGGCGCGGTCGGCGGCGGCGAACAGCCGGGCCCGCGCGCGCCGGGTATCGACCGGGGCGTCGGGCAGGAGCGAGTCGAGGGCGCCCGCCTTCACGAGGCTTTCGAGCACCCGCTTGTTCACGAGACGCAGGTCGGCGTGCTCGCACAGGGTGAAGAGAGAATCGAGCCGCCCCAGCTCGCGACGGACGTCGAGGACGGATTGGACGGCCCCCTCCCCGACGTTCTTCACCGCGCACAGCCCGAAGCGGACCCCATCGGCCCCGACCGTGAACCGCAGCTCGCTGGCGTTCACGTCGGGCGGGAGGATCGTCACGCCGAGCTCGCGGCACTCGTTGAGGTACATCGCGAGCTTGTCGGTATTGGCCGCTTCGATCGTGAGCAGCGCCGCCATGAAGTGGTTGGGATAGTTCGCCTTCAGGTAGGCAGTCTGGTACGCCACCCAGGCATAGGTCGTCGAATGGGATTTGTTGAAGCCGTACCCGGCGAAGAACTCCATCAGGTCGAAGATCTTCGTCGCCTTCTTCTCGCTGATGCCGTTCCTGGTCGCCCCGGTCATGAAGGCTTCGCGCTGCTTCGCCATGACCTTCGGGTCCTTCTTCCCCATGGCCTTTCGAAGCATGTCGGACTGGCCCATCGTGAAGCCGGCCAGCACCGCGGCGATGCGCATGACCTGCTCCTGGTACGCGATCACCCCGTAGGTGTCGGACAGGATCGGCGCCAGCTGCGGCAGCTCGTATTTCACCTCGGTCTTGCCCTGCTTGCGCGATATGTAGTCGTCGACCATCCCGCTCTTCAGCGGCCCGGGGCGATAGAGGGCGTTGAGGGCGATCAGGTCGTCGAGCCGCTCCGGCTTCGCCTTGCGCAGCAGCTCGCGCATGCCCGAGCTCTCGAACTGGAAGACGCCGTAGGTCTGGCCCTCGCAGAACAGCTGGAAGGTCTTCGGGTCGTCGAGCGGGATCGCGTCGATGTCGAGCTCGATCCCCTCGGTCCGTTTGATCTCGTCGAGCGCATCCTGGATCAGCGTGAGCGTGCTGAGGCCCAGAAAGTCCATCTTCAACAGGCCGACGCGCTCGACGTCCTTCATCGCCCACTGCGTGACGATTTCATCCTTCTGGCTCTTGTACAGCGGCACGAACTCGGTCAGCGGCCGGGGCGCGATCACGACCCCCGCCGCATGCACCGAGGCGTGCCGCGTCATCCCCTCGAGGCGCTGCGCGACAGCCAGCAGTTCCTTGACGCGCTCGTCCTTCTGCTCCATCTCCTGCAGCGCCGGGCTCTCCTCGAGCGCCTTGGCCAGGGTCATGTCGAGCGCCGGCGGCACGGCCTTGGCCACGCGGTCCGCGTCGGCGTACGGGATGTCCATGACCCGCGCGACGTCGCGAACGACCGCGCGCGCCTTCATCGTGCCGAACGTGATGATCTGGGCGACGTTCGCCCGGCCGTACTTCTGGGTGACGTACTCGATGACCTCGCCGCGCCGCCGCTCGCAGAAGTCGATGTCGATGTCCGGCAGCGACACCCGTTCGGGGTTGAGGAACCGCTCGAAGATCAGGTCGTACGCGATCGGGTCCACGTCGGTGATCCGCAGGCAGTAGGCGACGAAGCTGCCAGCCGCCGAACCGCGGCCGGGGCCGACCGGGATCCCCTGCTCGCGCGCGTAGCGGATGAAATCCCAGGTGATCAGGAAGTACCCGGGGTACTTCATCTGCTTGATCATCTCGATTTCGTAGGTCAGCCGGCGCTCGTACTCGTCGATCGTGTGCTGCAGGGTCCCCTTGAGAGCGAGCTCCCGAAGCCGCGGCAGGCGCAGCTCGAAGCCCTGGCGGACGATGTGCTCGAAGTAGCCGTCGAGGGTGAAGCCGTCGGGCACATCGAAGTTCGGCAGCTGGTTGACGGTGCCGGAGAGATCGACGTGACAGCGCTCGGCGATGCGAACCGTGTTGGCCATCGCCTCGGGGAAATCGCCGAAGACCGCGGCCATCTCCTGGGCGGTCTTCAGGTAGAACTGGTCCCCGTGGTACCGCAGGCGCTCGGTGTCGTTGACGGTCTTGCCGGTGCCGATGCAGAGCAGGATGTCGTGCGGCTTGAAATCGGCGTTCTTCAAATAATGGACGTCGTTGGTCGCGACCAGCGGCAGGTTCAGCTCCTTCGCGATCGGCTGCAGCCCGGCGTTCACGGTCTTCTGCTCCTCGATGCCCTGGTACTGCATCTCGAGGAAGAAGTTGCCCGGCCCGAGCATGTCACGGTAGGCGGCGGCCGCGTCCATCGCCTTCTTCTGCTGCTCGGTGCGGATCCCGGTGGCGACCTCTCCTTTGAGGCAGCTGCTGAGCCCGATCAGCCCTTTCGCATGCTGTGCGAGCAGGTCCTTGTCGATACGCGGCTTGTAGTAGAACCCCTCGGTGTAGCCAGACGACACGAGCTTGATGAGGTTGTGGTAGCCCTCCCGGGTCTCGGCCAGCAGGACCAGGTGGTTCGCGGTCTCGCCCGGCGTCCCGCTCTTCGTCCGCCGGTCCCCCGGCGCCACGTACACCTCGCAGCCGAGAATCGGGTTGATCCCGCGCTTTCGCGCCTGGTCGTGGAAGATGATCGACGAGAACATGTTCCCGTGCTCGGTGATCGCGGCCGCCGGCATGTTCAGCTCGACGCACTTGTCGAGCAGCTCCTCGATCCGGCACGCGCCGTCGAGGAGCGAATACTCCGAGTGCAGGTGAAGGTGGACGAAGTTGCTCATGGCAGGTATCACCGTCTATTCCCACTCGATCGTCGACGGCGGTTTCGAGCTGATGTCGTAGACCACCCGGTTGATGCCCTTGACCTCGTTGACGATGCGCGACGAGATCGACGCGAGCAGGTCGTGCGGCAGGCGCGCCCAGTCGGCGGTCATGCCGTCCTTGCTCTCGACCGCGCGGACCGCGATCGTGTACTCGTAGGTCCGGGCGTCCCCCATGACGCCTACGCTTTGCACCGGCAGCAGCACGGCAAACGACTGCCACAGCTTCCGGTACCAGCCGGCCTTCTTCACCTCCTCCGACACGATGTGATCGGCGCGCCGCAGCAGTTCGATGCGCGGGCGCGTCACTTCGCCGAGGATGCGGACGGCGAGGCCGGGCCCCGGGAACGGCTGGCGCCAGACGAACTCTTCTTCCAGCCCGAGCTCCTCGCCCACTTTGCGGACTTCGTCCTTGAACAGCAGGCGCAGCGGCTCTACCAGCTTGAACCGCATCAGCGCGGGCAGCCCGCCGACGTTGTGATGGCTCTTGATCGCGGCCGACGGCCCCACCACCGAGACGCTCTCGATCACGTCGGGATAGAGCGTCCCCTGACCGAGAAAGTCGAAGGATCCGAGCTGCTTCGCTTCGGCTTCGAACACCTCGATGAAAGTCGCGCCGATCGCCTTCCGCTTCTGCTCGGGATCGATGACGCCGGCGAGGCGCGAGAGAAACAGGTCCGCCGCATCGGCGAAGACGAGCGGCAGCTTCATCCGCTCGAACCGCTTCCGGATCTGCTCCCCCTCGTCCTGCCGCATCACGCCGTTGTCCACGAAGATGCAGGTGAGCCGGTCGCCGACGGCGCGATGCATCAGCACGGCGGCGACGGTCGAGTCGACGCCGCCGCTCAATCCGCACACCACGCGCCCGTCGCCGACCTGTTCCCGGATCCTTGCCGTCGCCTCCTCCACGAAGGAGTGCATCGTCCAGTCGCCGGTGCAGCCGCAGATGTCGTAGGCGAAGTTGCGCAGGATCTCGAGCCCGCAGTCGGTATGCGCCACCTCGGGGTGAAACAGGAGCGCATACAGACCGCGGTCCGGCGCCGCCATCGCGGCGACCGGCGCGTTCGCGCTCGTGGCCGTCACGGCAAATCCGGCGGGCGCCGCCTTCACGAAGTCGCCGTGGCTGGCCCAGACGCGCAGGTCGGCCGGCACCGACGCGAAAAGCGGTGCTCCCGGCTCCACGTGGATCGTCGCGAGGCCGAACTCGCGGTGCGGCGCCGGCGCGACCTCGCCGCCGAGCGCGTACGTCATCAGCTGCATGCCGTAGCAGATGCCGAGCACCGGCACGCCTGCGTCGTAGACCGCCCTATCGCAATGGGGCGCCCCGTGCTCGGAGACGCTCTTGGGCCCGCCCGAAAGAATGATGCCGACCGGCCGGCGCTCGCGGATCTGTGCGGGGGGCGTGTCGAACGGCAGGATCTCGGCGAAAACCGACAACTCGCGCAGACGACGCGCAATCAACTGGGTGAATTGCGAGCCGAAGTCGAGAACAACGATGGTCTGATGATTCACGGTGAAGCTGACGGACGGGAAAGTTCGGCTGATCGGATGACGCTATTATAAGGTGTGGACTCGGCCCGCACCACCACAACATCTTGTTGGTTTGTTGCCCGAACGGTGGGAGCGATCGTGATGCTGTCGGGCGTTCTCGCGCCGGCCGCGTCCAGCCCGCAGGTCCCGGTTGCCGGCATGCCCGCGCAACTGCCGGGCACGCCGGTTCCACTCCCGGAAGCTCCCGCCGCGATCCGGTGGACGGTCCCGATTCCGGCCGCACCGATCGCGAGCCCTCTCGTCACCGGCGATCTCGTCATCGTCGCGCACCTGCCCGGGATCCTCGCGGCCTTTCATCGCGATGACGGCCGCGAGCTGTGGCGCGCGGAGCTGAATCCTGAACAGGGGCTGGCGACGGACGGCACGCTCGTGTTCGTCTCGGCCGAAGAAGCGATCCATGCGCTGCGCGCCGCTGACGGCACGGTCGCGTGGCGTGTTCCGGCGAGCCGCTTGACGGCGCCGCTGCTCGTCAAGGACGGCTGGATCATCGGCGCGTCCGAGGGCAAGCTCACCGCGCGACGCGCGACCAACGGCAGCATCGTCTGGACGGTCGATGCTGGGGTGCAGCGCGAGCCGGGAGCGATCTCGGGCGACATGCTGTTCGTGCCGCAGGCGGACGGCCGTATGATCGCCCGTGATCTGCCGAACGGGCAGATGCGATGGGAGCGGCAGCTCGGCGGGTCGCCAGGCGAGCCGCTCGTGATCGGCGACGACATCTTTCTGGGCGCCAGCGACAAGAGGTTCTACTGTCTGGATGCGGGCTCGGGCGACGTCGACTGGGACCGGCGGGTCGGCACGGCGATCCGCGGCCGTGCGTCTTCGGACGGCGAGCGCGTGTTCTTCGCGGCGCTCGACAACATGGTCCACGCCGTGGACCGCTGGGATGGGGCATTACGCTGGCAGAAAGGCGTCCCCTTCCGTCCGCTGGCCGGCCCCGTGTCCGCCGTCGGATCCGTCTTCGTCGCCGGCCCGGAAAAAGAGATCCGGAGGCTGCTCGCAACCAACGGGACCAACGCCGCCAGCGTGACCTTCCCGAACCAGATCACCCTGAACCCGGGCTCTGCCGTGACCGAGGCCGGAATCGTATTCGCCGCCATAACCGGCAGCCTCGAGGAAAGCTGGAAGCTCTCAGTGATCGGACCGATACGTTAACGGTCCGGGGGTCCGGGGGCCCGGGGGCCCAACCCTGGACTTCCGCTGGAGCTGGAACCCTACAACCTCGGAACCTCGGTCCGCCGGACGCCGGCCCCCTGGACCTCGGACCCCCGGCCCGCCGGACCCAGGCTGGCCATTTCTTCCCGAACGGTTTCGGCCAGGCGCGAGATGCCTTCGCGGATCTTCTCCGGGCTGGGAGCCGAGAAGGCGAGGCGGATCAGGTTGCGGCCGGCGCCGTTCACGAAGAAGGCCTCTCCCGCCACGTAGATCACGAGCTTGTCGACGGCCCGCGCGATCATGACGTCGCTGTCGATCTGTTCCGGAAGCGTGGCCCACAGGAAGAAGCCGCCGCGCGGCGCCGGCCAGCTCACGTCGGTTCCGAATTCCTGCGTGAGCGCCTCGACCATCACGTCCCGCTTGTGCTGGTAGTAGCGGCGAAGCAGCGGCAGCTGGCGCTGGAGCAGGCCGCACCGGCAGGCCTCGTGCACGATCCGCTGATCCAGCCCGCCCGTGCAGAGGTCCTCGGCCTGCTTGGCCATCTCGAGCTTTGCGGCGAGCGGCGCGGGGGCGTCGATCCATGCCACCCGGTATCCCGGCGCGAGCGTCTTGGAGAAGCTGCTCAGATAAACGACGCGCCCACCGTCGTCGTCCGCCTTGATCGGGCGGACGTCGGCCTCCGTGGCCGAGTCCTCGAAGTACAGCTCGCGGTAGGGGTCGTCTTCGACCAGCAGCAGGTTGCGCCGCTCGGCCCAGTCGAGCAGCCGCCGGCGTTTCTCGAGCCCGATCAGCAGCCCGGTCGGGTTCTGAAAGTTCGGGACGAGGTACAGCATCCGCACGCGCCGCCCTTCGGCCTGGAGGCGCTGCCAGGTCTCGTCGAGCGCATCGAGGTCCACGCCGTCGGCTTCCTGCGGCACGCCGACCATGCTCCCCTGCACGTTCCTGAACGCCGTGATCGCGCCGGTGTAGGTCGGCAGCTCGACGAGCACGACGTCGCCGGGATCGAGAAGCACGCGGGCGATGAGATCCAGCCCCTGCTGGGAGCCGGTGGTCACCAGCAGCTGGTCGATCGGTGAGCTGACGCCGCGCGCTGCCATGATCGCGAGGATTTCTTCGAGCAGCGGCTTGAACCCCCGTGTCGGGCCGTACTGGAGCACGCTGCCGTCAGCTCCAGTCAGCAGCTCGCGCGTGATCTCGGTGAATTCCTGCCAGGCAAAGGTGTCGGGCGCCGGGTAACCGGGCGCGAATGAAATCGTGTCGCGCGACTGCGCGAGTACCGTTCCCATCCGGCGGATCGCCGATCCTTTCATCTGTTCGGCGGCGCGGGAGAGAAACTCGTTGTAGTTGATCATGCGGAAGCGTTGGGTTGAGCGACACGAAGGCTGCGCACGGCGCCGCCGCCCTGCGCATACAGCCGGTACTGGGTGAGGTAAGCACCGAGCGCGGTGAGCGCCAGGTACTGAAAGACGAATCCGCGCAGGAGCCAGGCCGCGACCTGGAGCGGCAGCACGGCGATCCCCGCGAGCGGCACGAAGGCGATCAGCCCGAGCCCTGCGGTCGCGAGGATCGAGGCGATGGTCGCCAGCGTCACGAGCAGCAGCACGACGCCGAAGATGGCCGCTATTTCGCGCAGCGCCGAGCGCATGAACCGGAGGACGAGGCCGGCCGCCCTGCGGACGCTGACGTCTTCGACGGCGACGATCATCTGCGTCAGCAGGTAAAAGAGGTTGATGAGCGTAATCCAGACGACCAGCGCGCTCGAGGCGAGGGCCGCGATCACCGTCCATCCGAGAAGGACCGGCGTGTTCCGCGCGAGCGCGTAGCCGCCGACGATGAACCCGAGGTACAGGGCGGCCGTAAGGGCATACACGATCAGCAGACATCCGCCGAGCCGGAGGTAGCGCCGCCACAGGCGCCGGCAGCCATCGAGAAACGGTTCGATGTGCACCCGGCTCGCCCGCCGAATCGCCTCGAGCCGGAGCGGCGGGCGCTCGACCGGGCCGGTCGTGGCCTCGGCCTGCGCCAGCAGCGACATGGTGCCCCCCTTCACGATGAAGGTCAGGGCGGAACCGCCGAGAAGCACCAAAAGGAAGGCGGTGCCAAACGCCACGAACGCGACCGGATTGGCGCGCAGGCCCGCGAAGACGGAGGCGACGATGTCGCGGAGCTCTCCGGCGAGCAGCTCCTCGGCGTCGGCGCCGACGAGCAGCACGACGAGAAACAGGCCGCCGATGACCGGCACGCCGAGCAGCAGTTTCAGGATCCCTTCGGCGATGAACTGCACCACGACCAGCGGCCAGTTGGCCGCCGCGATGACGGCGCCGCGCTTGAGCGCGGTCTTGAGCGGAAGATGGTGAGTCATCGGCGCGGATCCTAAGTTTACCCTTTGCGGTATCCTCCTGCCGAGGTGCCTTCTCTCGAGACTCCGCGGATGCGCGACCGGCACGTGAGCTGGCGCCGGCTGCTCGGCATCGGCCTCCTGCTCGCCGCCGCCGTTGGCGCGGGCGGTCTTGCCGCCGACTGGCTGCGCTTCGGCGCCGGCGGCGCGGAGGCCGTCGCCAGGGTGGATGCCGAGGTGCGCGGCGAGTTCGGCGAGATGACGTCGCTGCTCGCCGAGCTCGGCAATGCGATCGCGACCGATCCCGGCACGGCGCAGGCGCTACAGGCGGCGCGATCGCAGCAGGCCGAGCCCGACGCGGCCCGGGCGCTGTTCGACGTCATCGACCGGCGGCTGGGCGACGCAAAGACGCGCTCCGACGTGGCCGTCACCATCTACGACTTCCCCGACCTCGTGGCCCGCGCCTGGGCCGGCCGTCCGTCCGACATTCCCGACGAGCGGATCCGCAGCCCGCGGTCCTGGTTCGTCACCCCGTCGTCACAGGGGCTGCGTTTGGTTCACGTCATCCCGGTGACCGCCGGCGACGACGCGCCGGTGGGTGTGGTAGCGACCGAGCACGCCCTCTCCCCCGCCCGTGCGGCCGACACGATCAGCCCGACGGAATACCTGCTGCCGACCACGTTCGGGCCGGCATCGCTCCGGCTCCGGTACGAGGGCGCGGGTGAACAGGTGCGCCCCAATGCGTTCCTGCTCCGAGCGCCGTCAGGCGATGTGCTGGTCGAGGCGTCGATTACGTCCGAGCAGGTGGCGCGTGCGCGGTCCGCCTGGCGGCGGCGCGTCGCGGCGGTGGTGCTCGGGATTCTTGCCGCGACGCTGATCCTGCTGATCGGGCCGGTGCTGGACCGGCGGTCGGCCGCTTCGACCGTCGCCGCGCACCGCAGGCTGACGGCCGTCGCTGCGGTGCTCATCGTATCGGGGTCGGCGCTCGGCTGGGCGGCGCTCGACACCGCCCTAGACGTCGGCCCCGGACCGGACGCGCTGCTGCTCGTCTGCAGTGCGTCGATCGCGGGGACCATGGCGCTGCTGGCGGCGCCGATCTCGCAGCTGCGCGCCGTGCTGCGGCGGAGGCGTCGCGACCCTTCCGCGGCTCCCGCGCGGTTCGCGCTCCGCCACCTGCTGGCCGGTCTGGCCGCTGCCGGCGTCGTCGTCCTGTTCGAGGTGGTGCTGAAACGCGCGCTCGAGGCGGCGCCGGTGGATCTGCGCCACTTCTCGCTGCACCCATGGAGCGCCGAACGGCTGACGCTCCTCGGCGCGATCCTGGCGGCTCACCTGGCCGCGTTGTGGACCGCGACAGTGGTCCTGACGATCTCCCTGGTGAACTGGCGGATGCCGCGGGCCATCTCCCGTGCCCTGGCAGTGGGCCTGCTGTGGCTGGCGCCGGCGTTGTTCGTGAGCGCCCTGACGGTCGTGCGCGGGTGGCCGCTGCCCGCGCTCGGGATCGCGCTGTCGGCGGCTGCGTGCGCGGCTGCGGCGCTGATGGCCCGGCGCGCGGCCCGATGGTTCAGGCACGCCACCGTCGCGGCCCGCATCCTTGCGCTCTTCATTGCGTTCCTCGGGCCGTCGCTGCTGCTGTATCCCTCGGTGAACTACTTCACCGTCCGCGCGGTCCGCAGCGTGGTGGCGACCGAGTACGCGGTCGAGGCGCAGAACCATCCCCAGATGCTGCAGGAACGGATGGACGAAGTGCGCCGGGAGATCGACACGATGCCGGGTCTGGCAGATCTGGTGCGCGGTGCGACGTCGCAGTCCGAAGGCGGAAGCACCGAGGGCGCATTCTTCGTCTGGCAGCAGACCGCGCTGGCACGTGCGCGGCTGACATCGGCAGTCGAGCTGTACGACGCGGCCGGCGTGCTGGTGAGCCGCTTCGCACTGAACTTTCCGGAATACACCGGCACGATCCAGGCGCCGCGCGGCGCGACATCGTGCGAGTGGGCGATCTTCGGCGAGGCGGCGCGGTTCGGCTCCGAAGAACGGCGCATGCTGCACGCCGAGCGCAGCATCTGCGAAGGGCCCCGCACCGCGCCGCGCATTCTCGGCTCCATCGTGCTCCACATCGTGCCCGACTACCGGACGCTGCCGTTCATTACGTCGCAAAGCCCGTATTTCGAAATCTTCCGCTCGCAGGGAGGGGCGCCCGCGGAAGGGATGACCGGCAGCGACGTCGAGATCGTGATCTACGGATGGGGTCTGACGCCGCTCTTTGCGTCAGGGGGCGCGGCCTGGCCGATCACCGACGAACTGTTCTCACGGATCTACAGCTCGCGCGAGCCCTTCTGGACCGAGCTGAATCGCGGCAACACCCGCTGGCACGTCTTCTTGTCGAACGACCGGAACGGCATCTACGGCCTCGGCTATCCGACGCTGACGCTGTTCGATCGCTTCGTGCACCTCGCGGAACTAACCACGCTTGCGGGGGCCGCCTTCGTGATCGTGCTCTTCGCTACCGCCGTCTTCACCAGGATCGCGCGCGAGCGGCCGCGTGTCGGCCGGGCCCTGCTCCGCGAGATCCGCGCCAGCTTCTATCGCAAGCTGTTTCTCGCGTTCGTGCTGGCGTCGATCATTCCGGTCCTGACGCTCGCCTTCGTCATCCGCGCGTACTTCGCCGGCCTGCTGCGCGCCGATGTCGAGGCGGAGGCGGCGCGCTCGGCATCGGTCGCGCAGCGCGTCGTCGAAGAGTCGCAGGCTCCTCAGCCGCGCGGCGGCGAGCCACTGCCGCCGGTGAGCGACGACGTGATGATCTGGATCAGCCAGGTGATCGATCAGGACGTGAACATTTTCCAGGGGCCGGACCTGCTCGCCACCAGCGACCGGGACCTGTTTGCGTCGGGGCTGCTGCCGACCCGCACTCCCGCCGACGTCTATCGTGCGATCGCGCTGCAGCGCCTGCCCAGCTTCGTCGGCGAGGACCGCATCGCCACGCTCCCCTACGTGATCGCTGCAGTGCCGGCGCGCGCCGGCGGCCGCGAAGCCATCCTGACCGTCCCGCTGGCGAATCAGCAGCGGGAGATCGAGCAGGAGGTGGACGAGATCGACCGCGGCATCCATCTGGCGGCGCTGTTCTTCATTCTCGTGGGGGCCGGGATGGGACTCTCGATGGCCGAGCGCATCGCGGACCCCGTGCGGCGCCTCACCCGCGCGACCCGGCGGATAGCCACCGGTGACTTCGATGCCCGCATCGCGGTCCGCTCCGCCGACGAGTTGCGAAGGCTGGTCGATGCGTTCAACAGCATGGCGGCCGAGCTGAAAGCCCAGCGCTCGCAGCTCGAGCGGACGCATCGCCTCGAGGCGTGGGCCGAGATGGCGCGCCAGGTCGCGCACGAGATCAAGAATCCGCTGACGCCCATCCAGCTGTCGGCCGAGCACCTGCGGCGCGTGCATGCCGACCGCGGCGAGCCGATGGGGGCCGTGCTCGAAGGGTGTGTCGACTCCATCCTCGGGCAGGTCCGGCTGCTCCGGCAGATCTCCTCAGAGTTCTCGAGCTTCGCCTCGTCGCCGACCGCGCGCCCGGGCGCGGTCGATCTGCCGGCGCTCGTTGCCGAGGTCGTGGAACCGTATCGGACGGGGCTTGCCGGCCGGATCGAGATCCACAACCAGGTGGCGCCTCCCCTGCCCCGGGTCTTCGTCGACCGCACCCTGATCGGCCGCGCCCTCTCCAACATTGTCGAGAACGCATTGCACGCGATGCCCGGCCGCGGCGCCATTACCCTGCAGGCCAGCGAAGAGCCGGGCGTCGTCGTGCTTCAGGTGCGCGACACCGGCGTGGGCATGGACGAAGAAGCGCTCGAGCGCGTGTTCGAACCGTATTTCTCGACCAAGGCAACGGGGACGGGCCTGGGTCTGCCGATCGCGCGGAGGAACGTGGAGCTGAGCGGCGGCCGGATCGACGTCGAGAGCGCCGGGGGGCAGGGCACGACGGTGATACTCAGGTTGCCCACCGCGGGAAAACTGTGAATTGTGAATCGAGCACCCGGATTCACGGTGCGTGATCCGGTGCGGGCTCGGGCTCCGCGGGCCGCTTGTGAAACCGTCCGATGATCCAGAAGAGCACGGCGAAAAGGACGTAGGCATACGCCATCACCACCAGCGCGAGCCGCGGCTGGGTGGCGATGAGCGCGATGATGACCGCGCCGATGAACAGCGCGAGATAGGAGCGCCGCCAGCCCACGTCGATCGCCTTGACGCTGCGGAAGCGGATCGTGCTCACCATCAGCAGCGCCGGCAGGAGGACCATCGCGAGTGCCGGCAGCGCCTGCCGCGACTCCTGAAGCCCGGCCGGATACAGATAGACCGTCGATGCGATGACGCCCGCCGCCGCCGGGCTCGGCATGCCGGCGAAATACCGCTTGTCGCTGGGCAGGTTGCTCTGAATGTTGTAACGGGCGAGCCGCATCGCGGTGGCGGTCACGTACAGAAAACCGACCGCCCACCCGAGGCGCTCGAGCGGCCACAGGCCCCACGTGAACGCCAGAATCGCGGGGGCCATGCCGAACGAGACCACGTCGGCGAGCGAGTCGAGCTGCACCCCGAACGCCGACGAGGAGTTCGTGAGCCGCGCGAAGAAGCCGTCCAGCGTGTCGAGCACCATCGCGATCCCGATCAGCAGCGCGGCGGTCTCGAAGTCGGCGCGGGTCGCGTACACCACGCAGGCGTAGCCGCAGAACAGGTTCGCCACGGTAAACAGCGAGGGCAGCAGAAAGACGCCCCGCCTGAAGCGCCGCGGCCGATCGGTCCGCCGCCGGCCGAACTTATCGAGCACCATCGCTCCCGAGCCTCCCCAGCACGGTCTCGCCGGCGACGACCTGCTCGCCGACGCTGACCCGCAGCTCCGTGTCGGGTGGGAGGAAGACGTCCATCCGCGAGCCGAACTTCATGAGGCCGATCCGCTCGCCGCGGGCGAGTTCCTGCCCTTCCACCACGCGGCAGACGATGCGGCGGGCGAGGATGCCGACGACCTGACGTACGACGACCGTACGGCCGTTGGCGTCGAGCCAGAGCTCGTTGAGCTCATTGTCATTGGACCCTTCGTCGTAGGCCGGCAGAAACCGGCCGGGCCGGTATTCGATCCGGGTCACCCGCCCCTCGACCGGAGTGCGGTTGATGTGGACGTCCATAGGCGAAAGGAAGATCGTGACCTGCTTCCAGTCTCCGGGCGGCGCCCATCGGCGGTCGGTAGGGCCGGCAATCATGACCTTGCCGTCCGCCGGTGACACGACCAGGCCGGGAGCCTGCGGGACCTGGCGGTCCGGATCACGAAAAAAATAGGCGAAGAACCCGCCGAGCAGGGCGAACGAAGCGGCCACGCCCGGCCGCCTGGCCGCCGCGGCGAGCGCTGCCGGCACCAGCGCACCGCCGATGAATGGATAACCCGCGGGATCGATCTTCATACCGGAAGGATGCCGTACAAAAAACAAGAGGGCCAGTGCCGGCCCTCGCGCCCGCTCGTGGGCGCGGCCGGAATCTGGCCCTCGCGGTCTCAGGCGGACGAGTCAGCCCCGTGCGGCGTGCGCGGGCTCGGGCTCGCCGGTGTGGCGGCGCAGAATACTCTCCATCTGGTCTTTCAGGTGCAATTTCTGTTTTTTGAGGGTGACTTCTTCGACTTGCTCGGGTTGGGTGAGGTAATGCCGGGTGGCGTAATTGTGAAGTCGTTCGTCGAGATCGTGATGCTGGGTGGCGAGCTGTCGGAACTCCTCATCCGTCTGCAGGAGTTTACGCTTCACCTCTTCGAAATCTGTCGGCATCTCCGGCCCTCCTTTTCGCTGTCGGTGCGCCCTCAATCCAAGTCGATCATAGGGGGAAGGTAACACAAGACCCCATGCCCTTCAAGGTTATGGATTCCAGCCGTCCAAACTCATGGATTCAGCCACAGAATCATCCCGTCTTCCTCCGGATTCGAGTAGTACCCGGCGCGGACCGCCGTGACTTCGAAGCCCAGCTTTTCATAGAGGCCGAGAGCGGCCGTGTTCGAGCGCCGCACCTCGAGCGTCGCCCGCCGGGGTCCGGTACGTTCCAGGATCGCTTTCAGCAGCCCGGAGCCCACCCCCCTGCGGCGCCAGGCTGTATCCACCGCAATCGTGTTGATGTGGATTTCGTCCTCGATCACCCAGCAGGCGCAGAAACCGACGATTCCCGCATCCGGCACCCGCGCGACGTAGACCTGGCTGACGGGGCGCGCGAGCATCGCATCGAAGGTCTCGGCGGTCCAGGGATTCGAAAAGGACGCCGCCTCGAGTGCGAGGACGGCGTCACGGTCGCGGTCGTCGACCGGCAGGTGCAGCTGCTCGACCGACAGCGGCGGGTTGCGGGTCGTCACAGACCTCCGGCTCGCCGGTCTCGCGCGATCTCCGCGTCGGGGCGCCGCACGTAGATCGGCACGATGGCATGCGGGAGTACGGCGCGGTCCGGATGGCTGGCCGCGATGCGGCCGATCGCGCCGGCGAGGGGAATCACGGGATCGGCGATCCGTGCCGATGCGCCGCGCACGGCGATGATCTCATCGCGGTAGCGGAGGGCGCCATCACCGTGAAAGTCGGCCTCGTCGATCACGGACGCCTGCAGGTCGAGCACGGTCCGCGGCGCGGCCGCGACCGGCTCGCACAGCGCATGGACGCCGCTGGGCCGCCGTTCGAAGACCTGCGCGAAGACCTCGCCGCGCTGCGCGTCCATCCACGCCGCGATTCGAGGCGAGTGGCCCGGCGCCGCAGCGGCGAGCGCTTCGAGCGCCGACACCGGCACGACCAGGCGATCCCGCGCCATCGCGAGCCCCTGGATCGTCGCAATGCCGATGCGCAGGCCGGTGAACGAGCCCGGGCCGGCCGCCACCGCGAACCGCTCGATCCCGGCGATCTCGACCCCGGCCGCGGCGCAGGCGGTCAGGAGGTCGGTCGGCAGCCGCTCGGCATGCGTCGCCGCCGCGTCGCCGCTCTGCTGGTGGATCACCACGCCGTCGCGGACGATCGCCACGCTCCCGCCGCGCGTCGTGGTGTCGAGCGAAAGGATCAGCACGCGGTCCAATGTTATATTCAGCATTCAGCGTCAGCATTCGTCATTCAGCATTTCTCGATGATTTCTCCCCCGGAACCCGCTGGCGCGACCCCGGCGATGCGTCAGTATTTCGACGCCAAGCGCCAGTATCGCGACGCGATCGTGTTCTTCCGCATGGGGGATTTCTACGAGATGTTCTACGAGGATGCGCTGACGGCGGCGCGCGCGCTCGAGCTCACCCTCACCTCCCGATCGAAAGACTCGACTGGCGGCGCGATTCCGATGTGCGGCGTGCCGTTCCATGCCGCCGACGGCTACATCGCCCGGCTCGTCAGGAAAGGTTTCCGGGTTGCCGTCTGCGAGCAGATGGAGGATCCGAAGAAGGCCAAGGGGCTCGTCCGCCGCGAAGTCGTCCGGGTCGTGTCTCCCGGCACCCTGACCGACGCCGGTTACCTCGAGGCGCGCGAGCCCGCGTTTCTGATGGGCATCGCCGCCGCCCCGGGGCCAGGCTTCGGCGTCGCGCTGCTCGATCTGTCGACCGGCGAGTTCACGACCACCGAATACCTCGGCGCCGATGCGCGCCAGACGCTCGCCGACGAGCTCGCCGTCCTCCGCCCGCGCGAGATCGTGGCGCCGGCGCGGCTGGCGGACGTCCGGGCGCTGGTCGAGGAACTGCGGCTCGGCGCGCTCGTGACCGCCGCCGAGGACTGGACGTTCGACTTCGAGTCGGCGCGCCGCGCGCTTCTCGATCAGCTCCGCACCCACAGCCTGCAGGCGTTCGGGCTCGACGACCGCCCGGCGGCGACCTGCGCCGCCGGTGCGCTGGTGCAGTACCTTCGCGAGACCCAGAAGGCGGACCTGTCGCATATCCGTGAGATCGCCTTCCGCGTCGGGTCCGACTGCCTGATCATCGATCCGACGACGCTGCGGAACCTGGAGGTGATCGAGTCGTCGCAGGGCGGCCGCGCGGGATCCCTGCTCCACGAGATCGACCGCACCGTGACGCCGATGGGGGGACGGCTCATCCGCGGCTGGCTGCTCCGTCCGCTGCTGGCGCTGGAGCGGATCCAGGACCGGCTCGACGCCGTCGAGGAGTTCGCCTTCCGGGCGACGGAACGGGTCAAGGCCCGCGAGACGCTCAAGTCCATCCACGACATCGAGCGGCTGGTCGCCCGTGCGGCGCTCGGCACCGCGGGGCCGCGCGACCTGGCGTCGCTGAAGCAGTCGATTGCCGCGATCCCGCGCGTGCGCCTGCTGCTCAGCGAACTGCAGGCGCCGCTCGTGCGGAGCATGCTCGCGGAGCTCGACGATCTCGCCGACATCCGCGACGAGCTCGATCGCACGATCGTCGACGAGCCGCCGGCGATCGCGCGGGACGGAGGCATGATCCGCGACGGCGTGGACCCGGAGCTCGACGAGCTGCGCACGATCAGCCGGTCCGGCAAGCAGCGCATCGCCGAGATGGAAGAGGGCGAGCGCGCGCGAACGGGCATCAACTCGCTGAAGATCCGTTACAACCGCGTCTTCGGGTACTACATCGAGATCTCCAGATCCAACCTGGCCAACGTGCCGCCCGATTACCACCGCAAGCAGACCATCGCGGGGGGCGAGCGGTTCATCACGCCGGCGCTCAAGGACTACGAAGAGAAGGTGCTGGGAGCCGACGAGCGGATCGTCAGCCGCGAGGTCGAGATCTTCGAGCGCGTTCGCGGCCGGGTGGCGGCCGACGCGCCGCGCATCCAGGATACCGCCCGAGGCATTGCCGCGCTCGACGTTCTTTCGGCGCTCGCGGAGACCGCTTCGGTCGGCAACTACACCAAGCCGCAGATGCACGGCGGTGACGAGCTGATCGCGACCGAGGCCCGGCATCCGGTGGTGGAGCGTCATGCGCCCGATGCCTTCGTGCCCAACGACGTCACGCTCAATGCCGAGTCGCACCAGCTCGTGATCCTGACCGGGCCGAACATGGGGGGCAAGTCCACCTACCTGCGGCAAACCGCCCTCCTCTGCCTCATGGCGCAGGCCGGCTCGTTCGTCCCCGCCCGGACGGCGAAGCTCCCCGTCGTCGACCGGCTGTTTGCCCGCGTCGGCGCGTCCGACAACATTGCGCGCGGCCAGTCCACGTTCATGGTCGAGATGCAGGAGACCGCCAACATCCTCCACTGCGCCACCTCGCGCAGCCTGGTGATCCTCGACGAAATCGGCCGCGGGACCGCCACGTTCGACGGGCTGAGCCTAGCGTGGGCGGTCGCCGAATACCTGGCCACGAACCCGCGGGCACGCCCCAAGACGATTTTCGCGACCCACTATCACGAGCTCACCGATCTGGCCGATGCGCTGCCCTCGGTTGCCAACTTCCATGTCGTTGTGCGCGAGTGGAAGGACGACATCGTGTTTCTGCGCAAGGTCGTGCCCGGCCGCTCGGATCGCAGCTACGGGATCCAGGTCGCGCGGCTGGCGGGCCTGCCGGGCAGCGTGGTCACACGCGCGCGGGAGATCCTCAACGGTCTCGAGCGCGACGAGCTCTCGCGCGGGGGCCGGCCGTCGCTGAGCGGGGAGGGGACGCGCGATCAGCAGCAGCTGGGATTGTTCCAGGCGCCGGCGGCCGGCGACGATGCGATTCACCGGCGGCTCCGCGAGATCGACGTGAACGCGGTCACGCCGCTGCAGGCCCTGACCCTGCTGGCGGAGCTCAAGCGGGAGGCGGGGGGCTAGCCTTGCCGTGCCGGGTGCTGCGTGCTGCGTGCTTCGTGCTCGCGCTGCTGCTCGGCGGCGGCTGCACCGGCGGGCCGCCTCCGCCGCCGGGAGCGATCGTCGTCGGCATGACGAACTCGGCACTCGACATGGACCCGCGGGTCGCGGCCGACGAAGCGTCGCAGAAGGTCCACCAGCTGCTCTACAACACGCTGGTGCGGATCGACGAGAACCTCAGGATCGTGCCGGATCTCGCCGAGACCTTCGAGCAGAAGGATCCGCTGACCTACGTGGCCACACTCCGCCGGGGCGTCCGCTTTCACAACGGCCGGGAGCTCACCGCCGCCGACGTGCTGTACACGTTCCGCAGCCTGATCGATCCGAACTTTCGCGGGCGGACCGGCGCGTACCGGCTGCTGGGCGCGGTGGACGCGCTCGACGACTACACCGTGAAGTTCACGCTCAAGGAACCGTTCGCCTCGTTCCCGATCAATCTGGTGATGGGGATCGTGCAGGACGGCTCCGGCGCGGCCAACTCGCGGCAGCCGATCGGCACCGGTCCGTACAGGCTGATGAGCTTCGTGCCCGACGACCGCGTCGAGCTCGCGCCGTTCGATGGCCACTATCGCGGACGGCCGAAGAACGACGGTCTGGTACTGAAGGTCGTGCCCGATGACACGATGCGCGGGCTCGAGCTTCGCAAAGGGACGGTGGATCTCGTCGTCAACGACATCGCGCCCGACATCGTCGCCCAGCTGCAGAAGGAAGGGCGTCTCACAGTGATCACCGCGCCGGGCACGGACTACGCGTACATGGGCATGAACCTGCGCGATCCGATCCTGTCCAACCGGGATGTGCGGATGGCGATCGGATATGCGATCGACCGGGAGGCCATCGTCCGTCATCTGCGGCGGGGGCTCGCGACCGTGGCGGTCGGGATCGTGCCGCCGATGTCCTGGGCGTTCGAAGGGCGCGCGTTCGACTTCCGGCACGATCCGGCGGAGGCACGCCGTCTGCTCGACGCCGCCGGCTTCCCCGATCCGGACGGCGCCGGCCCGGAGCCGCGATTCGCGCTGACCATCCGGACGTCCACCTCCGAGACGTATCGTGTCCAGGCTGCTGTGATCCAGCATGACCTGGCGCAGGTCGGGATCCGGCTCGAGGTGCGGTCCACGGAGCTCCCGACGCTGCTCGGCGACGCCGCCCGCGGCAACTTTCAGCTCTACACCCTGCAGTTCGTCGGCGTGACCGATCCCGACATGCTGCGGCGGGTCTACCACTCGAAGCAGCAGCCGCCAGCCGGCTTGAACCGGGTTTTCTATCGCAACGCGGAAGTCGACGCGCTGATCGAGCAGGCGGCGCTGCCCGCCACCGACGACGCGCGCCGGGCGTTGTACGGCCGGGCGCAGCAGATCATTGCCGAAGACGCCCCCTACATCCCGCTCTGGTATCGAACCAACGTCGCGGTGTGCCAGCCCGACATCGTGGGGGTGACGCTTTCCGCGATCGCCGATTTCGCGTTCCTCAAGGACGTGTATCGAGAGCGGCAGTCGTGACGTCGCGTGGATGTCTCACGCTGCTGGTGGTCACGCTCGCCGCCGCCGGGAGTGCGAACGCGTCAGATCGGTACGACCCGCGTCTGAAGTTCCGCACGCTCTCGACGCCCGGCTTCGAGATTCATTTCCATCAGGGGGAGGATGCGCTGGCGCGGCGGCTCGCGGCGCTGGCCGAGACCACCGCGAAGGAGCTCGAGC
>DATFFM010000019.1:0-30913 GCA_035250005.1 Vicinamibacterales bacterium | reverse complement strand
CACCGTCACCCTTCGGTGCGTTCGGCGGCGGAGGCGCGGCCGCCGGCAATCCGCGGCCGGCGCGGGTCGGCGGCGACGACGCGATCAAACAGGTCAAGCGGGAGGAGCCCAAGGTCGGGCGGAACGATCCCTGCCCGTGCGGCAGCGGCAAGAAGTACAAGAAATGCCATGGAGCCTGACCGCGCCGGGTGCTGCGTGACACGTGCCATGCGGGATGACGAATGAATGAGGGCAGCAGACATCCTGCTGCCCTTTGCTTTTGCGGGCAGGGCTGAAGCCCTGCGCTACAGCGGCTGCCAGCGAGGGAAAATGGAAACCAGAACGGACGTCCTGAATACCGAACAGATCTCAGTCGGGCTGACGACGGCCCTCACCTTCGACGACGTGCTGCTGGTGCCGCGGCACTCGCACGTGCTGCCCAGCGCGGTGGACGTCACGTCGCAGGTGACGCGGAACATCCGGGTCAACGTGCCGCTGCTCAGCGCCGCGATGGACACGGTGACCGAGTCCCGCCTGGCGATCGCGATGGCGCAGCAAGGGGGCATCGGCGTCATCCACAAGAACCTCAGCGTCGAGGAACAGGCGTCCGAAGTGGATCGCGTCAAGCGCTCGGAAAGCGGCATGATCGTCGATCCGATCACACTCTCACCCACCAACCGGATCTACGAAGCGCTCGACCTGATGAAGAAGTACCGGATCTCGGGCGTGCCGATCACCGAGGACGGCGGCAAGGAAGGGCGCCTCGTCGGGATCCTCACGAACCGCGACCTGCGCTTCGAGGCCAATCTCGACCGGCCGATATCCGACATCATGACCCGCGACCCGCTGTTCACAGTGCCGGTCGGCACGACCCTCGAGCAGGCGCGCGAGTTCCTGCACCGCCACAAAGTCGAGAAGCTGCTGGTGGTCGACGACCGCTACATGCTCAAGGGCCTGATCACCGTCAAGGATATCCAGAAAATGATCAAGTACCCGAACGCCTGCAAGGACAGCCTCGGGCGGCTGCGCGTCGGGGCGGCGATCGGTGTCGGCAAGGACGCGCTGGCAAGGGCAGAGGCCCTGATCGGCGCAAGCGTGGACGTGCTCGTCGTCGACACCGCCCACGGCCACTCCCAAGGCGTGCTCGAGATGGTCAAGCGGATCCGGAAGACCTACGCGAACGTTGATCTGATCGCCGGCAACGTCGCAACAGCCGAAGCCACGGATGCGCTGTGCGACCTCGGCGTCGACGCGGTCAAGGTCGGGATCGGGGCCGGCTCGATCTGCACGACGCGCATCGTCGCCGGCATCGGGGTGCCCATGATCACGGCCGTGGCCGAGTGCGCGCGCGCCGCCGCGCGGCACAAGGTGCCGATCATCGCCGACGGCGGGATCCGCTATTCGGGCGACGTGACCAAGGCGATTGCGGTCGGCGCCAGCACCTGCATGATCGGCAGCCTCTTCGCCGGCACCGACGAGAGCCCGGGGGAAATGATTCTCTACCAGGGGCGCAGCTTCAAGGAGTACCGCGGAATGGGCTCCCTCGCCGCGATGCGCCGCGGCAGCCGCGACCGGTACTTCCAGGACGAGTTCGATCTCGACGCCAATCCTGAAGCCGGAGAAAAGCTGGTGCCGGAAGGGATCGAGGGGCGGGTCGCGCACAAGGGGTCGGTCGCCGCGATGATCCACCAGCTCGTCGGCGGCCTTCGCGCCGGCATGGGATACTGCGGCACGGAGACGATCCCGATGCTCCAGCGCGAGGCGCGGCTCATTCGTATTACCGCAGCCGGCCACCGCGAGGGCCACGTCCACGACGTAATCATTACGAAAGAAGCGCCGAACTATCGGGTTGAGTAGAACGCGCGCGCAGCGCCGGAGGGAAGGCCGCCGAAGGCGGGCCGCGCAGCGCGCGGCACCTCCGACCTTTCGATCGGGTACCGTCGTCTAATCCGGCATGACCAGAACGCGCGTTCTCACGCTCGTCACACTGCTCGTCACCGGCGTGACGCTCTCCGCACAGGACGTCGACTATATCCGCGCCGTCGAACGCGCCCAACAGCAGCGCCCGGCGACTCTCAGCTCCACGGGCCGAATCGCGCCCGCGTCCGAGCCTGGATCTCCGCTGGTCGTGCGCGGCCGGCTGCTCGGCCCGAACGGTTCCCCTGCCGCCGGCGCGATCGTCTTTGCGTACCAGACAGACCGCGGCGGACTGTACGACCGGCGGGAAAACGGACCGCACTCGTGGCGGCTTCGGGGATGGGTGCAAACCGACGGTGATGGGCGCTTCACCTTCGAGACCATCCGCCCAGGCTCGTACCCGAACAGCAACAACCCGCCGCACGTCCACTTCACCGTCTTCCTGCCGAACGGCGAGCGCTACCACGCCGGCGAGCTGCAGCTGTCGATGACCCCTCCGGCCGGCACACCGTCACCTGAAGGAGCCACGATCTCGCTGAAGCTGGAGGCCAGGCACAGGTTCTGACTCTGGCAACTCCAAAATAGCAAACTCCAAACCTCAAAGGAGCTCGCAGAGGATTCTCCTTTGGCGTTTGGCGTTTGGCGCTTGAAGTGTGAACTTTGAAGCTAGGCACCTCGCAGCGCCCGCACGAGCTCTCCTCGCGCGGCGCGGCTGGCTGGAATCAGGGTCGCAGAAACCGCCACCAACGCCACCAGCAGGGCGCTTCCGCCGAGCACCAGGGGATCCGCGGCGTTCACGTCATAAACGTAGCTGGCCAGCAGACGGCCGGTCCACCACGCCAGCACGACGCCGAGCCCGATACCCGCGGCCGACATCACGGCGCCGTGCGACAACACGAGCCAGAACACCTGCGGCCGGGTGGCGCCGAGCGCTTGACGCACCGCCATCTCCGTGGTCCGTTGCGCGACGACGTACGCGATGACACCGAAGACGCCTATCGTGGTGAGCAGCAGTGCGGCCGCTCCGAATGCCGACATCAGCAGCATCCCGAGTCGCTGCCGCTCGAGCGAGGAGGCCACCAGCGACAACATCGATCCGAATTCCACCGCCACGTTGGGATCGACGGCCGCGAGTGCCTGTCTCGCGGCTGGCACCAGCTGCTCGGCAGCTCCATTCGCGGCCGTGAGAACGAGGCTCTGTCGCAAAACGACCATTTGCGTGATGGGGACGTACACCGTCGGCTCGGCCGGGACCGTGAGGTCTGCGAACCGGACGTCCGCCGCTACGCCGACGATGGCGACCTCCTCGGGGATCACCCGCCCATCAACCCTCCGATACCTGAATCCACTCACTCGCTCTCGCAGCGGATCGGCGGCTCCAAGGAACCGGCGCACGAATGCCTGGTTGACGATGGCGACTCCAGGGGCACCCGGCGCATCGTCACGCGTGAAGGAGCGCCCTGCCACCAGAGAGACGCCCATCACCGAGAAGAAATCGGCGCTGACCCGGCGAAGCCGGCCGTTCGGGCGCTGGTCGGGTGGAATGTCCCGTCTGCTGGAAATATCGACGAAGGTCGTCGTGTCCCACTCATGCTGTAATGGGAGCGCGGAAGCCGCCGCCACGCGCTTCGCTCCGACATCGCGCAGACGATGCTCGACCGTCTCCCACCAGGCGTTGATCCGCTGTTGGTTGCCATACGGGTTCGCGGGCAGGAGCACGTCGACGACCAGCGTGTCGCCCGCCACGAATCCCGGATCGATGCCGTGGAGGTGGTCGAAGCTGCGGACCAGCCGCACCGCGCCGGCCACCAGGGCCACGGCGACCGCGATCTCGACCACGACGAACAGCCCGAGCATCCGTCGAGTCGTCCGCGAGCCATGAACCGTACGGCCACTCTCGTTGATCACGGCGGAGAGATCGGTCCTGGCCGTGCGCAGAGCCGGCAGGATGCCGACGACAAGCCCCGTAAGAACGATCGTGGCTCCGACAAACGACCACACAGCACCATCGAAGCCGATGGAATCCAGGCGCGGCAGCCGCGAGCCCCCGAGCCGCTCCAGAAGCCGGACGGCCGCATAGGCCGCCCCGATGCCGGCCGCCCCGCCCACGGCAGATATGACCAGCGACTCGGACAGCATGTGCGCCATGATCCGGCGGCGGCTGGCGCCGAGGGCGGCACGCACCGCCATCTCCCGGCTTCGGCCGGTGCTTCGGGCGAGCAGCAGATTCATCACATTGACCGACGCCAGCACCAGCAGCAGCCCGGTCGCCGCAAAGAGGATGATCAGCACCGGTCCGAGGTCGCCGACGGTGTCGTCGAGCAGCGGACGCAGGCGAAACGCGCGGCCGTTGTTCTGGTCCGGGTACTTGGCTCCCAGAGCCGCCATCGCCTGCGTCATCCGGCCGTGCAGCGACTCCACCGTCACGCCCGGCGTGAGGCGCACGTAGCCCTCGTACAGGTGGCCGATGTTGGCGGGACCCTCGTACAGGTTCCACCACAGGTCCGTTCCGGCCGGCAGATCGAATCCGGCAGGAGCGACCCCAGCGACCCGTGCCGGCTCGCCGCCAAGCGTCACGGTATGGCCGACAACGTCGGCTCGCCCACCGAAGGCGCTGATCCAGAGCGCGTGTGAGAGGACGATCGATCTGGGCGCCCCGCGCACGTGGTCTGCTGGGGCCAGGGCATGGCCGAGCGCCATCGGAGTCCCTGCCAGGTCGAAGAACGTTTCGGAGACGCCATACCCGGTTACCTGACGTCGAGTGGAACCGGAGTCGATGACGCTGTCGCTACGAAAGACGGCGGCGCTTGCCAGCACGGCGTCGCTCATCTGCCGCAGCGCCGCCAGCTCCTCGGTCGCGACAAGGCCGCTGGTGAAACGTCCGCTGGGGAAGAACGTTCGAACGGTGTAGATGTCTTCGGCGCGAGAGTACGGGAGGGGCTTCAGCAGCGCGGCGTTCACCGTGCTGAAGAGTGCCGTCGCGGCGCCGATCCCCAGGGCCAGCGTGGCGGTGGCCGCGAGAATCAGGGTTGGCCTCCGCACCAGGCCGCGCAGGACGCTGACGAGCATGGCCCCTCCGGATGTTAGGCATTCTGGCACAGAGCTGGAGGCGCGGCAGAAGTGCTCACGAGGAAATTGTGAATTGTGAATTACGAGGCAACAGGCTCAGATCGTCCGTCCGGACGATTTCGGCAACGTGCCGGTTTATTTCGCAATTCGCAAATTGAGAATTCACACCTTCACCGAGATCCGCCGCGCGTCCTCCCCCTCATCCTCGATCCTCACCTCGATGGCATCATCCGGACGGCCGCGCCAGCGTTCGGCCCATTCGATCGCGACGACGCCACCGGCGAGGACGAGCTCCTCGAGGCCGAGATCGTCCACCTCGCGCTCCTCGAGGCGGTAGAGGTCCACGTGAAACAGCGTGATGCGCTCGCCGGACCGGCGCCCGGCATATTCATGGACGAGGGTGAACGTCGGGCTCGAGACCTCCTCGGGGTCCGCGCCGAGACCGCTGGCAAGGCCCCGAACGAAGGCAGTCTTGCCCGCACCGAGATCACCGTACAGCAGGACGACATCGCCCGGGCGCAGCGCCGCGGCAAGCCGCTCGCCTGCCGACGATGTGCCGTCCTCGCTGATGGTGACCGTTTCCTGGTTCACGATTCGCGCTGGCGGGGAGGTTTTCGCCTGGCGGTCAATTCCAGGATCGCATCGCCGATCCGCGACACCAGATCGGTCGCGATCAGCGAGGCTTCCCCCTCGTCGGCTTCGGCGAGATCGCCGGCCGAGCCGTGGAGGTAGACGGCGATCTTGCACGCGGCCTCGGGATCGAGCAGCTGCGCGAAGAAGCCCGCGATCATCCCGGTGAGCACGTCGCCGATGCCGCCGGTCGCCATCCCGGCGTTGCCGGTGAGGTTGATGAACGCCCGGTCGTCGGGCCCCGCGATGATGGTACGGTGGCCTTTGAGCACGACGTGGAGCCGGTGCGCTGCGGCGAACTCGCGGGCGACGTTGAGCCGGTCGCCCTGCACCGACTCGACCGTGCGGCCCAGCAGCCGCGCCATCTCGCCTGGATGCGGGGTGATCATGATTTCGACTCCGTCGCGGCCGATCAGGCGATCCGGGTCCCCCGAAAAGGCGTTCAGCGCATCCGCGTCGAGCACGAGCGGCACGCCGGCGCGCTCCACCAGCCCCTGGACGAACGCGGCGGTGGACGGCTCGGTGCCAAGCCCTGGACCAACCGCGATGACGTCCGCCTTGAAATCCAGCACGCGATCGAGAGCGGCGAAATCGATCGTCCCCACCGGCGTCTCGTCGAGCGGGATGGTCATGTACTCCGCGGCCATCGACGCGATGATCGGCACGCAGGACTTCGGAGCCGCCACCGTCACCAGGCCCGCGCCGGAGCGCAGCGCGCCGATCGCTGCCAGATGGGCCGCGCCGGTCTTGCCCACGGAACCCGCGACGATCAGCACCCGGCCGAAATCCCCTTTGTGCGACTCGGGCGCGCGCACGCTGACGAGATCCCGCATGCGCTCGCGGGTCAGCAGCTCGACGTACGGCCCGTCGGATTCGTCGAGCACCGGTATCGGAATGCCGATGTCGGCGATCACCAGATCACCGGCATGCTTGTCGGCCGGTGGCAGCACCAGCGGGATCTTGGGCGCGGCGAGCGTGACGGTCATCGCCGCGACGATCGCGGACCCGTCGGTCTCGTGCGAATCGGCCGACAGCCCGGTCGGCAGGTCGATGGCCACCACCGGCACGGCGAGATCGTTGACGTCGGCGACGACCGTCTCGAGCAGCCCGGTGAGCGGACCGTGGAAGCCGGTCCCGAGCATCGCGTCGACGATCAGGTCGCACTCGGAGACTTCGCTGAAGTGCAGCTCCCACTCCTGCGCGCTGGTGACTTCGACGACGGTCAGGCCGATGCGGCCGAGGATCTCGAGGTTCGTCCGCGCGTCGCCGCGCACGTCGCTCACGCTGCCGAGGAGAAAGACGATGGTTTCGATGCCGCGCTGCACCAGCGTCCGCGCTACGACGAAGCCGTCGCCGCCGTTGCTGCCGCGCCCGCACAGCACGCCGACGCGGCTGCTGGCGATGCCCTCGAACGCCGCTTCCATGGCGGCGACCGCCTGGCGGCCGGCGTTCTCCATGAGCACCACCGAGGGGATGCCGATCTCGTCGATCGTGCGGCGATCGGCCTCGCGCATCTGCTGGGTGTTGAGCACGCGCATCGGGCTGAGCGTATCCGCTGTGCTATGCTGCGTCAATTCAGGAGACAGCAGACAGCAGACAGGAGACAGGAGACAGACAGCTGATGGCTCTTCGCGGCGCCGTGTACGTCAATGGCAAGATCGCCCCGGCACAGGACGCGGTCGTGCCGGTCTACGATCATGGGTTCCTCTACGGCGAAGGGGTCTACGAGACGCTCAGGACCTACAATCGCGTCCCCTTCCTCTACGACCGTCACATGACCCGGCTCCGTGCCTCCTCGCGGCGCATCCAGCTCGAGGTGCCCTTCACCGACGACGAGCTCGCGCGATGGATCGACGAGACGGTCGCCGCCGCGGGCGAGCTGGAGGAGGCCTATATACGGATCCTCTTCACGCGGGGTGTCGGCGAACTGAATTACGATCCGAAGTCGACCCCGAAGCCCACCACCGTCATCATCGTGAAGCCGCTCGAGCCGCCGCCGGCGCGCGTGTTCGACGACGGTATCAACATCTGCCTCGTGCCGGTCCTTCGCAACCATCCTGGATCGGTGAACCCGCTGATCAAGGCGAACAACCTCCTCAACAACGCGCTCGCCATGCAGGAGGCGAACCGCCGCGGCGGTGAGGAAGGGCTGATGTGCAACTACCGCGGCGAGCTGGCCGAGTGCTCGCAGGCGAACTTCTTCATGGTGCGCGACGGCGTCGTGCTGACCCCGAAGTCGGAGGCCGGGCTGCTCGAAGGGATCACGCGGGCGTTCCTGTTCGAAGTGGGCAGGGATGCCGGCATCGACGTCCGGGAAGCGACGCTCCTCCCGGCGGATCTCGAGACCGCGGACGAGGCGTTCATTACCAGCACGACACGGGAGCTGAGCCCGGTCACGCGGATCGACGGCAGGCCGGTCGGCACCGGCAAGGTAGGCGCGATTACGAAGAAGCTGCTCGAGGGCTACCGGAAGCGCGCGCAGGAGCTTACGCGGACGGCAGCGGCGGCGCGACCGTAAGCACGCATCTGGTCGTGCCGGGCGTCAGCGTGGCAGGCCTGAAGGCCTGCGCTACAAGGCCTGCGTGGCAGGCCTGAAGGCCTGCGCTACAAGGCCTGCGCTACAAGGTCTCGGCGTAGGCCTCCACCGGCGGGCAGGCGCAGATCAGGTTCCGGTCGCCGTAAGGGTTGTCGATCCGCGCGACGGCGGGCCAGAACTTGTTGGCCTTCACGAACGGCAGCGGATAGGCCGCCTGTTCCCGCGTATACGGATGCGACCACTGGTCGGCGCTGACCTCCTCGGCGGTGTGCGGCGCGTTCTTCAGGACGTTGTCCTTCGCATCCGCCTTCCCCTCCATCACCGCCTGGATCTCCTTGCGGATCGCGATCAGCGCATCGCAGAACCGGTCCAGTTCGTCCTTCGATTCGCTCTCGGTCGGCTCGATCATCATCGTCCCGGCCACCGGGAAGGAGACGGTCGGCGCGTGGAAGCCGTAGTCCATCAGGCGCTTGGCCACGTCGGACTCGTCCACTGACGCGCCCGCCGCGTGCTTGAACGGCCGCAGGTCGAAGATCATCTCGTGCGCCACGCGCCCGTTGTGGTTCGCATACAGGACGTCGTAGTGCCCCTGGAGCCGCGCCTTGAGGTAGTTCGCGTTGAGGATCGCCACACGCGTCGCGCTGGTCATGCCGTCCACACCGAGCATGCGGATGTAGCCGTACGAGATCAGCAGGATGCTGGCGCTCCCCCAGGGGGCCGCAGAGATCGCGGGGATCGCCTTGGTGCCGCCGTTGCTCGAGGCTCGCGGGGCCCCACCCCCACTCGCGCTCACGATCGGGTGCCCGGGCAGGTACGGCGCCAGGTGCTTCGCGACGGCGATCGGCCCCATGCCCGGGCCGCCGCCGCCGTGCGGGATCGCGAAGGTCTTATGCAGATTCAGGTGGCAGACGTCCGCGCCGATCGCGGCGGGGCTGGTCAGACCCACCTGCGCGTTCATGTTCGCGCCGTCCATGTAGACCTGCCCGCCGTGCCCGTGCACGATCGCGCAAATCTCCTTGATGTCTTCCTCGAAGACGCCGTGGGTGGAGGGATACGTCACCATCAGCGCCGCCAGCGTGTCCTTGTACTGCTCGGCCTTTGCATGAAGGTCGCCGAGCTCCACGTTGCCGTTGCTGTCGCACTTCGTGACCACGACCTTGAGCCCCGCCATGGTCGCGCTCGCCGGGTTCGTGCCGTGCGCGCTCGACGGGATCAACACGACGTTCCGTTTGGCATCCCCCCGGTCGCGGTGGTACGCCCGGATCGCCATCAGGCCGGCGAACTCTCCCTGCGCGCCGGAGTTCGGCTGGAGCGACACGGCCGCAAAGCCGGTGATCCGGCACAGCGCATCCCCGAGCTCGTCGAAGATCTGCGCGTAGCCCTTCGCCTGCTCCGCCGGCGCGAACGGATGCATCCGCGAAAACTCGGGCCAGCTGACCGGGATCATCTCGGATGCGGCGTTCAGCTTCATCGTGCAGGAGCCGAGCGGGATCATCGACGTATCGAGCCCGACGTCCTTCCGCTCGAGGCTCCTGATGTAGCGCATCATCTTCGTTTCGGAGTGATGCGTGTTGAACACCGGATGCGTCAGGTACGCGGACGTCCGCCTCAGCGCCGCCGGGACGTTCGGCGAGAACGGCACCGGATACTTGAAGATGACCGTGCCGTCTTCACCCTTGGCTGCCGCGAACGCCCCGATGATGTCGCGCACGTCGCCGATCGTCGTGGTCTCGTCGAGGGAGATCCCGATGGCGCCGCCGTCGTAGCGGAAGTTGATGCCGGCCGCTTCGGCCGCCGTGCGTACGGCCGGCACGCTGGCCCCTTCGATCCGCAGCGTGTCGAAGTACGCGGCGTTGGTCTGCCTGAAACCCAGGGCGGCGAGCGCGTCCTCGATCACCCGCGCCTTGTTGTGGACCCCTTCGGCGATCGCGCGCAGCCCTTTCGGCCCGTGGTACACCGCATACATCGCGGCCATGTTGGCCAGCAGCGCCTGCGCGGTGCAGATATTGGAAGTCGCCTTCTCGCGGCGGATGTGCTGCTCCCGGGTCTGCAGCGCCATGCGCAGCGCGTGCTGCCCGCGCGCGTCGACCGACAGGCCGATGATGCGCCCGGCCGCCTGCCGGACGAACGCTTCACGCGTCGCGAGAAAAGCTGCATGCGGCCCGCCGTAGCCGAGCGGCACGCCGAAGCGCTGGGAGTTGCCGATCACCGCGTCGGCGCCCATCTCGCCGGGCGGCGTCAGAAGCGTCAGCGCCAGCAGATCGGATGCCACCGCCACCAGCAGGCCGGCAGCGTGCGCCTTGTCGATGATCGGCCGCAGATCGCGGACCTCGCCGTGATCGTCGGGATACTGGAGCAGCAGGCCGAACGCGTTTTCCATCGGCAGCGCACCGGGGTCCCCGATCTCGAGCCGGATGTCCAGCGGCTCGGCGCGCCCCTTCAGGACGTCGAGCGTCTGCGGAAAGCAGCGGTCCGATACGAGAAATACGCTGGTCTGCCCCACCGACGTCTTCTTCGCCTGCAGCCGGTGAAACATCGTCATTGCTTCGGCCGCCGCCGTCCCCTCGTCCAGGAGCGATGCCGTCGCGATGTCCATCGCGGTCAGGTCCTTTACGACCGTCTGGAAGTTCAGCAGCGACTCCAGCCGCCCCTGAGCGATCTCCGCCTGGTACGGCGTGTAGGGCGTGTACCAGCCGGGGTTCTCGAAGACGTTCCGGAGGATGACGCTCGGCGTGATGCAGTCGTAGTAGCCCATGCCGATGCACGACCGGGCGACCTGGTTGTTCGCAGCTATGGTGCGGAGCCGGCGCAGGTAGCCGAACTCCGTGTCCGCCTCGGGCATGTCGAGCGGCTTCTCCAGCCGGATCCCGGGCGGGACAGTCTGATCGATCAGCGCGTCGAGCGACGGCACGCCGATCGCGCGCAACATCGCGTCGCGTTCGGGCTCGTCCGGACCGATGTGTCTGCTCTGGAAGGAACCGGGGATCGTATCGTTCATTATTTCGTGAGATCTGTATATGCGTTGGCGTCGAGCAGGCCGCCGGTATCACCGGGATTTGCGAGCTTCATGACGATCATCCAGGAGCCGTGGGGATCTGAGTTCACCGACTCGGGGTGCTGCGCGAGGTGCGAGTTCACCTCCACCACCTCGCCGCCGACCGGCGCATAGAGCTCCGAGACCGCCTTGACGGATTCGATCGTGCCGAAGACGTCTCCCTTGCTGAAGGTCTTGCCGACGTCCGGCAGTTCCAGGTAGACGACGTCGCCCAGTTGCTTCTGCGCGTAGTCGGTGACGCCGACCTGGGCTCGATCCCCCGCCACGCGCACCCATTCGTGCTCTTTGGTGTATTTCAGGTCGCTCGGGTACATATGATTCCTTCGATTGTCAGGAGCGGGAAGCCAGGAGCCAGAGTGTTTTCGTGTATCTCTCTCCAGCTTCCAGCTCCTGGCTCCTAGCTCCTCTTATAAAACGGCATCGGGACGACCCGGGCCCTGACCCGCCGTCCGCGGACGTCGATCTCGAACTCCGAGCCTGCAGCCGACTGCGCCGTCGGCAGGTATGCCATGCCGATCGCCTTCTTCAGGAACGGTGTCTGCGTGCCGCTGGTGACGACGCCGGCTGTGCGTCCGTCGACGTAGACCTCGTGGCCATGGCGCGCGATTGCGCGGTCCAGCACTTCGAACCCCACGAGCTTCCTCGCCGTCCCCTCGGCCTTCTGCGCCTTCAGAACGTCGGCGCCGATGAAGTCGTCCTTCTTCCACCCCACGATCCATCCGAGATCCGCCTCCACCACGGTGGTCGTCTCGTCCATGTCGTTGCCGTACAGCCGCATCGACGCTTCGAGCCGGAGGGTGTCGCGGGCGCCCAGGCCGGCCGCCACGATCCCGTGCGTCCTGCCTGCCGCGAGGATCGCATCCCACACGCGCTCGGCCGATGCCGGCGGCACGAACACTTCGAAGCCGTCCTCGCCGGTGTAGCCGGTGCGCGAGATCGTCACCCGCACGCTCGCGACCTCACCGGTCGTGAACCAGTAGTACTTGATGTCGCCGAGGTTGACGCCGGTCAGCGTCTGGAGCACCTCGCGGGCGGCCGGCCCCTGGATCGCGATGAGCGCGTAGCGCGAGCTGGTGTTGACCGCGACCGCATCGCCGATCCCGGCAATGTGCTTCACGATCCATTGAAAGTCCTTGATGATGTTCGACGCGTTCACGACGAGCATGAAGTGTTCGTCGTTCATCTTGTAGGTGAGCACGTCGTCCACGAAGGTGCCCTGCGGGGTCGTCACCGCCGAGTACTGAACCTGGTTGACCGCGAGCCGGCCGGCATCGTTCGAGGTGATGTGCTGGATCGCCTTGAGCGCGTCCTTGCCGGCGATCTCGATCTGTCCCATGTGGCTGACATCGAACAGGCCCGCCGCCGTCCGCACCGCCATGTGCTCCTGGACGATGCCGGAGTATTCGACCGGCATGTCCCAGCCGCCGAACTCGACCATGCGGGCACCGAGCGAGCGATGGCGGGCGTTGAGCGGGGTCTTCTTGATCGCAGCGGACGCGGACTGAGGCATCGCGATGGAACCGGCCTGTTCGGGAGCGGAAGAGTGCCCACCGCGACGGAGGCGGCCAGTGCGGCCGCGACCACCGGGGCATAACCCCGAAAAGGTACTATGCGGCTCGTCGGCGGGTCAAGGAAGGCCACAGAGAATTACGGCCACAGGAGAAACACAGAGGAAACACAGAAAAGGCCGACGGCCACCTCCCCGCGTTCATCCGTATTGCTCTGTGTTTCTTCTGTGTCCTGCAGTGGCTGGCCTTCTGTGTTTCTTCTGTGCCCTGCAGTGGCTGGCCTTGTGTGTTTCTTCTGTGTCCTGCAGTGGCTGGCCTTCTGTGTTTCTTCTGTGTCCTGCAGTGGCTGGCCCAGCGCCCTTCCCTGGTTTGCAGACACCGGTGGTGCCGGGCTCCTGTGTGGACGTGGCTGCGAGATGGTTCCGGATCGGCAGGCGGTCCCTGACACTGCGACTGGAGCGGGATGCGTTAGGATGCCCACATGCTGAAACACGCGTCGAGCACCATCCTCGTCCTCAGTCTTGTGTCGGTTCAGGCGCCTGCGCAGGAACGCGCCGTTCCGGCCTACTCCTCGCGCCAGGCAAAGATCGACGCAATTTTTGCCGACTACGACAAGAATACCTCTCCGGGATGCGCCGTCGCGGTCTACGAAGGGGACCGCATCGCCTATAGGAAGGCGTACGGCATGGCCAATCTGGACCACGACGTGCGGCTCACGCCGTCGACGGTCTTCCACGTGGCATCGGTCTCGAAGCAGTTCACCGGGACGGCGATCCTGCTGCTGGCCCAGGATGGCAAGCTGGCGCTCGACGACGACATCCGGAAGTATCTGCCGGAGCTGCCGGACTTCGGCACGACGATCACGATCCGCCAGCTGGCCAACCACACCAGCGGGATCCGCGATCAGTGGGACCTGCTCGGCCTCGCCGGCTGGCGCTACTCGCGCGACCTCATCACCGACGACGACGTGCTGGAGCTGCTGTCGCGTCAGAAGGCGTTGAACTTCACGCCCGGTGAGAGACACCTGTACTCGAACAGCGGATTCACGCTGCTCGCGGTGATCGTCAGCCGTGTGAGCGGCAAGTCGTTTCGCGAGTTCACGACCGAACGGATCTTCAAACCGCTCGGCATGAGCCATACCCACTTCCGCGACACCTTCTCGGAAATCGTCAAGAACCAGGCCTATGGTTATGCCCCGGACCGCGGGTCGTTCAGGCTCAGCGTGACGAACTTCGACACCGCCGGCGCGACGAGCCTGCTCACGACGGTCGAGGACATGGCGAAGTGGCACGCCAACTTCGATGCCCGGACCGTCGGCGGCGAGCAGCTCCAGGCGAAGCTCCTCGAACGCGGCGTGCTCAGCACCGGCACCCCCATCGACTACGCCTTCGGCATCACGCACGGAAAGTACCGTTCGCTCGCCGTGGTCGGCCACGGCGGATCCGATGCGGGCTATCGCGCCGACTTCGTCCGCTTCCCCGACCGCCGGCTCGGCATCGCGACGCTCTGCAACATCTCCACCGCGAACCCCGGGCTGCTGTCGCGCCGGGTGGCGGATCTGTTCCTGCCGTCGGACCTGCCTTCGGCGACCACGGAGCCCCCGGAGGACAACACTCCGGAAGTGCCGGTGCCCGAAGCGACGCTGAAGCGCTACGCCGGCATCTACTGGTACCAGCCGGACGGGATCGCGCGGCCCGTGATCTTCGACGCGGGCAAGCTGCACGCAGTCAGCGGGCGCGAGCGGATTGCGCTGAGGCCGGTAGGCGGTGGGGCATTTGTGATGACCGGCGGCCCGAGAGCCCGCCTCACCATACAAGAGGAGGCCGGCGAAGTGCAGCTGAAGCCGGCCGGCAGCACGCAGGTCTTCGTCCGGATGGACCCCTTCGCTCCAACCGCGGACCAGATCGCCGAGTACGCCGGCGCCTACCGCAGCGACGAGGTGGATGCCGTCTTCCGGATGTCGGTCAAGGACGGCGCGTTGACGCTCGAGCGCTCGAAGCTGCGCCCCAACCCGCTCGAGCCGCTGATCAAGGACGCGTTCCGCTCGCAACCCGGCATCGTGCAGTTCACGCGTGACGGCCAGGGCCGGGTGACGGGGTTTCTGCTGCAGGGCAACCGGGTGAAGCACGTCAAGTTCTGGAAGGAGCCGACGCCGCCGCGCACGACCAGCACGCCGTCACGCTGATGCGCAGCGTGGGCGGCGCTGAGCGGCCCCATAACTTCTCACCCCGAGGCCTGTTGCTGAGAGCGGATCAGAGCGAGGCCGCCTCGCCCTGACCCGTGACTCTACCTAGCGGCAACCCTGCACGATCATCACCTGCTGCGTCGCCGAAATGATCGCATCGGCCTGGGCCACGGTCAGACGACCCGACCGCTGCTGCGCCCGCACGGTGTTGATCAGCGCACCAAGCTCGTTGCACGACGACGTCGCATTGGGGGCCGTCAGGGCCTGCTCGATCTTGACCGTGAGGGCCTGCTCCGTTGTTGCCGGCAGATTGAAGCCGGTGATGAGCTCGGATGTCGCGGCCGCCTGCTCCGCGGCTCCCGCGACCTTGATGTCGAACGTGCCTTGATCGCTCATGTTCCCGGCAACGTCTCGGGCAGTGCACGTAACCGTCGTGCTGCCGACCGGGTATGTCGCTCCCGGCTCGTGGTCGCACGAAACGACCGGTGCCGGGTCGGCGTTGTCCGAGGCGGTGACCGTGAAGAGGACGACGGCCCCCGCCGGAGTGGTTGCATCGACCTCGATGTCACCGGGCACGGCAAGGGCGGGCGCGAAGACGTCCCGCACGGTCACGACAAAGCTTGCCGAAGCAGTATGGCCTGCCGCGTCAGCACTCTGGCAGTTGACCGTTGTCGCGCCAATGTTGAAGTGCGAACCTGAGGCCGGGCTGCAGGTGATCGATGGCTGCGCATCGAAGTTGTCCGTGGCTGTCGCCTGGAACGTCACCTCGGCTCCCGTCGGAGCAGTGGCGTCGACGTTGACAGGGCCTGGGGTCGCGAGAACGGGCGCCGTCAGATCCACGATTACCGACAGCTCCCCGGACAGGGCAGAGTGACCGCCCGTGTCGCGCGCCCGGATCCGATACGTATAGCTGCCCTCAGCGAGACCGGATTCCTGGTAGAGGGTTGTGTCAGACGCGACCTGAGCGGCGGCGGCGCCATTCCGCAACACGTCGTATCCGGCAATCCCGTTGTCGTCGGTCGCGGGATTCCACGACACCGTAAACGTGCCGGTGTTCGAAGGGTTCCGCGATGCCGTCGGCGTGCCGGGTGCGGTCGGCGGGTTGTCGACGACCACTTGACGCGTGGCGAAGGTGCCTTCGCCGGTCGTCGCCGCGTTCGAAGCGGCGTCTGCCGACGACACAGTGAAGTAGTACGCCGTCCCACCGCTGAGACCGGTCAGGACGATCCGGTGATCCCGTGTCAGCGCCACGTCCGCCCGGGAGTCGGACAGCGACCCCGAAGTTGTCCCGAACGCCACCGTACTGGTGGAGGGCTCGTCGGTGTTCCAGGTGATGACCACGCTGGTCTCTCCGATCTCACTGACGGAGGCATTGGAGATGACCGGGGCGGTCGTGTCGGGCGTGGCCGCGGTAACGGCCGTGATCGGGCCGCCGAGGGTGGGCCCGTTTCCAACCGCATCCCGCGACGACACCGTCACCTGATACGAGGTCACGCTCGTAAGGCCGGTCAGCGTCACGCTGTGCTGCCTGACGAATGCCTCGTCGCGGACGGTGAAGAAGTTCGTGCCGTTGTTGTACGACACGCCGCTGTCGGAGGGTTCGTCGGTCCTCCACGTGATCGTCATGCTCGTGTCGCTCACCGACGTAGCGGCCGGGCCCTCGGTGATGACCGGAGCCTGCGTATCTGGCACCGTCAGCGTCGTAAGGCTGACCATTCCGCTCTCTACCTCGTTACCGTCCGGATCCGCGGGCCGGACTCTGAGGAAGAACGTCGTCGCCGGCGTGAGCCCGGTGATCCTGACGGAGTGGCTCTGGAGGAACCTCCCGAGCGGGCTGGGTACGACGGTGCCCAGAGCCGGTGTCTCCCCGTAGTCGAGCGTGCTCGTCGCCGGCTCGTCGGTCGTCCACTGAACAATGGCCGTCGTCTGATCGACGAACGCGATCGACGGACCTCCGGTGATCACAGGCGGCGTGACATCGCCCGGGAACGGCTGGGTGGTGAAAAACGCCTGGCCGCTTGAGACTGGCCCGTTGCCGGCGCGATCGATCGACGACACCTGGTAGGTGTAGGTCTCGAGCCCGACCAGATCGAGAAGCGTGACGCTGTGGTTCGTAACGAGCGCGTTGTCGCTGAGGGTCTGCGTAAGCGTGCCGAGTCCGAAGGATACGCGGGAGGTCGCGGGTTCGTTCGTCGTCCAGCCAATCGATACGGACGTATCGCTCAAATGCAGTACGGTCGGGCCGCTCACGATCGTCGGCGGCGTGGTGTCAGGACGCTGAAGGACGATGGCCTGATCCAAGTCCGCATTGATGCTGAAGTTGGACAGTGTGCTGCTGACGAATCCGCTGGCCGCCGGCGGCTGCACCGTGAGCGAACCGGAGCCACTCAAAAGCAGCATCGAATAGCGTCCCTGCGCATCGCTGAGCACACTACCAAAGCTGTTCACGCTCAACTGCGGACTGGACTGGAAACGCGAGTTGCTTACCTGTACGCGAACGCCTGGCACGCCGACACCGTTCGAGTCGGTAACCCGGCCGGCAAGTCGGACGACGGGAAGGTCCACGTCGAAGGTGGTTGGTCCGGCCACAGGCACGGATGCACGATCCCAGGTTGCCGACTGTGGGGCGTTCGGGCGGCCGCCAGGGAACACACGCACTCGAACGTTTCCTGCTATTGAGGGCAGATCGTATGTCCCGGATGCCGTCGTTGATCCCGACGTGAGGATCAGCGCATCGGACGCGCGGCGCAATTCCACGGTGGCAAACGAAACGGGCATCCCTCCGTAGCCGCGAACCACCCCGCTGATCCTGACTGCGTCCGGAAGGATGAGGTCGTGTTCCGTGTCGGCCATGAGCGTCAGGGCATCGGCTGCCATACCAAGATTCGCTCCGGTCGGCGGCAGCGCTGTCAGCGTCGTCGGACCATTTACCGTCAGCATGGTGAACCGACCGGCTACGTCCGAGCTCGATTGGCTGGAAGCGCTGACAAACAGGTCGTTGGCAAAGAACGACTGCGCGGCACGTACCGTAGCGCCTGGGACGGGGCTACCGGACGAGTTGGCTACGTCTCCGGTGATTCGTGAGACCGGTACCTGAATGTCCATCTGGCTGCTGGAGATGCTCAAGTTGCGACGATCCCATTGAAAACTGTTGCCTGGTCCGGTACTTCCAAACACGATCAATCGACACAGACTGGGCAACGGCAGCGAATAGTTGCCGCCTGCATCCGCGCTCACGAATCCCAGGAATTGACCTTGTGGCCACGTAAATGCCTGGATCTGGGCAAACGGGATCGGCTGGGACTGATATCCCCGCACGACGCCCGTCACCGTTGTCAGGGTTACCGCCGCAAGCGTGTAGTCTCGTGTCGCGTCGACGCTCAGAGCAAATGTCTCGGTCAGCACAGCAAGGCCTGAACCGGCAGCAGGCGTGACGGTGATGCTCGTATTGCCCGGGAACGCGAAGTAGGAGTACGTTCCGTCCGAGGCGCTGAAGGAATTGCTGCCGCTGCTGCTGATGAACAGCGACGACGCGCTCTGGTTGTTGCTGAACTGAACCCGCGCATTCTGGACTGGCTGAGATGACGTGTTCCGGATCGTACCGCTCACTCGCAGCACGGGCAGCTGGACGTCGAATTGCTGGCTGCCGGCAACCGGGAGGTCGCGGCGATCCCAGCTGAAGCTCTGAGGCGTGTTCGGTCGATTCGAGCCATTCAGAAGGATTCGATATGTCCCTGGCGTCAGTGGCATCGAATACTGGCCGTTCGCGTCGGTCACGACCGTCGCGACTGTCTGGAACGTTGGCTGGATCTGCGCGGTGACGTTGACTCCGCTTACGATAGCGCCCCCATACCCTCGGACCGTGCCTGAGAGCGTCGCACCGCCTCCCGACACCAACACGACGTCCTGCTCCTTGTCCGCGGAGAGTACGACATCCTGAATCGTCTCTTGGCCGAAGCCGCTGCCGGCAGGCGGCGTCACACGAAGGTCATACGTGGCAGCCGGAAGCGCCAGGGTGTACCGGCCCAGCGAGTTGGTCGTCGACGAGCCAACGACGGTGGTCGTACCATCCTGAAGCGCTTCGACGAGGGCGCCGGGGAGCACTGTGCTCCCGCCGAACACCGTCCCCGACAGGGTAAGCGGCAGCTGAGCCCGAATAGCCGGGGCAGCGGCGAGGGCCGCGACAAAAAGACAGACGAAGCCGACTCTCGTTCTCATGAGCTCCCCCGTTTGCAGCGACGACAGACATCCCTCCGGGAGTGGACTCCGGGACATCCGCTTCTGGGCAGTGAGTGAGTAAAGGAAGGCGGGAGATTAACCCTCAGTCGCAGCGGCTGTCATCGCCCAAACGAGTGAGGGCGGAGGGCATCGTACGGGAGTTTCCGGCACCGGAGTCGCCCTGGAGCGCGACTTTCCAGGCCGCTCACACCACGGTCTCGCGCGAGCGGGCGCTCAGTGTTGGAGCTGGCCGACACCGCTTCCGAGCAGCCGAACCAGTTCCGACTGGCGCCGAGTGCCGGTTTTTTCGAACAGCTTCTTGAGGTGCGTTCGGGCGGTATTCAGTGAGATCTCGAGAACGTCCGCAGCCTCCTCCACCGTTCGATGCAGAAGAAGATGAGCGGCGAGCCGGGCTTCAGCAGGGGTCAGGCCGTAAAACGTCCGCAGCATCACGTCGGGGGTCACAGGCTCACTCTCCGGGTCCGAGATGAACATCGCCGCCATCGGCCCGGCAAGGCTGAACGTGAGGCCCAGCGCGGCGGCGCGTATCGGCGTGACGAGCACCTGGAAAGGGCGCCTGAGAGAGGGCCGGTTGATCGACAGCACGCCGTCGCTAGAAACGTCGAGTCCCTCACCCCTGGAGACGCCCAGTGCCTGGGCAATCGATTCATGCAGTTCCGCCGTCTGCTGAATGCTGGACGTGAACACCCCCTTCCCTCGAAGCGTCAGGCCATCGCAGGCCTCGAACATCCGCCGTGCGGCACGATTGACGAACGCCACGTGACCGGTGTGGTCGAGAAATACCGCTCCGAACGGCAGGCGGTGAATCACTGCCTCAGCTGCGCTCCGGGCGAGCGTCACCTCGCTCAAGCGCTCGTGGACGTGAAACGCGCGCTGGAGATGTGGAAGCAGACGCCGCAGCAGCATCACGTCGGACTCGTCAAAGCGCCGTCCGTGCGGTCGTTGACTGGCATTCAGCAGTGCGGAGCCCGAGGCGTCTGCGCGTATCACGGCGCTGATCCCACCCGAGAGGCCGCACCCCCGGCCGAAGTCGTTGTAGAACTCTGACCGCTCGTAGAGATCCTTGGGGACGATCTCGGCACCTAACCCGACGACGCCGGTGCGAAAGAGCCCCCGCTCCGCTGCAGCGTTGGCCCACGGATCGAGCCGGCAGTAGTACTCGAGATATTCTCGATTCGCCTCGGGGTCGAACCGGACCGCGAAGCTCATTGTCGTTTGCGTTCGGCAGGTGCTCGTCCAGGCAAGATTCACGATGTGGCCGTCGATCACATTGGCGAGCGCTTCCAGGAACTGAGGCCAGCGCTCCGGCGCGACTGCCGCGTCGTAGATGTCTTCGATCAGGCGAAGCAGGGTGTCTTCGGAATACATGCAGGCGACTTTGGGTGCGCGGGACAGTCTAGTCGCCGGCAGCGAGAAGGCAAGGAAAAACCTGCCAGGCCGGAATCCTGGACGCCGGCAAGCGGTGCCGGGACCCCCACCGACTCACCTCGACAGGATGAGGAGCCACGGGCCGACCGCGGCCGCCATATAGAAAACCGTCAAGGCGGCAAGCGTTCGCCGGATGTGGAGCACGTAGAGAACTGTCCCGCAGCCGCAAGCGAGAAGCTTGGCGCCGAACAGCGCGGGGCCGGCCCCCGCGATGTAAATCCACGACTGGATCAGCGGATTCCCCTCGGCAGTGATCCCGAATATCGAAACGGCGCCATAACTGATCAGGCCATCAGCAATCTGCAAGACGACGAACACCGCCAGGACGAGCCGGCCGGGAGACATGCCGAAGACCGTGCAATTTCAAATCCCGGCAAATCCGGACAAAAGGGTCCGTTTTCGGCCAACAAGTCTTCCCCCGGACAGTCTTCTGTCTGCCTCCGGCCGTCCACCGGCCGGGCCGTGGCACCGCCGGTCTGAGACGGGCGCGGCGAGCCGGAGCCTGCCGCGCCCCGCCAACCGATCAGTCGCGCTTGGTGAAGCGCCTCACCAGATCGGGACCGACGCACAAGCCCAGCGCGGCAAGGATGACGGTCCACACCATCCACTGCTGCAGCGTCACGCCGCGGGCGTGGAGGCTGGGCACCATGATCGCCATCACGATCGCGCTCAGAAGCCAGGCCATGAGGATCTTGAAGATCACTGGCGAGACCCGGCGGGAACGGGCGTTGGCGCGGTTGATCCGATCAGTCGTCTTCATGTTCATCCGATTATCGATCCCAGCGCAGTACAGCTGATGAATTGCCCTTCGCCGGCGAGCACCTGCGCCATGTACTCAGCCTCACACCCCAGACGGTCCGCGGCCCGCGCGTACCAGCTGTCGCGGCTGTTGGCCGCCTCCAGGCACAGCGTTCGCTGCGTGTCGATCTTCAGCAGGTACAGCTCGTACTCCGTCACGCAATCCTTGAAATCAAACCGAACCGATCGCGTCTTTCCATGGATCCGCCGCATTATCAGGTCGCGCGCGCGACCGACCGCCATCGGGTCCCCTGCCATCGAGGCCACGAATGCGCCCGCGAGCAAAAACCCGTCCGCATGCGCATCGTCTTCGCGGCCCGCGGTGCCGCCGATCAGCCGCCGCTCGTAGGTACCGATGCGGTCACGGAACGCCGCGACCGCCCGGCCTCCGAGGACGGAACGGAGCGCATCCGCATCGGCGGTTCCGCGGATCACCTGTCCGGCGCGCAGCACCGTCAGCCCTTCGGCGTTGCCGAAGCGGATCACAAGCGGGTCATCCCCCTCCCCTGAGATCCCGATTTCCACCTCCCGTGTGAGGGGCGTGAAGGCACGGGTGACCTGAAACCCCGGCCCCACGAGCGTCACATGCTTGCGGTTGTCCCAGCCGATGGCTGCGCTGATGCTGCCCAATCCGGGGATCTTGCCGGTCCGCGACGCAGCAACCTCCTGCCACGCGGACGCCCGGAACGACGGCACCGGCGGAACGACACAGGTGGCGTCGTACGACGCTCCTGCGGCGGCCGGCGCGACCGCACCGCCGAGCACGATGATCGCGAGCAGACATGTGCCCCACACGCGTCCTGTCTTGCTTCCTGCCATGGGTCCTCCGACGGACCCGCGCGGTCGTATACCGACCGGCGGGCTTCGCGTGCAGCGCGCGTCCTCACGGCCGCACCGCGCGGCCGGCTGCCTCGCCGAACTTGACTCGCCGGAGGCCCCCGGCGCCCGCCCTTACGCTCGTTCGCGCACGCGGCGCGGCCTGTCAGGGCGGAACTTCAAATACCCCTGCAGTGTGTGGTAGGAGATGCCCAGCTCACGGCAGGCGCGGCGCTTGTTGTTCGCGCAGCGCTCCAGCACCAGCCGGGCATAGCGGCTGCCCCACGCGCGCATCGACTCCTGCGCGCGAACTGACGGCAGCAGCACGTCACCATAGCCCCCCAGGAGCGCGGGGGGCAGATCCTCGAGCTCCACCGAGTCGGAAGCATTGAGCGCCACCGCCCGCTCGATCACCCGCTCGAGCTCCCGCACGTTGCCAGGCCAGTCGTACGCGAGCAGGGCGTCGGCCGCGCCGGTCGACATCCGCAGCGGACGCAAGGTGCGATAACGCTCGAGGAAGTACGTGGCCAGCTCCAGCACGTCTTCCCTTCGATGGCGGAGCGGCGGCACCTGCACATCGATGCCGTTGAGGCGGTAGAAGAGGTCCAGGCGGAACTTGCCCTGTTCCACCATCTCGGTCAGCGGACGGTTGGTCGCGACGATGATCCGAGTGTCGATGCGGCGGGCCCCAAAGCCCCCAACCCGTTCCACCGTCAGGTCCTGGATCGCACGCAGGAGCTTCGCCTGCGCGGCGGACGAGAGGTCCGAGACTTCATCGAGGAACAGCGTGCCCTCGTGCGCGGATTCGAACTTGCCACGCCGGCCGCGCACGCCGGTGGCGGCGCGGTCCTCGATCCCGAACAGCTCGGCCTCGATCAGCGTCTCGACGATCGCCGCACAATTGACCGCCACGAAAGGCCCCCGGCGCCGGCGGCTCAGCTCGTGGATCTGCCGCGCGACCAGCTCCTTGCCTGTGCCCGACTCCCCTTCGACCAGCACCGTGAAATCGGTCCCGGCCACGCGCTCGATCCGTTCGCGGACCGCTCGAATCGGGCCGCTCGACCCGATCAGCGGCGCCGCGCCATCCCCCTTTCGCGGCCGGCCCCACCGGCCGTTCGCGTGCTCGATCTGGACGAGCAAGCAGGCGACGTGTGCGGCGACCGACAACGTGCGGCGCTTCCGGTCGTCGACCGGCTGCGCCGGTTCAAAGATCGCCTCGAGCGAGGTGGGCGTCGCCCATGGCGCGGATGGAACATCGAAGCTCACGACGTCGGGATGCCGGACGGCGTCGGAAGGACAATCACGAACGGTGACCGACCGCGCGTTCACCAGCGTGCGCAGCTCTTCTTCGAACCGGGCGCGGAGCAGGCGGGGTTCGCGCGCCAGCGACAGGCCGCTCGTCACGGCCGCCAACAGCGTCGTCGCCGGGGCATCGGGATCCGGGAGAACATCGATCACGGTCATTGCTCCTCCAATCCGACCCTCGCGGGAGCACATAACCAAGGGGGATGCCATGGGGTCTCCGATGAAATCACCGGCCATTTCACCACTCCCCAACCACCGACAAAACGGCGGCCTGCGTACGGGGTATCCGCTTCTCATCATCCGGCGCCGCGGGTCGAGTATGCTCGGGCATCCCGTGCACGCGACGGGTCCGGTCTGCCCAGGCCCATTCGACGCGATGATCGAATTTCAGCGCTCCGCGGTACGTCACCCCCTCCGACGGATCGAGCGACCACACCTGACACCGCAGGATATGGGCGCCGACCGCGACGCGCCGCGTGCCGGTGATCACCTGAAGATGGACGCGCGCACCGGGGCGCAACGGGCACGGGGTCTGGACGAGAGCGCCACACGCGCTGAGATCCACGAGCGCAACGGCACAGCCGGGTCGCAGTGTCGCGCGGAGATCGGGGCGGGCTGGCGGCGCAAAGCGCCCATCGTGACGGCGGTCTTTCATCTCGTGATCCAACGGACGGCTCCTGTGTCGTAGCGGAAGAATCTGACGCGCCCCGTCGCGCCGAGAATGCGGACGGCGTACTGGGTCCGCCGGCCGTGCACGTAGAGCGTGCCGCCCGTCGAGCTGCCATCGGGGGAGACACTGAGAAAAGACGAGGATCCAATTCGAACGCCATCGGGCGTACCCGTCCCGCCATCGAGGTCGGGGACACCTGGCAATAGGCCGAAAGCCGTATCGGCAAACTGATGCCGCAAGCGCTCAGTCGGTCCAATGGCTCGATCGAATCCGCCGGCGATGTCGAGGGCACGCACGCCATTGCCGTTGCCGTCGAGAAAGGGCGTGAAGGCGTAATCCGCACCGTCCGGCTCGAAGCGCAAGGCCACTGAGGCGGATCGGCGCACAGCCTCGAGCCGCGTCGCCGCGATCCGTGCGGCCAGGTGGCGGGCCGCGCCGGCCGCGTGAATATCGTCGATCGTGCCGGAGGCGATCGGCACCGCGATCCCCGCGAGGATCGCGATGAGGCTGAGGGCGAAAATCAGCTCGATCAACGAGTAGCCGTCGAAAGCCGCAAGGTGTCGCCGGGGCATGGTGTTTCTGCTCGCTGGAGCTGCCCGGCCCCGCAGTCGGGGCCGGGCGTCCGCCGTCAGCGCAATGCCGGCTTCTCGGCGGCCGGCGCGGTCACCACGATCAGCGGCTTCAGCTTCAGGAAGCTCTTTTCGCCGATGCCCTTGACGTTCATCAGCTCCTCCACCTTCTTGAAGCCGCCGTTCTTGTCGCGGTATTCGATGATCCGTTTGGCCGCCGCGGCGCCGATGCCGGGCAGCGTCTCGAGCTGCGCCTGCGACGCGGTGTTCAGATTGACGGGACCGGCCGCCGCCGCCGACGCCTTCGCAGGCTTCGCCGCCTTCCCCTGCGCCGCCGCTGGCGAGGCCGCCAGGATCCCCATGATCACGAACGAACCAAGAGCCATCCACAGACGATTCATGCTGCCCTCCACGGTGTGAGTGAAAAATGGCTGCCGCCGGCAAACGTCTCAGCGTGAGGTCGGGCCGCCTTGATGAAACCGGTGCGACAGCCGCCACCAGCCATGGCAAGGGGGCTGCCCGTTTCAGCATGAGGCCTGCTGTCAGTGGAAGTGAATGGCCCGTGGATGGTTGGGGCCGGCGGCCGCCGGCATCTCAGAGACGTGGTCGCGGCGCCGTGGCCCTCCCGTCAACCGGAGGGGACGCGTACGGCCGGAACCCGCGCCCCTTCCTGCGACCCAGGAGGAAACCCGGGTTGCGCGCGCACCGCGGGGCTCAACCCCTGGTCGAGCGGCGACAGATCCCGCCGGCGAAAAATGGAAATGTCGGGCCCCGGCCGCTCGATGGTCCAGAACCTGGATAACGGCATGAAGAACGCGTCCTGCAGATCGTAAACCGCGGAGCTTGCGCCACCGCGCGTGCCGCGAACGACGTACAGCCGCACGTACTTCGTCTGCGCGAGCTGACGCAGCGCGGGCGGACTGGAGACATACGCAGTCAGCGGCGATTCCTGCAGTATCAGCCAGTCCGGCGCGCGCCGCGCCGGATCGTCGAATGACCCGGTCGCCTCGTCATAATGCCAGCGGTGAAACGTACGGGGCCACAAGTCGAGCCGCGTGTAGTTGCCTCCGGTGTCGTGCAGGGTGTCGCCGGGTCGCAGCCGCCGCTCGAGCCATCGCCCCGCCAGCACGCGCGTGTCGGTCCGGGCGAGCGCGAGATCGAACCACGCGGCGTGCACCAGCGCAGGACCCGCCGTGAGTGCCATCATCACGGCCAGCACCACCGCGCGCCGCCGGCCGGGGGACGGTGCCAGCCATTCGGCGGCGTGACCGACGCCGATCGCGGCCGACAGACACACGAGCGGCACCAGCGGCAGCATGTAACGGAAGAACACGGTAAAGCCGCTGCCGATCGCGAGATAGAACGCCGCCGCGAAGGCGCCGAGCACGAACGCGGCACCGGTGTAATGACGCGCGAACGGCGCGCTCCCGCAGAGCGACGTAGCGAATACCGGCACGCCGACTCCGTACGGGAGAGAGTGGGTGAAGTGGTAGGTCCATCCGCGCCCGAGATTGACCCGGTGCCCGTCTGCCAGGTGCGCGAAGTCGAACTTCAGGTCACGCGAGAACGTGTCGTAATCCAGAAAGGCGTACGGCGTCGTTGCCACGAAGCCGCCAAGCATCGCAGCACCGTAGGCCAGCGAAGGCAGCCAGCCACGCCACGAGAGCGCCAGTCCGGGCGTCCGCCAGAACCACAGCGCCTGGGCCGCCGCCATGGACGCTGCAAGCGCGGCGGCGCTGTACTTGGTCGACGCCGCCAGGCCGGCTGCCAGGCCGGCCGCCGCGGACCATTTCACTGCGCCGGCAGAGATGGAATCGAACGCACCATCCGTCGCGGGGAGTCTCACGCCTCGAAGAAGATGCGCCAGCGAGGTCACGACGAGCAGGGTCGCCAGCACGTCGGTCATTGCGAAGTGCGATTCCCGCACGTGCAGGATCGCCACGGCCAGAAAGGCCGCGGCCAGGAGCGCCTGCCGCTCCCCCGCCACGAGCCGGGCGAGTTGAAAGAGGACGAAGATCGTCGCGGTGCCGGCGAGCGCGACGACGGCGCGGGCGATCAGCGCGTGTTCGGAGAAGGTGAAATCGCGCGGCTCCGCCAGCAGGCTGTGCGTGAGGTGGGCGGCGCGGAAGGCACCGCCGAAGATGTAGAACGTCACCGAGGGCCAGTGGAAAAAGGCCGGATTCAGCTCGCCGGCGCTGACGTCCAGCGCCTTGGCCAGGGCGGTCTCTTCGTCCGGCCGCGCCTGCGGGTACGGCAAACCGAACCAGATCGGAAAAATGCGGAGCACCGCGCCGGCGAGGATGATCCCGACCAGCCAGCGCCGCGTGGCGGGGAGCAGCGGGGGTGGAGCTGGGGTCAGATCTCGATTTTTCGGACCGTCCTCGCGTTTCAGACCCAAAAACCGAAAAATCGAGATCTGACCCCAGCTCTCCGTCAGGCGACGGCCGGGGCCGGGGCGGTGCGGTACCACTGGATCGTGCGTTTCAGGCCGTCCTCGAAAGACACGGACGGCTCGTAGCCGAGGATCGCCTGAGCCTTGCGGATGTCGGCCTGCGAGTCGCGAACGTCCCCCTGCCGCGGCTCGACGAACGTCGGATCGACGGTCGCCCCCACGATCCGCTTCATCTCGTCGAAGAGCTCGAGGAGGGAGATCCGCCCGCCGGTCGCGACGTTGATCACTTCCCCGCTCGCGTTCGGCACGTCGCAGGCGCGCAGCACGCCGTCCACGACGTTGGCCACGTAGGTAAAGTCACGCGTCTGCCTGCCGTCCCCGTAAATCCTGGGCGACCGGTTCTCGAGCAGCGCGGTGGCAAACACCGAGATCACGCCCGAATACGGCGAGGAGGGGTCCTGGCGGGGGCCAAACACATTGAAGTACCGGAGGCTCACCGTCTCGAGCCCGTAGAGGCGGGTGAACATCTGCAGGTACTGCTCACCCACGACCTTCTGGAGCGCGTACGGCGAAAGGGGATTGGACGGCATGTCTTCGCTCTTGGGCAGCGTCGGCGTGTTGCCGTACGCCGATGAGGACCCGGCGAAGACGAGCCGCTTCACGCCGGCGTCGCGCGCGGCCACGAGCACGTTGAGCGTCGCGTCGACGTTCGCGCGATTCGAGGTGATGGGGTCCTTGACCGAGCGTGGTACCGACGGAATCGCCGCCTGGTGCAGCACGTAATCGCATCCCTGAACGACGCCGGCCGCGAAAGCGGGGTCGGCCAGGTCCCCTTCGTGAAAATCCACCACTGGAAGGTGGGCAAGATTGCCGCGCCTGCCCGTAATCAGCGAGTCCGCGACCCGGACGGTGTGCCCCCGACGTACCAGTTCTTCCGCGAGATGGGACCCGATGAACCCGGCGCCGCCAGTGACGAGGTAAGTGGCCATGGTGGCTACCTTAGCAATATCCGTGACAGCTCATTTCGGGAAGCCGGCGGATGGCAGACCCGGCACGATCCTCAGGGCATTCTTGTAATAGAGCTTTTTCAGCACTTCGTCAGGAAGGTCCATGCCGTAGAGCTTCCAGAAGGCATGGTAGTCGCGGTAATAGTCGAAGTACTCGTCGCGCGTTTCAAAGACACGCCAGAAATAAGGGTACTCGTCCGGTTGAAAGCTGTCCTTGCCGAACAGGATGCGGTCCTGGTACTTCGCAAAGAACTCCCGGCCGAACCGGGGCTGCCGCCCGAGATCGTAGAGGACGGCTCCGACCTCCGCGTGCAGATTCGGCAGCTTGTCGAACAGCTTCCCCAGGCGACCGAGGTCGTTCGCGTGCCATCCCATGTGCGCGAGGATGAAGGTCGTCCCGGGGTGCTTCATCAGCATCCGGTCGCGCTCGGCCATCAGCTCGTCGAAGGTCGGATACCGTGACCGGTCGTTGAAACGCCGGTTGGCATAGAGCGCCATCTCCAGCCAGCGCTCGTTCTGGTAGTCGAGCGGCTGAAAGAACTCCTGCGGCTCGCCGAGGTGCAGAAACACCGGGATCTTCAGCCGGCCCGCGGCCGCCCAGAACGGATCCAGCTCCGGATCGTCGACCTTGAGCCTGGTGCCGTCGGCCTTCCGGGTATTCAGCCCCAGGAACTTGCCGATCTCGCCGACGCCCAGGGCGCCCGCTTTGACGTCGGCTTCGAGTTGTGCGGCGGCTCGTTCCCCCCATCCCGGGCCGACGCCGGCGAAGCTCGTGGTCGTGAACATCGCCACGCGATCCTTGTGGCCGCTCGCGGCAATCGATGCCAGCGACTGCTGCAGGCGTTCACCCGACGCGCCGCTCGTCTGGACCATCACCTGCACGTTCAGAGGAGACATCAGGGCGACGACGTTCCTGACGGCGTCAGGCGTGCTGAAGCCAGGAGGATGCCCATGAATGTCGATGACCGGAAACTTCGCCCTCGGCACCTTGCGCTCCGGCACCACCAGCGTCGTCCGCGGCTTGTAGTCGATGATCGACGGCGCCGGGAACTCGGGCTCGCGCCCCGTGCCCGGGCGCGGCCGGAGCTGTCCGGGTTGCCCCTGAGAGGGTTGCTGCTCGCTCGATGTGACGGCGTCGCCCGGCCTGAAAGTCGGGCCCACGGCGGCGGCACCTGCAAGGGTGAGGACGATAAGCGTGAAAACAGGCAGGACGCTCCTGCGCATCAATGACGACCTCCGGTTGAGGTCATCGTATCAGGAGACAGCTGTCTCCTGCTTCCGCGCCCTGTCAGTCCAGCCGCAGGGCCCGGACCGGGTCGAGGCGCGCCGCGCGCCGCGCGGGAATGCCGCACGCGAGCAGCGCGACGAGGAGCAGCACCGCCGCGGTGCCGGCGAAGCTCAGCGGATCCATCGGAGCCGCGCCCATCAACTGGGACCGCAGCGCCTGCGCCGCCGCACCCGCCAGCGTGACGCCGATCCCCACGCCGATCAGCGTGAGCCGCATCCCCTGCCGCAGCACGAGCCGGAGGACATCGGCCCGTGTCGCGCCGAGGGCGATGCGGATACCGATCTCTCGCGTCCGCTGGGCCACGCCGAACGCCACCACGCTGTACAGCCCCACGACGGCTAGCAGCAGCGCAAGCCCGCCGAACAGCCCCAGCACGGTGCTCGCGAGGCGCGGAATGAACACGGCGAGCTCGAGGTGCTCGTCGACCGGCCGCACGTCGAACAACGGCAGGTTGGGATCCAGCTTCGCAACCGCCGCATGGAGCGAAGGGATCACCGGCGACGGATCCCCATCCGTCCGGACGATGAGCATCGCGTCATGGCGGAAGAACTGCGCGAGCGGCACATAGATAAAATTGCGAGGGGCTTCGTTCAACTGGTTGTACTTGCCGTCTTTCGCGATGCCGACGACCACCGCGGGGCCCGTGCCGAACCGGACCGTTCTGCCGATCGGATCCTGCCCGCGCCAGTACCTCCCGGCCATCGTCTCGTTGACGACGACGGCGAGCTGATTGCCGTCGACGTCAGTGGTGCCGAGGCCGCGCCCCGACACAATCTGCACTCCCATGGTCTCGAAGTAGAAGGGTCCGACGCGATTGTAAAAGGCGTGGATCTCCTCTCCGGCCGCGGGCGTGTAACCCTCGATCTCGACGCTCATGTCGCTGCCGCGGCCGATGTCGAGCGGCATGCTGGACGCGAGGGTGGCCGACTGCACCTGCGGAAGCGCCGACACCTGCTGGAGCAGCCGCCGGTGAAAGGCGGTGCCACGTTCCGTGTCGTACCCGTTGGGCAGCAGATCCAGTGCCGCCATCGCGCCCGTGCGCAGCGTGAACCCGGGATCCACCGCGCGGGCCTGTGAAAGCCCTCGCATGAACAAAGCGGCACAAACGAGGAGCAGCAGGGACAGCGCCACCTGCACGACCACGAGCGAGTTGCGGACGCGCGCGCGCGCCGCACCACCGCCGATCGTTGCCGCGGCATCCCTCAGCATGGCGCTCACGTCCGGCCTGGACCCGCGCAGTGCCGGCAGCAGCCCGAACGCCAGAGCCGTGACGAAGGTCACCGCAACCGAGAAGACCAGGACCCTCAGGTTCACACCCGCATCGAAGGCCACGGGGAAAGGCGTCGGCGGCATCAGCGTCATCAACAGTCCCGAGGTCCACGTTGCCAGGACGACGCCGGCGATGCCGCCGGCCGTCGCCAGCAGCGCGCTCTCGAGCAGGAACTGGCGGACCAACCGTCCGCGGCTCGCGCCGACCGCGAGGCGAACCGCCACCTCGCGCTGCCGCCCGGCGGCGCGCGCC
>DATFFM010000018.1:0-29628 GCA_035250005.1 Vicinamibacterales bacterium | reverse complement strand
GCCCGCGTGCCAGCACCAGCGCGCGGCTCGTCATGCCTGCAGGCCGGTCATGCGCGGACGAGGTCGAGCGGCGGGTGCGCGCGCCACCGGCCGCGCGTGAAGTCCGGCACGTTCGCCGGACGGCTCTGCTGCGAGACCGATTTCGCCGTCAGGCCCACGAGGGAACTGAGCGCCGCCGCATCGTACACGTTCATGTCGGTCGGCAGCCCTTCGCGGAGGCACTTGATCAGCCGGTAATCCTCCATGTAGTCCATGCCGCCATGGCCGGCGCCGGCCGCCTGCGCCGCGATGTCGGTCCAGAGCGGATGGTCGAACTCGTCGAGGTACTCGCTGGCCTGCTGCCAGCGGTGCCCGGGGCTGCGCCCTTCGACATAGACGCGATCCGGGTAGCCCTGAAAGATCCCCTTCGTGCCCTGGACCAGATGGATGCGGCTGTAGGGGCGCGGCAGGTTCGTGTCGTGGCCCACGTAGATCGTTCGGCCGCGGGCCGTCTTCACGAGCGTGACATTGACGTCGCCGAGCACGAACCGCTCGCGGCGCTCCGGCGCGTCGGCTGGATAGTGCTCGGCCGCCCAGCTCTGGAGCCCGCGTGACGGACCGCTCATCGAGACGAGGTAGTCGAACCGGTCGCCGCGATTGATGTCCATGCAGTTGGCCACCGGGCCGAGGCCGTGCGTCGGGTACAGGTTGCCATTCACTTTCGACGCCCAGGCCCGTCGCCACAGCCCTTCGCCCGTCTTCGAGAACTTGATCTCGCGCAGGTCGTGCAGGTAGCCACCTTCCGCGTGGACGATCTCGCCGAGCAGCCCTTTGCGCACCAGATGGAACGCGAGCATCTCCATCCGCCCGTAGTTGCAGTTCTCCATCATCACGCAATGGCGCGCGTGCTTCTCGGCCGCCTCGACGAGCGCCCAGCAGTCGTCGACGGTCATCGCCGCCGGCACTTCGGTCGCGGCATGCTTGCCGTGCTTCATCGCCGCGAGGCAGATCGGCACGTGCCATTCCCACGGGGTCGCGTTGTACACGAGGTCCACGTCGGCTTCGGCACAGAGCCGCTCGAAGTCACGGGGGCCGCGATCGTAAACGGCCGGGGGAGCGTGCCCTTCGTCCGTGATCGCCTTCACGGCCCACGCCGTCCGCTCCGGGTTCACGTCGCAGACGGCGGTCACCGCGCAACCGGGCACCTTCAACAGGTTTCTCACGTGGGCTGAGCCCATGCCGCCGACCCCGACGTAGCCGACGCGCACCCGTTCGATCGGCGGTGCCGCGAAGGGCTGGTCCTTTGTCTGCGCGGTCAGCGTTTTGGCTACCGGCGCCGCCGCGCCCGCCACCACCGCTACTGCGGTCGTTTTCAGGAAGTCTCGTCTATCCATTTGCGTCGAATTCTACCGGTTCCAGGTCCCGGGTTCTCGGTTCCGAGTTTTGGATTGCAAGTCGGCCGTCCTCCCTGCCCCTGGCTGCTCTCGCTGGATGTCACGGCTTGGGCACGGGGGGCACGAAGGACGCTAAGGACACTAAGAAGGCACGACGAATTCCTTTCAGGAACCCTGAAGCCGACGAGCGGCTGGACATCGCGCAGTCAAAAACAACCTGCCGGCCGTCGTGGTCTCCCTTTGTGTGCGTTGAGCCCTTAGTGGCCCTCGCGATCCACGCCGTCAGCCCGTCCTCCCTCCCTGGCTGCTCTCGCTGGATGTCACGGCTTGGGCACGGGGGGCACGAAGGACGCTAAGGACACTAAGAAGGGCACGACGTATTCCTTTCAGGAATCCTGAAGCCGACGAGCGGCTGGACATCGCGCGGTCAAAAACAACCTGCCGGCCGTCGTGGCCTCCTTTTGTGTGCGTTGAGCCCTTGGTGGCCCTCGCGATCCACGCCGTCAACCCGTCCAGCGTGCCCTCGGCTGTCAGGATGGGTGGAAGCTTGCGCCGAAGACCCTGGAACTTGGAACCGTCCCTTCCCACAATCTTCCCACCACAAACCTCCCGGTGTTGTCCCAAGTCGGTTGAGCGCGCGGCCGAGCCCGGGGAAGCTGCGAGCATGAGGCATTTTCTTTGTGCCGGTCTGCTGGCCGTCGCGGCACTGCCGCCGGTGCAGAACGGCGGCGATCCCGGAAACGCTCCTGCCTGGCCCGGCGTCTGGGGCCCACACCGTAATGGGACGGCGAGCACGGCTGGCATCCCCGCCCAGCCCACCGGGTTCAAGGAACTGTGGCGCCACAAGACGCAGGGCGGCTACTCCGAGGTCGTCGTCACCGGGATCGGCGTCTTCACGATGGAAGCGCGTGATGGCAGTGACGATGTGGTGGCGCTCGAGGCGGCGAGCGGACGGGAACGATGGCGGGCGAAAGTCGGGCCGACGTACCGCGGCCATGACGGTTCGCACGACGGCCCGATCGCCACGCCGGCCGTCGACGGCACCGATCTGTTCGCGCTCGGTCCGCACGGTGTGCTGGTCGCGCTCGACGCGGCCACCGGCGCGGAACGCTGGCGGCACGATCTGGTCAAGGAGTTCGGCGCCATCGCCATGATCTATGGCTTCGGCACTTCCCCTCTGATCGAGGGCAGGTCGGTGATCGTCCAGACCGGAGGCGAGAAGGGCCGGGGGCTGCTGGCCTTCGACCGCGCGACCGGGAAGCTCCTGTGGAACGCGCCCCACGGTTTGCGCGGCGGTTATGCGTCACCGTCCATCGGCACGCTTGCCGGAGCGCGCCAGATCATCGCGGCGGCGGGTGATCGCGTGTACGCGGTTTCCCCGGCCGACGGCACGCTGCTCTGGAGTGTCGCTGGACCCGGTGACGGGGAAAGCGTGGCGAACCCGCCGCAACTGCTGCCCGACGATCGCGTGCTCATCACGTTCTGGGGGGAAGCAGTGCTGCTGAAGGTGGCGCGGCAGGGCCAGGCGTTCACCGCCACGGAGCTCTGGCGCTCGCCGCGGCTGCGCGCGGCCTATAGCCCGACCATCTACCGCGACGGGAACCTCTACGGCTTCAACGGCCCCTTCCTCACCTGCATCGACGCCGCAACCGGCGACGTCCGCTGGCGTCACCGGATGTACGAAGGCGCGCTGATCGGCCTCGGTTCACACCTGCTCGTGCTCGGCCGCGCCTCGGGTAATCTCCACGTCGTGCAGATCTCCCCCACGGCTTTCATCGAAGTCACCCGAGCTGCGGTGCTCACGCCGGGCGCAACCTCCATGACCGGGCCGTCGGTCGCCGGCCGCCGGCTCTTCGTGCGCAACTCGGAAGAAGTCGTGGCGCTTTCCGTCGAGGGCAAATGATGCGGCGCTGGATTGTGCTGGGCAGCCTCCTCGTTGCAGCGGCCGGCATCGCGTCAGCCCAGTCCCCTGCCGCCGAGTGGCCGCAACTCTTCGGGCCGGCCCGCAACGCCACGGCGCTCGCGCCGATCGCCGCGGGGTCGTCGCTCTCGGTGGCATGGAGAAAGCCCATGCCGGCCGGAGGCGCGGGGCTGGTCGTCAAGGGGGAGCGTGTCTACACACTTGGGACCGACAACGAGGAGGATGTGCTGTTCGCGTTCGACACCGCCACTGGTGAGTTGGTGTGGCGATTCCCGCTGAGTCCGACCCATTCGGATGCCGTCACCAACGGCCCCAGCTCGACGCCCGCCCTGACTGGCGGCCTCGTCGTGACCGTCTCGTCCCTGTGTCAGCTTCAGGCGATCGACACGCAAACGCGTCAGGTGGCATGGACGCACTCTCTCGGCGGCACCTACGGCTCCCGCTTCGCGAAGCGTGGCGGCTGCGGCATGTCGCCGCTCGTCGCCGGCAGCCGGGTCGTCGTGCCGACCGCCGCGACACAGGGAGCGCAGCTCGCGGCCTTCGATGTGGCAACCGGCAAAGAAGCGTGGACGGTGACCGACATCCCCAACCCGGCCGGCCTCGAGCCGGGCTGGATGGACGCCGCCGGCGGGCACGTCCTCTATCGCCACTCGAAGCCCGCGGGCGTATCGGGGATCACGGCTGTCAATGCCGCGAATGGCGCGATCGTGTGGCAGATCGACGGCAAGGACGGAGAGTCCAGCGTTACGCCGGTGCCGGTCGGCAATGACCGCGTCCTGATCGAGAACTGGCCTCACGTCTCGCTGTACGATCTCCGCTCGCGTACTGCGCTCTGGACGAGCCGGGAGATCTCCGCGCAGCGGGCCCCCGCCGTTGCCCACAACGGCCACATCTATACTTTCGGCGGGCAGTCGGGCGAGTTCCTCACGTGCGTCGATGCCGCCACCGGTCAGGTGAAATGGACATCGCGCATCTATCGCGGCCACCTGGGGCTCGCCGGCGAAACCCTGGTCGTGCTGTCGGAATCGTCTGGATTGCTGCGGCTCGTGGCTGCGGACCCTGCCGGGTACCGGGAACTGGCGAAGGTCCAGGTGCTCACCGCCGGTGCAAGGACCGGGACGCCGCCGTCCATCGCCGGCGGACGCATCTTCGTCCGTAACCTGGAAGAGATCGTCGGGATCAGAGTCCACGAACGCTGAACGCTGAACTCTGAACGCTGAACGCTGAAACCCAGAAAGCGAGAACCGAGAATCCGGAAACCAGGAACGGAACAATGCTCACCGATCTTCGCCATGCGATGCGGTTCGTTCTCCTGAACCCGGGATTCTCGATCGCGGCAGCCGCAACGCTCGCGCTGGGGATCGGGGCGAACTCTGCGATGTTCACGGTGGTCTACGAGGTCCTGCTCCGGCCGCTGCCGTACGAGCGGCCCGAGGAGCTGGTGAAGCTGTGGGAAAGCTACGACGACAGCCGCAACGTGATCGCACCGGCGAACTTTGCCGACTGGCAGCGGCGAAGCCGGTCGTTCCAACAGCTGGCGGCCTTCGTGCCCGGCGCCACCAGCCTCTCGGGAGTGGGCGATGCTGACCGGATACCGGCGGCGCACGTGTCGGGCACGTTCTTCGACACGCTGCGAATTGTCCCCGTCACCGGGCGAACGCTGTCCGCGGCGGATGAATCGGCGCAGGGTTTCGTCGCGGTGGTGCGTGAGTCGTTCTGGCGCACCCGCCTCGGGTCCGATCCCGCGGTGATCGGACGCACGCTGACGCTCGACCGGGCGACCTACGAAATCATCGGCGTGATCCCGGATCACGTCGAGCAGCCGAGCAGAGCGACGATGATCTGGCGGCCGCTGGTGATCCCCGAGAAACAGAAGACCGTGCGCGGCGCGCATTACCTGCAGGCGATCGGCCGGCTGCGCGAGGGGGTCACGGTGCAGCAGGCGCACGCCGAGCTGCAGTCGATCGCCGCGGAGCTCAGGCGGCTGCACCCCGCGACCAACGCACGCGTCGGCGCCGGCGTGTTTTCGCTGCAGCAGGAGCAGGTCCGCGACACGAAGACGACGCTGCTGGTCCTGTTCGCGGCCACCGGCGTCTTGCTGCTGCTCGCCTGCGTCAACGTCGCGCACCTGCTCCTCGCGCGCGGCTCGGGCCGGCAGATGGAGCTGGTCGTCCGCTCGGCGATCGGCGCCAGCCGTGGCCGCCTGATCCGACAGCTCCTCGTCGAAGGCCTGGTCATCGCATCGATCGGCGCCGCCGCCGGCCTCCTCCTCGCGATGTGGACGACGGTCGCCATCCGGTCCCTGGTGCCGGACGCATTTGCCGATGCGCGCAGGGCGCAGGTCAATCTGCAGGTGCTCGGTTTCACCCTTGCCGCAACGGTCACGACCGTCGCGGCGTTCGGCGTGTTCCCGGCCGTGCGCCTCTCGCGCGTGTCGCTCGGCGGCATCATGCGCACACAGGCCACACACGTGACCGGCCGTGCCGCGGCCGGCCGCACGCTCATCGTTCTCCAGGTCGCGCTTGCCGTCATCCTCGTCGTCGGCGCGGGCCTGCTGCTGACGACGATGGGCAGGCTGCGCGGGATGGCGCCGGCGTTCACGACCAGCAACCTGGCGGTGGCCCGCATCGATCTCGCGCAGAGGAGCTACCCCGACGGCGCCAGCCAGCGCCGTTTCTTCAGCCAGCTCCTCGATCGAATCGAAGGTGTCTCGGGGGTGGAGGCCGCGGCCGTGGCGACCCGGCTGCCGCTGCGAACACAGTCGGCCAACATGACCTTTACGGTGGATAGCCAGCCGCAGGCGCACATCGACGGCGTGATCGTGCAGGAGATGTCGCCGAAGCTCCTGCAGATCCTCGGTCTCACGCTGCTGCGAGGCCGCCCGCTGCAGGAGGCCGACTCCGACACGCCGGCGTCGGCCCTGGTGAGCCGCTCGTTTGCGATGCGCGCGTGGGGCAGCGCCGACGGCGTCGGCCGCCGGTTCCGCATGGGACCGACCTACATCGACGAGGGGCACCCCTGGCTTACCGTGGTCGGCATCGTCGAAGACGTCCGCCAGTATTCCGTCGCCGGACGGTCTGTCCCGCAGGTGTACCTGCCGTATGGCCAGCCGACGACGTCGTGGGCCCCTTCGGAGCTGGTGATCCGCTCGAACCTGCCGGCGCCGGATGCGTTCGCGGCGATACGAGCCGCCGTACGGAGCCTGGATCCGAACCAGCCGGTCGCGGGGCTCGCGACGATGGAGGCCGTGCTGGAGCGGACGCTGGAGCGTCCGCGGTTCACGGCACTGCTGGTGAGCACGTTTGCCGCGCTCGCGCTGCTGCTGGCGCTGGTGGGGATCTACGGCGTGATCTCGTACGCGGTCACGCGGCGCGCCCGCGAAATCGGTGTGAGGGTCGCCCTCGGGGCGCGTCGCGGCGACGTGTTGCGGCTGATCGGCGGGGAAGGACTGTCGCTAGTGGGCATCGGGCTGGCCATCGGGCTGGCCGGCGCCGCCCTGGTCACGAAGTCTCTGACCGGAATGCTGGTCGGGGTCGAGGCGCTGGACCCAGCCACCTATGCGATGGCCGCCGCCGTGATGCTGCTCACGGCGTTTGCCGCCTGCGTCATCCCCACTCTGCGCGCGATCCGGGTCGATCCGGCAAGTGTGCTGCGAACGCAGTAGGTAATCGTGCGAATCCTTCCAGGACTCTTGAGTCTTTTGCTGTTTGCTGCGGCTCTTCCGCCCGTTCAGAAGCGCGGAGACTTGCTCGTTTCCCTGAGCGGCGAGCATCGGATCGTGGTGATCGACAGCGCATCTGGAACCGAAGCCGCAAGCTTCCCTGCGGCACTCGGTCCGCACGAAATCGCACTATCGGGGAACCGCCGGTTTGCGTACGTCGCGAACTCAGGATCCGGACCCGGGGGCAAGCCGGGCGACACGATCACTGTGATCGATCTGCAATCGCACCAGGTCAGGCAGCTCAAGACCGATCCACATCGTCAGCCGCACGATGTTCGTGTGAGCCGGGACGGAAAACTGATCTGGATCGCCGTGGCGCCGTCGAAAGCGGTCCTCGAGATGGACGCAACCACGGGTGAGATCAAGCGCGCGTTCGCCACCGAACGTGACGGCGGCTGGTTCGTGGTGGTGACACCCGACAATGCCAGGCTGTACGTGCCGCTGCTCGAAGGCAGGGCGTTGACAGTGATCGATCGCGCGAGCACGGTTGTCCGCGTGCTGATTTCGGGCGGAGCGTTCAGCGGCGCCGAGGTCAGCCCGGACGGCCGTGAGCTCTGGGCCATCGAGCACGAGCAGCGACAGATTCACATCGTATCGACCGCGACCGACACGGTCACAGCAAAGGTTCCGCTGGCGTCAGACGGTTTCGGGCGACTGCAGTTCACACCCGACGGCCGCCGGGTGCTGGTCGTGCAGGGCAGCCGGGTGTTTGCGTTCGACGCCGACACGCGCCGGCCCGCCGGTGTTGTCGAACTACCCGGGGCCGGAAAGGTTCTCGCGGTCACTCCCGACGGGCTCCGCGCGGCCGTGAGCCATCCATCTGAAAACAACGTCAGCATCATCGATCTCTGCGCCATGCGAGTGCGGGAGACGGTGGCCGTGGGTGCAACCCCCGATGGGATGGCCTGGGTCCGGTAGCGGGCATCGACTGTTCATTCGCGGACAGCGGCCGATCCCGCCACCATCGCCAGGCGGCGGAAAGCGGCAGAAAACCACCGCTCTGCCGAAGAAACCGCCCCGGCCCGACGGTTGCACCACTCGTCCCGCATGATGATCCGGCTTCTCAGGGACCTGACCCGTGACGTGCGGTACGGCGGACGCGTCCTGTTCCGCAATCCGCTCTTCGCCGCGGTGGCGGTCGCGTCGCTCTCGCTCGGGATCGGCGGCGCGACGTCCGTGTTCACGGTCATGAATGCGGTCCTGCTGCGGATGCTGCCCGTTCCGGATCCGCATGAGTTGTACGCGGTCACAAAGGTGCTCGGGCCCGAGCGCCAGTACAACCAGTACGCGTGGCCGGCATTCGAGCGGGCGCGGAACGAGGTCGCGGGGCGGGCCGAGCTTGCCGCATTCATTTCGACGACGACGATGCAGGTGCGTCCTGACGCCGGCGCGTACACGGCCGCCGATCGCGCCATGGTGCAGCTCGTGTCGGGTGAATACTTTCCCGTGCTCCGCCAGCAGCCGCAGGCCGGCCGGCTGCTGCAACCGACCGATAACGTCACGGTCGACGGCCACCCGGTTGCCGTCATCAGCGACACCTTCTGGGAGCAGCACTTCAGGCGCTCGCCGGCCGCCGTCGGCAAGCAGATGATCGTGAATGGCGCGAGCCTGACCATCGTCGGGGTGACGGCACCGGACTTTTTCGGTCCGATCGTCTCCTACCGAAACCCTGACGTGTGGGTGCCGCTGATGATGCAGGCGGCGGTGCGCTACGCGTCCAACGCCAGCAACTCGGGCACCGCCGATCCCCGCAAGCCGTGGGCGCCTCAGAATGGCATTGAATGGTTGAGCGTCATTGCCCGCGTGCCCGAGCCGGCGAACGTAGGCGCCCTCGCGAGCGTGCTGACGCTGCACCATCAGCGCGACGCGCTCGCCGACTTGACGCCTCAGAGCAGCGAAGACGACCGCCGGCGGATTTCCACGCAGACCGTCCGGCTCGAGCCGGCGAACCGGGGGATCTCGCCGCTGCGGCAGAACCTCGGCGGGCCGCTGGCGGCACTGCTCGGCATGGTTGGCGTGCTGCTGGTGATTGCCTGCGGCAACCTCGCGAGCCTGCTGCTGAGCCGCGCCAACGCCCGCGAACGCGAGATGGCGATCCGGCTCTCGATCGGCGCGAGCCGGGCGCGCGTGATCCGGCAACTGCTGGCCGAGACGCTGCTGCTCTCGGTCATCGGCGGCGGGCTCGGGCTGCTCATCGCGGCGTGGGGCCGCGACCTGCTGCTGACCATGTTTTCCGGGAGCGCCATCATCGATCTCGACACCGCATTCGACTGGCGCGTGCTGGCGTTTGCCTTCGCCGTCACCCTGGTGACCGGGGTCGCCGCGGGGGTAGGCCCTGCGCTGCGCGGCACGCGCGTCTCGCTGGCCGAGGGGATCAAGACGCAATCGCGCAGCGTCGGTGCGGGCAGGCGCGGCGCGCTGGTGGGCAAGAGCCTGGTGGCCGCGCAGATCGCGTTCTGCCTGCTGCTGCTCGTCATCGCCGCGCTGTTCACGCGGAGCATGGAGTCACTGCTGCGAATCGACGTCGGCTACGACCGCGACGCGCTGCTCGTCGCCCGGATGGACGTCCGCAGCGTCGGCTACTCGCCGGAGGAGCGTCAGGCGCTCTACCGGCGCCTGCTCGAGCGCGTCGAAGCCATCCCCGGGGTCGTCTCGGCAAGCGCGTCGCTGAACGGCCCGATGGGCACCTCGCGGCGGATCAGCTCGCTGACCATCGAAGGCTACACGCCACAGCCGGATGAACAGCTCCTGACGTTCGAAGAGATCGTGACCGACGGGTACTTCGACACCGTAGGCCTGCGGATCCTCGAGGGGCGTCACCTCACCGCGGCCGACGCCGCCCCTGGCGCGCGAACCACCGTGATCAATCAGGCCATGGCGAAGCGGTTCTTCCCCGCGGGCGGCGCGATCGGCAAACGCTGGACCTACGGGGACCTGATCGGCCCGGAGTCTCGGGTCATCGTCGGCGTCGTCGAGGACGCGACGTACCTCGATGTCCGGCGCGCCCTGCCCAACATGGCCTATCACCTGTCGGGAGCGACCCCTGAAGACGTCCTCAGCAATCTCGAGGTCCGCACGAGCCTCCCGCCGTCACAACTTGTCGCGACAGTGAAGAAGGTCCTGAGCGAAGCCGAGCCGGCGCTCCCGGTGTACGACATCGTTCCGCTGGAGGTGCGTCTGAACCGCGGCATCTCGAACGATCGCCTGATCGCGCGCCTGACGACGACGTTCAGCGTCGTGGCGCTGCTGCTCGCGTGCCTCGGCCTCTACGGGACGATCTCCTACGGCGTCACCCAGCGCGTGACCGAGCTCGGCGTGCGGATGGCGCTCGGTGCGGCCCGCAGCGACGTGTTGTGGCTCGTGATCCGGGAAGCGGCGATCCTGGTCGCCGCCGGCGTCCTGGTCGGGATTCCGCTCGCCTACCTCGCCGGCCGCAGTGTGACCTCGCTGCTCTACGGCGTGAGGGCGATGGACGTCGCCTCCTACGGCGTTGCGATCGCCGCCCTCTTCGCCGTAGCCGGGTTCGCGGCGTTCCTGCCCGCCCACCGGGCTTCGCGGATCGACCCGATGGTGGCGCTGCGCAAGGAGTGAAATCCAAGCTCCAAGCTTCAAACGCCAGACCGCAAACTCCGAGACTGAAATCTTTTGGAGTTGAAGTTTGAAGTTTTGAAGTTTGAAGTTTGAAGTTTGAATGGAAACACGACCCGCATCCGCGAGGAGATCTACGAGATGAACATGATCGAGGCTTTCTGGCAGGACCTCCGCTACGGCATGCGCCTGCTGCGCAAGAACCCGACCTTCGCCGTCGTCGCCATACTAACGCTGGCGCTCGGCACCGGTGCGAACGCCGCGATCTTCCAGCTCGTGAACTCCGTCCGGCTGCGCACGCTGCCGGTCGAGCGCCCGCAGGAGCTGGCCGCGGTCGGGATCGAGACGAGCGGCACCGGACGCACCGGGCGGTTCATGAGCCGGCGGCCGTTCTTCTCCGAGCCGCTGTGGCAGGCGTTGACAGCCGAACAGCAGGGGTTCTCGCACCTGTTTGCGTGGGGCATCTCGACCTGGAACGTGGCGACCGATGGTGAATATCGTCCAGCCAGAGGGATCTACGTCAGCGGCGGGTTCTTCGAGGCGCTCGGGGTGGGGGCACACGTCGGACGCGTGCTGACCCAGACTGACGATCAGAAGGGCTGCGGCGCTCCGGGAGTGGTCCTCGGCCACGGCTTCTGGCAGTCTCGCTATGCCGCCAACCCTGCGGTCGTCGGGCGGAGAATCATGCTCGACAATCGGCCGTTCGAGATCGTGGGGGTCACGCCGCCGGAGTTCTTCGGCGTGGAAGTCGGGCGCGCCTTCGACGTCGCCCTGCCGCTCTGTGCCGAAGCGATCATGCGCGGCGCGATGTCGGGCGTCGGCAGAGGGGACGTGTGGTTTCTCGACATCATGGGCCGCCTCAAGCCCGGATGGACGGCCAAACGCGCGCAGGCGCAACTCGAGTCGATCTCGCCGGGCATCTTCCAGGCGACGCTGCCGCCGCGGTACAACGCCGAAACGGCGAAGAGCTACCTCGCGTTCAAGTTCACGGCCACGCCCGCCCCGACCGGCGTGTCGGGTTTGCGCCGCGATTATGCGACGCAGCTGTGGATCCTGCTCGGCGCGACCGGCCTGGTGCTGCTCATCGCCTGCGCGAACCTCGCGAATCTGATGCTGGCGCGCGCCACCGCGCGCGAGCGCGAGATCGCCGTGCGCCTGGCCATCGGCGCATCGCGGCCGCGCATCGTCCGGCAGATGCTCTCGGAGAGCCTGCTCATCGCGACGTTCGGCGCGTTCGGCGGCGCATTGCTGTCCGCCTGGCTGAGCGAGGCGCTGGTCTCGTTCATCAGCACCGAGAACAGCCGGCTCTTTCTCGATCTTGCGCCCGACTGGCGCGTGTTTGCCTTCATCGCGTCGCTGGCCGTCCTGGCGTGCCTGCTGTTCGGCCTGAGCCCGGCGCTCAAAGCCACGGGTACCAATCCCAGCCAGACGATGCAGGCGGGCGGCCGGTCGTCGAGCGACTCTCACGAGCGTTTTGCGGTGAGACGGGGCCTGGTCGTGATCCAGGTCGCGCTGTCGATGGTCCTGATCGTTGGCGCATTGTTATTCACCCGCAGCCTGCGCAATCTCGTGACGCTGGACCCCGGCTTCCGGCAGGACGGGATCGTCGCCGTCAACGTCGACGTGCGCCGCGCGACCGTCAACCCGAAGGCGCTGCTGCAGACCTACCAGCAGGTGATGGAGCGCGTGCGCGGCGTGCCCGGCGTCACCCATGCCGCCGAAGCATTCATCGTGCCGATGAGCGGATCCGGCTGGAACCAGAATGTGATCGTCGACGGCAAGCAGCAGGAGGGGGTCGCCAACTTCAATCGCGTCGGCCCCGACTATTTCAAAACCATGGAAACGCCGGTTCTCGCGGGCCGCCCGTTCGGCCCCGCGGACCGCCTCGGTACGGTGGAAACGGCCATCGTGAACGAATCGTTCGCGAAGAAGTACTTCGGCGGCACGAGCCCGATCGGCCGCACGTTCCAGATGGTGATGGGTCAGGGGGACCCGCAGCCGCATTACCAGATCGTCGGGCTGGTCAAGGACACGAAGTACACGGATCTGCGTCAGGACTTCATGCCGATCGGCTACTTCCCCGCCGCGCAGGAGACCGAGATCGGGCCCTTCCTGGATCTCGTCGTACGATCCGACTTGCCGCTTTCGTCGATTACCCCCGCGATTACCCGCTCGGTTCTCGAGGTCGTGCCCGGTTCGACGGTGGCTTACGACACCGTCAAGAACTACGTGCGCGACTCGCTGGTGACCGAACGGCTGATGGCGACGCTCTCGGGGTTCTTCGGCATGCTGGCGATGCTGATCGCCACCATCGGCCTCTATGGCGTCATGTCGTACATGGTGTCGCGCCGGCAGGTGGAGATCGGGATCCGGATGGCGCTCGGTGCCGATCCGCGCTCGGTCGTCCGGATGGTGCTCGGTGAGTCGGGCCTGCTGCTCGCGGCCGGCGTGGTCATCGGTGCGGGGCTCGCGGTCGGCGCGTCGCGCTGGGCCGCGAGCCTGCTCTTCGGGCTGAAGCCGTGGGATCCCGCTTCGATCGCCATGGGGATCGTCGCCCTCGGGCTCGTCAGCCTGCTCGCCGCCTGGATCCCGGCGCGCCGTGCGTCGCGCGTCGCGCCGACCGTCGCGCTGCGGGCGGAGTAGCGAGGGGGCATCGCTAATCCCTAATCCCTAATCCCTAATCCCTAATCTGATCCGGGGTGAGGGATTTCGGATCAGCGATCAGGAATGAGGGATCAGGCATCAGGGATTCGGGATTCGGGATTCGGGATTCGGGATTCGGGATTCCGGATTAGGGATTAGGGATTAGGGATTGTTCCGCTGCGAATATCGATCGCGCGCTCCCGGTCCGAAGCATGCACCTGCAGCCGCACACCTCATGCCCCCAGATACATGTGCGCACCGTCACCCAATCGTCCTGCCGGTCGTCGTCCACGGCCGTCATGTCAGCTGATTCTCCTATTCCGGCCGATCGTCCAGAATCACGATTCGAATGAGTTCGGGCAGATTCGTACCGGTGTCGATGCGAGGCGCTGATATCCGTAATTGCTTCGACTGCCGATCCCGCGCGATGAAAGTGTACACGCGACCCCGGCGCAATTCGAGGGCGAACCGGCCATCCTCGCCTGACGTCGTCCCGCCTGCGCCGCGCGACCGCTCCCCCGGATCACCCGTGATGTCCCAGGCACTCACGTAGACACCAGCTACGGGAGTGCCGCCACCCGTGACGATCCCGGCAACGCGGACGACGGCCAGAGGCGGAGGCATGTGCCACGTGCCGAGATCGATGGCCTGGCCCAGGCTCAGCGCGATCACATGGGGATCCGAAGGTGTTCCGGGGTAGACGGTGCGCGCGTAGGGGTTGTGCTGATTCGGAAGATCCCGGAGGTTCACGCCGGCAATGTAGCGTCCGGGCGGAAGACCGCGGAATTCGAAGAAGCCATCCTTGTCCGTTAATTCCAGCGCTGTCGAGAGTCCATAATCGGGCTTAGGCCGTGCCTCAGGGGAGGTCAGCTCGACCCGCACCGACGGCAGCGCGCGGCCATCCGGCCCGACCAGTCGGCCGGAAATCCGGCCGGCTGGACTGAGCCTGTAGTCCTCCTCCGCACACGCGCGGCGGTTGGCAATCTGCACCTCGCGGCTGACGGAATACGTCGAGTAGCCCTCTGGGACCTGCACTTCGACCCGGTACGAACCTGCCTCGAGGCCGGTGAACTCGTACCGGCCGCCGGACGACATCACTCGCCACTCTTGTCCGCCGCCGGAAAGCTTCACGGGCGTGGCCGTCGCAGATTCCGAGTAGGATCCACCCTCGAAATTCCGCACACCCGTGCGCACGGTCCCGAAGACACGCCCGCCGCTCTCGGGCCCTCCGAATGAGGCGAGGAACTCGGCCGCTGGCCCCGCGCCGTCGTACTTCTGGGTCGCACTGCAGAGCGAAACAGCCAGCAGTCCGTCCCCTCCGTGGCGGGCGAAGATCAGATAACGCTGCCCTTCCTCGAAATCGTACCCGCACGAAGCCCCAGTCCCGCTGGTCGTGACTTCCAGCGGGCCCGGCTGTGCACCCTTCCAGCTCCGATGCACGTCGAGCTTGACCAGCTTGTCGGCGAAACTCGGCTCGCGACCGCCGATCGATTCTGTCCGTTTCAGTGGAGTGATGCTGAGCACCGTGGCGTCGAATACCGCATCGGTCTTCCAAAAGGCCTGACATGCCGGCCCGGCCGGCATGCACGAACACGCGAGCGCCGGTCGCGACGAGCCGAAAACCCCCAAGCCAGCCAGCAGAACCACCAGGCTAAAGTGCCGCAGCATTCCACTTCTCCTTTTGGTGTCCCCTCGCTGGTTTTGACACCGGCCGAAGGCTCTCGGACGGAGGACTGATGAGGGATTAGGGATTAGGGATTAGGGATTGCCCCGGCATCGTCAGCTCCGGCAGCACCGCCTCGATCTTCTCGCGGTACGGCTGCAGGAACGGCGGGAGCACGAGGCTCTCGCCGAGATGCGCCGGATCCTCGTCAACGGCGAACCCGGGCCCCTCGGTCGCCAGCTCGAACAGGACGCCGCCCGGTTCCTTGAAGTAGACCGACTTGAACCAGAAGCGGTCGATGACCGGTGTCGCGCTGGCCCCGCCCGCTTCGACCTGGCCTCTGACGGCGAGTTGATGTGCCTCGTCATCCACGCGCCAGGCGAGATGGTGCACGGCGCCGGTGCCCCAGCGGCCGCGGCGCTCCGACGGCGTCTCACGGACGTCGACGATTCCGGCGGCATCACGAAAGCCGTAGCGCGTCCAGCCGTCCTGCTCGCCGAGCTTTTCGAACCCCAGCCTGCTCTCGATGAACGATGCGGTCGCCGCCGCGTCGCGTTCCCACAGCCGGGCTCCGTAGAGACCGCGGACCTGATGCTCGACCGGCACCGGGCTGCCGCTCCACGGCTCGAAAGCCCGGCTCCTCTCGTCAGCCACGAGGGCCAGGCGCATGCCGTGCGGATCCACGACGGGCAGCACGTCCTGGCCGAAGCGCGTCTCGATCGCCGACAGCGCCGCGCCATACTCCTGGAGCCGCTTGCCCCAGAATGCGAGGCTGCCGTTCGGCACCTCGAGCTGCACCTCGACGGCGAGGCCGTGCCCCATCACCGGCGCCGCCATCTGTTCCCACGGGAAAAAGGTGAGGTCGGTGCCGGGATGGCCCACGGCATCTGCATAGAAGAGGTGGTAGGTGCCGGGGTCGTCCTGATTGACGCTCTTCTTGACGAGCCGCATGCCGAGGACGCCGGCATAGAAGTCCACGTTCTCCTGGGCGTTGCGGCAGATGGCAGTGATGTGGTGGAGGCCTTTGACGGGGCGCATGGTTTGAGTATAACCACGCGCGACGTACGACGTGCCGTCGGAGTGGTTGGTGCCGCACTTCGGCCGCGGCCGGCCATGGCCTTCCAGTACGCCGAGGCCAGGGGTTAGGGATTCCGAATCCCCTGGCTATCTCGGAGCCGAGGACGGCGGCACCAGACCTTTGAGCCGCATGTAGGTGACGATGTTGCCGTAGTGCTCGAAGTTGTGCGCGACGTTGAACGTGAGTCCGTAGCCGGCCGCGGCCTCCCGCCGGCCTGACTTCACCATCTCGGTCATCCCCGAATCCGTGATGTCGTAACCCGGATCGCAGAAGGCAAACGCTTCCTTCAGAGCCGCGACGAGCGCGGCCTTGGTCGTCGCGGTCTTCTCGATGTCGGCCTTGTTGGGGCTGGCGATCTTTCGCGGCGCCGCACAGAAGCTGTATTGCGAGTTGGCCACGTGCCCGAGCAGTTCACCGAACGACCGGACGTCGGGCGTCGGCTTGAACGCGTAATGCTCCTCGGGCATCGTCTCGGCCGCCTGGAGGATCCAGCCGCGGACGTTGGTGTACAGGTTCTTGAGCCCCCCGGAGGCCGTGATCGGCGGCGGTGCCGGCTTGGCCGGATCCTGCGCGAGCGCAGCGGAGGGAATCGCGAGAGCCGAGAGAACGAGAGCGGCGACAGCTGTTTTCAACATCCCAGTAGGATGCCCGGGATATCGCTTCTGCGCAATGCTCCAGTGACGAACCGCAAAGGCACGGGCCCGTCTGTATCCAGCCTGCCGCAGCGCCTGCATCCAGCCTGCCGTCGCGCCTGCATCCAGCCTGCCGTCGCGCCTGCATCCAGCCTGCCGTCGCGCCTGTATCCAGCTTGCCGTAGCACCTGCACCTGCACCTCGCACCCTGCACCTGCACGTGCACAGCACCGCACCCTGCACACTGAACCCTGCACGTGCACCCTTCAGCGCCAGCTTCATCCCTGCGAAGCACGACGAGCCGGCGCACCGCCGCGCTCTCGGCGCCGAGCGCGAGGCGGATGCCCAGCTCCCGCGCTGGCGGCGCACGTTGCACGTCATCACGCCTTCCAGTCGTGGTACTTGGGATACGACGCGGGACAGGGGTGCTGACGAGCGGGGCCCGGCGGTACGCGCGCACAGCGTGGCGGACGTCCTGAACCAGCCGGTGCATGGGCACGGTCCGCCGGGTTAGACGGAGTGTCGCCGGCTGGAGTTGGCCTCCGCCCGCAGACGTCTCAACAGATCCTGGAGATCCGCCGGCAGCGGAGCTTCGAAGTCGAGCGCGCGGTCATCGGTCGGATGATCGAATCCGAGGCGGAACGCATGGAGCGCCTGGCGGCCGAACGGGATGGGCCGCAGCATCTCGGGCCCGTAGACGTACCGCTCCTCGCCGAGGAGGGTATGGCCGCGAAGCCGGGCCTGGATGCGGATCTGGTTGCGGCGGCCGGTGAGCAGCCGGACCTCGACCAGGGAGGCATGAAGAAAACGTTCGACGACGTGATATTCGGAGATCGCTTCCGTTCCGCGGGGGTCGCGCGGGTGCGTGGCCTTCTGGATGAGCGCTTTGGTGTCCCAGACGAGAGTGTCGCGCCACGTTCCCGAGGCAGGCTCGGGCCGGCCATACACCACGGCGAGGTAGACGCGCTCCGGCTCGCGACGGGCGAACTGCGCTTTCAGGCGCCGCTGCGCAGTCGCGTCCTTCGCGAACACGACCAGACCCGAAGTGTCCTGGTCGATGCGGTGCACGACGAACGGACGCCGCTTGCCGTGCGACCGCAGCCGATCTTCGATCTGTTCGTAGATCGACGGCGCGTCGGCCTTGCGCTCGAGCGGCACCGACAGGAGGCCTGCCGGTTTGTTCACCACGATCAGCGCGTCGTCTTCGAAAATGACGTCGAGGGTTTCCGACGATCCGATGCGGTGGCGCCGGGCGCTGCCGGGGCGGTCGATCCACAGCCGAACCACGTCGCCCGAAGCCAGCCGGCGGGCCGCATCCGCGATGGCGGCTTCGGCGCCGTTCAGAAACACCTGCCCGCGTTCGAGCGCCGTGGCGGCGCGCGCGCGCGAACCGAGCCGATCCGCGGATGCGAGGAACTTGTCGAGCCGCACGGTCGCATCGGCCTCGCCGACCGTCCACTCCGTCTCAGCCACGCCGACGATCATAATCAAGGCTTGAGGCGATACGTGAGTCCCAGGGCTCCGCCTTTATAGGTCTTCGATTCGACCAGCTCGAGATGCGTGACCGGGATTCCGCCCTCGAACAGCGGGATGCCTTCCCCGAGCAGGACGGGCATGACACCGAGGGCCATCTCATCGATCAGCCCGGCTGCGAGAAACGAGGAGGCCAGCTTGCCGCCGCCCATGAGCCATGCGCGCCAGATCCCCCGCGCGGGCAGCTCCCCGACGATCGCCGAAGGATCGGCATCAGTCACCGTCATGGTTCCCTTCGATTTGAACTCGCGGCGCGAGAACACCCACCACGGCATCGAGCTGCCCGCTCCGGGATCGCCGAGCTCGAGCGCCTTCTCGTAGGTGCGGCTTCCCATCAGCACCGCGTCGATCGAGGCGGTGAACGCCTCCAGACCGTAGCCTTCGCCCGGGACCATCGCGGCGTGCAGCCAGTCGACGCCGCCCCGGGCGTCGGCGATGAAGCCGTCCAGGCTGATCGCGGCCGAGTAGATGACCGCCGTTCTGCCGACGGGCGGCTTCCGCCCCGGTGTGATCGCTCCTGGTCGTGCCGCCTTTGCCATCCTGCACCTCCTCCGGAACCCGCCAACCAGGCGATATTAATAAATGAACATTCAGTTAGTCAAGGTATAACTGAACCCTCGTTTATAATCACCCCGGTGAGCCCCAGACCGCGCGCCACCACCGACGAACAGCTCCTCGCCGCGGCCCACCGGGTCGTCAGCCGGCTGGGGCCGAACCTGACGCTCGCGGATGTCGCAGCCGAGGCCGGGGTGTCGCCGGCGACACTCGTACAGCGGTTCGGGTCCAAACGCGGGCTGCTGCTCGCCTTCGTCTCGAGCGCCTCCGGCGCCACCGGTGGCCAGTTCGCAGAGATTCGCGGGAGGCACGCCGATCCGATCGAGGCGATACGCGAGGTCGTCCGCTGTTACGCGCGGATGGCGCCGACGCCCGAAGCCGTCTCCAACGGGCTGGCCTTTCTGCAGATCGACATGAACGACCCCGAGTTCCACCGCCATGCGCACCGGCAGGCGCGCGACACGCTCGACGAGCTGCGCCGGCTGCTGGACGCCGCGGTGAAGGCCGGGCGCCTGGCGAAGTGCGACACGCGCCGCCTGGCGCGCGCGCTCCATGCCGTCATCGGCGGGTCGATGGTCGCCTGGGGCGTGCTCCGCGAGGGAGCGGCTGAGAAGTGGATGCTCGGGGACGTCGAGACGCTGCTCGCGCCGCTGATCGTCAAGCCGCGCCGCCGCTGACGGCTTATTCGCGGCGCAGCGCGTGCAACGGATCCACGCGCGCGGCCCGCCAGGCCGGGACGTAGCTCGCCGCTGCGCCGGCTCCAGCCAGCAGCACGGCAACCGACGCGAATACCGCCGCGTCACGCGGCCCCACCTCGAACAGCAGCTGCGACATCGACCCGGTGATCGCCGCCGCCGCCGCGATGCCGATCACGCCGCCCAGCAACACCAGCTTCATCCCCTGCAGCAGCATCAGCGCGAGGATCGACGATCGGGAGGCGCCGAGCGCCACGCGGATCCCGATCTCGCGCGTCCGGTGGAGCACGTCGTACGCGATCACGCCGTAGACGCCGACGGTCGCCAGCACGATCGCCAGCAGGGCGAACGTGCCGAGCAGCAGCACGTTCAGCCGGCGGTCGGCGACCGACAGCGCCATCACCTCGGTCATCGGGCGCGCGTCGGCCAGGGGGATCTCGGGGTCGAGACCGCGCAGCTCACCCCGGACCGCCGACATCAGCTGTTCGGGCGCGATCCGGCTGCGCAGCACGACCGTCATGCTGCGCGCCTGCTGCCCGGGCGAAAAGTGCAGGAACTGCGTGTGCGGGATGTAGATCTCCGTGCGCGCCGGACGGTCGAGCCCGCGCTGCCGCACATCGCCGACGACGCCGGCGATCGTGCGCCACGGCTGCTCGAATCCACGCGACCGCGACAGCTGCACCCGCCTGCCGACCGGATCCTCGCCCGGGAAGATCGCCCGGGCCGCGGCGTGGTTGATGAAGATGACCGGCGGCGATGCGATCGTGTCCGACGCCAGCGGCCCCCGCCCTGCGACCACCGGGATGCTCAGCGCCTCGAAGTAGCCGGGCGTGACGGCATACCAGTCCGCCGCTCCCGGGCGCCGGCCGTTCACGCGCGCACGCCCCTCGATATCGAAGCTCCAGTCGCCCGAACCCACCGCGAGCGGCAGGCCGGAGCTCGCGCCGGCCCGCTCGACGCCGGGCACGACCGCGAGCCGCTCGACCAGCCGCGTGAAGAAGCCCGACACCGCGGCCAGGTCCGGATACCGCGCGGCCGGCACCGCGATGCGCGCGGTCAGCACGTGCTCCGCGTCGAAGCCGCCCGGCACGCTCAGCAGCCTCGCGAAACTCTTGAGCACCAGACCCGCGCCCACGAGCAGCACGACGGCCAGCGCAACCTGACACACCACCAGGGCACGCCGCACGTGGGCGCGCGCGCCCGCAGAACCGCCACGGCCGCCGTCTTTGAGGGCGTCGCCCGGCCGGGCCCGCGACAGCTGGAACGCCGGGAGGAGCCCGAAGAGCACGGTGGTGACCACCGCGAGGCCTGCTGCGAAGAGCAGCACCGGCACGCTGAGCGATACCTGCGCCAGGCGCGGAAGCGCAGCGGGGCCAGTCGCCACCACGACCGCAAGCGCCCACCGCGCCACGACCAGGCCGATGGCGGTGGCCATCGCCGAGAGCAGCAGCGCCTCGGTGACGAGCTGCCGCCCCACGCGAAGGCGCGACGCGCCGAGCGCGGCGCGCACCGAAAGCTCCCGGCGCCTCGCTTCGCCGCGGGCCATCATCAGGTTGGCGACGTTGGCGCACGCGAGCAGCAGCACGAGCATGACGGCGCCGGTCAGCATCCCGAGCACCGGACGGCTGTCGCCGAGCACGCTCTCGCGGAGCGGCCGCAGCGTCACGCCGAAGTTCCCCTGGTCGTGCTGATCCGGGTACTGCCGGGCGAGTCGTGCGACGATGCCATCCATTTCCGCGGCGGCCGACGCAAGCGTCGCGCCCGGCTCGAGACGGCCGATGCCGGTCAGATAATGGCCGCCACGCTGGTGCCGCGACGCCGCCCGGTCGAAGGTCGCCGGAAGCATGACGGCGGCGGCCTCGCTGGCGACCAGATTGACCGGCATCACGAAGCCGGGCGGGAGAACGCCGACGACGGTCCGGGCCGTGCCCTGGATGTTGACGCCGCGGCCGATGATGGCCGGGCTGCCGCCGAACCGCTCGCGCCACAACTCGTCCGACAGAATGACCGCCGCGCTCCCGCTGCGCTCGTCGTCTGGAATGAAGCCGCGTCCGAGCGCGGGCTGGCGGCCGAGCACGTCGAAGACGTTGACCGAGGCGGTGACCGAGCCGAGGCGCGCGGGCTCGCCGGATCCGCCGGTGACCGTCACGAAGCCGGGCGTCATCGCCGCAATCCGGATGGAGCGGCTCTGCTCCGCGTAATCGAGATACTCGGGGTCCGACAAGCCGGCCTGCGCCGCGCCGTCCCAGCGGTTCATGATCGTCACCAGCGTCTCGGGCTGCGCGTAGGGCAGCGGCTTCAGCATCACCGCATGGACGATGCTGAAGATCGCGGTGTTGACGCCGGTGCCGAGCGCGAGGGTGATCACCGCCACCGCGACGAATCCGATGTTGCGCCGCATGCCGCGAAGGGCATACGTCACGTCCTGGCGCAGCTGGTTGAAGTGCTCGCGCGGGCCGACCGCAACCACCGCCGCGATGTTCTCGGCCCACACCCGCGCACGGCCGGCCGTCCCCGGCGCGTCGCGCTGCTGGTCCTCGAAGGTACGTTGCAGCTCGCGGCCGTAGTCGGCCCGGAAGTCGAACGGCAGCAGGCGCAGGAGCGCGCGGAACAGCCGCCGGCCGGTCATGACGGGCGGCTCCTGGGGATCAGGTGCTTCTCGCGCGCCATGCTGAGCGTCGACTCCATGCGCGCGGCCTCGGCCTTCGCCACCTCCCGGCCGAAGTCGGTCACCCGGTAGTACCGGCGCCGCTCGTCGTCCAGCGCGGGGTCGGGCCGCTCGTCGGACTCGGCGATGACCCCGTCCTGCACGAAGCGGCGGATCAGCGTGTAGAGCGTGCCGGCGCTGAGGCGGATCGCGCCGCCGGTCCGGCGGGCGACCTCCTTGATGATCGCGTAGCCGTGCTTCTCGCCGTCGGCCAGCGCGATGAGCACGTGGAACATCCCCGGGGTCAGCGGCAGCAGCTCGTGCGGGTCGCGCTTCAGTCTCGCCATGAACGCCATACTATAACGACCGTCGACACATTGTCAGCCGGCCGCTCGGCCGCCAGCCGGTGTCCAGCGTTCAGCGTTCAGCGTTCAGTGTTCAGTGTTCAGTGTTCAGCGTTCGGTGTTCGGCGTTCAGCGTTCAGCGTTCAGCGTTCAGCGTTCAGCATTCCGCTAAGAGCCGGTGGCGGACTTCCGCAGGGTGCGGGTGATCCGTCCAACCGGACGGCCGTCAACGCTGACGATCGCGCGTACGACGTAGTCCCCGGGATTGAGCGACGCGATCGGGACCGCACCGACCGCCACACGCCGGTCGTCGCTCTGCGTCACGACCCGCGGCACCGCCGTCGCCAGCGCCCGGCCGTCTGGGGTCGCGGCAATCTCCAGCCGTACGGTCACCGAGTCGCTCTTCGGCGCGCGACCGTAGATCTCGAAGAACGCTACCGCGGCCTGGTCGGTGCCGAACACCAGCTTCGGCGAGAACGATCCATCGCGCGAGATCCCGAGCGCGATCGCGCTCAGCGACAGCGGCTCCGCGCTGGTGAGCCGCGCGAAGAACTCGTACTCGGCCGTCCCCCGGCGGCCCGACGAATCGACCGCCGCCACGCGCAGCCGGTACGGTCCCGGCAGCGCCTCGCCGGCGGTGACCACGGGCGATTCCGTCAGCTCGCGCTCATTGGCGGTCCACTGCGCCACCAGCCGGCCGCCGACGTCGATGACACCGAACACCGCCTCCGAGAAGCGGACGTCAGGCTCGATCCCCTCGAGCACCGCGACGATCTTCACTTTTCCGTCCGCACCGGAAGACGCGAAGGCGGTGGCGCGCAGCGGCAGCCCGCGGTACAGGACGCCGTTGCGCAGCATGTCTTTCGTCGAGGCGGTGACGACGGAGGTGTCGCCGCGCGGGATGAACACTTCCGGCCGGGTCCGGACGCGGACGCGCTCACGCGCGACGTTCACCTCGACGCGATGCAGCGCGTCGTTGCGCTCGCCCGGTGTCACGTCGAAGCTCGCCACGTAGTAGCCGGTGAAGCCGCGCGCCAGGTTCGTCAGCGTCGGATCGTCGGGGCCGACGACCCGCATGAAATCGCCGCCCGTGACCCCGGCGAGACTCTCGAGACCGGCCCGATCCTCGTCGGCGCCGGCAAAGCGGCTGGCGGTGCGATCGGTGAACGCCCGACTCGGCGAGTCCATGTTCAGGTCGTCGGGCTGGACCACGTAGACGTACGCGCGCGCCAGACTGGCGGCGTTCGACACCTCCTGAAAGTACACCTGCCGGATCTCGCACGGTCCCGGGGGCCCTTCCATCGGTGCGTCGCGGCGCGGGTTCATCACGCCGGACGACAGCAGCACGATCGTCTTCGGCCCCTGGAGCGGAGCGAGACCGCCGATGTAGTCGCTCATCGTGTTCAGCAGCAGCCGCGAGCGGCAGGACCGATCCTGCTGGCTCGGGTCCCGCGGAGCGCGCGAGATGAACTTGCGCAGCGCGGCGATCACCTCCTGATGATCGGTCGTGAAGTCGATCTCGACGGCGCCGTTCGGGATCGTCACGTAGGAGATGCGGTCGCGCGGCCCCAGCAGATTGATGTAGCGGACGGCCGCGTTGACCACGTTGCGCTCCGCGCCGGGCCGGATGGATTCGTGGTCGAGGAGGATCGTCACCCACCGGCCGTCCGCAGCCGGTGCGTTGGTGCCGAACGGGAGCTCGAGATCGGCCGGCGGCTCGCCGGCCGCGCCGGCCGGGTCCGCAAGCGGAAGGCTGATGTAGCGCAGGGAGCGGATGCGCCGCACCTTGCCGTCCAGCTTCAGGGTGACTTCGTCGGGCCGCAGGTCGAACACCGACCCGTCGGGACCGACGGCGAAAAAGTCGATGGTCAGCGGCTCGCCGGCCTTGGCCGACGGCGACCGCTGCGCCGAAAGGACCGCGCCCGCGCACACGGCCAGGAGAAAAGCAGAGGCCACGCCGCGGGGAGGCCGGAGCATCCCGGAAGCATAACGCAACCGGGGCGCCGGAGTGGCCCCCTCAGCCCGTTCGGAGCACGCGCAATGGATCGATCCGCGACGCCCGCAGCGCGGGCACGAAACTCGCTACGATCGTGACCAGCAGCAGCGCCACCGGCACCAGCGCAAACGTCAGGGCATCGGAGGGCCGGACGTCGTAGAGAAGGGTCGCAATCGCGCGGCCCATCAGCAGGCCGGCGGCCAGACCGACGGCCACGCCGACTGCGCTGACGCCGAGCCCCTGTGTGATGACCAGGCGGATCAGGTCCGCCGGCCGCGCCCCCAGCGCGGCTCGCACGGCGAGCTCGCGCGAGCGCTGGGCGACGGTATAGGACAGGGTACCGAGGAGCCCGACCGCGGCGATCATCACGGCGAAGCCGGCGAAGCCGCCCAGGAGGATCGCGTACAGCCGCGGGCGCGCGAGGCTCGTCATCACCCGATCCTCCATCGTGCTCACGGAATCGACGACGACCGACGCGTCCTGCTGCCGGACGAGGGCGCGCAGCGTCGGTGCGAGCGCGACCGGGTCTCCCGAGGTGCGCACGATGAACGTCGGCGCGGCCGACACGCGCCTGACACCACCCTCCCGGTACAAATACACCTCGAGCTCGGGCGGTTCGGTCATCCCGCGGTGCCGCACATCGTCGACGACTCCGATCACCTCCCAGTGACCGCGCCCTTTCCTGACCCAGCCGCGCACCCGCTGACCGACCGGCTCGGCGCTCAGATAGCGGCGCGCGAAGGCGCGGTTGACGATGAACACAGGGCGGGAGGTGGCAACGTCTTCGTCGGTGAAGTCGCGGCCGTCCACGATGCGGATGCCCATGGCGGCAAAATAGCCGGGGCTGATCGTGTGGCTGGCGGCCTGTACCTGGCGCGAGTCCAGCATGAACGCCGTGCCGCCGTAGATCCCGAGCGGCGGGCCGTCGGTGTAGGTGACCGCCTGAACACCCGGGACGGCGCGAAGCCGAGCGGTGAGTGCCTCGACCAGCTCCGCCCGCCGCTCGTCGGAGTAGGCAAACCTCGGGAGCTGCAGGCGCGCGGTCAGCACGTTCGAGGGATCGAACCCGCGGTCCGCGGAAAGGAGCGCGAGAAAGCTGCGGCCGAGCAGCGACGCGCCGATCAGCAGGACGCAGGCGATCGCGACCTGGCCGGCCATGATCAGCGCTCGCGCCTGCGCGGTTCTGGACCGGCGCCCGGCGCCAACCGATGCCATGCCGTCTTCCGAGAGCGACTCCACCAGGTTCAGCCGGCGGGCCCGCCGGGCCGGCAGCAGGCCGAAGGCGATGCCGGATGCAATCGAGATGGCCAGTGCGAAGACCGCGACCGGGAGATCGAGCGCCAGATGCGCGAGCCGCGGAAAGTCCGGAGGCAGCACCGCCGGCAGGACCCGATGCAGGAGCGCGGCGGCCGCGAGGCCCGTGACGCCGCCGGCGAGCCCGAGAAAAAGATTCTCGATCAGGAGCTGCCGCGTCACACGCGCGCCGCCGGCGCCCAGGGCCGACCGGATCGCCATCTCGCGCCCGCGCGTGGTCGCGCGGGCGAGCTGGAGGCTTGCGACGTTGGCGGTGGCGGCAGCGAACAGCAGGCCGACCGCCGCCAGCAAGACGAGCAGCGGCCGCCGCACCTCGGCCGTGAGCGCGTCGCGCAGCGGGGTGGCCGACACCTGGATCGCCCCGCCTTCGCCGAAGATCGCGCGAACGACCATCTCCATGTCGGGCGCCGCGGGCGCAGCGAGGCCGCGGGCCGTGCCTTCCGCCGCCGCCTGCGCCGCCGTTACGCCCGGGCGGAGCCTGGCAACGGCCTCGAACATTGAGAGGAAGTTCCCGGTCGTGGGAGCCACCCGCAACGGCACCCAGACCCGTGTTTCCCGATCCGGATACCCGGCGGCATCGGGCAGCACGCCGATGATGCGGTAAAGCTGGCCATCGAGCTGAACGAGGCGGCCGAGTGCCGCCGGGTCGGCGCCGAAGCGTTGCCGCCACAAGCCTTCCGAGAGCACGACGACGGACCCCTGGGGCGTCTCGTCCTGGACGTCGAAGACCGTCCCGATGATCGGGCGAGCGCCGAGCGCCGTGAACAGACTCGCCGTGGCCGCGATCGCGCGGATACGCTCGGGGTCGCCGGCCCCGGTCAGCGTGAACATGCGCGGCGACCACGCCGCGATCGTATCGATCGAGGTGGGCTCTGTCTGCCAGGCCAGGTACGCCGCGTTGCTGAACGAGTTGAAGCGCGGTGGATTGCCGCCGCGTGTCTCCTTCAACCGCACGAGCCGGTCCGCGTCGGGCCATGGCAGCGGCTTCATCAACACGCCGTAGGTCACGCTGAACAACAGGGTCGTCGCCGCGATGCCGGCCGCCATCGTTCCCACCACGAGGAGCGAGAACGAGGCCTGGCGCCGGAACAGGCGCGCCGAGTAGCGGACGTCCTGCGCCAGCCCGGCGATCCAGGACGACGAGGCTGCCGGCGGCGGGAGGGCCGGAGCGATCCGCCGCCGGCGCCGCTCGAGCGCCCCGGCGTCGCCCGCCCAGACCGCAACCTGCCGCTCCACCGCGGTCGCGGCGTCGGCCGGTGACGCGCCGTCGGCGCGGGCCGCGTCGTAGACGGCCTGGGCATGCTGGGCGAGCTCCTCGAGGACGTCGTGGTCCGGGTCGTGACCCGCTTTGGCCAGCGCCGCCGAGATCTCGGCTCTCCAGTTACGCATGCTTGATCCCCGCGACGCGGTGCAGGCCTTCGAAGAAGTTCTCCCACACGCTGCGATGGCTCTTGAGCGCCTTCCGCCCCGCGGCGGTCACGCGATAGTACCGCCGGCGCCGCTGCCCGGCCTTCTCCACCCAGCGCCCTTCGATCAGGCTCTTCTCTTCCATCCGGTAGAGCGTGGGATAGAGCGACGCGACGTGAAAGCTGATCGCCCCCTGGGACCGCTCCCCGATCAGCCGCGCCAGATCGTACCCATGGCGCTCGCGCTCGTCGAGCAGGGCGAGGATCATCAGCTCGGCGCTGCCGCGTTTCAGTTCCCGGGCCAATGCATCCATATATGGGCATACAGTATATGGAGAGGGGAGGTTTGTAAAGGTAGAAGCGAAAAGGGAAAAAGGCAAAGGAGAAGCGGACAAGGCAGAACCGTTTTTACCTTTTCCCTCTTCCCTTTCCCCTTCTACCTTCCCACCACGATCCCGCCCGTGACAGTCTCGCCCGATGGCGTATGGCGTGCGATGTCGGCCAGCTCCGGGCCCTCGCTCTCGCCGATCGCGCGCACGGTCATGCGATCGCCGTCGATCGTGACCAGCAGGAAGTGGCATTCGCCGGACCACGAGCGGGTGTGCGCTTCGCCGAAGCCGTCCGGCATGCGGCGGCGGATCCGGGCGCCGGCGCCCGAGACGAAGTACTCGATCCCGTCCACCAGCGAGTGCTGGAAGTTGTGTTCGTGGCCGCTGAAGTGCGCGCGAACGCCGCTCCGCTTGAACAGCTCGATGAGCGGTTCCATGCCGCGCGTGTTGTGGTGCAGCGGGCCCGCGCTGTACGGCGGGTGATGCCCGAACGGGATCCGCCACCTGACCGGTGCCCTTTCAGCCGCGGGGAACGCCCGGTCGAGAAAATCCCAGTGCTTGGGGTACTCATAGAGGCGGCCGCTTCGGAAGAAATGCTCCTTCGACGTGTCGACGCACACGAACTCGATGTCGGCCGAGGCCCGGAACCGGTAGAACAGGCCGGGTTCGAGCGAGGCGCGCCCGGCTGCCTCTTCACCGGCCAGGCGCTCCCGCAGATACAGGTTGTCCATGACCTGGTCGCGGTCGTCGTGCTCCTCGGTTTCTTTCGTGTCGTGGTTGCCGATCGAAGGGCACACCGGGATCCGGTTGAGGACGTAGCGATACGGCTGAAAGTAAGTGAAGAACCAGTCGTCGTCTTCGTCCCCCGAATCCCCGGTCCAGAGCAGAAAGCGGCGGGCCGCGTAGATGTTGTCGCCAGTGGTGAGAATCAGGCGCGCGTCGAACTGATCCACGGCGCGCTCGAGCGCCTGCGCCACCTCGTACTGCCGCTTCGTCGACGACGACGGTTTGCGGATCCCGACGCCGAAGTCGCCGATGACGATGAAGGAGAACGGGGCGGTGAGCGGCGAGAGCGGATCGGGCAGCGTGCGGAACTCGTTGCGGTAGACGCGGTCGCGCTGAACCAGCCCCTGCGTAACTGGATCCCAGTCCCATCGAACGCCGGCGCCCCAGATCTCGTGTTTCACGGTCACCGAGTAGAGGTAGCGCGTGTTCGCCTTCAGACCGGAGATCGCACAGTGGTTGTGCGTATTGGTGAGCGATGAGGCGACGAGCGCGCCCGATTCGTCGTGGACCTCCACGCGCGCCGGTCCGTAGGGCTTCGAGGTGCAGCCGATCGAGTCACAGCGCGGCGGATGCACCCACTGGAGATCCTCGTCGTCGACCAGCTTCGCGCCGCCGTCGGTTCGCGTCTTGAAGTAGAACGCACCCCACGCAATCAACGCCGACTTGTGCGACAGCCCGGCGAGATAGACGTAGGGTTCCGAATGAAATTCCGGCACGCCCTACGATACGCCAGGCCTCGCGCTCGGCGATAATCGTCCCGATGGGCAAAGGGTCGGAGCTCGACGAGCTGTTCCAGCAGCCGCTGGCGGAGTTCACGAACGCGCGCAACGCGCTGGCCCGCAAGGCCGGCAAGGACGGGGCCGGGATCAAAGCGTTGAGCAAGCCGCCGCTTGCCGCGTGGGCAGTCAACCAGCTGTATTGGCACGACCGCGACCGCTACGAGGCCCTGATCGAGGCGGCGGGCGAAATGCGCCGCACACACAAATCCGTCATCGAAGGCAAGCGCGGCGACCTTCGTGCGGCGAGCCGCGAGCACGAGATCGCGGTGGAGGACGCGTTGAAGGCGACGCTGTCGCTGCTCAAGGAGTCCGGCAGCCCGGTCACGGCCGCGACCCGGCAGTCGATCCTCAATACGCTCCGCGCGCTCCCGTCCGACGAAGCACCCGGACGGCTGACGCGCGCGCTGACGCCGGGCGGGTTCGAGATGCTGGCCGGGATCACGCCGGGCGCATCCTCAAGAGGACATGCCAAAACCGTACGGGACAGCGCCGCGCGGCCGGTGCCCCCGCCGAAGGCCAGGCCGGATAATAAGGAGGAGCGTGAGGCCGCGAAATTGCGCGAGCGGCGCGCCGCGGCTGAACGCGCCGTCCGCGATGCCGACCAGCGCGCACGGCATGCGGAATT
>DATFFM010000017.1:0-34786 GCA_035250005.1 Vicinamibacterales bacterium | reverse complement strand
GGGCGCTGGAGGGCGTGGCGGGGGCGGAGGGCGCGCGGGCGGACCCGGAGGCCGCGGTGGACGCGGCAACCAGGGGCTGAGCGTGGTCATGAACGCCCAGCTGCAGTACCGCCGCAACGACAACGAACAGAACAACGTCTTCCCGACCCTCGGTGGCTCGAGCCGCGGATCCACGATCTCCGCACCCGTCTCGCTGAACATCATGCGGCGCCGAACCGCGCACGCCGTGAACGTCAATGTGACGCGAACCACGTCGCGCGCGCAGGGGAAGTACGCGTTCGTCGAAGACGTCGCCGGCAACGCGGGGATCACGGGCGTGGCCACCGACCCGCTCTCCTGGGGCGTGCCCACGCTGTCGTTCTCGAGCCTCACCAGCGTTCGCGACGTCACCCCGAACGACCGTGTGGATCGGCGGTTCACGCTCGGCTACACGATGACCCGGCCGTGGCGCAGGACTCACACGCTCCGGATCGGCGGCGATTTCCGGATGGACCAGGCCGACTCGCGCACCGACGCGAACGCGCGCGGCGCCTACACGTTCACCGGTCTGTACAGCTCCGGAGGTTCGGCTGCCGCGCGTGGCGGCGGCCTCGACTTCGCCGACTTCCTTCTCGGCCTGCCGCAGCAGGCGACGGTGCAGTACGGGCCGGGCGAAGTACAGATGGCGGGCCGCTCGATGAGCCTTTTCCTTCAGGACGACTGGCGGGCGAGCGCCCGCCTGACCTTCAATCTCGGTCTGCGCTACGAGCTCCTGTGGCCGTTCGCCGAAGACAGCGGCCGCATGGCGAATCTCGACGTGCCGGCGGACTTCACCGCGGCCGCGGCGGTCGTGTCGGGACAGTCCGGTCCGTTCACCGGCGCCTTCCCGTCGTCGCTGCTGCGCGCCGACACCAACAATCTGGCGCCGCGGGTCGGTTTCGCATGGCGGGCCAGGCCGGGCACGGTCGTCCGCGGCGGTTACGGCGTCAGCTACAACTCCGGCTCCTACGCGTCGATCGCCCGTCAGATGGTCGCGCAGCCCCCCTTCGCCGTGACCGACACGCAGCTCGGCACCGTCGGCAGTCCGCTGGCGCTGCAGAATGCATTCGCCGGGAGCGACCCGGATGAGATCGCGAACAACTACGGGGTCGACAAGAACTACGCCCTGGGGCTCGTTCAGACGGTGAACGGCGATATCTCCAGAGACCTGCGGCAGGTGTGGAACCTGGGCGCGAGCTACACCCACACCCGCGGCTCCGCCCTCGACATCGTGCGCGCGCCCAATCGCGGACCTGACGGCCTTCGGATCCCTGACGTGCAGCCGTTTCTCTGGCAGACCTCCGAAGGCTCGTCGGTGCTGCACGCGCTCGCGCTGCGCGTGCGGCGCCGTCCGGTCCGCGGCCTCGGCGGCGGCCTCGCCTACACGCTGGCCCGGTCGCGCGACAACGCCTCGACGATCGGCGGCGGCGGCACCGTCGTTGCGCAGAACGACCAGGACCTCGACGCCGAGTGGGGGCTTTCCAGCTTCGACCGGCGGCACCAGCTGTCGGCCGACCTGACGCTGGAGCTGCCCTTCGGCCCGAACCGCCGCTGGCTTGCCAACGGCGGCGTCTGGTCGAAGCTGCTCGAGAACTGGCGCGCCTCGGCGAACTTCAGCTGGCAGTCGGGCACGCCGTACACGCCGCGGGTCCAGGCCGCCGCCGCCGACGTCGCCCGCGGCACCAGCGGCACGCTCCGCGCGAACTACAACGGCGAGCCGATCCAGGTCAACGATCCGACGATCGATCTCTTCTTCAACACCGCCGCCTTCAGCGTGCCCTCGGCCGGCGCCTTCGGCAATGCGAGCCGCAACCTGATCATCGGTCCCGGCAGCCGCCAGCTCGATGCGCAGTTCGGGCGCGACATCCGGCTTGGCGGCACGCGCGTGCTCACCGTCAATCTCAACGCCAGCAACCTGCTCAACATGGTCAACTACGCGGCGATCGACACGGTCGTCAATTCCCCCACCTTCGGGCAGGTGCTGTCGGTTCGGGCCATGCGGTCGATGCAGCTCGGGCTGCGGTTCCGGTTCTGATGATGCGGCAGGCGCTGCTGTTCGCCGCGTTGATTGCTGCCGGCCAGACGCACGCCCGACCTGAAGGTCTGACCTACGTCGAAGGCGCCCCTCAGGCACCCCAGCGGCCGCCGACCTTTCGCACTGGACGCGACCTCGTGTCCGTGGACGTCGTGGTGCGGAATCGCGCCGGCAACATCGTCCGCGACCTGAAAGCCGGCGACTTCGAGGTCCGCGAAGACGGACGGCCGCAGGAGGTGCTCGGCCTCTCCTTCCAGGAAATCGCCGACACCGGCGTCAGGGTGATGCCGACCGCCGACCTGCTTGCCGGGGTCGAAGAACGGATGGTCGATCCGAACGCCGCGGCCGCGGCCACGCCGCTGACCGCGGCGGACGTCGCCGGACGACGGCTGATGGTGCTGCTGTTCGACACCAGCTCGATGCAGCCGGAGGACGTGCAGCGCGCCATCGACTCGGCGAACACGTTCGTCTCGGAGCAGATGTCGCCTGCCGACCTGATCGCGGTGGCGACGGTCAGCACCGCGCTCGACGTGCTGATCGATTTCACGGGCGATCGGGCGAAGGTCGCGGCCACGCTCGCGCGGCTCGCGTACACCGAGGGCACGGCGACTCCCCCGCCGGACGCGTCGACCGCCGCCACCGACGAGGAGGCTGCGGCGGCGACCGAGGCGACAGCCGCCGAAACGAGCGAAATGGACCTGTTCAACAACGATGTCCGGCTGCGCGCGCTTCGCACGCTCGCCGACACGCTCGCGCCGCTCGAACAGAAGAAGGCGATCCTTTATTTCTCAGCCGGGATGCAGCGCAGCGGCCAGGACAACCAGATCGAGCTGCGGACGGCGATCAACTCCGCGGTCCGGGCGCATGTGTCGATCTACCCGGTCGATACGCGCGGGCTCCAGGCGGTCGTGCCTGGTGGCGATGCGCGGCAGGCCAGCGGGCGCGGTCAATCGCTGTTTTCGGGCCGGGGCGTCGCCCAGCAGTTCTCGCGGCTCGCCGCGTCGCAGGACACGCTGACCTCGCTGGCGGCCGACACCGGCGGGCGCGCCTTCACCGACACCAACGACTTTGGCGAGGCCTTTGCGCGTGTGCAGCGCGACATGTCGGCCTACTACCTGCTCGGCTACAGCAGCACCAACCCGACGAAGGACGGCCGGTTCCGCCGGATCCAGGTCCGCGTCAAGCGCGAGGGTCTCCGCGTCGAAGCGCGCGCCGGGTATTTCGCCGAGCGGGACTTCGCCCACACCAACCGATCGGATCGCGAGATGCAGCTGCAGGAGCAGATGTTCTCGCCGGTCTCCTCCACCGACGTGCCGGTCATGGTCACGGGCGCGTTCTTCCGGGTCGCCGCGGATCGCTACTACGTGCCGATCTCCGTCGCGGTGCCCGGCTACGCCGTGCCGGTCGCGCCGGCGAAGGGCGACGTGTCACTCGACGTGCTCGGCGTCGTGACCGACGAACAGGGTCGGCCGCTCGGCCGGATGCGCGAGACGCTGAAGTTCCCCGCCGGCTCGGGCACGACGCTGGCCGGCAAGCAGGTGCTCTATCAGTCGGGCGTCACGCTGCCGCCCGGGCGGTTCGCCGTCAAGGTCGTCGTGCGCGAGAACACGCAGGGCAGGATCGGGTCGTTCGAAACGCGGTTGTGGGTGCCGGAACTGAAGGAGGCGACGGTCAAGGTCAGCTCGGTACTCTTGAGCACGCAGCTGCAGCAGGCGGGACGCGGGCGCAACCAGAACCCGCTGGTACGCGACGGGCTGCAGCTCGTGCCGAACGTGACCCACGTGGTCGCGCGCGACCAGAAGCTGTTCTTCTATTACGAGGTGTACGAGCCCCGCGAGATCGATGGCGGTCCGCAGCTGCGCACCAGTCTGGCCTTCTACCGCGGCAGGATCAAGGTATTCGAGACCGCGCCGGTCGAGCGGTCCGCCGTTGATGCGCCGGACCGGAAGGCCGCGCTGTTCCAGTTCGAGATCCCGGCAGGATCGTTCACCGCCGGCCTCTATACCTGCCAGGTGAACATCATCGACGAGGCTGCCGGGGCGTTCGCATTTCCACGGCTGGCGTTCTACGTGAGATGACTCAATTCCTGACCCCTAATCCCCTAATCCCTAATCCCTGATCCCTAATCCCGCATCGGTTCTGGATTCGGGACCGATTAGGGATCAGGGATTAGGGATTAGGGATTACGGATTACTCGTTATTTCTCCGGAACTTCCAGCGCCTGTCGCGCGTCAGACTGTGCGGCATGTCCCGACTCCTCCAGGATCTTCGCTACGCCGTCCGCTCGTTCACCAAAGCGCCGGGCTTCACCGCTGTCGCGATCATCGTGCTCGCGCTGGGCATCGGCGCGAACAGCGCGACCTTCACGGTGGTCAACGCGCTGCTGTTCCGGCCCGTGCCGGCGCAGGGGGAGGGCATCGTCGGGGTCTTCCGCTACGAGCGGTCCAAGCCGGATTCATATCGGGCCTTTGCCTACCCGAACTATGTCGAGGTCCGCGACAAGAACGACGTCTTCGACGGCCTGGCAGCCCATACCTTCTCGATGGCAGGGGTGCCGGCCGGGGATGCGACCCGCCGCATCTTCGTCGAGCTCGTGTCGTCGAACTACTTCGACACGCTGAGGATCGCGCTCGCCACCGGCCGCTCGTTCCGCCCCGAGGAAGAACGGCCTGGCGCAAACCTCCCGGTTGTGATCGTGGGCTACGAGAAGTGGCGCGCGGCCGGGTTCGATCCGGCGTTCGTCGGCAGCACGATGAAGATCAACTCGGTCGACTTCACCGTCGTCGGCGTCGCCCCCCAGGGCTTCGGCGGCACGATGGCGCTGGCCTCACCGGAGCTCTGGCTGCCGCTCGGGGTGTTCGACACCATCGTCAACGACATCTTCAAGAACAGCGGCGAGGGGCTCGGCGACCGCAAGGCCGGGACCGTCATCGTTCTCGGCCGGCTGAAGCCGGGCGTGACGATCGAGATGGCGTCGTCGCGCCTCGAGACGCTGTCACAGCAGATGGCGATCGAATCGCCCGACAATCGCGACCAGGCCATCAGTGTGAATCGCCTGCCGCGGATGTCGACGAGCACGAGCCCCCAGAGCGACTCGGGGCTGGGGATCGCCGGCGCCGCGCTGATGGGCCTCACCGGCACGGTCCTGCTGATCGCCTGCCTGAATCTCGCGAACATGCTGCTCGCGCGGGGCACGATCAGGCGGAAGGAGATCGCGCTGCGGCTGGCGCTCGGTGGATCTCGAGGGCGAATCGTCCGGCAGCTCCTGACCGAAAGCCTGCTGCTGGCGGTGGTCGGCGCCCTCGCCGGCCTCGTCCTGGCTTACTGGTCGACCACGTTTCTGGTCGCGAGCCTGGCACGGGTTCTTCCGCTGACGCTGGTGTTCGAGTCCCGGCCCGATCTCAACGTTCTGCTCGCTACCGCCGCGTTCGTCGGTTTCGCGACGCTGCTGGCCGGCGTCGGCCCGGCCGTGAAGATGTCACGCCTCGACCTGGTCACCGATCTGAAGGAGCAGGCCTCCGACACCGGCACGCGCCCGGGCCGTTTCACCGCCCGCAACGTCCTCGTCGTCGCGCAGCTCGCGCTCTCGCTCGGGCTGCTGTGCGCGGGAGGCCTCTTCGCCCGAAGCGCGATCAAAGCGGCGTCGGCCGATCCGGGCTTCTCCTACGAGAGCGGTATTCTCGCCGCACTCGACCCGAGTGTCGCGCAGATGAGCGAGGCGCGCGGCCGTGACATCTATCGCGCCGTGCTCGAACGGGTCCGGACGATGCCGGGAATCCAGGGGGCGGCCATCGCTTCGACGGTGCCATTCGGAAACTTCCATGAAGGGCGCTTCGTCGAGCGTCCCGGCGTTCCGCGGGATCCACAGATGTATGGGCCCACCTACCGTATCGTCAGTGCCGGGTACTTCCGCTCCCTGAACCTGCAGCTGCTCAAGGGCCGGGACTTCACGATCGCGGAGGAACAGTCCGCGAATGCCCCGCGCGTCGCGATCATCGACACCGTTTTGGCGAAGCAGCTGTTCCCGAACGAGGATCCGGTCGGCCAGACGATCCGCTTCACTCCCCGCGAGGGGGAGTCGTACGGCGATGGCAACCTGCCGATGCAGATCGTCGGCGTGGCCCCTACGATGCGCGAAGAGCTGATGGACCAGGGGGAAGACGCGCACGTCTACGTGCCGTTCGGACCGAACTACCGGGCTGCCATGAATCTCCACGTGCGAACCGCCGGCGCGCATCCGGCTGCGGTGACGGCGCTGGTGGAAACGGTCCGCCAGGAGCTGCGCGCCGTCGACAGCCGGCTGCCGGTGCTCGAGCTCACCACTCTCCAGCGGTTCCACGACAACAGCCTCGAGCTCTGGGCCATCCGGACGGGCGGCCGCATGCTCGTCATGTTCGGCAGCCTCGCGCTCGGTCTTGCGGTCGCTGGAGTATACGGGGTGAAGTCGTACCTCGTGTCGCGGCGCACGCGCGAGATCGGCATCCGCATGGCGCTCGGCGCCAACCGGGGCGACGTGATGGGGATGGTGATGCGCGAATCGGCGGGGCTCACGCTCGCCGGCCTCGCTGTCGGCGTCCCCATCGCTCTCATAATGGGCAGGGTGCTCGGGTCGATCCTGTATGACGTGAGCGGGTTCGATCCGCTGGTGTTCGTCGCGGCGCCGCTGGTGCTCGCAGCCGCCTCGATGTTCGCCAGCTACATTCCCGCCCGCCGGGCCACGAGGGTGAATCCGCTCTCGGCGCTGCGAGCGGACTAGCCGGCCAGGCGCTCCCTGCAGCATCTGGATGGCGTTCTCGATAGAATCCCTCCATGCCTGGGGACTCCCCTGTATCGCTGGGCCACCTGGCCGCGATCGTCTCGTCATCCGACGACGCGATCATCAGCAAGGATCTGACCGGCAGAGTTCTCACCTGGAACCGGGCTGCCGAGCGGCTCTTCGGGTACACCGCGGAGGAAGCCGTCGGCAGGCACATTTCCCTGATCATCCCTGAGGACCGCCTCGCGGAAGAAGACTTCGTCATCGGCCGGATCCGCGCCGGCACCGGTGTGGACCACTACGAGACCATCAGGCGGCGGAAAGACGGAAGTTTTGTCGAGATCTCGCTCACCGTCTCGCCCATCCATGACCTGGACGGCAAGATCATCGGCGCCTCGAAGATCGCCAGGGACATCAGCGAACAGAAGCAGCTTCAACGGATGGCGGAAGAAGCCCACCGCGCGAAAGACCAATTTCTGGCGACGCTCTCGCACGAGCTGCGCACACCGCTGAATACGGTACTGGGCTACGTCCAGATGCTCCAGTCCGGTTCACTGCCGCCGGACCAGCTGCCGAAGGCGCTCGAGGTCATCAGCCGCAACGCCAGCGCACTGCGACGGCTCGTCGACGACGTCCTCGACGTGTCGCGAGTGATCACGGGGAAGATGTGGGTCGAGCTCCGCCCCTGCGACCTGACGCCGCTCATCGAACAGGCGGTGGCGTCGATTCGTCCGACGGCGGAGAACAAATCTCTCACTGTCCGCACCGACGTCGAAGAAGGTCTCACCGTCAACTGCGATGCCGATCGGCTCGGCCAGATCCTCTGGAACCTGCTGTCCAACGCGGTCAAGTTCACGCCGGCGGGCGGTTCCGTGTCGGTGAGCGCGCGCGCCCACAACCGGACGGTTCGCATTGCCGTGGAGGATACCGGGGCCGGCATCCCTGCCGCCGACCTTCCGTTCGTCTTCCAGCGATTCTGGCAGGGGGCTTCGGTGCTCCCGAACAATCAGAACAGCCTGGGCCTCGGGCTGGGGCTTGCCCTGGCGAAGCACCTGGTCGAACTACACGGCGGCGAGATATCGGTTCAGAGCGCGGGGCCAGGTCTCGGCGCGCGGTTCGAGATCGAGCTGCCGGCGCCGCGATAAGGGCCGGGGGTCCGGGGGGCCGGGGTCCGGGGGCCGAGTTCTAACGTTGGGCGGTTCCCGAACTGACCGAGCGGCGGATTTGGTCGCGGAATCTCCGATCCGAGGCCAACCCGGCCAGTCCGCGTCAGGCCGTACACAGTTCTGACAGACAGCGCGCGGGTTGACAGAACTGCGAACAGCGTTTCGGACCCCGGTCCCCCGGCCCCCGGCTCCCCGGCTCCCCGGCCCCCCGACCCCCGGACCCCCGGCCCTTAAGACTTCTTGAGCTCCGAGATCTTCTTCTGAGCGCTTTCCCTGATGAGGACTTTGAATTGCTCCGGAGTCTTCGTGTCGGTGGCGAGCACCTTCAGCGCCTTTTCGGCAAACCGCACAGCCTCGGCCGGTTTGCCAGCAGCGAGGTATGCGTCCGACAGGCTGTCATAGGTATTCGCCGATTCAGGGTACGCGTCCGCGTTCATCTGAAAGACGATCACCGCCTCCTCCGGCTTGCCCGACTGCAGCAGCTGGTAGCCGTAGGCGTTCGCCTCCCCCTCGGGGAAGAGCACCACCTTCGCGTTCCGCTTCCGGGCATCGTCGAACAGCTGTCGCGCTTTCGAGGCGCCGCCCGGCTGGGTGAGCGTCGTCCAGAACTCTTCGATCGGCGTGGGCGGCATGGGCGGGCTGGTCGTGGACGGCTTCGCCCGCGCGTTCCGCAGGTGCGCATCGACCCAGTCGAGCATCAGCGGCTCGAGCCCCTTCTCGACGCCGAACATGTCGGTGCCGTGGCCGGCTGCCTGGTATTCGACGAGTCGGTTCGAGGGATGCCGGGACCAGCCCAGGATCCATCGCATGCTCTCGAGGGCATTCCCGTCGTCGTGGCTGGCCGAGGCGAGGACCGGAAGCCATGAGGATTGTCGCAGGTACTCGCGACCGTCAGGCGTGACCCCGCCGCTCAGCAGCATCACGGTCTTGACCTCCGGATGCCGGCGTGCGAGCTGCACCGACTGGTTCACCCCGCAGCTTGCGCCGGCCGCGCCGATGCGGTCCTTGTCGACGCCCGGCTGAGCGATCAGCCAGGCAAAGGCCGCGTCGACGTCGCCGGGCCACTTCTCGGCGATGACCGGTGCCTGCTCCTGAAACGACTCGAAGCGCTGCCCTTCGCTTTCGCCGTAACCGCGGTAGTCCATCGCGATGACGTGATATCCCCGCGCGGACGCGGCTTTGGCGAACGGCGCCCAGGCGCTCCGATCGCGGTTGCACTGATGCAGCAGCACGAGGCCGGGACCCGGTTTTGCCGCCGGGTAGTAGGTCGCCTTCAGCGTGATGCCGTCCGGCGCCTTCAAGGTGACGGGGGCTGGAGATTGCGCTGACGCAGGGATGACGGTTGCGCCGAGCACAGTTGCGATCGACAGAGCGGTCCGAATGGTTGGTGTGCTCATGGCTGCATTCTGCACCAGGGCACGGACAGGGCGCGCCCGAAGGGACGAGCGGGACGCCGGTGTGACGGGTACCACCCGGCGGCCGGACGACCGATAATCTCTGCAACCGTGTCGAACCGCGTCGATCCGTGGCCGTGAACCGCAGCCCAGCCTCGACCGTGGCAGTGGTCTGCCTCGCCGAGATCCTGAGCATGATTCCATTCTCGATGTTCCTCGCCCTGCAGCCTCAACTGCAGGGCACATGGGAGCTCTCGAATACCGAGTCCGGCTGGATCAGCAGCGCGTACTTCGCCGGCTACATGCTCGCGGTGCCGGTGCTCGGCAGTCTGACGGACCGGATCGACGCGCGGACGGTGTGGCTGGGAGCCTGCGCGCTGGCGGGAGCGGGATCGCTCGGTTTCGCGCTGCTGGCCGACGGCGTGTGGACCGGCGCGCTCCTGCAGCTCGTCACCGGCGCTGGCCTCGCCGGCACCTACATGCCAGGGCTCAAGGTGATCACCGACCGGATCGCCGGCCTGCCGCGTCCGCGCGACGTCGCGTACTACACCACCTCTTTCACGATCGGCTCGAGCTTCTCATTCTGGATCGTCGGGCGGCTCGCCGCCGCCTTCGCCTGGCGCACGGCGGTCGCGCTCCTGGCAATCGGTCCCCTGCTCGGATGCATGCTGGTCCTCAGCCTGCTGCGGCACGTACCGGTCGCGCCACACGGGCGCGCGCATCCTGGTAGTCACCTCCGGGCGGTGCTGCGCTCGCCGGAGTCGATGCGCTACGTCATCGGCTATGCCGCGCACGTGTGGGAGCTGTTCGCGCTGCGGGCCTGGGTCGTGCCGTTCGTTGTCTTCTGCCAGGGGATCCGCGGCAGCGCCGCGCCGCTGCCGGTCGCCACGCTTGCGGCAATCGCGGCGCTGGTCGGGGTGCCCGCCAGCCTTGCGGGTGCCGAGATGACGACGCGCGTGCCGCGCGCGAAGCTGATCGTGGGGGTGATGCTGCTGTCGGTCGCCTTCAGCCTCCTCGTCATGCCTGCCGCTCTGGCGTCATGGTGGCTGCTGATCGCAGCGGTCTGCGTCTACAGCGCGTTCATCAGCGCCGATTCCGCCGCGCTGACGTCGGGGATCGTCGCGGTCGCGCCCCCGGCCAGCCGCGGGACCGCGATGGCGGTTTACTCGACGCTGGGATTTGCCGCCGCAAGCGGGGGCACGTTCGCGGTCGGTCTGATGCTGGATCTGCTCGGCGGGCAATCGGTCGGGAGCTGGACGGTGGCCTTCGCCATCATGTCTGCGCCGAACCTCGTCGGTGCGCTCGCACTATCGCATCGGCGGATTGCCGGGCGTCAGCCTCCGTCGTCTTCCACCCCGACACCGAGAGCCTGAGGGTCGGCTCCCCCATCCACTTCGTTCCACCGGCCCAGCAGGTGCGATCCTGCTGGATCGCAGCGATCACCTGTGGCGTGATGTTGGCGCCCGCAGGCGAGCGGAACCGCACGAGGATCTGATTCAGCACCACGTCGTTCAGGATCTGGACGCCCGGCTCGGGCCGCAGGCGGTCGGCGACGACACGCGCGCACCGGCAGCAGCGGTCGATCATCTCCTCGATGCCGCGGCGGCCCAGCGAGCGCAGCGCCGCGTAGACGGCATTGCCTCGCGCGCGCCGGGAGGCTTCGGGCGTCCAGTCCTGCCCTTCACGCTCCTCTTCTTCGCCCCGCAGCAGGTACTCCGCGGTCTGGCTCATCGCGGCGCGGTGGGCGGCAGGGTGAGCGACGATCACGAACCCGGAATCGTACGGCACGTTCAGCCACTTGTGACCGTCCACGGTCCACGAGTCGGCGCCGGCCACGCCGCGCACATGATGATCGAGCGCACGCGAGGCGGCCGCCCACAGGCCGAACGCGCCATCGACGTGGAGCCAGGCGCCGCGGGCATGGGCGAGGGGCTCGATCTCGTCCACTGGATCGAAGGCTCCGGTGTTCACATTGCCGGATTGCGCGCACACGATCGTCGGCCCCGACGTGCGGGCCAGCGCATCCGCGAGCGCGGCGGGCGTCATCCGGCCCTGATCGTCGGCCTCGACGTACACGATGGTCGCCGCGCCCAGGCCGATGAAGCGCGAGGCGTTTCTGATCGAGGCGTGCGCCTCGCGGCCGGCGATCACCGTTACCCGCGGCGCCCCCTGGAGGCCGTCGGCTTCGACGTCCCATCCGGCGCGCCGCAGCACCTCGTGCCGCGCGGCCGCCAGCGCCGTCGTATTCGCCATCGTCGCGCCCGTGACGAAGCCGACGCTCGCCGTTTTCGGCAGGCCGAGCAGATCGAGCAGCCACCCGGCGGCGACGTGCTCGATGGCCGCCGACGCCGGCGAGAGCACGTACAGCCCGGCGTTCTGGTCCCAGGCCGTGGTCAGCCACTCGGCGGCGACCGATGCCGGCACGCTCCCGCCGGTCACGAACCCGAAGTAGCGAGGCCCCGCCGACGCCACCAGCCCCGGATCCGCGGTTTTCGCCAGATGCTCGACGACCGCAAGAGGGTCCTGCGGTTCGAGCGGCAGCGGCCCGCCGAGCGTCTCGACCAGCTGGTGAAATGACGTGGCGGGGAAGACGGGACGGCGATCGAGCCCGGCGAGAAAGGATTCCGCGAGCTCGCGCGTCCGGTTGAGTAGAGACATCTGGATGAGAGAAGGGTGCACGTGCAGGGGTGCAAGGTGCAGGTGCGGTGCTGTGCACGTGCCGTGCAGGTGCACGTGCAACGCCAGACTTCAGTCTGCGAAAGCACGTGCACGGTGCACCTGCACCTGCACCTGCACCTGCACCTGCACGGCACGTGCACAGCACCGCACGATGCACCCTGCACCCTGCACGTGCACCCTTCAGTCTTACTTCTTGCCGAAGTTCGAGACGACGATGTCGACGTTATGGGCGGCGCGGATGCCGTAGATGCCGTCGGTCGAGGCCAGCTTGTCGGCGCCCACGAGCTCCGACTTGTCGAAACCCGCGACGACCGTGCCGTTGATGGAGCACTCGGCGCGGTTCCCCTTTACTGTCCACGCGATATTCTGCGTGACCTTGCCCCCTTCCGCAGCCTTCGCCACGGCGGCGTTGGCCTGGCGCTTGGAGAAGTCCATGACCTTTCCGTTCACGAACCCGCGGACCAGCGCTTCTCCCGTGCCGTAAGCGACACAGTAGACGTAGGTCGGCTGGTCGGTGTCGAGCTGGCTTCCGCCGATGAAAAGACCGTACGGATGCGGGTGCCCGGCGGCCATCTTCGGCTCGGTGAACGTGGCGCTGACGGTGTAGTCGCCGGTCGCGGTGTTCGCCGGGTTCCAGTAGGTCGACGCGGAACCCGCCTGGATGTGGAACGCGCCGGCCTTCTCTTCGAACTTCGAGTCGTTGATCGTCTGGCCCTTCTTGGCGGCGCCGGCGTCGACCTTGCCCTGCCACCCCTTGACCATGATGCCGCCGCCCTTCACCGAGCGGTCCGCGTCCTGCGCAGCCGCCGGCGCCGACAGCGCAAGCGCCGCGATGCCGGCTACGATTGTTCCTGTTACACGCATGTGGTTCTCCTTCACGTTAGCGAGCTTTAGATTCTATCGATCAACCGATCAAACGATCAATCGATCTCCAGGGTTGACTTGATCCCGCTGCCGCGCTGCGTGAACCAGGTCTTGAAATCCTGCCAGGGGATGGGGTTCGTGAGCAGGCGGTTCATGGCGCCCGGCGCCATCTCCTCGATCTTCACGAAGTCTTCGACACCCTTGGCAAAGTGCCGCGGGTTCGCGTTCACGCTGCCGAAGACCACCTGGTTGCCGAGCACCAGGAGCTGGTTGATCTTGTCGATCGGCTCTTCGTTGCTGCCCGAGCCGCCGGTGACGCTCAGGAGGCACAGGACGCCGTTCGCGCCCAGGATCTCCATCGCATCGAAGACGACGCGCGCGCTCCCCGTGGCCTCGAGCACGAGATCCGGACGGCCGATCTGCTCGGGCAGGTCGAGCACCGAGCCCTTCTCGACCGAAACGTACTCGGCGCCGAGCTGCACCGCGATCTGCGCGCGCAGGTCGCTCGCCGGCTCACGCCCGACGACGACCGTCCGGAGCCCGCGGGCGCGGAGCGCCGCCGCGCCCAGCAGCCCGACCGGACCGCCCCCCAGGACGACCGCGAGCTTCGGCTTCCAGACCAGGCGCCGCTGCAGCAGGAACGCATGGTCGATCCCCTTTTCGACGACCGACATCGGCTCCAGCAGGACGGCGAACGGCTCTACCGCCGGCGGCAGGCGGTTCAGGTACTGCGGGTGCTCCACGTAGTACTCCGCCATGAATCCGTGGCGCCGCATGATCCCGCGCTCCTCGTACTTGCCGCTGCTGCAGCAGTCGTTCTCGCCGGCGTCGCAGTTGGCGCACTGGCCGCACGGCCGCCGGACGGTCGAGACGACGATGTCGCCGGGCGCGAGCCCTTTCACGTTCTTGCCGACATCGTGCACGACGCCGAGGTTCTCGTGGCCGAGGATCAGAAACTCGTCGCCGGGCGGCGGCTGCCCGTAGAGACCGTGATTGATCTCCGCGTCGGTTCCACAGAGCCCCACCCGCAGCATCTTGACGGCGACCTGGTCGGCCGACATCTCCGGGTCGGGCATGTCCCGCATATGGATGCTGTCTTTCTCGCCCGGGCGAACAACGATCGCTTTCATGGACCCGCCTTATTGAAAATCAGTCAGTTTGAAGTGCGGTTTCACCGGCTGGGTCTTCGTCCAGTCATGGTAACCGTGGCATTCCACGCACTGGAACGATGCCCCCCTCGAGGGTGAATGACATGTCGCGCAGGTCGCGACAGCAGGCATGAGGACGTCCGAGGTCTCGCGGCTTCCCTCCACGCCGGTATGGCACGACGCGCATTCGACCATGAGGTGCGGGGCGTGGTCGAACTGTGCGCGCGGCATCCACCGCGTCCCGAGCGCCGCCGGGGCGATCCGGGGAAGGTCGACCGGCGACGTTTGACCGCTTACGGCATGGCAGTCCCGGCAGGCCTTGCGCCACAGGTACTGTTCGGCCCGCGCCAGTCGCCGCTGGACCCACTCCTCCGGCGTTCGCGCGGGCGGCTCCGGCGCGGGTGGGAAATTCAGCGGGATGCGGCGATTGGGACCATCGGGTTCCGAGATCGCCCGCGGGTTCGCGGCGATGTACTCCTCCAGCGACTGCCGCACGAATGCCCGAACCGCCGACGGCTGCTCGTGCGGCGCTGCCGCCTCGATGCGCTCGTCGAAGAACAGCTGGTGGCATCGCGCACATTGCTGCTCGTAGTTCACGGCCGCCATCAGGCCGGTCACGCTCGGCCGCTGCGAAGAGACCCGGGCGACTGCAGGCTTGTGGCACGCGACGCATTCGAGCTTCTCGGGGCCGCCGGGGCCCCGCAGGTCCTGCTTCGCGTGCACTTCGTGGTTGAACCGGATCGTGGCCGGGTCCTTCACCCCGCGGCGCACCACCGCAAATTCCGGGTGACGCGACGGGAACCTGCCGACCGCCGTCTCGATGGAGGGCGTTCCCGCGGCGAGCTGCAGGTCCCCGTGGCAATCCATGCAGAGCGTGTCGGCGGTCGCCGCCAGCTGCACCCGCCCCTGATGCTCGCGGTGGCAGGTCGCGCAGGCCGGTGTCCCGTGCACCGCCGTTGCAGAAGATGCCCCGGCTTGCCCCGCCATCGCCGCCGCCGGCGGCGACGGCGGGTGCGGGGGCGCGTCGTGGCAGGTCAGGCACGCCGTGTCGCTGACGTGCGCGCGAAACGACGTGTCGGCGGGTGTATGGCACACCTCGCATTTCGCCTCGACGAACGCGTGCGCGCTCGAGACCGGACCGCTGCTGTAGACGGCTCTGCTGCCGGCCGCCGCGAGGGTGCCGAGCCACAGCAGCGCCGCCGCCGGGACCACCAGCGACAGCAGCCCCTTCCAGCGGCGCATCCCCTTCGGCCGCTTGAAGTAGTTGAGGTCTATCCTCTGCGCGAGTTTTTTCGCTGTGCGTGTGCGCATCGGTCAGCAGCACCTGGTGTGAGAGGCCTGCATTTCCTCAGTACCGCAGCGCCATGACGACGTGCACGATCGCGAGCACCAGCAGGGCGATCGAGATCGGAACGTGCACCAGCTGCCAGCTGTGGAGGATAGCGTGCATCCGCGACTGCCGCATCAACTGGCGCTCCTCGTCGCAGATGTTCTCGAGATCCGCAATCGCCGGATGAAACGACGCCGGCACGAGCGCGCGGACCTTTTCGAATCGCAGCGCGGCCTGTGTCGGGTTCGCCAGCGGGTGATCGGGCTGCGGTTCCTGGACGAACGGCCGCATCTCGCGCGCATAGAACTCGCGCAGCGGCGCCGACTCCTCCGCGTCGATCCGCGCCGTCGAGGCGACCGCCGCGGCAGCGGCCTGGCCGGTGATCCCGACCCGCTGCGACGCATCCGCAACCCTTGCCCCCGGTGTGACGGTTTCGAGCTCCAGCTTGCCGCAGGCGTCGCCGACGACGGTGTCGGCCTCCCCGAGCAGCTGGGCCCGCACGTGCGCGATCTGTTCGTAGATCGTTTCCATCGGCACGTCGCTCAACATCCGCCGGGGCATCACGTGCTGAATCCACGCGCCGAACAGCCCGCTCACCACCACGATGGTGAAGAGCCACATCAGCACCAGCGCCAGGCCGGAACCGAAGGTGAAGCCGGCATGGAAGAGGATCAGGGGAAAACTCAGCGTGCCCAGCCACAGATGCCCGCGCATCCACGTCTGCGCGCGCCCGAGCCGCCAGATCCGGACCTTCTTCCGCCCTCCCAGCAGCCCCGCGTACACCATCATCGCAAAGCCGGCGATCCCGAAGGCCAGGCCCGGCCAGGATCCGCCGCTCGGCGCCACCACCCGGGCCGCATAGACGACGTAGAGCACCGCTCCCACGACCAGCATGGCAACGGACGCGATCGCCCAGGAGCGGTGGGTGCGGTCAATCAGCATCTGCGCGCCGTCTACTTGCTCGTCGCCTCGGTGCCCATCACCGGCACCTGCCCTTCCATTACGCCGCCGCGCATCGAGGCGAAGAACGTCAGCGGCTCCACGCGGTGGGCGGCGTCGTGCGGGCAGGCATAGACACAGCTCGGCTCCGCGTGTTCCATGCAGAGATCGCACCCGGTCGCTTTTTTCTGCGTCCGCGCCACCAGCCGCGACGGCTGCGCGGGATCGGGCGTCTTCACCTCGAACTGGTGCATGTTCAGGTTGCCGTACGGGCAGTTGTTCGCACACAGGCCGCAGCCGATGCACCAGTCCTCGATGATGATCTCGAGCGAGTTCCGCCGCCGGATCGATCCGACCGGGCAGCCGACCATGCAGAGCGGATCGCGGCACTGGCGGCATGAGGTGGCGACGAGGTACTTGTCGAAACGCAGCCCTTCACGCACCAGCCGGGTCACGCCGTCGTGCGCGTCGGCGCACGCCTCCACGCATTGATCGCAGCGGGTGCACTTCTCGAGGTCCAGCAGCAGCAGACTCTGCGCCTCCATCAGACCCTGCGACAGGAAGTCGTTGATCGGCGTCACCTCCGCCGATCGCGCCCGCGCCAGATTCATCGCCGCCCGCTCGGCTGACACCTGCAGCAAACTGGCCCGGATGTCGGGGAAGCGCTGCACCATCAGGGTGAAGTCTTCACCCTTGATCCGGACGACGTCGACATGGTCGAGCGCCGTGCAGGTGGCGGTGCGCACGCCGCCGCCGAGCAGCCCCATCTCGCCGAAGTACCCGCCGCGGCCGGTATACGTCAGCACCAGCTCGCCGCCGGGCCGGTGCTCCGACACTTTGACGAACCCCAGGCGCACCAGGTAGAAGGCATCGGCGACGTCCCCCTGCCGCACGATCACCTCGCCGGGCGAATACCGGAGGAGCTCCACCCGGTCCCGCAGATACGCGATGAAGTCGGCGGGCATCGAGGCGAACACCGGGACGCTCCTGAGATGGGTCTCGAGCGCGCGCTGCCGGTACTTGCGATCGAGCTCCGCGCGGAACGTCTTGTTCTTCTGGAGGATGTCGAGCACGTTGCGCAACATCTCGAGCACGACGACCTTCGTCTTCGCGCGCACGGTGGCGGAGCGCGGATGAAAGCTCATGCAGGTCATCTCGCCGAACAACTCCCCCGCGCCGAGCTGGGCGATCGGGTTTTCGTACGGCAGGTCGACCGGTGCGTCGATCGGGATCCAGCGCTTGCCGGTCTCCTCGGCGCGGGTGTGCTCCTCGCGGCTGGCGAGCTTGCTGCGGATCTTCGAGAACCAGCTGTCGCCGGCGTCCTCCTGCTGCACGTGCGCGATCGGCGTGCCGATGAAGATGTCCACCTGGCCGTCGAGGATGTAGAACGCCGTCGAGCCGAACTCCCCCTCGCGGCAGATGACATCGCCGGGAGCGAACTCGCGCTTCACGACCGCGTTCTTGTTCAGCTCGAGAAACGTTCCCGAGACCCCCTTGAACACCGGCAGCTGGAGAATCCACTCGGGATCGACCGTCTCGCCGCCGCCCAGCTCGGTGGCGATGACGCGCTTGTTGGTGAGTGCCCCGGTCGGACACGAGACCATGCACTCGCCGCACGAGACGCAGGTCGAGCTGCCCATCGGGAGGTTGAGGTCGAAGCCGATGCCGGCGCCGTAGCCCCGGCCGGACCGGCCGATCACGTGGTTCTTCTTCACCTCGTCGCAGCCGCGGACGCAGCGGTCGCAGAGGATGCACGCCTCATGATCGACCGCGATGCTGAGCGAGGAGTCGTCGCGCCCGCGCGGCGACAGCCGTCGTGCGAAGCGGGGCTGCGAGCCGGCCGGCACCGCCGCGATCTGCGTCGCCATCGTCTCGAGCTCGCAGTCGCCGCTCGCCTGCTGACGCGCGCACGGGGAGGGGTGGTCCGCCATGAGCAGCTCGACGAGCGTGCGCCGCGCCTGCTTCACCGGCTCGACGTCGGTCTTGACCACCATCCCGGAATCGCACTCCCGGATGCAGGCGGCGGCGTATACGCGCGCGCCGACGTCCACGACGCACACCCGGCACACACCCACCGGCGTCTGATTCTGCTGGTGGCACAGCGTCGGGATGGGAATGCCGCTCAGCCGCGCGGCGTCGAAGATCGTCGTGCCCTTCGGCACGGTGACTTCCCGGCCGTCGATGGTCAGCGTGACGGTCGTCATACGCGTGCCAGCCCCCCGGCCCGGGCTCCGAGCCCGGCACAGACCCCCGCCGGGCAGACGCGGTCGCGCACGTGGGCCTCGACTTCGTCGCGGAAATGCTTCATCACCGAGGCGATCGGCACCGGCACCACCTGGCCGAGGCCGCAGATGGAGGTCAGCCGCAGCGCGTGCGAGAGCTCCTCGTAGAGCGCGAGATCGTCCGGCCCGCGGCTCCCCTGGGTCCAGGACGTCAGGATGTCCACCAGCTTCTGCGATCCCGTCCGGCACGGCACGCACTTGCCGCACGATTCGTTGCGGAAGAACCGGACGGCGTTGAGCGCCATGTCGAGCATGCACGCCCGGTCGTCACAGACCACGATCGCGCCCGAGCCGACGGTCGCCCCCGCCTGCGTCATCGCGTTCCAGTCGAGCGGCAGGTCGAGCATCGACGCCGGCAGGTAGCCGCCCGCCGGGCCGGACGGCGCATACGACTTGATGGTGCGACCCGGCGGCACGCCTCCGGCGTGCTGTTCGATCAGCTCCCGGTAGGTGGTTCCCATCGGCACCTCGAAGACGCCGGGATACCTGACGTCGCCGCTGACGCCGACGAACTTCACGCCGACCGCCCCGTTCCGGCCCTGCGCTTTCAGCCACTCGAGACCGCGCGCGAGGATCACCGGGACGAAGAAGAACGTCTCGACGTTGTTGATCACGGTCGGCTGGTGCCACAGCCCCTGCTGACCCGGGAACGGGGGCTTGTTGCGCGGCTCCGCCCGCTTGCCTTCGATCGCCTCGAGCAGCGCGCTCTCCTCGCCGCAGATGTACAGCCCCGGGCTGACGAAGACCTCGAGGTCGAAGCCGAGGTCGGTGCCGAGCAGGCTCGCGCCGAGCAGCCCTTCGCGATAGCACCGGCGGATCTCGGCTGCGATGATGTGCTCCTGCTCGGTGTACTCGTGACGGATGTAGAAGATGCCGTGGCGCGCCCCGCTCACCAGGCCGCCGAGGATCATCCCCTCGATCACCAGGTGCGGCGCGTGGGTCATGATGAAGCGGTCCTTGATCGTGCCGGGCTCGCTCTCATCAGCGTTGCAGACGATGAATTTCTCGGGGCCGGGCTGGGCCCGGACGATCTCCCATTTCAACCCGGTCGGGAAGCCGGCGCCTCCCAGGCCGCGCAGGCCGCTCTCTTTCAGCTTCGCGATCATGCCGGTCCAGTCGCGCGACTGCAGGTACTCGCGCAGCACACCGTATTGCGCGCCGCCGGCGTACGGATCCGAGGCGATCGACGCCGGAGGGGTGTGGGAATGAGCCGGCAGCGGCTGGCCGCCGAGCGCCGTCAGGATCAGCGACGCCGCGCCGGCTTCGTCGACCCGCTCGTAGATCTCGTCGTTGACCGCGATCGCCGGCGCGAGGTCGCAGCGGCCGAGGCACGACACGTGCTGGACGTTCACGTCCTGCCCCTGAAAGCGGCGTGCCAGCGACTCGCGAAGCGCGTTGCCGCCGTAGCGGTGGCAGCTCATGTCGCCGCACACGCGCGCCTCGACCCGCGCCGGCGGCTTCAGAAAGAAATGCGGATAGAAACTGGCCACCGATTGCAACGCATAGAGCGGCAGATCCAGCCGGTCGGCGAGCGCGCGGAGCTCTCCCTCCGGCAGATAGCCGTGTGTGCGCTGAACCGCGCGAAGTTCGTCAAAGACGGGCGAGTGCGTGGCAGGCCGATTCACGCGCACTGAGTTATAGCACTACTTGGTGTATAAGAACGTTCAATGTTCAGACCTCACACGCCGACCACGGCACTAATCCTTGCCATTACCCTCTTCAGCGGCGTGCTCACGAATTCATTGCGTGCGGGTGACGGTGTAACTATGTCAGAGGAGGCGGCCGACGGGAAGTCGCCGCAGGGCGCGCCGGCCTCGGGCTCCTTCACCGGCCCGGGATCGTGCGCCGCCGCCGCCTGCCACGGCTCGATCCGCCCGGTCGCCGGCAGCCGGATCCTGCAGACGGAGTACACCACCTGGATCGCGCAGGACCGGCACGCCCGTGCCAGCGAGGTCCTCTCGAATCCGGTGTCGGTCCGCATGGCAGGGATTCTCGGCATCGGCGCCGCTCACACCGCGTCGAAGTGTCTGGCGTGCCACAGCCTCGAGGTGGCCGACGCCCAGCAGGCTCGCAGCTTCGCCGACGAGGGGGTCAGCTGCGAAGCCTGTCACGGGCCGGCGAGCGGATGGCTCGGCCCGCACACGACCAAGGACTGGACGCATTTGCAGTCGGTGGCGCTGGGCATGTACGATACGAAGGACCCCGTCAAGCGCACCGAACGCTGCCTCACGTGTCATCTCGGCACGGCCCGGAAGTTCGTGGACCACGAGATGATCGCGGCGGGCCACCCGGACCTCGTCTTCGACCTCGAGGCCTTCAGCGCCGCGATGCCGCGGCATTGGCGGGCGGCGTCCGAGGCCGATCCCTTCGCTCCCGTCCGCTCCTTCAGCATCGGGCAGCTCGTGCACCTGCGCAGTTCGCTCGACCGGCTCGCGCAGCGGGTCACCGGCCCGGTCTGGCCCGAGTACGCCGAACTCGACTGCTTCGCCTGTCACCACAGCCTCACACGAGCCGAAGACAGCTGGCGGCAGGCGCAGGGGTACGAGAACCGGCGGCCGGGGAATCCGGCGTTGAACCTCTCGCGATGGACCACCGCGCGGCATGTGCTCGCCGCCCTGGACGAACCGGCGGCCAGGGAGTTGAACGAGGTCATGTCGGCGCTGGCGCGGGACGGCAGCCGGCTGCGCGTCGATTCGAAACAGGTGGTCGGCCACATCGAGCGGGCCCGCGCGATCCTGGATCGCGGCATCGCGCGGGCGGTTGCCTCCAAGCCCGACGCACGGACGGGAACGGCGCTGCTCCGGGCGATCGCGAGCGAAGCCGAGGCGATCGCGGCCCGCGGCGAGCGCTCGGCCGAGCAGGCCGCGATGGCGCTCGAAACCCTCTATACGGCGTCGGCCACGCGCGAAAGCAGCCCCGCGGTCCGGGCCCTGTTCGACGAGCTCTTCCAGCAGTTCCAGAGTCCCAGCAGCTTCGATCCGCGCCGGTTCGTGGCGCAGGTCAGAAAGGTCGAGGGAGCCATTGGCGCGACCCGCTAGCGGCCCGAGCCAGACGCTGAGGCGGGCGGTGTCGTTCGGCGCCGCCGTCGCGCTCGTCGCGCTGGCCGCGCCGCCTCTCAGCTCGCAGAACACACCCACCGACCGCGCCGGAGGCCCCGCCCGCATCCTGACGGCCGCCGACGTCCAGGCGGTGCTGGAGATCGCCGCGACCGCCCTCTCAGACGACACCCTCGCGGCCGCCGTCGTCGATCGCACGGGTCAGATCCTCGGCGTGTACACGCGGCCGCTGGCCGGCGAGCGGACACCCGACATCGCGGTGTCGCTTGCACGATCGGGCGCGATGTTCGCCAACGACCAGGCGCCGCTGTCGTCGAGGACCGTGCGGTTCATCAGCGGCATCCACTTCCCGCCCGGGATCCGCAACACGCCGAACGCGGCACTCTACGGCGTCGAGAACATCAACCGCGGGTGCACGGTGGACGACACCGGGGACGCCATCTTCAACGCTCCATTTCCGCGTCCGAAATCGATCGCGGGCGTCTTCGGGTCGGGCGCCGGCACCGAGCCGCTGCCCTGCAACGCGTCCGATACGCGCGGCTGCGCGCGCGGCGGGCCGATGCTCGATCTCGACGGGCAACTCATCCAATCGGTGGGGATCACGACCGGCAAGGCGGACGTCAGCGACTCCGGTCAGCGCAGCCCCGCGACCGTGCCGGTGGACCCCGGGGGCATCCCGATCTACCGGGACGGCAAAGTGATCGGCGGCGTCGGGGTCGCGGGCGTGCGCGCGAACTTCGCGGAATATGCCGCGACCGCGGCCGCCGCCGGGGCCGGGCGCGGCCTCGACTTCTCCGAACCCCTCCCGTTCCCGGCCGCCGTGTTCATCGACGGTATCCGCCTGCCGTTCTTCGGCACGTGCACCTCGATCCCGTGCATTCGTCAGACGCTCCGGAGCAGACCGGTCGGATCGGCCCCGGGCCTTGTGTCGGCGGGCCGCTTCATCGTGCAGCCGAGGAACGGAATCCAGGCCCCGGAGGGCTATTTGATCGGCCCTCGCGCCAGTGCGCGGTCTGGCGGCCTGACGCTCGCCGAGGTTCAGCGGCTGATCGACCAGTCCGTGACGGTCGCGTTCCGCACGCGCGCCATGATCCGGCTGCCGCTCAATCAGCCGACGCGGATGACGATCGGCGTCTCGGACGAAGATGGCGAGATCCTCGCGCTCTACCGGATGCCCGACGGGACGATCTTCTCCTCGGACGTGGCGATGACCAAGGCGCGCAATGCCTACTATTTCAGCACCCGCGAAGGCTACGAAGTGCTGCGCAGCTTCGTCGATTCGAACCCGTACGAGCGCTATCGCTGGGAACCGGAACCGCCGGCCGGCAAGGGGTGGGCGGTTACGGCTCGGACCTTGAGCTTCGGCGGCCAGCCGCTCTTCCCGCCCGGGATCGACCTCGAGGAACAGCTCAGCAAGAAGGGGGACCGTCCGACGCCGGGCCCCTGGTTCGACCTCTACGTCTATGACACGGTCAACGCCTGCACCGAAGGGCCCGGCCCGAGCCGCGGCGGCAATCGCGCCTTTCTCAATCAAAGCGGCATCGTCTGGTTCCCGGGCAGCGTGCCGCTCTACCGCGGCGACCGGGTGATCGGCGGCCTTGGGGTCAGCGGCGATGGCGTCGAACAGGACGATTACGTCTCGCTGCTCGGCGCCGACGGCTTCCAGCCCCCCGCCTCGCTCCGGGTGGACAACAGCGTGATCCGCGACAGTAAAGGCCGCGCGGTGCGGCTGCCCTACGTCAAACTTCCTCGTTTTCCGGAGGCACGTCGCCGATGAATGCAGAGTGGCTATTTCGGGTGGCTGCCGGCGCGTGCGCGCTGGTCGTGGCGTGGGCAGCGCCGGCCGCCGGGCAGGACAGCCCGCCGCGTGGTTACGTTCAGGGGCTCGCCGGCAGCGCCAACACCAGCGTGACCGATTCGGTCTTCGGAGGAGGAGCCGCCTTTCGGGTCGCGAATCGGATCGAGGCATTCGGCGAGCTGGGGAAGCTGCGCAACGGCATCTGGAAGGAGCTCGACGCCGAACTGGCAACCGCGGGCGACGACATCCGCCGGCAGATCGCGACGCAGTTCGGCACGGAGGCCAGCGTCGATTTCGACGCCCGCGTGCCGATCTGGTACGGTGTCGGTGGCGTCCGCCTGCGGGGGCCCGGGCTCGGCCCGCTGGGCACCTATGGCGAAGCCGGGATCGGGTTCGCCAGGATTCGCCCGGAGATTCACCTGACGGTTGAGGGCGCCAACCTCGACGCCGAGGCCGGACGGCTCCTCATTCTCGACGATGACCGGTCAGAGTTGCTCAGTGCAGTCGGCGCCGGCATCAGCTGCCTGATCCTGCGCGTCGTCCGCATCGAGGGAGGGTATCGCTATTCGCGGATTCACGGCGATGTGCCCGTGAACGTCCATCGCGTGCACGGGGGTCTTGGGTTAGCGTTTTAAGGTAAGCCGTTCCCTCGCGTCCGCGGCGGCGCTGAAGCGGGGGTTGATCTCGAGCGCCCGTGAGAGGCGCGCACGGGCGGCGCGGCTGTCTTTGGCTGCCATGGCCGCAACGCCGGCGCGGTACCAGGTGTCGGCATCGACCGGCCGTGCGGCGACGGCGCGGTTGGCGGTCTCGGCGGCGGCCGCGACATCCCCCTTCTTCAGCAGGGCCCAGGCCAGGACGCCGAGCGTTACGCCGTCCTGGCGGATGGCCAGGTCTTTCCGGGCCCACTCGACCGCCTCGTCGAACCTGGGCTCCACATCGGTCAGGAACAGGGCCAGCAGCCGGTAGCTGCCCGGATCCCCTCCCGAGGCAGCCTCCAGGTAACCCTCCCGCGCTCGCGCGAAGGCGGCGCCCGCCTCGGCCCGCATCCCCATCTGCTGATGCACCCGGCCGACGGCTTCGTGGAACTCCGGCCGGGGATTGATCGCGATCGCACGGGCATAGAGCTCGAGCGACTCCTTGGACCGCCCCTGTGCCGCGCGCAGCTCCGCGAGGTGCTCGATGGCGGCCTCACTGGCCGGCGTCAGCTCCAGGGCCGCCGTATAGGCCCGCTCGGCTCGCGGCCAGTCACCATGCTCCCAGGCGACGGCCCCCGCACGGACGTGGCACCACGCGATCAGGTCCGCGGACAAACCGTGCGCCGTGCCATCGGCGACCGCACGGCTCAACGCCTCATAGGCTTTCGAGGGTTCCCCGCGTGCAGCAGCCAGGTTGGCGAGCCGCGTTTCGGTGTGGTACCCGGGAGCGCGCCGGGCGACCTCGGCGTAGAACGCCGCGGCTTTCTCGAGCAGACCGGCCTCGAGCGCGGCGTCGCCGGCCGCGGCGTAGCCGTCCACCGAGTCGGGAGCAGCTTTGATGGCGCGTTCGGCGACCGCCAGCGCCTCGCCGAACGCATGGCGAGCCGACAGCGCCGCGGCAAGGCCGGTGAGCGCGCCGAAGTGTTCGGGCGAGCGTTTGAGCGCCAGCTGGAACACCGCTTCGGCACGGGCGTACGGGGCGAAGTCTCCGGTGGTTCGGGCCTTGCGCAGGTAGGCATGGCCGAGCCGTGTCGGCGTGATCGGATCCGCCTCGTCGCGCTGGAGACGGGCTTCGAGAAATCCGATCTCCACGTCGACCGGCGACGGAACGGGGGACTGCGCGAGCGCAGTCCCCACCACACAGGCTGCCGCGCCGGTCAGCAGCCAGCCGATGCGCGTGCGGTCACTTGTTGCGGGCCGGAATCGGGAGCTCGGGCCCGTGCGGCGGCGCAAAAAATGGAAAGTCATTCAGGTATAGAACATCGTTGGCGTTGACGCCATCCCCTGTCACCCCGCCACGGCTCGCGGCCTGCAGGATCAGATCGATGACGTCATCCTGGGGACGGCGGCCGTTCAGGAACCCGCCGGTCTGCGCCATGTCGAGCGTGGACACGTCGGGCAGCAGCACGGCGTCGACGAGCGACTGCGAATACGTGCGGTCGCCATTGATATTCGTCAGGCTGATGATGGCGGTCTCGCGGAACAGCGAGTCCTCCGTCGGCGCGACCCGGTTGAACGCGTCCTTCAGCCGCGGCGGTATCAGCACGGTGTTGATCACCGGCAGAGCCGTCCGATCGATCTGGACGAACGTGCCGCCGTGGTTGTCGGTGAGGAACGGCGACGCCGACCGGGTGGTCGTGCGGGCCCGGCTCGTCGTTGCCCAGAAACGGATGATATTGCCGGTCGAGCCACGCAGCGCGGAGGCTGGGACCTCCACCGCGAGGATCGAGCAGTTCAGCGCCGCGAAGAAATCGATGCCGGGCGCCCGGGTGAGCGGCCCGCCCGGCGCCGCGCCGATCAGGCGCAGCACCCAGATCAGATCGATGAAGAACGGATCGTCCCGAAGGCCCGCGAAAACACGCGTCACTGGACCGCTGCCCGTGATGATGGCTCCGGTCGCCGGCCCCGTGAGCTCCGGGGCGTTGTCGACGACGAGGCTCGTGGTGCCTTTGAGGCGCGGCTTGACCGGCCCCCGGACCGTCACGGTCTGCGGGCCAGGGACCGTCGGGGAAAACGTCGCCTGGATCACCAGGTCTTCGACGTTGTCGCCCGTGTTGTCGATCTTGAACTCATAGAGGATGTCGGGGCCGAACGCGACCTGGATGGCCCCGCCGATCGAAAACGGATTGACGGTGGCGGCGAAGACGATATTGCCATTGTTGGGATTGACGAACCCGAAGACGTCGAGCAGGTCCGCCCGCCCGTCTTCGGCAATCGACGGCGCGTCGCGATGATCGGCCGTCCGGGCGGGGACCACGAGGAGCCCGAGGGCAAGAATCAGGGCCGGGGCCGCTACCTTGCGCTTCAACATACAGCCTCCATTGGGGCGCTCACTATACTCCAAACAGCTCATTGCAACCGGCAGGGCCCATAAATCACAGCTGCAGCGCCTCGCGCTCGCCGGCCGCTTCGGTCGCGGGGAAGATTCTGCGTGCGTCGTGCGCGATGCTGACGAGCTCCTCGTCGGTCCGGCCCGGCTTGTGATGAAAGAGCCAGAGGCCGCCGATGTCGTTGGCCGCCGCGAACTCCGCGCACGTGCGCCAGTCGCTGTGCCCCCAGCCTTTGTGCTGGCCGATCTCCTCGGGCGTGAAATGCGCGTCGAGGATCATCGCCGCCGCGCCGCGGGAGAAGTCCGCGAGCTCCTCGTCGCGCGCGGGATCGCCGAACTCGTGGTCCGTGGCGTAGACCAGGTCCCCGGTCAGGCCGCACACGCGGTAGGCGAGCGCCCCGCCGGGATGGTTCAGCGCCATCGCGGACACATCGAAGCCGCCGATCTTCATGGTCCCTGGACCGATGACTTCTATCTCCGGACGGTTCGGCAGGTGCTCGACCGGGACCGGGAAGAAGGGCGAGCGGAAAATCGTCTCGACCCACGCCGGGTCGTGCGACTCGAACTTCGGGGCGAAGATCCGCGGCTTCCAGCCTGGCTGGTACAGCTGCGCCAGAAACGGGAGCCCCTGGAGGTGGTCCCAGTGATAATGCGTGAGCAGGATCGGGAGGTCGCGCGGCGGCCCGGCAAGCGCTCCGCCGCATCCGACGATCCCGGAGCCGGCATCGAAGATCATCGTCCGGCCGCTTCGCTCGTCGGCCACCTCGATACAGGGCGTGTTGCAGCCGTGCCCGATCGCCCCCGGTGTGGCCCACGGCACGGACCCGCGTACGCCCCAGAACTTGACTTGCATGTCAGTTTCTCCCTGCCACTCGCTCGCTGGTTTCGCGCACTCGCCGGGCGAGCTGGCGCAGTAGTTCCTGAGTACGAACGGGGTCCTCGGTGAGCACTCGTCCGAACGAGTCCTTGGTCACGCGGCGCAGCTGCGTGTCGGTCACCGCCCTGACGGTGGCCGACCGCGGTTCGTCGAGCAGCAGGCTCATCTCTCCCACCCAGTCGCCGCGTTCGAGGTCCGCCAGGGTGACACCGTCGCGGCTGACGCGCAGCGCCCCCCGTTCCACGAGGTACGCTTCGGCTCCGGTCTCCCCTTCCCGCATCACGACCTCCCCCGCCCTTGCCAGCCGGTACCCGCAGGTGTCGAAAGGGCACGGGTAGGCCGCGGTGTGATACAGCTTCGCACAGACGGTGCCGCCGCCCCAGCGGCGCCGGTAGGCCGAGACGGCCAGCAGCGCGCCGACGATCGGGCCGGCGATGTAGAGCCACTGGTCGCGCACGAGCGGCACGAAGAGCGCCGGCGCCGCGCTGCGCGCCGGGTTCACGCTCGTGCCGGAGATGGGCGCCTCGATTGTCACCAGCAGCACCACCAGGCCGCCCGCGAGCAGGCCGGTGCGGGCCGCCACTGTCGGCTTGTTGACACAGACGAAGATCAGGAAGACCAGGGCGAACGTACAGATGATCTCGGCGCCGAGCGCCCCCACCCAGGTCCAGCCGGGCCCGGGGGCGGTCGCGGCGTACTGCACGGTGCCGACCAGGTCGCCGAGCACGGCCGACGCAGCCGCCACGCCGGCAATCGCGCCGCCGATCTGCGCGAGCACGTACGGCAGCACGTGCCGGGCCGGAAACTTCCCGAGCCGCCAGAATGCCAGCGTCACGGCCGGGTTGATATGACCGCCGCTCTTCTGGCCGAGCGGCGAGTACACTACGACCGTCGCCCCCCCGGCGAACAGCAGGCCGGTCACGAATCTGCGCAGCACTTCGTTGTCGATCGCGGGAACAGGCGAGCCGGTGCCCCACAACAGCGCCACGGCTGACACGCCGACGAACAGCATGAAGGCGGTGCCCAGGAATTCGCAGGCATAGATCGCGGTCGCGGCGCGCACGGTTAGCGCATAATACACGCCATCGTAAACTCGCAATGCCGAACCTGACCCCTGAACCCAAATGAACACTGCAGAACACCGTCGGCTGGCGGAAACGTCCGCCTCGCCCGTGCCCGCGTGGCGGCGCTGGGGCTGCTACGTCTCCGAGCGTGCCTGGGGAACCGTTCGCGAGGACTACAGCGCGAACGGTGACGCCTGGAATTACCTGCCGCACGACAAGGCGCGCAGCAAGGCGTATCGCTGGGGAGAGGACGGTATCGCCGGCCTCTGCGACCGCTATCAGCTGCTGGTCTTCTCTCCCGCCTTCTGGAACGGGCGCGACCCGATCCTCAAGGAACGGATGTTCGGCCTCACCTCGAGCGAAGGCAATCGCGGCGAGGACGTCAAGGAGTACTACTTCTACCTCGACGCCACGCCGACCGGCAGCTACATGCGGTTGCTCTACAAGTATCCGCATGCCGAGTATCCCTACGGCCGGCTGCTGCACGAGAACCGCAGCCGCGGCGGCGGCGGCATGGAGTTCGAGCTGCTCGACTCCGGCGTCTTCGACGGGGACCGCTACTTCGACATCGTGATCGAGTACGCGAAGGCGGATCCCGACGACATCTGCATCCGCATCGAGGCCTTCAACCGCGGCGCCGACGACGCCGAGTTGCACGTCATTCCGCAGCTGCTCTTCCGCAACACCTGGGGATGGGGGCGCGAGCGCGCCGCGCAGCCGGCGATCACGCGCGGCCGGCAGGGGCGTGCCTGGCAGTCGCTGGTGGCCGACGACACCGGCGCGCAGGCGCTGAAGAACCTGATGTTCGACTATCGGCTCGGCCCCCGTCATCTCTACGCCCCGATGGGCGGCGCGCCGCTCTTCACCGACAACGAGACCAACGCACCCGCGGTCTTCGGCCCTGGCGCCGCGTCGGTGAGCCGCTTCACGAAGGACGCCTTTCACCGTCAGATCGTCAACGGCGAACAGGTGGCCAACCCCGACGGCGTCGGGACGAAGGCCTGCTTCCACTTTCACGCAAGCGTCCCCGGCCGCGGCTCGACGGTCTGGCACCTGCGCCTCACGCCGAAGGCGCTCGACGATCCGCTCGCCGAGGTCGAAGACATCGTCGCCAAACGCAGGCAGGAAGCCGACGAGTTCTACGCCGCCATCCATCCTCCTCTGGCATCCGACGACGAGAAGCTGGTGCAGCGCCAGGCGCTGGCCGGCATGCTCTGGACGAAGCAGATCTACCTGTTCGACGTGAACCTCTGGCTCGAAGGGGACAACTCCGACATCGCGCCCCCGGCCTCGCGCAGGCGGATCCGCAACGCGCACTGGAAGCATCTGAACTCGATGCGGATCCTTTCCATGCCCGACAAGTGGGAGTACCCGTGGTTCGCCGCGTGGGACCTCGCGTTTCACTGCGTCGCGATCGCCCTGGTCGATCCCACGTTCGCGAAGGAGAATCTCTGGGTCCTGCTCTTCGAGCAGTTCCAGCACCCGAACGGCCAGATCCCCGCCTACGAATGGGAGTTCTCCGATCTCAACCCGCCGGTGCACGCCTGGGGCTGCTGGCGCGTCTACAACATCGAGAAGCAGCGGACCGGGAAGGGGGACGTCGAGTTCCTCGAGAAGTGCTTCCAGAAGCTGCTGATCAACTTCGCGTGGTGGGTGAACAAGGTCGACAGCCAGGGCATGAACGTGTTCGAGGGAGGCTTTCTCGGCCTCGACAACATCACGGTCGTGGACCGCAGCGAAAAGCTGCCCGACGGCGCGATCCTCGAACAGTCCGATGCGACCGGCTGGATGGGCTTCTTCTGCCTGCACATGATGCGGATCGCCCTCGAGCTGGCCGAGCACAACCGCGTCTACGAGGGGATGGCGACCAAGTTCTTCGAGCACTTCATCTACATCGGCGGCGCGATGAAGAAGATGGGCGGCCGCGACTACCAGCTCTGGGACGAAGAGGACGGCTTCTTCTATGACGTGCTGCGGTATCCGAACGGCACCTTCCACAAGTTCGAGGTCCGTTCGCTGGTCGGTCTGATCCCGCTCTTTGCGATCGACGTGCTCGACGAGTCGAAGATCAAGAGCCTGCCGATGTTCATCAACGACGTGCACTGGTTCATCCGGAACCGGCCGGACCTCGTCGGCCAGGCCTGCTACACCGAGCACCGGCACGACGGGAACCGCGACGTGCTGTCGATCGTCGACCGGCACCAGCTGACCCGGCTGCTGCAGCGCGTGTGGGATGAAGGGGAGTTCCTGTCGCCGGGCGGCATCCGCAGCCTGTCGAAGTTCCACGAACACCATCCCTTCAGCTTCGGCTCCGGCACGGTGCGGTACGAGCCGGCCGAGGCGGACGTGAAGATCAAGGGGGGCAATTCGAACTGGCGCGGCCCGATCTGGTTCCCGACCTCGTACCTGCTGATCGAGTCGATGATGAAGTTCGGTGATGCGTTCGGCCCCGAGTACGCCGTGACCGCGCCGGCGAGTGGCGGCAAGCCGATGCGGCCGGGTGAGATGGCCCGCGAAGTCGCGAACCGGATGATCGGGCTGTTCACCCGCGATGCCCAGGGGCGGCGGCGGATCTACGGCGGGACGACCCGGTTCCAGGAGGACCCGCACTGGCGCGACCTGCTGCTCTTCAACGAGTACTTCCACGGCGACAACGGCGCCGGCCTTGGCGCCAACCATCAGACCGGCTGGACCGGCCTGGTGGCGAACCTGATCGACGAATGGCGGCGGTGAACCGGACGATGGCGGCGGCGGTCGTCAGCCTGCTGCTTGCCGCGCCCGCGTATGCGCAGCAGATCCCTGGGCAATCCGCGCGCGCGGGCTCCATCCAGGGGGTCGTGCGCGGCCAGGACGGGCGCGGTATCGCCGGCGCCCAGGTCGAGCTCCGGCCCCGCGCCGTCTCGGGCCGGCCGGTCGCCTTCCCCGATCCGCGCCGCGCGACCACGACCGCCGAAGGGATCTTCCGCTTCGTGAACCTGCCGGCCGGCGAATACTCGATCGCCGTGACCGCCGCCGGCTTCGAGCCGCTGACGCGCACCGATCTCCGGATCGGCCGGTCGGAGCTCGTCACCACAGAGCTCGTGCTCCGGCGCATCGGCGGGCCTGTGCCCGGCGAGCCGCCGCCGGTGCTCGAGCCCACCTCCCCTTCGCAGACACCGGTGCGCCCGCGAGCCGGCGCGACCGGCGAGCCCGTGCCGCTGGCGCCGGGGGACAAGGTGTTCATGCCGATCCCCGACCGCTGGAACCTGGCGATGCCCGACTGGGATCGCTACGGCATCGGTGGGGACTATCCCTACGTCGGCGGCAACTGGTGGAACCCGTACAACACCAACCGGCTGAAGGGAGACATCCCGGTCATCGGCAAGCGCACCTTCTTCACCTTCACCGGCGTGAGCGATACGCTGCTCGAGGGGCGCAATCTGCCGACACCGAGCGGCGTCGCCGCGAACCGTCAGGGCAGCGAACGGTTCTTCGGCCGGGGCGGCCAGTACTTCCCCGTCACCGTCGTCCGGACGTCGTTCGATCTGTTCCGCGGCGATACGGCGTACCGCCCCGTCGACTGGCGCATCCGCGTGCAGCCGGCGTTCAGCCTGAACTTCATCAACACCGAAGAGTACGGTGCCGTGAATTTCGACGTCCGGCGGCGGTCCAATCGTCTGGCATCGCACGTCGGAGTGCAGGAAGCGTTCGCGGAGGTGAAGATCGCCGACCTCAGCTCGAACTACGACTTCCTGTCGGTCCGCGCCGGCATCCAGGAGTTCAGCAGCGACTTCCGCGGGTTCATCTCGGTGCTCGAGGCGCCGGGGGTCCGCCTCTTCGGCACCATCGCGAACAGCCGCATCGAATACAACGCCGCGTACTTCGACCTGCTCGAGAAAGAGACCAACAGCGCGTTCAACGAGTGGAAGCGCCGCGGCCAGAAGGTGTGGATCGCCAACGTCTACATCCAGGACTTCAAGAAGCTCGGCTACACCACCTCGTTCAGCTTTCATGCGAACTCCGACCGCGGGCACGAGCACTACGACCGCAACGGCTTTCTCGTCCGGCCGGCCCCGATCGGATTGATTGCCGAGAACGAAGTGCAGGCGTACTATCTGGGCTGGTCCGGCAACGGCCACCTGGGCCGGCTCAACATCAGCCACGCGTTCTACCAGGTGCTCGGCCACGAAACGGCGAACGCGATCGCCGCGCAGCGGCTGGACATCAATGCGCAGATGGCCGCCGCCGAGCTGTCGATCGACAAGGATTGGCTGCGTCTCAAGGCGGCCGCCTTTTACGCGTCGGGGGACTCGGATCCCAGCGACGACACCGGGAGAGGATTCGACGCGATCCTGGATATTCCGGTGTTCGCCGGCGGTCCGTTCAGCCTCTGGAACCGTCAGGGGCTCCGCCTCCCGCAGACCGGCACCGGCCTGCTCTCCCCGTCCAGCCTGCTGCCGACGCTGCGGACGAACAAGGATGAAGGGCAGCCGAACTTCGTGAACCCGGGAGTGATGCTGCTCAACGGCGCGGTGGACGTGGAGCTCACGCCCAAGCTTCGCGGCTTCGCCAACGTGAATTTTCTGCGCTTCGCCACCACCGAGGCGCTCGAAACGCTGCTGTTTCAGGGGGACATCGGCCCCAACATCGGGATCGACTACGGCGCCGGGTTTCAGTATCGTCCGCCATTGAGCGACAACATCGTGATCGTCGGCGGCATCGCCGGGATGAAGCTCGGGAGGGGGCTGCAGGATCTCTATGTGCGCAACCACCTCTTCTCGACATTCTTGAACGCCCGGCTCGTCTTCTAACCTGGATTGACGGACACACGGATGGCACGGATATCTCTGACGAGCCCGACCCGAACGATCCTGTTTGCCGCCGCTCTCTTTCTGGCGGTGCTGGTCTTCTGCCTGCGGGCCGACTTCGGCGCGCCAATCCTCGAGGCGGCGCCGACGCCGCAGCTGACGGCGCAATCGCCGGAGATTGCCGGAGCGAGGAGCGCCGGCTGCATCACGTGCCACACCGCCACCGACGAACCGTCGATGCACCCGGGGGGCAACGTCAAGATCGGCTGCGCCGACTGCCACGGCGGGGACCCCGCGGTGACGATTGCGGCCGGCACGGCCGCCGGATCGAACGCCTACGACGAGGCGAAGCGCAAGGCCCACCCCAGGCCACGGGTGGCGGAGTTCGGCCGGACGTCGGCGAATCCTGAGCAGGCCTACACCGACTGGATGCGGGAGTCACAGGAATACATCCAGTTCATCAACCCGGGCGATCTGCGCGTCGTCGACCGGACCTGCGGCACGTGCCACGCGGCCGAAGTCATGAACGTGCGCACGAGCATGATGACGCACGGCGCCATGCTCTGGAGCGCGGCGCTCTACAACAACGGCTCGGTGCCGTTCAAGACCGCGCGCTACGGCGAAAGCTATGCGCCCGACGGGACCCCGCAGCGCCTGCAGACCTTCCCGCCGCCGACGCCGGAGGAAACGAGAACGAAGGGGGTGCTGCCCTATCTCGAACCGCTGCCCCGCTGGGAGATCGCGCAGCCGGGCAACGTGTTGCGCGTGTTCGAGCGCGGCGCCTTCAAGCGCCCGGAGGTCGGCAACCCCACGCGGCTCGAGGAACCCGGACGCCCGGACGCGAAGCTGAGCGACCGCGGCTTCGGCACCCTCCTGCGCACCGATCCCGTTTTTCTCGGGCTGCAGAAGACCCGGCTGCTCGATCCGCTGCTGTCCTTCCCCGGCACGAACGACCAGCCGGGAGACTACCGCGGCAGCGGCTGCACCGCCTGCCACGTGGTGTACGCGAACGACCGCTCGCCGGCGCACTCCGGACAGTACGCGGTGTTCGGCAATCGCGGCGTTTCGCAGACGGTCGATCCGACCATCGACAAGACGCAGCCGGGCCATCCGATCAAGCACACGTTCACCCGGTCGATCCCGTCCAGCCAGTGCATGACGTGCCACATGCATCCCGGCACGAACATGGTCACGACCTATTACGGATACACGTGGTGGGAGAACGAGACCGACGGCAAGGTCATGTATCCGCCGCAGGAGTTGAACCGCAGCGAGCGCGAACGGGCCGAGATCCGCGCGCGGAACCCCGAGGCCTCCGCGCAGCGCGGCCTCTGGGGAGACGTGGACTTTCTGTCGAAGACCGGCACGCCGGAGTTCAATCAGCAGCTGCAGCACACGCAGTTCGCCGACTTCCACGGGCACGGCTGGGTCTATCGGGCGGTGTTCAAGCGCGATCGCGAGGGGAACCTGCTCGACCGCCGGGGCAACACGATCCCGTTCGACGATCCCGAGAAGTTCGGCAAGGCCGTCCACCTCAAAGACATCCACCTCGAAAAGGGGATGCAGTGC
>DATFFM010000016.1:0-56000 GCA_035250005.1 Vicinamibacterales bacterium | reverse complement strand
CGGGGGGCCGGGGTCTTGTTTTACTCGAGCGATCGTCGCAGTCCGTAAAGCATCTGTCTCAGGCGCTCGATGTCGCCGAGAAGGGATGTCGCCCTTTCTGTATCAAGGAATCCCAGTCGCGATGCGGCCTCGATTTCAGTCCCGAGCTCGGCCTGTGAACCCAACGCGATCCTGACATGATTCAAGTAGGCACCGCCCCGCCGGGCGTGCCCTCAGCGATGTTCGATGGAACGGAAACCACGGCTCTGCGGATCTGCGACGTCAGTCCGTAGCGCTCGCTCGGCGGGAAGGCTTCCGTGGCCCGATAGACGCGCACCACCAATTCCATTCCGAATTGCCATACCTCCAGGTCACGGAAGGAGAGGATCGTCATGCGGTCTCGCTGTTTCTGCGGCGGGGCTGTCAAACCAGAATCGAAGAAACGACGTACTTCCCTTCCTCTGCCGCCGCTTCCCAGTCGGACAGGCAAGAGTCTAGCCGCCGGGCCCCCCAGACCCCCGGACCCCCGGACCCCCGGACCCCCGGCCCTACCGGTAGCTCGGAATGAACGTGACCGGCCGCTCGGCCGCGAACTCGCGGGTGAAGAGGTCGGCCCGCGCGTAGCCGTCCATGTCGCGACCGACAGGCAGGCCGAAGAAATACAGGAGCGTCGGCGTGACGTCCACGATCGAGCCCCGCTGCGAGCGCCCGGGCTGGACCACGGTGCCGTAAGCGAGCATGAAACCGTCGGGCGCCCGTTCGTGCGTGCCGCTGAAGTCGGGCTCGCCCAGCAGGCGCGCGAAGAGCGTCTTCGCGGCATTGAGCGGCTGCATGCCGAAGCCCGATACGACCAGCAGCAGGTCGCCCGGCGCCATCCCGGTCAGCGCCGTGCCGATCTCGCGGTCGATGAAGCCGTAATACCGGTCCACGAGCTGCCCGAGCCGCCGCCGTTCCTCCTCCGGGACGCCGCGCGCGGCCCCTGGCTGCGTGTAACGCAGGTAGTAGTGACCCACGGTATCGAGTCCCTCGTATCGCAGCGCGAACAGACGGGGGGCGTGCTCGACGCGCAGCGCGCGGGCCACCCTCGAGTAGAGGAGATCGCGCTCGAATGCCGTCGACGCCGGCCCTGAGGCCTTGAGCACGCCGGCCAGCGCCTGATCGGATCCTGCCGGTGCACGATCCGTCGAGATCGCGTGCACCGTGCGCAGCACATCCTGTGGATACCCCGCACGATCGAACTCGCCGATCGTCGCCGTGGCCAGGTGGAGACGATCGCTGACCACGAATCCGGCCGCCGGCACGGCCGGATGGGTCAGCGGCCAGCGGACGATCCCCGAGGTCAGACCCTCGTCCGACAGGATCCCCCACACCGGCCGGGCGCCCCACTCCTCCGACGTGAGCGGCTGGTCCCGGACGAAGCCGAGATAGACGAGCGCATGCGAGAAACAGTGATCGGGCAGCAGGTCGACGCCCCGCTCGTCACCGAGCGCGTAGTAGCGCGCCGCGGATCGCACGCCGCTCGTGGCCGGGTACAGGCCGGTCGCCACTGCGGCCCAGACCGGGTCGGGCTGGGTCGGGCGGATGGTCGCGAGATCGATGACCGCCCCGCCGTCGAGCAACCGGCTGAAGTTCGGCAGCCGCCCCTCGGCGGCCCGGGGCCAGACCTGATCGAGCGAAGCGCCGTCGAGCAACAGCAGCGTGACGCGCGGCCCCTCTTCGAGCGGCGGCGCGCCGACCGGGCGCCCGGTCCACCCCACCGGTCGCCGGTGCGACGGGGACCCGGCCCCGCGTGCGGCGATCGGCAGCGCCATCGATGCCACCACCGCAATAAAGAACAGTCCTGCGCCTACGCGGCTGCCGCGCCGGCCGAACGAATAGTGCGCGACCGCGATCGCGAACAGCACCACCGCCGACACTGTCGTCGCAATCGTGCCGGCCGTCATCCGCCACGCGGCGACGTCACCGAGCGTCGCCGCGAGACCGCGAACGTTGAGCCACATCAGGAGCGCAGCGGCCGCCGACAGCACCGCACCCAGCCAGGCGAGCAGCCGCACGCTCACCCATCCGGGCGAGAGCACGTCCATGGCAAAGAATTCGCGCGCCACGATGATCACGTAGAAGATCACCGCCAGATGCACGCCGTACAGCATGCCGAGCGTGACGAACCACCACCATGGCGTCGCCGACAGCAGCGGCACCTCGGGGTTGAGCTGCAGCACGATGATCGTGAGATATGCCGCACCGAACGCGCCGGCGAGCAGCGAGTTCGTGAGCATGCGGAGGAACCGCATGTCGCAAGTGTATACTTCGGCCATGCCCGTCGACGTCGACGCCGCGGTGATCGCCAACACGCGGCTGTCGGATGACTACAGCGTGCTGGCGCTCGCCGCACCCGCGATTGCCGCCGCCGCGCTCCCCGGGCAGTTCGTCATGCTGAAGGCGTCGCGCGGCCTGGATCCCCTGCTGCGGCGGCCGTTCTCGATCTTCGAAGTGCTTCGCGACGGCGACGGCGCGCCGAGCGGCCTCACGATCCTGAACAAGCGCATCGGCAAAGGCACCGGGCTGCTGTACGACGCCGAAGCCGGCGCGCGTCTGGCGTGCCTCGGGCCGCTCGGCCGTCCGTTCGAGCCGGTCGATCCACCGGCGGAGGCGTGGATGGTCGCGGGGGGCGTGGGCCTGGCCCCCTTCGTGACGCTGGCCGAAGCGCTGATCGCGCGCGGCACGACCGTGAGGCTGTTCTACGGCGCGCGCCGCGCGGCGGATCTTCACTGCGCCGGCATCTTCGAGCGCCTCGGCGTCGGCCTCGTGTGCTCGACCGAGGACGGCAGCCGGGGGGCCCGCGGTCTCGTCACGGCCCCGGTGGACGAAGCACTGTCGGCGCTGCCCGCGTCGCAGCCGGTCCGGCTGTACGTCTGCGGACCGACGCCGATGATGCGGGCGGTCGCGGGCGTCGCGGCATCGCACGGCCGCTCCTGCGACGTCTCGCTCGAGCAGGTGATGGGCTGCGGCCTCGGCGGCTGCTACAGCTGTGTCGTCCCCTCCCTCACCGCCGGAGGCGCCCCGCACCATACGAGATCCTGCATCGACGGTCCGGTGTTCGACGCCACGCGCATCGTCTGGGACGCACTGGCGCATTGAACATGGACCTCTCGGTTGCGATCGGATCCCTGACCATCCCGAACCCGTTGATCGCCGCGAGCGGATGCTTCGGGTACGGTGTGGAGTACGCGGAGGCGGTCGATCTGTCGACCCTGGGCGGCGTGGCCGTGAAGGGACTCTTTCTGGCGCCGCGCGAGGGGCACGCGCCGCCGCGGATTGTCGAGACGCCCGCCGGCATGCTCAACGCCATCGGGCTGCAGGGGATCGGCGTGCACCGGTTCATCGACGAGAAGCTGCCCGAGTTGCGCGCGCGCCGGGCCATCGTCTTCGTGAACATCTGCGGCACCACGATCGACGAATATGTGGAGCTGGCGCGCATCCTGTCCGACGCCGAGGGGGTGCACGCAATCGAGCTCAACATCTCCTGCCCGAACATCAAGGAGGGGGGGATCACCTTCGGCTGCTCGCTGCCGGGCACGCACAACGTCGTCAGCGCGGTGCGAAAGGTCACGCGGCTTCCGGTCATCCCGAAGCTCACACCGAACGTCACCGACGTCGCCTCGTTCGCGCGCGCGGCGGAAGAGGCGGGCGCCGACGCCATCTCGCTCGTCAACACCTTCCTGGCGATGGCGATCGACGTCGAGACCCGCCGTCCCAGGCTGACCAACATCGTCGGGGGCCTGAGTGGACCAGCGATCCGGCCGATCGCCGTGCGCATGGTGTACGAGTGCCGTCAGGCCGTCCGCCTGCCGATCATCGGCATGGGCGGGATCGCCACGGCCGAAGACGTCCTGGAATTCATGATCGCGGGCGCAAACGCCGTGCAGGTGGGGACCGCGAACTTCGTGGACCCGTTCATCTGGGCGAAGCTGCTCGACGGCCTGCGGGCATATATGACGAGGCATTCCCTGGCAAAGCTGTCGGACCTGACCGGCACACTCGACACCACCGCGAGACACAAGGCATGGATCAGCTCCTAGTCGCGCTCGACGTGGAAAGCGGCGACCGGGCCCTGCAGCTCGCCGATCAGCTCCGGGGCGTCGCGGGCGGCTACAAGATCGGCAAGCGGCTCTTCACGCTCGAGGGGCCGGCGATCGTGCGAGCGCTCGTCGAGCGCGGCGATCGCGTCTTTCTCGACCTGAAGTTTCACGACATCCCGAACACGGTTGCGGCGGCGGTGACGGCGGCCACGAGCCTCGGCGTCTGGATGCTGAACGTTCACGCGTCGGGTGGGCGCCGCATGATGGAGGCAGCGCGCCAGGCCGCGGCCGACACGGCGGCGCGCGAAGGGCGCCAGGCCCCGCTCGTCATCGGCGTAACCGTGCTGACCAGCATGAACGCCGACGCGCTGGCGGACGTCGGGGTGCCGGTGCCGATCATGGAGCAGGTCGAAAGGCTGGCGCGGCTCGCTCAGTCGGCCGGGCTGGAGGGCGTCGTCGCCTCGCCGCAGGAGATACGGATGATCCGCGAGGCCTGCGGTCCGGACTTCATCATCGTCACGCCGGGTATCCGTGGAGGAGCGGCGGTGGTTTCAGGGAAGGATGACCAGCAGCGAACGATGACCGCGCGCGAAGCCATCGCCGCCGGCGCCACGTACATCGTCGTCGGGCGGCCGATCATCGGCTCGGAAAACCCCCGCCTCGCCGCTTCCCGGCTTCAGGGTTCCCAGCTCTAGGTCCCTGGTTCATGTTCCGGGTTCACGAACCCACGAACCACGAACCAGGAACCCAGAACCTGGAAGCTATTTAGCGGTGATCAAGAAGTGGCCGCGGCGATTCTGCTGCCAGCAAGCCTCGGTCTCTTCAGCGCAGAACGGCTGTTCCTCTCCCTTGCTCACGACGGTGACGCGGGCCGCGGGCAAACCCAGGCTGACGAGGTAGTCGCGGACGGCGTCGGCGCGGCGCTCGGCAAGCGCGAGGTTGTACTCGTTGGTGCCGCGCGAGTCGGCGTGCCCCTCGACCATGATCTGCGTGCTCGACCACCGATTCAGCCACTGGAGGTTCTTCTGCAGGCTGGCGCGGGCCGCTTCGGTCAGATCGACCGAGTCGTAGGCAAAGAAGACGTGGGCGAGCGGCTGCTCGTCGTTGAGCTCCTTGAGTGTTTTCTTCGCGAAGATCTCATCCTCGGTCGGCGGCGCAGGCTGGGGCGTAGGTGGCGGCGGAGGTGGCGGCGGCGGGGTGACCGGCTTGCTGGTCTCGACCGGCGCAGCGGTCGGCGCGGCCGGCGGCGGTTCCGGCTTCTTCTTTGCGCACGCGCCGGCGATCAGCGCAACCGCGAGCAACAAGGCGGCACCCGAAGCAAAACGTTTCATCTACTCTCTCCTCCGAACTGGCCGGACGGTCACACGATGGGATCCGAGCTTACCGTCCGGTTCCGAAAACTGTCAATTAACGGACACGGCTCACACAGATGGGGCGGATGACACGGATTATCCGCCAACACGGAATCCCTTGAACATAGGATATTCACCGATCTGATGGATCGTCTTCTCGAAGCGACCGCGCGAGCGGAGCGCGATCACTTCTGGTTTCGGGGGCTCCGGCGCTTCGTCAGGCCCCTGCTGCATCGCGCCTCCGGCGGCCGGAACGACCTGCGCATCCTCGACTGCGGATGCGGCACCGGCCACAACCTGAACATGCTGCGGCGCTTCGGGCGTGCCATCGGGATTGACCTGACGTTGTCTGGCCTGAAATATGCCGCCTCGCGAGGCGACGGGCAGCTTGCCCAGGCCTCCGCAGACCGGCTCCCCTTCTCTGCGGGAATCTTCGACCTGGTGACCTCCTTCGACGTCATCTACTCACTGCCAGACGAGGTGGAGCGGGCAGCAGTCGCAGAGATGTTCCGGGTGTTGAAGCCGGGCGGCTATCTGGTGCTGAACGTCGCCGCCATGCCGATCCTTCATGGCAGCCACTCGGTGCTGAGCGGCGAGATCCGGCGCTACTCGAAACCGGGACTGCGGCGCCTGCTCGAAGCTGCAGGATTTCAAATCGACCGGCTCACCTACACGAACGCCAGCACGCTGCCGATTACTGCCGCTGTGCGCTTTGCGCAGCGACTGGCGGGGCACCAGGCATCCGCGGCCGAGATCGGCGTGCCGGCAGCCCCCGTCAACGCGGCGCTCGGCGGGATGCTGGCTCTCGAGTCGCTCGCGCTCCGGCTGGTGGATATGCCGGCCGGCAGCTCACTGCTCGCCCTTGCCCGCAAGCGGAGCGGTCATTCCACCGCGACGGAGTAGATCCGCACCGCGAGGTGGCGTTGGTCACCGGTGCCGCTGCGGCCGCCCGGCGCGAACCACTGATCGCTTTCGAGCACCACTCGCCCCTCGTGCGCACTCAGCGACGCATCGGAGAGCTTGATGTCCCACGTGAAGTCGTCGGACGGGGCCAGCTGGCCGGCGACCTGGCCGCCGACCGTCACGCGAAGTGCGGACGGCCGGTCGAAGTAGCGGAGCGGCGATTCGGCCGTGATGCGCAAGGTCACCTCCCGGCCAACCGGACGGACCCATAGGACCGCCCGGTCGCTCATCCACCGCCACTTCAGCCCGGTCCGCGGCTGATACTCCGGCTCGTACCACCCGTCGGCAAAGGCCAGCATCGGCACGCCCGCGGATTGCAGGTTGAACTGCTCGAGGCTCACCCGGCTCATGGGCTCTCCGCCCTCGGGGCCCGCGCGCACCAGCAAAGGCGCGAAGCTGCCCGCGCCGGCCAGGGAACCGGCGGCAAGCGACACGTGGCCGTGAAAAAATCCCGGTTGCACCTGATGCTCGAAGACTGTCCGGCCGTCGATCGTGGCCACGACGCGGACGGGCGGCTCGTCGGGGCCGCCGAGGTGCCGCCCGCCAAGGACCAGGTCAACCGGATCCGGACGGCGCCGGATCCAGCCCACACTCGGTTTCAGGTTCGGGCTCCAGCCCTCTCGCTCGCTGATCCCTGCCACTTCGGGCGTGAGGGCCCAGCCTTCCTCGAGAAACCACCCCGGACGCGTATAGACGTGCACGTCGAATTCGTCGGGCCTCGCGCCGCCCACCAGGACGTCGTTCTCGAACGGCCAGCGATACTGGACGACCCGTGCCCCTTCGGCATCGATGAGCGCGAGATCGGTTCGGCGAGGCTCGGCGAAGAACCAGGCCGGACCCGCGCCGTCGCGCCAGGCACGCGTCAGTTGCAGCCATTCGAAATCGCGTGGCGCCTCGAGCCAGGAGCCCGGCGGCTCGCCGCGCCACATCCTGGCGCGGCGGGATTCCGTGAAAATCCGGCGGTGGCTCGCGACGGTCACCGGCTGTGTTCGCCGGGCCGAAGCCAGATCGTCCAGCGCGCGGAAGACGGGGGCCGGCGACGCGCCGTATTGCACGCCTGCCGGCACGGCGAGCCAGAGCCCGCAGAAGGCCGCCAGGCTCACCGCCACCGGGACCGCCGCCGATGCGGCGCGATCGACCGCTCGCACCGCGAGCCAGGCGACTGCGGGCACGAGCGGCAGCGCGTAGCGCACGGTCAACGTCTCGTGGAACAGCATGTGGAAAATCGCGTACGGCACCCACAGGACCGCGGGAACGATCCAGGCCCCGGTCGGCCTCGCCACAGTGATGATGCCAGCGCTGGCGGCCGCCAGGAGCGCGATCGCGAGCACCGCCGATGCCCATGGTGAGACGAAGGTATGCCACAGCGCCGAGAGCCCCACCCGCAGCGTCGGAAAGTTCCAGAACATGACGACGCCGGAGAAATCCTCGCCACCCTGCTGGCCGAGCGCGGCAAGGTAGGCTGGCAGTCCTCCGCTGGCCAGGACGAGCGGCACCGCCCAGCACAGCACGCCGGCGGTGAATGCCGCGAGCGCGCCAATACGCGTGCCCGCGCTCGCGGTCGTGCGACGCGTTATCAGCGCCAGAGTCAGCAGCGGCAGGGTCAGCAGAAAGGTCTGCGAGCGAACGCCGATCGCCAGACCGGCGGCGAAGGCGCCCAGGAGAAGGTTCCGGGGGGCCGGGGGGCCGGGGGGCCGGGGTTCTGTGATCGCCCGCACCAGGAGCGCCTGCGCGACGATCGCCGCGGTCAGACCCGTGACATCGCTCAGAGGGCGCAGTGCAGTGAACCAGACGAGCGGCGAGGTCACGGTGAGAACGGTCGCCCACCAGGCGCGCCGTTCCGAGCCGTCGAGGGCACGGAACAGCAGGAACAGCGTCGGGACCAGGAGGCCGCCCGCGAGCACGCTCCAGAACGCCAGGCCGCGCGGCTCGACCGCTGCCACGTCGAGCGTCGCAAATGCCGGCGTGCTCAGCTTGCCGAGAGCGATGAAGACCGGGTAGCCGGGGGGATGCGGCTGATGGCGGGCGACGTCGAACTCGCGCACCCCAAGCGCGAAGTTGATCGAGTCGAGATCGCCCAGCGTCGGCGGAAGGGAGGCGGCGTGCGCCGCGATGAAGATGACCGCGAGCGCCGCCAGCGATTTGCGCACGCTCTCAGACCGGACGCAGCCGCAGCGCGTCGTTCAGGCTTCCCAGGCGATAGCCGCGGAGGTCGATCGTCACGTGTTCATAGCCGAGCGCCCGCAATTCCCGGTCGATCGTTTCGGCGACGTCGGGCTCGAGCGCGCGCGCGATCTCGTCCCGCCCGAGCTCGAGCCGCGCGATCGTGTCGTGGTGTCTGACGCGGCAGATGCGGAACCCGAGGTCGCGCAGCACCGACTCCGCGCTTTCGATCATCCGGAGCTTCTCGTCGGTCACTTCGGCGAAATACGGAATGCGCGAAGAGAGGCAGGCGGAGGCGGGCTCGTCCCACGTCGGCAGGCCGGCGCGGTGCGACAGCTGCCGGATCTCGTCCTTCGTCAGGTCGGCGGCGTCGAGCGGGCTCAGCACGCCGAACTCGCGCGCCGCCTGCCGGCCGGGCCGGTAGTCGCCGCGGTCGTCGGCATTGCTGCCGTCGGCGATCGCCCGCACACCACGGTCGCTCGCGATGGCCGACAGATGTGTGTACAGCTCCTGCTTGCAGAAGTAGCAGCGGTTCGCGGGATTGGCCCGGTACTCCGGGCGGGACATCTCGTCGGTCCGGATGATCTCGTGCTGAAAGCCGAACTCGCGGGCGAGCCGCATCGCCATCTGGCGATGACGCTCGGGATAACTGGGGCTGTCGGCGGTCACGCAGAGGGCCTTCGCGCCGAGCACCCGGGTGGCCGCGTACGCGAGGTAGGCGCTGTCGACGCCCCCGCTGAAGGCGACGATGAGGCCGGGCAGATCGGTCAGAGACCGGTAGAGCGCCGCCTCCTTACGTTCGAGCCCGGCTGTGCCGGCACGCGCCTGCGTATCGGCAGGCGCCGAATGGTTCACTCGTCCCAATCCTCTTTCTCGTCGTCGTCGTCTACGACTTCCGTGTCATCGTCGAGGTCCGCCACTTCTTCGACGTCGTCGTCATCGTCATCCTCGTCGTCGTCGTCGGCCGCTTCGAGCTCGAGCGGGGAAAGACTGGTGACCTCGAGATTCGAGCCGCACTCCGGGCAACTGATCAGATCGCCCTTGTCGACGTCGAACTCGTCGACTTCCATATCCGCATCGCACTCTGGACAGGTTGCCATACACGCTCCTGCAGCGAAGAACAGCGCTCTTCGCTGCGGCCCGGCCGCCTGCGAACAACAGCGTTCGCGGCAGCACAATCGAATCCGGATTATAACGAGAAACCTGTAAACTCAGCAATCAGGCTAACGGTCCGGGCACGTCCGGCCGATAGATGTAGCGTGACCGCAGTACCTCTTACTGTGCCTGCAGCGAAAACCGTCATCGTCGCCGACGACACCGCATTCGTTCGAGACCGGTTCTCGACCGCGCTCAAAGGGGCCGGGCACACGGCGGTCCCGGTGGGCACCGTCAGCGAGCTGCTCGCGCGGCTGCGCCGTGATGCGGGGCAGATCGACCTGGTCGTGATGGACCTCAGAATGCCGCATTCGGGCGGGGTGGACCTGGTCCGGGAGCTGCGGAAGATCGACCAGGGACGTGAGTTGCCGGTCCTCGTGTTCAGCGGCACGATCGCGTCGGCCGACGAGGTGCGCGATCTGACGGCGCTCGGCGTGGCCGGGTACGTCAACGAATACAGCTCCGAGCAGCACATCCTGCCCGCGCTGGCCCCGCACCTGTTCCCCGACAATTTCAACCGGCGCGGCAGCCCGCGCGTCACGCTCGGCATCCCCGTATCCTACCGGTTCGGGAACACGATCGCGGCGGCACTGACGCTGAACATCAGCAAGGGAGGCATCGCCGTCCGGACGATGAGCCCGCTGCAGCACGGGGCGAAGATCCGCGCGCGGTTCCGGCTTCCGGGCGGCAAGTCTGAGATCGAGGCCGACTCGCGCGTGGCCTGGACCGACCGGCGGATCGGGATGGGCCTTCAGTTCGAACAGGTCGAGCCCCGCGACCAGGCGGCGATCGACGAGTTCATCGACAAGCACTTTTTCAGCAATCGAAAGGCGTAGTGCTGGGGTCAGATCTCGATTTTTCGAAAGTGGACCGCCGAAATCGCCGTCACTTTCGAAAAATCGAGATCTGACCCCAGACCCCAGTAGTCACTCCTTGAGCAGCCGCAGCGCGTTCGCGATCACCAGCAGCGAGGCCCCCATATCGGCTGCGACGGCCATCCACAGCGTCGCGGTACCGGCGATCGCCATCACCAGGAACGCGCTCTTGAGCGCGAGCGAGAACCCGATGTTGATCCGGATGTTTCGGGCGGTGGCCCGGCTCAGACGGACGGCGTAGGAAATTTTCGGCAGCTCGTCGGCCATCAGCGCGACGTCGGCGGTTTCGAGCGCCGCCGCGCTTCCGGCCGCGCCCATCGCAATGCCGACGTCGGCCGTCGCCAGCGCCGGCGCGTCGTTCACGCCATCCCCCACCATCGCCAGCGTGCCGTGTGCCTTCCGCAGTGCCGCCACGGCATCCGCCTTGTCGCCCGGCAGCAGCTCCGCGCGCACGTCGTCGATCCCCAGCAGGTCGCCCAGCGCCTGCGCGGCGGGGGCATGATCGCCCGTGAGCATCGCGATGGTGCGGATGCCTTGTGCACGGAGCAGGTCGAGCGATTCGCGTGCGGCCTCCCGCGGCTGGTCCGCCACCCCGATGGCCCCGATCGCAATCCCGTCGCGCGCGATGAAGACCGCGCTGCGGCCCTGGTTCGAGAGCCGGTCCAGCGCGGCGTCGAGCTCCCCCGACCCGATCCCGCGCTGCTCGAAGAGCCGCCGGCTGCCGGCCAGAACCGGTGCACCGCCAACGACCGCTTCGGCGCCGCTGCCAGGTAATGCCTGAAAGCCGTCGGCGCTGCCGATCGTCAGCCCCTGCGACAGCGCATGCCGCAGGATGGCCTGCCCGATCGGGTGCTCCGATCGTGCCTCGAGCGCGGCGGCGGTCGCCACCACCGACTCCCGGGAACTTCCGGTGAACGCTATGACCTCGACGACCTGCAGCCGCCCCCGCGTCAGCGTGCCGGTCTTGTCGAAGGCCACGCACTGGACCGCCGCAAGCTGCTCGAGCCGGGCCCCTCCCTTGATCAGGACCCCCTTGCGCGCCGCGGCCGCCAGCGCCGACACGATCGAAACCGGCGTCGAGATCACCAGCGCGCACGGGCATGAGATCACGAGCAGCACGAGGGATCGGTAGAACCAGGTATTCCACGACCCGTCGAGCGCGAGCGGCGGAACCACCGCCACGAGCACGGCGAGGGCGAGCACGATCGGCGTGTAGATCCGGGCAAAGCGATCGACGAACGTCTGGCTCGGCGCGCGCTGCGCCTGGGCGCGCTCCACCAGGTGAATGATCCGTGCAATCGTCGAATCGCTCCGCAGCCGCGTGACTTCGATGTCGAGCGCGCCCCGCCCGTTGATGCTGCCGGCGAAGACGTCGTCGCCCCGCTGCTTCTCGATCGGGAGCGACTCGCCCGTGACCGGTGCCTGGTTCACGTGGCTTTCACCGGCCGTGACCCGGCCGTCCAGGGGGATCTTGTCACCGGGGCGGACGAGTACCACGTCGCCGACCCGCACGTCGTCCACGGGGATTCGCTGCTCCGTGGCCCCCCGCCGCACCATGGCGTCCGCAGGAGCGAGCTCCATCAACGCCCGGATCGCCCCCCGCGCGCGCTCCATCGCGCGGGTCTCGAGCGCCTGCGCGAGCGCGAACAGAAAGACGACCGACGCCGCTTCCGTCCACTCACCGAGTACGAGCGCGCCGAGCACCGCCACCACCATCAGCACGTTGATGTCCAGCACGCCGGCCCGGGCACTGCCGAGGGCGCGCCGCCCGACCGGGATGCCGCCGAGGACCGCCGAAAGCACGAAGCATGGCCATGCCGGCGCCGATGGGGCAAACAGCTTCATGAGCAGGCCCAGGGCCAGAAACAGGCCGGAACCGATCACCAGCTGGTGGCGCCAGCCGGCGCCCGCAGGCTCGACCGGCTGCTCGTGCTCCAGCCACGCGCGCATGCCGGTCTGCGCCACGGCCTCCGCGATGCCGGATGCGGACAGCTTCGCCGCGTCGTACTTGATGCGCAGCCGCTGCCCGACGACGTCGGCGTCGAGCGCCTCCAGGCCGGTGAGACGCGACAGCCGCCGTTCGAGGATGGCGACTTCCTCGTGGCAATCCATGCCTTCGACTTTGAATGTGGATTCGGCGTGGAGCTCGCAGACGGCGCAGGTCGTGGTGGTCATCCGCCCTCCTGCACGTGGGTGCGCGCCTGATTGAGGAGCTCGAGGATGTGGTCGTCGTCTACCGCGTAGAAGGCGAGCCGCCCCGCCCGGCGCACCCGCACGAGCCGCATCGTTCTGAGGAGCCGCAACTGGTGCGAGACTGCGGACTCGCTGATGCCGATCTGGGCGGCGAGATCGTTGACGCACAGCTCGCCGGTCCCGAGCGTGTCGAGGATTCGCACACGGGTCGGATCGCCGAGGATGCGGAAGGTGTCGGCTACCGATTGCACGTGATCAGGCGACAACATTTGAATATATGAGCAAGTGCTCATATATTAGGCGAAGATCCGCGCCGGCGCAACCCGGCTGAACCTTGACGCCCTCGCGGCCTTGTCGATAGACTTCGTGTTTGGCCGCTAATCGGTGTGCTGTCTATACCTTAGCCGACAGGCTGTCAGCCCTGTCGGGCTGCGCGACGGCAAACGCCCACCACCGCGGCCGGGAGTTATCGTGATCGAGGTCCAACATCTCAGCAAACGATACGGCCGGGTCACGGCCGTGGACGATGTCAGCTTCAGAGTGGAACGGGGCGAGATCCTGGGGTTTCTCGGCCCGAACGGTGCCGGCAAGACGACCACTATGCGCATCCTGACCGGCTACATGCCGGCCAGTGAGGGGCGCGCCATGATCGCCGGCCTCGACATCTTCGACAAACCGATCGAGGCGAAGCGCCGGATCGGGTACCTGCCGGAAACCCCGCCGCTCTACCCCGACATGACGGTTCGGGAGTACGTCGATTTCGTCGCAAGGATCAAAGGCGTGCCTTCGAAGGAGCGGAAGGAACGGGTCGAGGCCGTGCTGAAGCGCACGCACGTCGCCGACATGGCGGACCGTCACTGCGCCAAGCTGTCGAAGGGCTACAGGCAGCGCGTCGGGCTGGCGCAGGCGCTCATCCACAATCCCGACGTCCTCGTCCTCGACGAACCGACCGCCGGGCTCGACCCGAAGCAGATCATCGAGACGCGCGATCTGATCCGGAGTCTGGCGGGAGACCACACGATCGTGCTGAGCACCCACATCCTCCCGGAAGTTTCACAGACCTGCGAGCGCGTCGTGATCATCAACAAGGGGCGCGTGGTCGCGGTTGACACCCCCGAGAATCTGATCGCCCGGCTCAAGGGGGCGGAGACCATGTACGTGCAGGTCGACGCAGGCGGCGCGGAGGTGACGCCGGTGCTCAGCAGCATCGACGGCGTCTCACGCGTCCAGCCGTCCGAGCAGCGCGGCGTCGCCGGCGCATTCGAGGTGGAAAGCGACCGCGGCATCGACATCCGGCGCGATCTGGCGCGCACGATCGTCAACCGCGGCTGGGGGCTGCTGGAGCTTCGCCCGATGCGGATGAGTCTCGAAGAAGTCTTCCTTCAGGTGACGACCGAGGAACGGCCGGAAGAGACGGCGGCGCCGGCCCCTGGCGGTCCGGCTGAAGCCAACGCAGCAGGAGCGTCGAATGCATAACACGCTGGCGATTGCCCAGAAGGAGCTCCGGTCGTACTTCTCGTCCCCGATGGGCTACGTGATCACGGGGCTGTTCGCGCTGCTCTTCGGCTGGTTTTTCTACGCGCATCTCGCGTACTTCGTGCGCACCAGCGAGCAGATGACGATGGGCGGCGGCACGCCGAACGTCAACCAGCACATGATCGCCGGGCTGCTGCAGAGCGCCGCGGTCATCATCCTCTTCGTGATGCCGATGATCACGATGCGGACCTATTCGGAAGAGAAGCGCTCGGGCACGATCGAGCTGCTGCTCACCTCCCCGGTCAGCGATCTCGAGATCATCGTCGGCAAGTTTCTCGGCGCGATGGGGCTGTATGCCGCGATGCTGGGGGTGACGCTGCTCAACATCATGGTGCTGTTCTTCCTCGGCAATCCCGAGTGGAAGCCGGTCGCCGCCGGCTACCTCGGGCTGCTGCTGATGGGGGGCTGCTTCATCTCTGTGGGGCTGCTCGTCTCGAGCCTGACGAAGAACCAGATCGTGGCCGGCATCTCGACGTTCGCGGTGTTCCTGTTTCTGTGGGTCATCAACTGGATCGGCGAGAGCGCCGGACCGACCGGGCGCGCGATCGTGACCTACCTCTCGATCACCGAGCACTTCAACGACTTCGCGCGCGGCATCATCGACACCAAGCACCTCGTGTATTACTTCAGCTTCATCACGTTCGGCCTGTTCCTGACGGCAAAGTCGGTGGACAGCGAACGGTGGCGCGGATAGGCGAACCGACACACGTATGTTGAAACGCATTCTCGGACTTCTCGGCTGGCTTGGCGTCGCGCTGGTGTTCGCCGCGCTGGCCCTTCGTTACCTGCCGGGCGTGGAGCGGCTCGAATCCTGGGTCAATCCTCTGGCGATCGCCGGCCTGGTCTGCACGCTGCTGTACATCCTGAGCCAGTGGCGCGAGATCGCCCGTTCGTTCTCGGGGCGCGAAGCGCGATTCGGCTCGCTGGCGGTGGCGAGCATCGCCGTGGTGCTGGCGATCCTCGTCGGCATCAACTACCTCGCGTCCCGCCGCAACAAGCGGTGGGACCTGACGGCCGCGAAACAGTTCACGCTCTCGGACCAGACGAAAAAGGTGCTGCAGGGGCTGGAGCGGCCGGTCGTCGTCCGCGTGTTCGACCGATCGGAGAACTTCGACCGGTTCCGCGCGCGGCTCGACGAGTACCGCTACGTCTCGGACAAGATCTCGGTCGAGTACATCGACGTCGAGCGCCAGCCGCGGGTCGCCAACCAGTACCAGGTCCAGATGACCGGAACGGTCGTGCTGGAGTACGACGGCCGGATCGAACGCGTGACTTCCGACGGGGAGCAGGAGATCACCAACGGGCTGATCAAAGTCGTGCAGGGCCGCCAGAACAAGGTCTACTTCGTCCAGGGGCACGGCGAGAAGAGCCCGGACGGTTCGGACCGGGACGGCTACAGCACGATTGCCTCTTCGCTGGCGTCCGACAACTTTGCGCACGACAAAGTGGTGCTCGCGCAACAGAAGGAGGTCCCGGCCGATGCGACGGTCCTGATCGTCGCCGGGCCGACGAGCGACTTCCTTGCCCCCGAAATCGACATGCTCAAGGCGTACCTCGCCAGGGGCGGCAAGGTCTTCGCGCTGCTCGACCCGCCCGCGAGGCCCGACAGCCCTGAGCTCACGAACCTGATCGCCTTCGTCAAGGAGTGGGGCATCGATCCCGGCACCAACATCGTGGTCGATGCCAGCGGCGTCGGGCAGGTGCTCGGGACCGGACCTGAGGTCCCGATTGCGGCGAAATACAATCCGCACCCGATCACCGACCGCTTCAATCTGCTGACGGCGTACTCGCTCGCACGATCCGTCAGCGCGAACCCGTCGGGCGCCAACAACCGGTTCGCGCAGAATCTCGTCGAAACGAGCGCGAGCAGCTGGGCCGAAACCGACGTCAAGGAGCTGATGACGTCGGGCCGCGTTCAGCGGGATACGGAAAAGGGAGATATCGCCGGCCCCGTGTCGCTCGGCGCCGCGGTCTCGGCGCCGGCAGGCGGCGCAACGGCTCCTCCGGCGCCTGACGCGCCGGATGCCCCGAAGCCTGAATCCCGGGTGGTGGTCATGGGCGACTCCGACTTCGCCTCCAACCGCTGGCTGGGGATCGCAGGCAACCGCGACCTCTTTCTCAACGCGGTGAACTGGCTCGCGCAGCAGGAGAACCTCATCGCGATCCGGGCCAAGGACCCCGAAGACCGTCGCATCACGATGTCGGCCGATCAGGACCGGCGGATCTTCTGGATCACGGTGTTCGGCATCCCCGGGCTGCTGCTGTTCGCGGGGCTCCACACCTGGTGGCGGAGGCGGTAAGGCATGCGCGGACTCCGGTCGTTCGTTGGACTCCTCACGGTGCTCGTCGCGCTCGGGGCCTACCTCTATTTCGTCGAATCGAAACGGACGCCGGGCGACGACGCCGACAAGAAGGAGAAGGTCTTTGCGGTCGAGGCCGACAAGATCGAGGAAGTCACGATCCGGTCCGAGGCCGGTGACCGGACGACGCTGAAGAAGTCGGGGACGGAGTGGCAGGTGGTCGCACCCGCCCCCGCGGCAGCCGACGCCGCCGAAATCTCGGGCATCACGTCGAACCTCTCCACGCTGGAGCAGCAGCGCGTCATCGAGGAGAACCCCGCCAATCTGGCGGACTTCGGCCTGGCGGAGCCAAGGGTCGAGGTGACCTTCAAGAGCGGCGGCCAGGAACAGAAGCTGCTGATCGGCGGCAAGACGCCGACGGGCGCGGATCTCTACGCGAAGACCGCCGCCCAGCCGAAGGTTTTTCTCATCGCTTCGTACCTCGACTCCACCTTCAATCGAGCCACCTTCGACCTACGCGACAAATCCGCCCTCAAGTTCGAGCGGGACAGCGCTGACTCCCTCGAGATCGTGACCGCCGACCGAACGCTGAAGTTCGCGAAAACCAACGGGGAATGGCAGATCGCTCAGCCCGTCACCACCCGCCCCGACGCCTCCGCCATCGAGGGGCTGATCGGCCGGCTGGGGGGCCTGCAGATGAAGACGCTGGCCGCGGCCGAACCCGGGGATCTCGCGCAGTACGGCCTCGCCACACCCGCCGCGACCGTGAAGATCGGCACCGGATCCTCACTCGCCACCCTGCTCATCGGATCGGCCGCCGAGGAGGGCAGCGTCTATGCGAAGGACGGCTCCCGCCCGGCCGTCTTCACCGTCGAAGCGGCCCTGGCGGAGGATCTGAAGCGGGACCCCGGCGCGTACCGGCAAAAGGACCTGTTCGACGCACGCAGCTTCAACACCACGCGGGTCGAGGTGGCGCGCGCCGGTGTGACGGCCGTCTTCGAAAAGGCGATGGTGAAAGACAAGGACGGCAACGAACAACTGAAGTGGCGGCAGACCGCGCCGGCGGCCAGGGAGATCGACGGCGCCAAGGTCGACGCGCTTCTCTCCTCGCTGACCGGCGCGCGGGCCGATTCGTTCGTCGACGCACCCCCCGGAGGCGCGAAACCTGAAGCGGTGTTCGCGCTGAAGTTCGACGAAGGCAGGAAGGAAGAACGCGTGACCTTCCTGAAGGCAGGCAGCGACGCATACGCCGTCCGCGAGGGGACCGCCGGCGCCGCGAAGGTCGACAGCGGCGTGCTCGACGAAATCCTCAAGGGGCTCGACGCGCTCAAATGAAGATCGACCGCCTGATCGCCTGCGTGGCGCTGGCGGCGACGGCCGGCTGCAGCGCGCACACGGCGCCGCGGACCGCGTCATCGTCTCCGCCGTCCACGAAGGCCTCCGCCGCGGCCATCCAGGATCTCCAGACTCAGCTCTCGACGGTGTTCAATGCGCCGGTGATGGCACACGGCGCCTGGGGGGTTCAGGTCCGCTCCCTGGACCGCGGCGACGTGCTGTTCGCGCACAACGCCGGCAAGCTGATGATGCCGGCCTCCAACATGAAGATCCTGACGCTCGCCGCCGCCGCCGAGCGGCTGGGCTGGGACCATCGCTTCTCGACGACCCTCGAAGCGGCAGGGACTCTCGCCGACGGGACCCTGCGCGGCGACCTGATCGTGCGCGGCGGCGGAGACCCGACGATCAGCACCCGGGGCAAGCGGAGCGAGATCGTCTTCGACGAGTGGGCGGCCGCCCTGCGGACCGCGGGCATCACCTCCATCGAAGGCCGGATTATCGGCGACGACCAGGCGTTCGACGACGAAGGCGTCGGGCCCGGGTGGTCCTGGGATTACCTGGAAGCCGGCTACGCGGCCCCCATCGGCGCCCTCCAGTACAACGAGAACACCGCCGACCTGGTCACCGCCCCGGGCGCAGCCGTCGGCGATCCCGCCATCGTGCAGCTCGCGCCGGGCAGCGGCCTGACGCTTGTCAATCATGCGCGGACCGGTGAGGGGATCGGAAGCGGCCTGCGCGGCTCGCTCAACGTCCAGCGCCGGATCGATCGACCTGTGCTCGAAGTCTCCGGGATGATTCCGCTCGGGGCGCCGGCCGTGACACGGACGGTAGCGGTGATCAACCCGACCCTGTTCTTCGCCCAGAGCCTGAAGGACGCCTTGATCGCGCGGGGCATCATCGTCACGGGTGAGGCCGTTGACCTTGACGACGTGGCCGCCGAGCTGAGCGACGGGGAATCGCCGCAACGCCGCGTGATCGTGACGACGCAATCGGCCCCGCTCCGGGAGGTGGCGGCCGTTCTGATGAAGGTCAGCCAGAACCAGTACGCGGAAACCCTTCTGAAGGCCGTCGGTGCAGCGTACGGGGGGCTCGGCACGACGAGCGCCGGCCGCCGCGCCGCCGCGGAGACGTTCACCGCATGGGGTATCCCGGCCGACGGCTACGTGATGTCGGACGGCTCCGGTCTCTCGCGGTACAACTACATCGCGCCGTCCACGATCACCGCGATCCTGGCGAGAATGCACGGCGACCCGCGCCACCGCGAGCCCTTCCTGGCCACGCTCCCGGTCGCCGGCAAAGACGGCACCATCTCGACGCGCATGCGCCGAAGCCGCGCGGAAGGCAACGCCGTCGCGAAGACCGGCTCGATCGCCAACGTCCGGTCCCTGTCGGGGTTCGTGAAAACTGTGAACGGCGAGACGCTCGTGTTCTCGATTCTCGCCAACGACTTCGTCATCCCCGCGGCCACGGTGAACTGGATCGCCGATCTGGCAGTCGAGATCCTGGCCACCTTCAGCCGCTGAACTCAGCTGCCGCCTCCCCCGGCCCACTACAATGGACGCGTGAGAGCCAGTCTGTCGGCGGTTCTTGTCGTGCTCGCGCTGGGCGTGGGGAGCGCGGGATACTGGTATTACCAGCAGGGCCGCGTCGTTCCGCTGGCGCCGGATCCCGGAGACGTCATCGACGGCGACTGGCTCGAGCATTTGTACAGCCAGAACCCGAAGGTGGCCGAAGAGGCCGCGCGTCAACTTACCGAGCTCGGCCCGGAAGCGCTGCCTGAGATCCGGGCGGCGCTGCACGAGCCTCGCGCCGACGCGGCGATGAAGAAGGCGGCGCTCAAAGCGTGCAGCCTCCTCGGCCCGATCGCGGCCCCGGCAGTGGCTGACGTGGCTGCCCACCTCACGGATCCCGAGCTCACCGAGGAAGCGGCGGTGGCCCTGAGTTTCATGGGTCGCGAGGCGTACTCGCCGCTGCGGGAGGGGACCTCGAGCGACGATCCGGTGGTTCGCCGCGAATCGCTGCGATCGCTCGGCAAGCTGCGGGAGCGCGCACCGCTCGACGCGCGCGCCGTCGTCCCGCTGCTGCTGCAGGGGCTCGCCGATGCCGATCCCGGCGTGCGCACCGTGGCAGCGACGTACCTGGGGATCATCCACGAGGACGGCGCGGCGGCGGTGCCGGCGTTGATCGAAACCCTCGCCGACGAAGTGCCTGAGGTGCGGGCCGCGGCAGCGACGGCGCTCGGGTCGTTCGAGGCCCAGGCCGAAACCGCACTCCCGGCGTTGCGGAAGGCCGCCTCGGATCGCAACGAAGACGTCGCCCGGGAGGCGGGGCTCGCGATCGTGAAGCTTCAGAGCAGCTCGCGCAAGTAGCCGACGATCGCCTGCGGGTCTCCCGGCAGGCCGCCCTGGGCAAGCTCGGGCCGCCCGCCACCTTTGCCGCCGAACTTTTCGACGACCTGGCGCAACACCACCGCACAATCGACGGATGCCGCGGCATTGCGGGCGACGACGACCGGGCACGGGGAAGCGTTGCCGACGAGAGCCGCGACCCCGCCCGGGCGCGCGGCAATGGCCAGGGCGATCGCCTTGAGGCCGTTCTGGTCCCAGCCGTCCAGCGCGACGATCACGCGCCCGTTTGCGGAAGCGCCGGCCAGCGCCGCCGCTTCGTGCGCCGCGAGCTTCATCTGCAGCTCTCGAATCGCGCGCTTCGTCTCTTTGCCTTCGGCCTGGAGCCGCTCGACCGCGGCGGGCAGTTCTTCCGGCAGCACCGACAGCAGCCTGATGCTCGACGCGGTAATGTCGCGGAGCCGGCGCTGTGCGCGGAGCGCGCGGCCCCCGCAGACGAAGCCCACGCGCATCCCTCCCTTGAACCGTTCCCACCCGGTGATCGCGATGATGCCGATCGCTCCGGTCCTCGCCACGTGCGTCCCCCCGCAGGCGGACAGGTCGTAGCCCTCGACATCGATCAGGCGCAGCGTGCCCTCCCGGGCGGGCTCCTTCCGGAGCGGCAGGGTTGCGGCTTCAGCCGCGTCGACGAAGGTGATCTTTACGGGGCGGTCCTCCCAGACGATCCGGTTCGCATCCTCCTCCGCGCGGGCGATCTCGGGCACCGGCACCTCGCGATCGAGGTCGATCGTCGCGGAGTCGGCTCCGAGATGGAAGCTCTCGGTCCGCGCATCGAGCAGCCGGTCGAAGGCCGCCGACAGCACGTGCTGGCCGGTGTGCTGCTGCATGTGATCGAAGCGCCGCCGCCAGTCGATGCGCCCAGTGACGCGCGCGCCCTCGACCACCGCACCATCGACGACGTGGAGCACGTCGCCGTCGTCGGCGTCGATGACGTCCACGACCCGGGCGGTGTCGAGCGTGCCGACGTCGTAGGGCTGGCCGCCGGAGGTCGGATAGAACGCGGACCGGTCCAGGCGAACGGCCTGCCGTCCGCCGGCGGTCTCGACCGAGAGGACCGTCGCCTCGAACTCGCGCAGATACGGATCGTGGTAATAGAGACGCTCAGGCACGAGCAGGATCCTTCAGACCGGCTTCCGCGAATCCCTTCGCGCGGAGGCGGCAGCTGTCGCACTCTCCACATGGCCGTCCCTCGGCGGACGGCGAATAGCAGCTGTGCGTCAACCCGTAGTCGAGCCCGAGGTCGGCGCCAAGCCGGACGATCTCCGCCTTCGAGAGCCGCAGCAGCGGCGCGAGGATGCGGAATGGACGCCCCTCGACGCCGGCCCGCGTCGCCAGGGTGGCGAGCCGCGAGAACGCGTCGAGATATTCGGGCCGGCAATCCGGATAGCCGGAATAGTCGAGCGCATTCACGCCGATCACGATCGCTTCGGATCCGGTGACCTCGGCCCAGGCCATGGCGAGCGAGAGAAAGATCGTGTTGCGCGCAGGCACGTAGGTCGAGGGAATCTCCAGCGACTCGAGCTCGCGCGATCTGGGAATCGCGCCGTCGCCGACGAGCGACGAGCCGCCGAAGACCGCGAGATTCACGTCGAGCTCGAGATGCCGGGAGACGGCGAGCGCCCGCGCGACCGCGCGTGCGGACTCGATCTCGACGTGGTGCAACTGCCCGTAGCGGATGGTCAGGGCGAAGAGCTCATAACCCTCCCGGATGGCGGCGGCGGCGGCGGTGTACGAGTCGAGGCCGCCACTGAGCAGAACGACCGCCTTCATACCCCTCGGGTCTGGGGATCCCAGATGTACTTGTGCATCTGCAGCTGAAGGCGGACCGTCAGCCGGTCGTCGAGAATCCACCGGGCGAGCTGTTTGCCGTCCAGCACGCCGTGCACCGGCGAGAACAGGACGGCGCCGGCGCGGTCCATGAGCCCGTACTTCGCCACGACCTCCTTCGCGAAGTCGTAGTCGCCGCGATCCTGGATGACGAACTTCACCTCGTCGGCCGGGGTCAGCCGCTCCATGTTGGTCCAGTCGTTCCGGTGCGACTCGCCGCTGGCCGGGCACTTGACGTCCATGATCCGGACGACCCCGGCCGGCACGTCCCCGATGCTTCGGTGGCCGCCGGTCTCGAGCATCACGGTCAAGCCCTCGTCGATCAGGCGGTGCATCAGCGGATAGACATCCTTCTGCAGCAGCGGCTCGCCGCCGGTGATTTCCACGACCGGGCAGTCGAAGGCTCTGACCCGGGCGACCACGTCGTCGAGCTCCATCCTGGCGCCTTCGTGGAAGGCGTACGGCGTGTCACACCAGGAACAGCGGAGGTCGCAGGCGGTCAGGCGCACGAACACGCACGGCCGCCCGGCGTGGGTCGACTCGCCCTGGATCGAGTGAAAAATCTCGTTGACGGTCAGCACGTCTGCTTCAATTGTACGGCAGCGGTAGAATCACCCCATGGCCAAGCCCACCTTCTTCTGGAAGCCGACTTGAACGACGTGCCGCAACGCCAGAAGTTATCTGGAGCAGCAGGGCATCAGCGTCGAAGAGCGCGACATCAACCGGAACCCGCCGGACCGTGCGTTTCTGGAGCAGCACATCAGTGCCGACCACTTCCTCGACTTCGTCAGCCGGCGCAGCCCGGTCTTCAAGACGCGCCCGCTGCCGAAATCGAAAAAGGAGGCGATCGACCTGATGATGGCGCAGCCCAACCTGATCAAGCGTCCGATCCTCGTCCGCGGCTCGAAGGTCGTTTTTGGCTTTGACAAAGAGCAGTACCGGTAGGGTCCGTATCGGCACCTCGGGCTGGAGCTACCCAACCGGCAAGGGCACCTGGAACGGGATCTTCTATCCCCCACCGGGCCGGCGGCCGCGCGGGAGCGGCAAGTTCGACGAGCTGCGCTTCTACGCCGAGCACTTCGACACCGTCGAGGTCAACTCGACCTTCTACCGGATCCCGGCGCCGGCCACCGCCGCGAGCTGGGCGAAGCGCACCCCGGCCAACTTCGAGTTCTCGCTGAAGCTGTTTCAGAAGTTCACGCACCCGGAGATGTTCCACAAGGCCACGGGCGCGGACCCGCTCGATCTCGGGCAGAAGGATGTCGACGAGTTCCGGGCCGCGATCGATCCGCTGGCCTCGGCCGGCAAGCTCGGAGCCCTGCTCGCGCAGTTTCCTCCCAGCTTCAAGAACGAGCCTGACGCTCGTGGCTATCTCGAATGGCTGCTCGAGCGGTTTCGCGACCACAACGTCGCCGTGGAGCTGCGTCACCGCAGCTGGAGCGATCAGCCCGACGACACGATGAAGCTGCTCGGTGAGTTCGGCGCGGCCTGGACCCAGATCGACGAGCCGAAGTTCCGTCTCTCGATCCGGCAGAACCGGCTGCCCAACGTCAAGACCTTCTACTATCTGCGCCTGCACGGCCGGAATGCGGCGCAATGGTGGAAGCACGAGAAGTCGGAAGACCGCTACAACTACCTGTACTCGGCGAGCGAGCTCGAGCCGTTCGCCGAAGCCGTTGAAGAGGCCACCAGGCGGGAGGTGAAGAAAGCGTATCTCTACGCCAACAACCACTTCTCGGCCAAATCGGTGGCCAACGCGGCGATCCTGAAGCACCAGTTGGGGCAGCCGCTGCCCGGCGACTATCCGGAAGAAATGATCGACCGGTACCCGGACCTGAAGGGCCTGGTAAAAATGCTGCCGGCTATTCCTTCACTGAAGCCTTCTTGAGCATGTCTCCCTTCTGGATCCGGTCCACGATGGCGATGCCGCTGATCACCTTGCCGAAGACCGTGTACTTCGCATCGAGCTGCGGGGAGTTCGTCAGCACGATGTAGAACTGGCTGTCGGCCTGCCTGGGGTCGGTGCCGGCATAGGCCATCGCCACCGCCCCGCGGACGTGACGGCGCTTCTTCGTGATCTCGGCGACGCCGATCGGCTTGCCAAACCCCGAACGGCCCCACCATTCGATCATCTGCATGTTGCGCGACTGTGGATCGCCGATCTGCACGAGGAACTTCGGCTCCGCCCGGTGAAACCGCTGCCCGGTGTAGAAGTTCTTCTTCACGAGCTCGACGATCCGCGCGACGGTCTTCGGAGCTTCTTCAGGATACGTTTCGAATTCGACGACGCCTTTCGACGTCTCCAGCACGATGACAGGACCGGCGCCGGGAGACTTCTGCTGCGCCCCTGGAGCCGCAGACAGCACGACCCCGGCCATCAGGAGCGCTCCGAGCGCCGTGCACCCACCACCTGGCACTTTCATAATCCCCTCCCCATCTTCACGACCCCGAGCTTCGGGCACAAATCGGAGATGACGCACTGGTTGCAGAGCGGATACACGGGCCGGCACACGTTCTGCCCCCAGGTCACGAGATACAGATTGATGAGCGGCCACCACTTCTTGTGTGATGCCGCGTACAGCGCGTGCTCGGTCTCATCGGGCGTCCGCGTCGAAACCCAGCCGAGACGGTTCGCGATTCGGTGCACGTGGGTGTCGACGCAGATGTTGCTCGCGCTCCGGTGCGCCAGAATCAGGACCAGATTGGCGGTTTTGCGCCCCACGCCCGGCAGGGTCAGGAGCTCCTCCATCGTCGACGGGACGATCCCGCCGAATCGGGTCATGATCTGTTCGCACGTCCGCCGCACATGGACCGCTTTGTTCCGGTAGAAGCTCACCGGATAGATCAGCTGCTCGATCTCCTTCACCGGCAGCTTCAGCATCGTCCGCGGCGTCCGCGCGACCCTGAACAGCCGGCTGGAGGCCGCCGCGGTCACCGCGTCCTTCGTCTGGGCCGAGAGCATCGTCGCAACCAGAACCTGGAACGGGTCTTCTTCCTGGTCCTGGGCGATCTTCTCGACGGCGGGTTCGTCCAGCCCGTCGATCGCCCTGGCCAGGCGGCGCATCACCGCGGTAATCCGCCCGCGGGGCACCATCGGCTGAACCGCACGCTTCAATGCCCGTGCGACTGGCAGTACCCGCAGTGGGTGCAGGCAACGCCGGGCTCGATCAGACAGGGCCCGTCAGACTCCGGCAGCTGGTAGCGGTACTGGCTTGGATGGCCGATGAACGACAGCGGGGCGATCGGGGCGGCCGGCGGAGCCGGCGGCGCTCCGCTCATGTGCCTGGCGATCGATTCGCGAATGAGCGCGCGGAGCGCGTCTTCGTTCATGGCGTGTCCCTGTAATCCACTTCGTCGATGATGCCGATGATGGCCGCGTCGACGGCCGCCGCTGTCTTTCGCAGCGCGGCGCCGGCGGCCTTGCCTTCGATGACGAGCAGCACCCGCTCGCCCACGCCGGCGCCGACCGAATCGATCGCGAGCACCGCCGTCCCGCGCGGCTGGCCGTCCAGGGTCATCGGCTGCACAAGCAGCAGCTTCGCCCCTTCGAGCTTCGCGTTCTTCTGCGTGCTGACGACCGTGCCGACGACCGTACCGATCTGCATTCAGCGTTCAGAGTTCAGCCGTTCAGCGTTTCCGCCTTCAAGATCCCAGTGGTCGACGATGCCGATGACGGTCGCGTCGGCCGGCGGCTCCCCGGGATAGAACGGGAAGGCCGCCTCCCGTCCCCGTACGAAAAACACGTGCTCGCCGACCCCGGCGCCGACCGAATCGAGCGCCACGAGCGTGCGGCCGGCATCCGCCCCGGACGCGGCAATCGGCTGGAGCACGAGGAGCCTGATACCGGTGAGGTTCGCGTCTTTGACGGTTGCAACGACGTCGCCGATGACGCGGGCGAGCTGCACGTTACTTCCCGGCGTCGCGGATCTGCACGGTGTCGACGATGCCGACGATCGCGGCGTCGACCGGGCAGTCTTTCAGGCCCGACGCCATGCGCGCCGAGCTGCCGCTGACGATCAGGACCGTCTCACCGAAGCCGGCATCGACGGTGTCGACCGCCACGAGATAGGTGCCCTCGGCCTTGCCGTGGGGATCCACCGGTCGCGCGATCAGCAGTTTGCTGCTGACCAGTCGATCGTCCTTCCGCGTCGCCACGACCGTCCCCACGACCTTGGCCAGGATCATTTTGCGTTGGTGGTCGCCTTGCCGATCGGGAGCGCGTCCTCGAGGTTCGAGTGCGGACGCGGGATCACGTGCACGGAGACGAGCTCGCCCACACGGCGGGCTGCGGCCGCCCCGGCGTCGGTCGCGGCCTTGACCGCGGCCACGTCGCCGCGCACGATGGCCGTCACGTAGCCGGCGCCGATCTTCTCCCAGCCGACCAGCGTGACCTTGGCGGCCTTGACCATGGCGTCAGCCGCTTCGATCATCGCGACCAGCCCCTTGGTCTCGACCATGCCGAGTGCCTCACCCATTGATGCCTCCTGACACGCCCGACCTGACGGTCGGGCCTACTTCAGATTTCTGACGGCGTCCTCGATCAAAGCCGTGAGTTCGCCGTATGTTAGCCGAATTTCCTGATCCGCACTCACGGAACGCCCGCCCGGCGCCAGCCGGCTTCCGGCATCGGGCGCGATGATGACCTGGCAGTCCGCTTGCGCCCCGGTGTCGCCGGTCGCCGGATCCGCGCAGATCGGGGCCGGCGCCGCGATCCCGTACATCCCGCGCAAACCCTGGAGCCGCAGCACTTCCTCGCGCGAAAGCAGCCGCTCGCCGCCCAGCATGCGCGCGACGAAGCTGATATTCGCGAAGTGTTCGATCGTCTCCATCTTGTAATACGCCGAGTAGAGGTCCGCGCCGAGGGTCAGCGCGCCGTGGTTGGCCAGCAGCATCCCGTCGTGCGCTTTCACGTACTTGCGGACGGCTTCGGGCAGCGCCCTGGTGGACGGCGTCGCGTACTCGGCAATCGGCACACTGCCGAGCGTGGTCACGACCTCGGCGAGCACGGCGCGGTCGAGCGGGATCCCCGCGACGGCGAACGCGGTGGCAACCGGAGGATGGGCGTGGACGACCGCATTCACGTCGGGCCGCTGACGGTAGACCTCAAGGTGCATCTGCATCTCGGAGGAGGGGTCGCGCTCGCCCGCCAGCTTGTTGCCTTCGAGATCCGTGATGCACATCATCGCCGGATCCATGAAGCCTTTGCACACGCTCTTCGGCGTCATCAGCAGCCGCCCGCCGTCGAGCCGCGCGCTGATGTTGCCGTCGTTGGACGCGGTGTAGCCGCGCGCGTACATGCGCCGGCCGATCTCGACGATGTCGGCGCGCAGCTGCGCTTCGGACGGCATCAGGTTCTGCCCGCGTAGTCCTGCCGGCACTTCTCGGAGCAGAAGTACCGCGTGGAAGAGCCGCTGCCCGAGGTCAGCGCCTTCGAAGGCATCACGAAGGTGCCGCAGACCGGGTCGCGCACGAGCCCGACACTCCGGGGATGGCCGCCCGGGGGCTGGTAGCCCATCCCCACGAACACCGCCTGCAGCACGCGCCACAGCACGCGCCAGGCGACGTACGCGAGGATCGCGAACAGGAGGATGCGAACAAGCATCGGGTCAGTTCGAGGGGCCCTGTGGTTTTGCCGGAGCGCCGCCGCCGGCGGCGGGATGGGCCGCGCGGATGCCTTCGAGCCCCTGCTTCGCGCGTGCCGCCTCCTCGCTGTTGGGTGCCACTTCGATCACCCGCTCCCAGGCTCTGGCCGCACCTTCGAGGTCCTGCTTGCCCCACGCGCGGACCACCCCGACGTTGAGCAGCGTCTTGGAGTGCCGGGGATCGATCGCGAGCGACTTCTCGAACTGGGCCAGCGCCTTGTCGGGCTGATTGGTGTAGTAGTACGCGATCCCGAGATCCGTGCTGACGTCGACCGCGCGAGGATCGATCTCGAGCGCGGCCGTGTACCAGCGCGCCGCTTCGTCGAAGCGCTCACTGTCGAAGTAGAGATTGCCGAGCTGCACCCGCGGCGCCGCATTGCGCGGATCACGGTCTGCCTCGACCTTGAGCTGGGCCACCCGGTTCTCGTCGAGCGCAGGGGGGGCCGGCTGCTGGCCCGCGGGAGCGGCGGCCTGCTGCGCCGGCTGCGCCGGCACCGCGGCAGGACCGGCCTGCTGGGTACCGATGATCCAGCCCCCCAGGAGCCCCAGCAACACGCCCGCGACGCCCATTACGAACGATTCCTTGTTCATCGCTGTGCTCTCATTGTAACGTCCGCCGGAACCAGTCCACCAGCGCCTGGGGGAGCTCCCATGATCGGCCGAGCATGTTCGTGCCGTGACCGGCGCCGCTCAGCGTCATCAGTTCCCGGGGCCCCCCACCCGCCTTCTGCAGGTCAGCCGCCGAGCGCCCGGCATACGGGTCGTCGTCGCTGGCAACGAGCAGCATCGGACGTTTGCCGTACTTGCGGACGGCGGCTTCGATCCGCAGGCCGCGGTAATCGAGCGACGGGGAGAGCAGCGCGACGCTCGCAATGCCGCTGTCGCCGGCCGCCTCGAGTACCGCGAGATTTGCGCCGATCGAGGCGCCGGCGATGCCGATCTTCGACGGGACGACGTCGGAGCGCGCGGCGAGAAACCTGCGCGCCGCCCTGACGTCCTGGACCATGGCCGAATAGTCAGCCGTCTCATCGGCCGACCGGCCGTAAAACGACTCCCCGTGCCCGCGCAGGTCGATCGCCAGCGCGCCGATCCCGGCCGATGCGAGCCGCGAAGCCAGCGCCTCCCAGTCGCGCCTCGAGCGCTGAAGCATGTGGACCAGGATGACGGCCGGCGCCGGCCGGTTGGTCGGCTCGTACCAGGTTGCCGCGATGGTCACGCCGTCCTCGGTGCGGAACGACACGCGCTGCGCGCGCGCCAAGAGCGCGAGCGGCACCGCGCCGAGCAGCACGGCCGTCAGCGCGAGGAGCAGCGTGGGACGGCGCACAGTCGTGTCAGCGGGTGACCAGTGCCACCATGTCGCGTACGGCTCGATCCATACCGACGAGCGAGGCGCGTGCAACGATGCTGTGGCCGATGTTCAGCTCGACGATGTCGGGCACCGCAACGATCGGGATGACGTTCACGTAATTCAGTCCATGACCGGCAAGGACTTCGAGGCCCACCACCGCCGCGATGTGCGCGGCTTCGGCGATGCGCCCCAGCTCCTGTGCCGCCTCCGGCCCGGCGGCATCCGCGTACTTTCCGGTGTTGATCTCGACCGCGTCCGCCCCGACCGCCTTCGCCTGTCGGACCTGGTCCGCCTCGGGGTCCAGAAAAACGCTGACCCGAACGCCGGCCTGGCGCATCCGCGCGATGAACGTCTCGACCGCCGGGGCGTTCGCAACGACGTTCAGGCCGCCCTCGGTCGTCAACTCCTGCGGACGTTCGGGCACCAGCGTCACCTGATACGGTACGAGCTGCGAGGCGATGCCCGCCATCTGGTCGGTCACGGCCATCTCGATGTTGAGCTTCGTCGATATCGCGTTGCGCAACAGTTCGACGTCCCGGTCCTGGATATGACGGCGGTCGCCGCGCAGGTGCACCGTGATGCCCTGAGCGCCCGCCATCTCGGCGAGGAGTGCCGCCGCAACCGGCTCGGGCTCGTGTGCCTTCCGGGCTTCGCGCAGCGTGGCGATGTGATCGATGTTGACGGCCAGTCGCATCTATCCGAGTTCCTGCTTGACCACCCGGGCAATCTCCGCCGCCCAGGCGTGGATCTCCTGCTGATCCTTGCCCTCGATCATGATGCGGAGGAGCGGCTCGGTGCCCGAGTAGCGCACCAGCAGGCGGCCGTGCCCCGCGAGCTTCTCCTCCACGCCGGCCATAGCATCGGCGATCGCCGGCACCGTGGAAAGGTCCTTTCGGACCTGGATCCGGACGTTGATCAGGGTCTGGGGATACGCGATCAGCTCGGCGGCCAGGTCGCCGAGCTCGCGCCCGGAATCGGCCATCACCCGCAGGACGTTCAGCGCCGTGGCGATCCCATCGCCGGTGAAGAGGTGATCCGAGAAAATGATGTGTCCGGATTGCTCGCCGCCGATCGACAGATCCCGCTTGAGCATCTCCTCCATGACGTACTTGTCGCCGACCGACGTGCGCACCAGCTCGATTCCGCTTTCGCGCAGCGCCAGCTCGAGACCGATGTTGCTCATGACCGTGGCGACGACCGCGTTCCCCTTCAGCCGTCCCTGCGCCTTCATCTGCCGCGCGCACATCAGCAGCACCGCGTCACCGTCCACGATCCGGCCGCCGGCATCGACGAAGATGGCGCGATCGCCGTCGCCGTCGAACGCCACGCCGATGCGGCAGCCGCTCTCGGGCACGAGCCGCGCCAGCCGCTCCGGGTGCGTGGACCCGCAATCGAGGTTGATGTTCCGGCCGTCGGGGCTCGCGCCGATCACCACGACGTCGAAGCCGAGCTCCCGGAACAGCTTCGCCGCCACCGTCGTCGTGGCGCCGTTGGCCGTGTCGATCGCGATCTTCAGGTCGCCGAGGCGATGCGGGTCCGGCAGCGCCAGTCTGGCGTGCCCGATGTAGGCCTCGACGACGTCGGCGCGGTCCACCGGCTGTGACAGATCGCCGTTGACGCTCCACGAGCGGTCCGCGACGATCGCCTCGACCTGCCGCTCGAGCGCCTCGGTGAACTTCTCGCCGCGCCCGGAGAACACCTTGATCCCGTTGTCTTCGAACGGATTGTGAGAGGCCGAGATAACGATGCCGGCGTCGAAGTCCATCTCGCGCGCGACGTACGCGACCGCGGGCGTCGGGATGACGCCTCCGCTCAGCAGCCTGCCCCCCTCCGACCGGATGCCGCGCGCCAGCTCCTGCTCGATCCACTCCCCCGACTCCCGCGTGTCGCGGCCGACGACGAATCGCAGCGCCCTGCCGGCCTCGAAACCCTGGCGAGGGCGGGCCCGCACCAGAGCGGCGCCGAGCCGTGCGACGGTTTCATGGTCGAGCGGATACTCGCCGGCCCGGCCGCGCACACCATCGGTTCCGAAGAGTCTGGACATGCTTATTTGATCGTGACCTTGACGACGGCGGGCTCGGTGGCGCTGACCCCGAAGCTCTCTGTGGGATCGAACTCAACCCGAAGATTGTACTGGCCGGGTCCGAGCCCGGCAAGATTCACGAACGCGTCGATCGACTCCGCGCGCATGGCCTCGAGCGCGTCCCGCCGGCCGCGAACGGTGACGCTCGCGGTCTGCGGCTGCACCCGGGCCGTGAGCCCATCGTTGAGGTTCCGCCAGCGGATCGGCACGTGCCCCACCACCCGTTCGACCGGAGCCGGCACGATCTCCACCGACACCGTCGCGCTCTTCGGTTCCACCAGCCGCACCGCCGCGTCAGACACGCCGACCGTCACCGTGTCGGAGAAATTCTCACGGCGGCCGGCAATCGACACCGTTTCCGTGGTCGCGGACGTCAGACCCTTGATGTGGCTCTCGGGTCCCACGACCTCGACCGATGCGGGGTCCGAGGTGACGGTTCCGGTCACGAAGCCGGGCGCCGGCTCCCCTTCGATGGCCGGCTGGATCCGGAGCGCGCGGCGCGCGGACTGTTCGAGCTCCAGCGCGATCGTCGCCGGCGTGAGCTGCAGCACGTCGACGCCGTAGGGCACGCGCACTTCGTCGGTGCGGAGGTGGAACAGGCGCGACCCCTGGCGCGCCCCGGCCAGGTCGATCATCGCGACCACCTCGCCCGCGTCGATCCTGCTGAGCAGCGCGGACGACCCGCGCACACGGATGTCGATGGTGGTCGGTGGATCGCCGAGGATCTCGAGGTGCACCGGCGTGTTCCGGAACTCGAGCGGCACGCGCAGCGTGCGCTCGACGTTCTGTTCCCCGGCGACGATGAACCACAGCGCCGATGCCAGCAGCACCGACATGATCTTCAGCCCCGGATTGCGGAAGGGGTGGTACGCCATCACACGTCGTAGGAACGGCCCGCCGCCCGGCGGGCGCCTGTCCGACGCAGCAGGACGAGGCTGCGAAGCCGCTCGCGCAGCTGGTCGGCCGTCAGCGCGCGCTCGATCCGGCCGTCGAGCGCCAGCGAAATCAACCCGGTCTCTTCCGACACGACGACTGCGACGGCGTCGCACTCCTCGGTCAACCCGATCGCGGCGCGATGCCGGGTGCCGAGCTCACGCCCGACCCGCGGATTGACCGTCAGGGGGAGAAAGCAGGCCGCCGCCGCCACCCGGCGCTCCTGGAGAATCACGGCGCCGTCATGCAGCGGTGACGCGTGCTGAAAGATCGTCGCCAGCAGGTCGTACGTGAGCATCGCGTCGAGCGGGATGCCGCTCTCGATGTAATTGCGCAGCCCGATCTCCCGTTCGATCACAATGATGGCTCCGACCTTCTGCGTCGAGAGCGTCGCGGCCGCCACCACGACCTCTTCGATGGTCTCGTTGGCCGCCACCTGCCGGTTGAAGTACCGGAAGAACGGCGCCTGCCCGACATGCGCGAGCGCCCGGCGGATATCCGACTGGAAGATGACGATCGCCGCAAATGCGACGTAGACGAGCATGTTGCGGATCATCCAGTTGACGGTCTGCAGCGGCGCCAGCCCCGAGACGTAGAACATCAGCACGATCAGCAGTGTCCCGACGGCCATCTGGACGGCGCGGGTCCCCCTGATCAGCTTGAGGAACTCGTAGATCAGGACCGACACGATGAAGATGTCGAGGATGTCCCACCAGCCGACCGGAGGCCGGTATCGGAGCAACCCCGAGAAGTATTCCGTCATGGACGGAGCTAGCTTATCAGGAGCGAGCAGCCGCCCGGATACGGTCCGCCACGCGCACGACGTCCACCATGGCCTTCACGTCGTGCACCCGGACGATGTGTGCCCCGAGCAGGACGGAGGCGGCCACCGCCGCGGCGGTGCCCCACTCGCGATCCGCAGGCAGCCTCTCGCCGAGCGCCTCTTTCAGAAACGACTTCCTGGAAGGGCCCGAGAGAATCGGACGATCGATCGCTGAGAGGTCGTTGAGCCGCGCCAGCAGGCTGTAACTGTGGTCCGCACGCTTGGCGAACCCGAAGCCCGGGTCCAGGATCAGCGACTCACGGCTGACCCCCGCGGCGGTCGCGCGGTCGACCGCGGCCTGCAGTTCCCGGCACACCTCGCGAACGACATCCGCATAGACGGCCAGGCTGTACATCTCCTGTGAGGTGCCGCGGGTGTGCATCAGGATCAGCGGTGCGCTGGTCGCGGCGGCCACCCCGCCAAGATCCGGATCGTACTGGAGCCCGCTGATGTCGTTGATGATGGACGCCCCCCGGGCCATGGCCTCGCGGGCGACCGCGGCCTTGTAGGTATCGATCGAGATCAGCGCCGCAGTCTGCGCCGCGAGCCGCTCGACGACCGGCAGCACGCGCCGCATCTCTTCCGCCGCTCCCACCGGCTCGGCGCCGGGCCTGGTGGACTCCCCGCCGACGTCGAGGATGTCGGCGCCGTCGGCGGCCATCCGCAGCCCGGCCGCAACCGCGCGGTCCGCCTCCAGGAGCAGGCCGCCGTCGGAGAAGGAATCGGGCGTAACGTTCAGGATCCCCATGACGAGCGTCCGCTCGCCGAGGACCATGGTGCCCCCCGAAGGCAACCGGACGTCGTAGCGCTTGCGCTGAAACATGCGAAAAAAAGGGCCGCGAGATCGTATCTCGGCGGCCCCTCCAGACGATGAGCGATCAGGGATTAGGGATTAGGGATTAGGGATTCACTCCTGCGTCAGCGGCTTGTTCATCGGCTGCAGCGGCGGAACCATCGACGGGCGTTCCTTCACCGGGCGCTTCGGGCCGTCTTCGGGCGCACGCGACGAGACCGGCGGCACGAACTCCTCGAGCGGCTCGCCGGCGGCGATCCGGCGGACCTCCTCGGCGTCGAGCACCTCGCGCACCAGCAGCGCGTCGGCGATCTGCAGGAGCGTCGCCTTGCGCTCGGTGAGCAGCGCCTTGGCCTTCTCGTAGTTGTTCGAGATGATCCGGCGGATTTCCTGATCGATGTGGACGGCGGTGTCTTCGCTGTAGTCCTGGTGCTGCGCGATCTCGCGGCCGAGGAAGATCTGCTCTTCCTTCTTGCCGAAGGTCAGCGGCCCCATCGCTTCGCTCATCCCCCACTCGCAGACCATCTTGCGGGCCATCTCGGTCGAGCGTTCGATGTCGTTGCCGGCGCCGGTCGTCATGCTGCCGTTCATCGTGATCTCTTCGGCGAGACGGCCGCCGAGCAGGATCGCGATCTGGTCGTTGAGATAGTCGCGCGAGTAATTGTGCTTGTCCTCGAGCGGCAGCATGGTGGTCAGGCCGAGCGCCATCCCGCGCGGAATGATCGTCACCTTGTGGACCGGATCGGCATGCGGCAGCAGCACCGCGAGCAGGGCGTGCCCCGCTTCGTGAATGGCCGTCACCTTCTTTTCCTCGTCGTTGATGATCATCGAACGACGCTCCGAGCCCATCAGGACCTTGTCCTTCGCGAACTCGAAATCCTGCATGCGGACGACCTTCTGGTTGTAGCGGGCCGCGTTGAGTGCCGCCTCGTTCACCAGGTTCGCCAGATCCGCGCCGGAGAAGCCCGAGGTGCCGCGCGCCAGCACGTGAATGTTCACGTCATCGGCGAGCGGGATCTTCTTGGTGTGGACGGCGAGGATCCCCTCGCGCCCCTTCACGTCCGGACGATTGACCACGATGCGGCGGTCGAAACGGCCCGGACGGAGGAGCGCCGGATCGAGAACGTCGGGCCGGTTGGTGGCGGCGACGAGGATGACACCTTCGTTGGACTCGAAGCCGTCCATCTCCACGAGCAGCTGGTTGAGGGTCTGCTCGCGCTCGTCGTGCCCGCCGCCGAGGCCGGCGCCGCGGTGACGGCCGACCGCGTCGATCTCGTCGATGAACACGATGCAGGGGGCGTTCTTTTTGCCCTGCTCGAACAGGTCGCGCACGCGCGACGCGCCCACGCCGACGAACATCTCGACGAAGTCGGAACCGCTGATCGAAAAGAACGGGACGTTGGCCTCGCCGGCGACCGCACGCGCGAGCAGCGTCTTACCCGTCCCGGGAGCGCCCATCAGCAGCACACCCTTGGGAATGCGCCCTCCGAGCTTCTGGAACTTCTGCGGCTCCTTCAGGAACTCGATGATCTCCTGGAGCTCTTCTTTCGCTTCGTCGACTCCGGAGACGTCCTTGAACGTGACCTTCTTCTGCGAGCTGGACGACAGCTTCGCGCGGCTCTTGCCGAACGACAGGGCCTTGTTCCCGCCGCTCTGCATCTGCCGCATGATGAAGATCCAGAAACCGATCATCAGCAGAATGGGGGCCCACGAATACAGCAGCGTGGCCCACGGGCTCACCGCTTCGCGGTCGGCCTCGATCACGACCCCGTTCGTGCGGAGCTCGTTCGCCAGACCGGTGTAGTGCCCCTCGGGCGCGTAGGTGCGGAACTTGGCGCTGGCGTCGGCCTTGCTGCTCCCCACCATCTCCCCGACGATGTCGTTGCCCGTGATCTTGACGGAGGCGACCTGCTTGTCCTGGACGCGCTGGAGGAACTCGGTGAACGAGATCTTGGTCTCGTTCCGGCCGGCCCAGGTCGACGAAAAGTTCCAGATCAGCACCCCGAGCACGACGAGGAGCGCCCAGAACAAAAGGCTCTTGAGGGTCGAGTTCAAACTTCGCCTCCTAAATACTTTGCTTTCAAGAGTATCACGCCCGGTGAGGGCTCCGCTGCGCGAAAGCCTTCGGCCACGGCGTGGCCGACGATCCATACAATTCTGTCATCCCGATCGACGACCAGCGGCAGGAGGTCGCGGTCAGCCCTCGCGACTTTCCGGTCGACCAGATAGTCCTGCAGCTTTCTGGCCCGTCCGCCCAGACCCGGCGGCTGGAATCGATCCCCGGGCTGCCGCGACCTGACCGCGAGCGGCCCATTGAGCCCCTTCACGAACGCGGCCAGCTCGCGTTGGGAATCCCCCGGTGCCAGCCCGTCCGCCCAGTCCGCCGACACCGCCAACCGTTGAGCCGAGAGAACGACCTCACCAGGGATAGACAGCGGAATTCGAAAAGAGTTCGCTTCCGTTTCGACGCCCCTCGCCGGCTCTGGTCCCAGCGTGATCCGCCGGCCGGCCCCGCGAGCGCCCGGCGCCTCGAGACGGGCCTGCTGCCCAGGCAGGCTCAACGCGTTCCCGGCCTCGCCCGTCCGCGCCAACTCCAGGAAGCGCTGGATGTGCTCAAACCCGATGAACCGGTCACCGCCGAGCTGCCGCAACGCGACCCGCGCGACGCGAGAGGCCAGCGCGGGATGCAGGGACACCAACGCGGTGGCATCAACCGTCACCCGCGGAGCGGCATCTTCAGGCGCTGTATTTGTTAAGACGACAGAAGCGGCCAAATCGATTGCCTCGGCCTCCAGGCGCTCGTCATCCTCCAGGGCTAGCGCCGCTTCCCGGGCCAGCACCTCGACGATACCGGGGGAGAACTCGCGCTGCAGGTACGGAAGCAGCTCGTGGCGCACGCGGTTGCGCGGCACAGTGACATCGGCGTTGCTCGCGTCTTCACGAGAGCTGACACCGCGATCCGCGAGAAATCGGCGGAGCTCAGCACGGGAGACGTCAAGGAGCGGACGCACGATCACGCCGGCCCTGGGCCGGATCGACCCCAGCCCGCGCGTGCCGGCGCCACGCAGCAACCGCAACAGGAAGGTTTCGGCCTGATCCTCGCGGCTGTGACCGACCGCCACCGCGTCGGCGTGCAGGGCCGCGGCAGCCTCGTGCAGGAACGCGTACCGGAGGCGGCGCGCCGCGTCCTCGATCGACCGTTTCTCGCGCCGGGCCACGTCACGCACATTCCCGCGACCGACCTCGATGGGCAACCCCACGGCGGATGCGAGATCGCGGCAGAACTGCTCGTCGGCGGCGGAGGCGTCACCGCGCAACTGGTGATTGAAATGCGCGAGGCCGGCGATCCGCAGATGCCCCGCCTGCTCGAGCTCGCGCAGGATGTGCACGAGCGCCACCGAATCGGGCCCGCCGGACAGAGCAATGACCACGCGTCCGCCGGGCGGGAGCATCGCGTGGCGCCGGATGGTCCGCAGGACCGTCGAGGACAGCATGGGAATCCCTGATCCCCCCTAATCCCTGATCCCTAATCCCTGATCCCTAATCCCCCATTCCGGATCGGCGGTTCGCGATCCAGGATTGGACTGGAAATCGGGATCAGGGATGAGCGGTCAGCGATTTCGAGCGAAGCGAGAATTGGTGCCGGTGCAGGGACTTGAACCCCGGACAACGCGGATATGAGCCGCGTGCTCTAACCAACTGAGCTACACCGGCAGGAACAAGTGATTATATCAAGATCAGGCGATCGGCGATCGGCGACACTCGATCTCCCGATCTCCCGATCGGTCGATTGTAGTACCCTCCTGCCCCGTGAAATTCCCCTATGAAGAGTTCGACCTCTCCGGCGTTCGCACGTACCCGCTCGCCTCGCGCACCAGCAAGGCGAACGCCGCGGACTTTGCGAAGGTGCCGGCCCGGGATCGCAGCGTGGCGGCGTTCGTCGAGTCGCTGCCCGACATCCTCGCCGGAAGGGATTTCAAGTCGGTCGTCGGGGCGCTGCGCGACGCGCGGGCGTCGAGCTCGGGGATCATCTGGGGGCTTGGCGCACATGTGATCAAGACGGGCGTGTCGCCGGTGCTCGTCGATCTCATGGAGCGCGGCCTGGTGTCGGCGCTCGCCATGAATGGCGCCGGGATCATTCACGATTTCGAGCTGGCGCTGTCGGGGTCGACGTCCGAAGACGTGGACGAAGCCCTGGGGCCGGGGCGCTTCGGCATGGCGGAAGAAACCGCCACGCTGCTGAACGCCGCCATCACGGAAGGGGTCGCACAGGGCAGCGGGATCGGTCAGGCCGTGAGCGCGATGCTGCACGCGATGCAGCCGCCGCACGCGCACCTGAGTCTGCTGACCGCCGCCGCCCGACTGGAGATCCCCGTGACGGTCCACGTCGCGATCGGCACCGACATCATTCACATGCACCCCGGCGCGAACGGCGCCGCGCTCGGCGAGGGGAGCCTGCGCGACTTCCGCTACTTCGTCTCGAACGTCGCCCGCCTGAAGCGGGGCGTCTACCTGAACTGCGGCTCGGCGGTCGTGCTGCCCGAGGTGTTCCTGAAGGCCGTGGCGCTCGCGCGCAATACGGGGATCTCGCTCGAGGGGCTCACGACCGTGAACATCGACTTCATGCGGATGTACCGCCCCCACACGAACGTCGTCTCACGACCGGTCGCCGGTATCGGCAAGGGATACTCGCTCGTCGGCCCGCACGAGATCCTGATCCCGCTGCTCGCCGCGGCGATTTGAAGACCGGTCGATCCGTCGATCGGTCGATCGGTCGATCCTCAGATCGCAGGGATGTGGGAAAGGAGCCACCACAGCACGACGAGCGGCACGATCGCGAGCAGCGCCAGAACGGCGATGCAGCCGGCGACGAAGAGATAGTCGGACCGTTCGGGCGGGATGCCGGGGTGTGCGTGGCGTTCGAGGAGCGTCAGGTTCCGGAGATTGGCCTTGTACCCGGCGTCGAACAGGTCGCCGAGGATCGGAACGGCGCCGGCGAGCAGATCGAGGCCGGAATTGATGACCATCCGCGCCATGACGACCTTCGGAATGCGCAGCCGCACTGCATGCAGCAGGATCATCACCGCGAAAAAGCCGGTGACCAGATCCCCGGCGCCGGGGAGGAGCCCGACGATCGGATCCAAACCAAAGCGCAGTTTCGTCCCCGGGACCTGGAACGCGCTGTCGAGCAGCACCGCCCATTTGCGCAGCGCGGGCAGCGCCGGGTCGGTCATTCGCCGAGCAGTTCCCCGATTGGTTGAAGATCTTCGACCCGGTCGCAGATCGACTTGATCGCCATGAGCATCGGCACGGCGAGGATCGTGCCCCACACGCCCCACACCCAGCTCCAGAACAACAGCCCGACGAAGATGGCGACCGGATTCATTCGCGCCGCGCGGCTCATGAGGAGAGGCGTCAGCAGCCAGCCTTCGAGGCTGGTGATCGCGAGCGCGGTCCCCGAGACGTACGCGGTTCGCACGAGGTCGTCGAACTGCATGAACGTCACCACCGCCAGGCCGCCGGTGACCACGATCGGGCCGAGGTACGGGATCGAGTTGAAGAGGCCGGCCAGGAGCGCCCAGATCGCGAAGTTATCCACCCCGAACCACCACAGCGCGATGCCGGTCGCGGCCGCCACGACCAGGCTCGTGATCACCTGCACGCGGAGGAAGCCGCTGATCTGCTGGTTGATCTCGTCCATGATCTGGACGCTGACCTTCTTCTTCGTCAGCGTGGGCCCGGCGATCTTCACGATCTTGCGCTTGTACAGGTCGTCGCTCACGAGCAGGAAGAACACCAGGAACAGGACGACGGCGAGCTGCGCAAGAAAGCTCAGCAGACCGCGGCCGCCGAGCCAGACGTAATCGGACGCGCTGAACGCCGGCTCCACGACCTGGACGCGCTGCACGTCGCGCGCCGTCGGCGCCGGTTCGGCCGCGCCAGCGGCCGCCTTGTCGATCTCCGTCGCAGCCGACTGCACCGTGGAGAGCAGACCCTGATCGCGGCCGCGGCCCCGGCTGGCCTTCACGCGGTCCCGCAGCTTCTGCGCTGCCCTGGGCATGTCATCGATGATATCGACCGCTTCGTCGGTCAGAGTGTAGGCGCCGAAGCCGATCGACCCGCAGATCAGCGCAATGATGACGAAGGCACCGAGCGCGCGCGGAATCCCGCGTTTCGCCATCGAGTTCACCGCGGGCCCGAGCACGTAGCTGATCAGCACGCCGAGCACGACCGGGATCAGGAACGGCCGCGCATACTGGAGCACCAGGATCAGACCGAGCGCCGCAATGGTGGTCAGCGTAACGCTGCGGATGTCGACCGGCATCTGGATGGCGAGCGGCTCGCCTTCCTGGGCCGCCGTTTCGTACACCGTGACGTCGTCTTCCGCCTCTTTTTTCTCCTGGGCCATCGGCCGCATTCTGACACGTCGGAACGCTGAACGCTGAACCGGGAACCCTTTAGAGTTAGGACGTGCGGGTATCCGACTTCGACTTCGATCTGCCCGAGGACCTGATCGCGCAGGAGGCGTCGCCTCGCGGGCAGGCGCGGATGCTCGTCCTTCGACGTGACCGGGGGGAAATCGAACATACCAGCGTGAGCGATCTTCCGCGCTTTCTCGGGGAGGGGGATCTCCTGGTGGTGAACGACACCCGGGTGTTCGCGGCGCGCCTGCTCGGGCGGCGGGAGCCGAGCGGTGGCGCGGTCGAGTGCCTGCTGCTGCGACGCCTCGACGCGAACCTCTGGGAAGCGCTGGTGCATCCCGGGCAGAAGCTGAAGCGTGGCGCGCGGGTGCGGTTCGCAGGCGCCGCCGGCGTGCTCGACGCAGAGGTCCTCGACCGGCAGTTCTACGGCCGGCGGACGGTGCGTCTGGAGGCGAAAGGGGGGGCCGACGTCGATGCCCTCGTCGACGCGCTCGGGCACATGCCGCTCCCGCCCTACATCAGGCGGGCCGACACGGCCGCAGATCGTGAGCGCTATCAGACGATCTTCGCAACCAGCCGCGGGTCGGTCGCGGCGCCGACCGCCGGCCTCCACTTCACAGCCGGAATCCTCGAGGCGCTCGCGGTGCGGGGCGTCGAACGCGTTGCGGTGACGCTTCACGTCGGTTACGGCACGTTCAAGCCGGTCCGCGTCGAGGAGGTGGAGGCCCATGTCGTCGATCCGGAACACTACGAGATCGGCGAGCCGGCTGCCGCGTCGATCAACCGCGCGCTCGACGAGGGGCGCCGCGTGATCGCAGTCGGCACCACGACGACGCGGGCGCTCGAGGATGCCGCGATCAGGGGCGGCGGCCGGGTGCGCGCCGGCGCCGGCGAGGCGACCACGTTCATCTATCCCGGCTTCGCCTTTGGCGTGGTCGGCGGCCTCATGACGAACTTTCACCTGCCCCGGTCGTCGCTGCTGATGCTGGTGTCGGCGTTCGCCGGGCGCGCGCAGGTGCTGGCCGCCTACCGCGAGGCGATCGAGCGGCGCTACCGGTTCTACTCCTACGGAGACGCGATGCTGATTCGGTGACGATCGTGATAATAAGATGATCTGTGCCCATCGCCCCGCTCCGCGTCTGGCCCGGCTCTCCGTACCCGCTCGGGGCCACGTGGGACGGCGTTGGCGTCAACTTCGCGCTGTTCTCCGAGCACGCCACGCGCGTCGAGCTCTGCCTCTTCGACTCGCCCGACGCCGAAGTCGAGTCGTTGACGATCCCGCTGCCGGAGCACACCGACATGGTCTGGCACGCCTACCTGCCCGACGTGCAGCCAGGGCAGCTGTACGGCTATCGCGTGCACGGCCCGTTCGCGCCCCATGCCGGGCACCGGTTCAACCCGCACAAGCTGGTGCTGGATCCCTACGCCCGCGTTCTCGGCCGAACGCTCCGCTGGCACGAGACGCTGTTCGGCTTCACGTTCGGTGAGGACGACACGACCTTCGACACGCGCGACAGCGCGCCGTTCGCCCCGCTCGGGGCGGTGGTGGACGATGCGTTCACGTGGGGAGGGGACCGGGCGCCGCGGACCCCGTGGCACGAAACGCTGATCTACGAGCTGCACGTCAAGGGATTCACGAAGCTCAACGCGCAGATTCCCGAGCCGCTGCGCGGCACCTACCGCGGTCTCGCGTCGGAGCCGGCGATCCGCCACCTGACCTCGCTCGGCGTCACCGCGGTGGAGCTCATGCCGGTGCATCACCACGCCGACGACTGGCATCTAGTGCAGCGCGGCCTCGGCAACTACTGGGGCTACAACACACTGTCGTACTTCGCGCCGGACCTCGCCTATGCGGCGGCGCCCAGTCCGAACGACGCCGTGCGCGAGTTCAAGATGATGGTCCGCGCGCTGCACGCGGCCGGGCTCGAGGTCATTCTGGACGTCGTCTACAACCACACCGCTGAGGGGAACCATACCGGGCCGACGCTGTCGCTGCGCGGCATCGACAACACGTCCTACTACCGGCTCCTGCCGGATCAGGCGCGGTACTACCAGGACTTCACCGGCTGCGGCAACACGCTGAACATGCGGAGCCCGCGTGTGCTGCAGTTGATCATGGACAGCCTGCGGTACTGGGTGCAGGAGATGCACGTCGACGGGTTCCGCTTCGATCTCGCGAGCGCGCTGGCTCGGGAGTTGCACGCCGTCGACAAGCTGGGCGCGTTCTTCGACATCATCCACCAGGACCCCGTGCTCTCGCAGGCCAAGCTGATCGCCGAACCGTGGGACCTCGTGGAAGGCGGCTACCAGGTCGGCAACTTCCCCACGAAATGGACGGAGTGGAACGGCACCTACCGCGACACCGTCCGCCGCTTCTGGCGCGGGGATGGCGGGGTGGTGTCCGAGCTGGCGACCCGGCTCTCCGGCAGCAGCGATCTCTACGAGCAGAGCGGGCGCCGGCCGTACGCGAGCATCAACTTCGTCACCGCCCACGATGGATTCACGCTCGCGGACCTGGTGAGCTATAACGACAAGCACAACGAGGCCAACGGCGAGAACAACCAGGACGGCGAGAATCACAACCTCAGTTGGAACTGCGGGGTGGAAGGCGCCGCCGCGGACCGCCACGTCCTGGAGCTGCGCGCGCGGCAGCGGCGCAATCTGCTCGCGACGCTGATGATGTCGATCGGCGTGCCGATGATCAGCGGCGGCGACGAGGTGGCGCGGACGCAGCACGGCAACAACAACGCGTACTGCCAGGACAACGAAACGAGCTGGACGCGATGGGACCTCTCCGCCGAGCAGCGGGACTTCCTCGAGTTCTCGCGCCGGCTGATTCGCATCTGGAAGAACAACCCGGTGCTGCGGCGCCGCAAGTTCCTCCAGGGGCGGCGGATTCGCGGCGTGGAAGTCGCCGACATCTCGTGGCTCGAGCCGTCGGGCGACGAGATGACCGACGAGATGTGGAACTCCCCCGACGTCCGGTCGCTCGGCATGCGACTGAACGGCGACGCCATCGACGAAGCCGACGAGCGCGGCGAACGGGTCGTCGGCGATACCCTGCTGGTGCTCTTCAATTCCAGCGACGACGTCGAGCCGTTCACCCTGCCGGCGGCGGAGCTGAGCGACCGCTGGGAGATCCTGGTGGATACGACCGACCCCTGGACCCCGGCGCGCCGGCTCCGGCCGTGTGAGCAGTACGAGCTGCAGCCTCGCAGCATGGCGGTCCTGAGGCTCAGCAAGGGCAACGCAGAAGGCTGAACAGCGCCTGCGGCCCAGCCGGGCGGGCCGCGAAGGCGCTGAGAGATGATGGCAAAGACACCTGCGAAAAACCGCGCGCCTTCCCCGAAGGCGCGCACCGCGCCGGCCCTCGATGCGCACCTGCTGCGGCGGGTCGTCGTCGAGCACGTCTATCCCGAAGTCGATTGCGGGCGCTTCGCCGTCAAGCGGACGGTTGGCGAGCAGGTGGTCGTCTGCGCGGACGTGTACGCCGACGGCCATGACATGCTCGCGGCCTCGCTGCTCTTTCGCCGCGCGGGCGAGGCCCGGTGGACCGAGGTGGCGATGGAGGCTGCCGGCAACGATCGCTACACCGCGGAATTCGCCGTGGTGTCGCTCGGTCGCTATGAGTACACCGTCGAAGGGTGGATCGACCGGTTCGCCACGTGGCGGCACGAGATCTCGGCGAAGTTCGGCGCGGGCCAGGATGTCGCGAGCGAGCTGCTGGAAGGCGCGGCGCTGATTCACACCGCACTGAGCAGTCGAGAAGGGGCCGGGGGCGGCCGGACGCACGAGAAGCTGGCGCAGTGGGCCGCCACGCTTGGCGACACGGCGCTGTCGCCCGAGCGGCGGGTGATCGTGGCGCTGCAAGCCGGCCTGCGTCAGGCGATGTCGGCGCGGGCCGACCGCAGTCGCGCGACCCGATACGGCCGGGTCCTGGAGGTGATCGTGGAACCCGTCCGCGCGCGGTTTGGCGCGTGGTACGAGATGTTCCCGCGGTCCGCGGGCACCGATCCGACACGGAGCGCCACCTTCACCGAAGCCGCGGCGCGGCTGTCGTACGTGGCCGGCATGGGCTTCGACATCCTCTACCTGCCGCCCATCCACCCGATCGGCAGGAGCTTCAGGAAGGGCCCGAACAACTCGCTGAATCCCGGGCCGGAGGATCCCGGCAGCCCGTGGGCGATCGGCAGCCCGGAGGGGGGCCACACGGCGGTGGAACCGGGGCTCGGCACCCTCGACGATTTCGACCGGTTCGTCGAAGCTGCGCGCGGCCACGGCCTGGAGATCGCGCTGGATCTGGCCTATCAGGCGTCGCCGGACCATCCCTACGTCAGCGAACACCCGGAATGGTTCCGCCGGCGGCCGGACGGCACGATCAAGTACGCGGAGAATCCGCCGAAGAGATACCAGGACATCTACCCGATCAACTTCGAGTCCACGGCGTGGCAGGAGCTGTGGCAGGAACTGAAGCGCGTGATCGAGTTCTGGATCGGCCATGGCGTCAAGATCTTCCGGGTCGACAACCCCCACACCAAGCCGTTCGCGTTCTGGGAGTGGGTCCTCGGCGAGATCAAGCGGGAGCATCCCGAGACGATCTTTCTGTCGGAGGCCTTCACCCGCCCCAAGGTGATGAAGTACCTGGCGAAATCGGGCTTCTCGCAGTCCTACACCTACTTCACGTGGCGGAACACCAAAGCGGAGCTGACCGAGTACTTCACTGAGCTGACGCAGACGGAGGTGCGGGAGTACATGCGTCCGAATCTGTTCGCGAACACCCCGGACATCCTGCACGAGTACCTGCAGCGCGGCGGCAGGCCGGCGTTCCAGGTCCGGTTCGTGCTCGCGGCGACGCTCGGCGCCAGCTACGGCATCTACAGCGGCTACGAGCTGGTCGAGAACGTGCCGGTGAAGCCCGGGAGCGAGGAGTACCTCGACTCGGAGAAGTACCAGATCCGCGTGCGCGAGCTCGACCACCCGAATAGCCTGGCCGAGCTCATCGCCCGGGTGAACGAGATCCGGCGCGAGCATCCGGCGCTGCAGCGCGACTGGGGCCTGCGGTTCCACTCGACCGACAACCCGCAGCTGCTCTGCTACAGCAAGCGTTCCGAAGACGGCGCCGACGTCGTCCTGATGGTCGTGAACCTGGATCCGGTGAACATGCAGCACGGGTTCGTGCAGCTGCCGCTGGTCGACTGGCAGGTCGGTCCCGACGTCACCGTGGAGGTCATCGACCTGCTTTCCGGCGAGCGCTACTTCTGGCGGGGCGAATGGAACTACGTTCGCCTCGACCCGCAGTCGAACGTCGCCCACATCCTGGCCGTGCAGCTCCCGGCTCCCCCGGCTGCTGAACCGGCCGAGCCGGTCCTCGGGTGATGCCGGAACGAACCACCGATTCGCTCTGGTACAAGGACGCCGTCATCTATCAGGCGCATGTCCGTGCGTTCTTCGACAGCACGAACGACGGCGTCGGCGACTTTCGCGGGCTGACCCAGAAGCTGGAGTACCTGGAGGGGCTGGGCATCAACTGCCTGTGGCTCCTCCCGTTCTACCCCTCGCCGCTGCGCGACGACGGCTACGACATCGCGGACTACGAGAACATCCACCCGAGCTACGGAACGCTCTCGGACTTCGATCGCCTGGTCGCCGACGCGCACCGGCGCAACATCCGCGTGGTCACGGAATTGGTGATCAACCACACGTCGGACCAGCACCCGTGGTTCCAGACCGCACGGCGGGCCCCCGCCGGCTCCCCCGAGCGCGAGTTCTACGTGTGGAGCGAGACGAACCGGAAGTACGAAGGAGTCCGGATCATCTTCACCGACACGGAGATCTCGAACTGGAGCTGGGACGATACGGCGAAGGCCTACTACTGGCACCGCTTCTTCCATCACCAGCCGGACCTCAACTTCGACAACCCGGCCGTGCTGGACGCGGTGATCAAAGTCATGCGGTTCTGGCTCGATCGCGGCGTCGACGGGCTGCGGCTCGACGCCGTGCCGTACCTGATCGAGCGCGAGGGGACGATCTGCGAGAACCTGCCCGAGACGCACGACGTCCTGAAGCAGATCCGGAAGGAACTGGACCGGCACTATACGAACCGCATGCTGCTGGCCGAAGCGAACCAGTGGCCGGCGGACGTGCGCCCGTACTTCGGCGACGGCGACGAATGCCACATGGCCTTCCACTTTCCGCTGATGCCGCGGATGTTCATGGCGGTGCGGCAGGAGAACCGGCATCCGATCGTCGAGATCCTCCGCCAGACCCCCGACATCCCCGAGAACTGCCAGTGGGCGATGTTCCTCCGCAACCACGACGAGCTGACGCTCGAGATGGTCACCGACGAGGAGCGCGACTACATGTACCAGGCGTACGCCGCGGATCCGCAGATGCGGATCAACGTCGGCATCCGCCGGCGCCTCGCGCCGCTGATGGAGAACAGCCGCCGCCGCATCGAGCTGCTCAACAGCCTGCTGATGTCGATGCCGGGCACGCCGATCATCTACTACGGCGACGAGATCGGCATGGGCGACAACATCTACCTCGGCGACCGCAACGGCGTCCGTACGCCGATGCAGTGGACCGGCGACCGCAACGCCGGCTTCTCGCGGGCCGATCCGGCGCAGCTGTTCGCGCCGCCGATCATGGATCCGGTCTACGGCTACCCCGGCCTCAATGTCGAAGCGCAGGAGCGCTCGCCGTTCTCGCTGCTGAACTGGATGAAGCGGATGATCGGGCTTCGAAAGCAGTTCCACGTCTTCGGCCGCGGCTCGATCGAGTTCCTGCCGGCGCAGAACCGCAAGGTGCTCGCGTACGTGCGCAGGCTGGGAGACGACACGATGCTCTGCGTCGCGAACCTGGCGCGCAGCGTACAGCCGATCGAGCTCGACCTTTCGCGGTTCAAAGGCATGACGCCGGTCGAGATGCTGGGGCTCACCGAGTTTCCGCGGATCGGCGAGCTGCCGTACTTTCTGACGCTCAGCGGATACGGCTTCTACTGGTTCCGGCTGCAGTACGCCGCCGCGCCGATCAGCGCGCGCGTGCTCCCCGAGGAACCGGTGGAGGTGGCCGAGACCCCGGCACTCTTCATGGGGGTCGCGTGGGACACGCTGCTCGACGGCAACGTGCGGACCCTGATCGAGCGGGACCTGCTGGTCGGGTTTCTGCAGCGCCAGCGATGGTACGGCGCCAAGGCACGCCCGCTCCGCGCGGCGCGCTTCATCGACTGGGGGGTGCTGCGCCGCGCCCCGCAGCCGCTCTTCCTGACCGTCGTCGAGGTGGAGTTCATCGACGGCGGGCGCGATCGCTATTTCCTCCCGCTCACCATCCGGTCACACGCCGATGCGCAGGGGCTGCAGGAGCGCGCCGGCCCCGCGATCCTCGCGAACATCACCGGCGCCCGCAAGGGCGTGCTGTTCGACGCCTGGCTCGATGACCGCTTCGCGCGCACGATGCTCGAAGCGATCGAGAAGCAGGAGCAGATCCGGACGCGCGCCGGCGCGGTCCGGGCGCTGCAGACGACCGGCTTCGCCGCAGCGAGAGGGAGCGACGACCTGCCGCCTCGCCGCGTGTCCGGTGAGCAGAGCAATACGTCCTTGATCTTCGGCGATCAGCTGATCCTGAAGCTGTTCCGCCGGCTGGAGCCGGGGATCAACCCGGACTTCGAGATCGGCCGGCAGCTGACCGAGCGCGCCGGATTCACGCGGGTCCCGGCCGTGCTCGGCGCCTTCGAGCATGCCGGGATCGCCGAAGCGCCGTCCACGCTCGCGATGATGCAGGAGCTGGTCGAGAGCCAGGCCGACGGCTGGGCGCATGCCACCGACGAAGTCCGCCGCTTCTACGATGCCGTCCAGTCGCGCAAGGCGCCGCCGTCCGTGTTCTCGTCCTGCGGCTACACCGTGGTGATGGCCACCGAACCGCCGCCGGTGATCAGGGAAGTGATGGGGAGCTACCTCGAGACGGCCGAACGCCTGGGGCGACGGACCGGCGAGCTGCACCTCGCGCTCGCGTCCGACGCCGGCGACATCGCCTTCGCTCCGGAGCCGTTCACGGCTGAAGATTTCGCCGCGATCACCGCCGATGCAGCCGCCGAGGCCGAGCGCGCGTTCGATGTGCTCGCGGCCCGGCCGTCGCTGGCGCCCGAGCTGCTGGCGCGGCGGGAGGACGTCATGGGTCGGCTTCGTCGCGCGCCGGCGCTCGAGTTCACCACCTCGAAGATCCGGGTGCACGGCGACTATCACCTCGGCCAGGTCCTGTGGTCCGAAGGGGACTTCTACATCCTCGACTTCGAAGGGGAACCGTCGCGGCCGATTGCGCAGCGGCGGGCGAAGCAGTCGCCGCTCAAGGACGTTGCCGGCATGATGCGGTCGTTCAGCTACGCCGCGCATGCCGGGCTGTTCGCCTACACGGCGGCGCGTCCCGACGCCTTCGAGCAGCTCTCCCGCTGGGCGGAGGCCTGGGACACGTGGACCACCGGAGCCTTCCTGCGCGGCTACTTCGGGACCGTCAGTCACGCCCTGTTCGTCCCACGCAACCCGACGCAGCGCGACGAGCTGCTCTGCCTGTTCGTGCTCGAGAAGGCGCTGTACGAGCTGAATTACGAATTGAACAACCGGCCCGACTGGCTGCGGATTCCGGTCTTCGGGATCAGCCGGCTGCTCGGTTGACCACCATGTGGAGCTTCGGCGCGGTCACGTCCCACGAAGGCGTGCGGTTCGCGGTCTGGGCGCCGCCGGCGCGGCAGGTCGAGCTCCGCCTGCACGACGGCGCGGCCGCAGGAGCGCATCCGCTCGCGGCGAACCCCGACGGGGTATTCGAAACGTGGGTGCGCGGCGCGGCGCCGGGCGACCGCTACACCTACGCGCTCGACGGCTCCGGACCGCTGCCGGACCCCGCCTCGCGTTTTCAACCCGACGGCGTGCACGGCCCCTCGCAGATCGTCGATCCTGAGTCCTTCGAGTGGCACGACCGCAAGTGGCATGCGCGCGCGGCCCGTGACCTGATCGTGTACGAGCTCCACGTCGGGACGTTCTCGCCCGAGGGGACCTTCGCCGGCCTTGAGCAGCGCCTCCCCTATCTGCGCGATCTCGGGATCACGGCCATCGAGCTGATGCCCGTCGCAGACTTCCCCGGGTACCGGAACTGGGGGTACGACGGGGTCGCACTCTTCGCGCCGTCGCGCGCCTACGGCACCCCCGACGATCTGCGGCGCGTCGTCGATTCCGCCCACCGGCATGGCCTCTCCGTGATCCTCGATGTCGTCTACAACCACCTCGGGCCGGAGGGCGCGTACGTGCCGCGCTTCAATCCGCTCTATTTCACCGGGCGGCATCACACGCCGTGGGGCGACGCGATCAACTTCGACGGCCCGGGATCCCCGCTGATCCGGCGGTTCGTGGTGGAAAACGCCATTCACTGGGTGAAGGAGTATCACGTCGACGGCCTTCGTCTCGACGCGACCCATGCGCTGATCGACGACAGCCCGAAACACATCCTCCAGCAGATCGCTGAAACCGTGCGCGCCACGGCCGGGCGGCCGATCGTGATCCACGCGGAGGACCATCGGAACCTCGCGATGCTGGTCGAAGACCCGGCAGCCGGCGGATGGGGGCTCGACGGGGTGTGGGCCGACGACTTCCACCATGTCGTCCGCACGATGGTGGCCGGCGACACGCACGGCTATTACGCCGACTTCGCCGGTGACACCCGGGAACTGGCGCGGGTGATCGAGAGCGGCTGGCTCTATTCCGGCGAGCATTCCGCGCACATGAACCAGCCCCGCGGCACCCATCCCGGCAGGGTCCTGATGCATCGGTTCGTGGTCTGCCTGCAGAACCACGATCAGGTCGGCAACCGCGCGATCGGCGATCGCCTCCACCACACCATCCCGGCGGAGACCTGGCGTGCGGTCAGCGTGCTGCTGCTGACGGCGCCGATGACCCCGCTGCTGTTCATGGGGCAGGAATGGGCCGCGTCGACCCCCTTTCAGTACTTCACCGACTTGGAGCCAGGCCTCGGACGGCTCGTGACCGACGGCCGGCGGCGAGAATTCGCCGACTTCCCCGAGTTGGCGGGCGCGGGGAGCCGTGAGGGAATCCCGGATCCGCAGTCCGAGGCGACGTTTCTGAACAGCAGGCTGCGATGGCAGGAGCAGTCCACCGGCGACCATCAGCGGAGTCTCGCGCTCTACCGTGCGCTCGTGGCGCTGCGCCTCGACCACTCCGCCCTGACCGGCGCCGATACGACCGAAGGCTCGGCCGCTGCGCCCGACGACGAGACGATTGTCGTGAGGCGCACCGACGGCCGGGAAACGTTCTGGATCGTCGCGCGGTTCAAGTCGGCGGGGCGGGTGGACCTGGACCGCGCCGCCGGTGTCATCGGCACGGATATCAGAGGCGTCACCCTCGAGCTCGTGCTGGATACGGAGCATGCGGAGTACGCGGACGTGCCCGCGCCGATCCTGGTTGACGGCGTGGACGTCCACTTTCAGCGTCCGGGTGCGGTCATACTGAGGCAGCGATGAGCACCGCGGCGCCAGAGCGCCCACCGTACGTACCGACCTCCACCTACCGTCTGCAGGTGCATGTCGGCTTTCCGCTGCCGGCGGCCGCGGCGGTGAGCGCGTACCTGGCCCGGCTCGGCATCGGCACGTGCTACACGGCGCCCTATTTCACCGCCGCCGCCGGCAGCACCCACGGCTACGACGTCTCCAACCATAACGAGATCAATCCCGAGCTTGGCGGGGAACCCGCCCACCGGCAATTCATCGAGGCCTTGAAGCGCCACGGCCTCGGCCATCTGGTGGATTTCGTGCCGAACCACATGGGGATCGCCGCCGGCGGCAACGCCTGGTGGACCGACGTGCTCGAGAACGGGCCCAGCTCGCCAACGGCCAAGTACTTCGACATCGACTGGGCCCCGATGAAGGCGGAGCTGCACGCGAAGCTCCTCCTGCCGATCCTCGGCGATCAGTACGGCCAGGTGCTGGAGCGGGGGGAGCTGCAACTGGGATTCCGCGACGGAGGGTTGATCCTGCAGTACGCGGACCACGAGCTGCCGATCAACCCGCGACAGGCGCCGCGCGTCTACCGCAAGGCCGTCGAGCCGCTCACGACCGAGCTGGGCGTGAACAATCCGGTCCTCCACGAGTTTCTCAGCATCCTCGCCTCGCTCGAGAACATGCCGGCGTATACCGAACAGGCCCCGGCGCGGATCACGGAGCGGCAGCGCGAAAAGGAGGTCGCGAAAGCGAGGTTGTCACGGCTCGTGCAGGAATCGCCGGTCGTGGGGCGTCAGATCGCGGAAGCCGTCCGGCAGACCAACGGCATCCCCGGCAGGCCCGACACGTTCGACGCCCTGCACACGCTGCTCGAATCGCAGCCGTACCGTCTGGCGTACTGGCGCACGGCCTCGCACGAGATCAACTACCGGCGCTTCTTCGACGTGAACACGCTGGCCGGTCTGCGGGTCGAGGAACACGAGGTCTTCGAGGCCACCCACGCGCTGCTCGCCCGCCTGCTGCGCGACGGCAGCGTGCAGGGCGTTCGGATTGATCATCCCGACGGCCTCTTCGATCCCCAGCGGTATTTCGAGATGCTCCAGGGCCTCGGCCCGGTCTACGTTGTCGCCGAAAAGATCCTCTCGGGACGCGAGCGGCTCCCGCGGTCCTGGCCCGTGCACGGCACCACCGGATACGACTTTCTCAACGATCTGAACGGGGTCTTCATCGACGCCGGGCAGGCGCGGCGGCTGCGCCGGGCCTACACGAAGCTGACCGGCGGCAGCGAGCCGTTCGACGATGTGCTTTACGACGCGAAGCAGCTGATCATGTCGACCGCCATGTCGAGCGAGCTGAACGTGCTCGCGCACATGCTCGACCGCATCGGCGAGAGCAACCGCAAGTCCCGTGATTTCACGCTCGACAGCCTGCGCGATGTCATCCGTGAAGTCGTGGCGTGCTTTCCTGTGTACCGCACCTACGTCAACGATCAGGGCTGGACCCCGGACGACCGCGCGGTCGTGGAACAGGCGATCACCCGCGCCCGGCGCCGGAACCCCGCGATGGAGTCCTCGCTGTTCGACTTCTTCCGCGAGGTCGTGCTGCCGCGAGACCCCGACGACGCCGCGAGCCGGCAGGGGGTCGAGCGGCGCGGCGGATACCCCCCGGCCGACGCCAACGAGGCCAGGGCGCGCCTGCGGTTCGCGATGAAGCTCCAGCAGTACACCGGACCGGTCCAGGCCAAGGGGCTCGAAGACACGGCGTTCTATCGATACAACGTCCTGCTGTCGGTCAACGAGGTCGGCGGCGACCCCGCGCGCCTGGGGCGTGGGGTCGAGGACTTTCACGAGAGCAATGCGCATCGCGCGCGCGAGTGGCCGTTCGACATGATCACCACGGCGACGCACGATACGAAGCTGGGCGAAGACGTCCGCGCGCGCATCAACCTGATCTCCGAGATGCCCGACGAGTGGGCTCGGGAGGTCTCGAAGTGGATGCGCATCAATCGCCCGCACCGGCAGATCGTGGACGGCGATCCGGCGCCGGATCGCAACGACGAGTATCGCCTCTACCAGGTGCTGCTCGGCGCCTGGCCCACGGTGGCGACCGCCCCCGACGAAGAGTTCATCGAGCGGGTCGCGGCCTACATGCTGAAGGCCGCGCGCGAGGCGAAGGTCCATACGAGCTGGCTGACGGCCAACCTGGCCTACGAGGAGGCGCTGACCGGCTTCGTGCGACGGATCCTCGGTGCCTCGGGCGGCCCGAAGTTTCTGCCGGCATTTCTTCCGTTCCAGCAGCGGATCGGCTCGCGCGCTGTCGTCAATTCGCTGTCGCAGCTGGTGCTGAAGCTGGGATCACCGGGGGTGCCGGACTTCTACCAGGGAACCGAGCTGTGGGATCTGAGCCTGGTGGATCCAGACAACCGCCGGCCGGTCGATTTCGCGACGAGAGAGAGTTTGCTCGATGAATTCGCCGCGAGCCCTCCGGATCCCGGGGAGCTGCTGGCCAACTGGCCGGACGGCCGGATCAAGCTCTTCATCACGCGAACCGGCCTGCACCTTCGCCGCGAGATGCCCGACGTATTCGTCGGTGGCGATTACCTGCCGCTGGCGGTGGAGTCGAGCGTGCCCGGCGACGCGGTCGCGTTCGCCCGGATCTCGGGTGAGGACGCCGTGCTCGTGATCGCGCCGAGACTGTGTTCGGGTCTGGCGGTACCGAAGCGCCCGGCTCCGCTTGGCGGCGACTGCTGGAAGACCTCGAGGGTGATGCTGCCCGATGCGGTGCGGAACCGGGTGTTCCGAAACATCTTCACCGGCGCGGACGTCCGCCCCATCGTCACGCCGGACAGCGGCTGGATCTTTCTCGGCCAGGCGCTCGACACGCTGCCGGTGGCGATGCTGAAGGCGGTGTAAAGAGGGAGAAGGGTGCACGTGCAGGGTGCAGCGTGCAGGGTGCGGTGCGGTGCACGTGCCGTGCTGGTGCACCTGCACCGTGCACCTGCACCTGCACCGTGCACCTGCACCGTGCACGGCACGTGCACCGCACCGCACCTGCACCCTGCACCCCTGCACGTGCACCCTTCTCTACTCAGTCCCTCCGATTCTGCTGCGTCTCCTTGTTCAACTCCACCATGTCCACGTTGTTCGACGACTCGCCGAGCAGGTGACGCGCGAAGTAGTCGCCGCGGAGCCAGTTCACGTAGCCCGAGACTGCGTTGAACGAGTGGCGGACGCCCGGCAGGACGAACATGTCGAACCGCTTGTTGGCCTTGATAAGCGCGTCGGCCAGGCGGTAGGTGTTCGCGGGGTGGACATTGTTGTCGATGTCACCCGTGATCAGCATCAGGTTCCCCTTCAGGTTCTTCGCCAGCTCGGAGTTCTTGTCGATGCTGTATTCGAAGGTGACCTTGCCCTCCTTCTCGACTTCCTTGATGCCGTGGTGCTTCTCGCTCCAGGTGTTGTTGTAGATGTTGTTCTCGTGGTTGCCCGACTCCGACCAGCCCACCTTGAAGAAGTCGGGGTACACCAGCATCGCCGCCGCCGACATGAAGCCGCCGCCCGAGTGCCCCCAGATCCCGACCTTGTTGATGTCGATGAACGAATGCCGGAGGGCCAGCTGTTCGATCGCGGCCTTCTTGTCGGCCAGCCCGTAGTCGCGCAGGTTGCCGTAGCCGTAATTGTGGTACCACTTCGAACGGGTCGGGTGTCCGCCCCGGTTGCCGACTTCGACGACGACGAAGCCGAACTGCGCGAGGGCGATGTTGTTGCTCCGGGGGTTGAAGTTCTTGGTCACCCCCTCCGTCTGCGGGCCCGGATACACGTACGCGATGATCGGATACTTTCGCGAGGGGTCGAAGTCGAACGGCTTGTACATGACGCCGTAGAGATCCGTCACCCCGTCGTCGGCCTTCACCGTGAACGGCTCGGGGAACTTGAAGCCGGCGTCCATCAGCGGCTTCAGGTCCGGCGCCTCCAGCTTCATCACCTGGTTGCCGAGCGTGTCGTAGAGCACCGACTCGGGGGAGCCGTTGATGCGGGTCGAGTTGTCGACGAAGTACTTCATGGAATCGACGCCCGAGACGCTGTGTGACGCGTCACCCGGGTTGAGCAGCTTCAGGCCGGTGCCATCGAGGCTCACGCGATACAGGTGCGTGTAGTACGGGTCCTCGCCGGGCTCGCGTCCGGCGGCGTTGAAGTACATCACGCGGAGCTTGTCGTCCACGTTGTCGATCCCGGTCGAGACGAACTCCCCTTCGGTGATCCGGTTCTTGAGCTGGCCGGTGATCGCGTCGTACAGGTAGAAGTGCGCCCAGCCGTCGCGCTCGGACCAGAAGATCAGCTCCTGTCCGTTGTTCACGAGTCGAAGCGGCCGGCTCTCGATGTAGGTGTTGAGGCGCTCCTCGATCAGGGTCTTCACCTCCCCGGTCGCGGTGTCGGCGACGCAGACGTCCAGCTTGTGCATGTCGCGGCTCAGGCGCGTGAAGTACAGCTTGCCGGAGGAGTCGCTCAGCCACCGCGAGGCCGGCGGCTGTCTTGGATCCCGGCGGACCGAAGGGGCCGGTGCCGTGGCAATCGACATCGTCTGATCCTTGAAGCGTTCGGCCTTCATCTTGACCTTGGCTTTCGAGGGGACGTCGAAGATCCACAACTCCGCCTGCGGAGTGTTCTCCTCCCCCGGCATCGCATAGCGGTAGGTCTCCAGCGTCGGACGCGGGGTGGCGACCGCATTGATCACCCAGAGGTCCTTGACCAGACGCGAATCGCGGCGCAGCAGCCCGAACTTGCTCGAGTCGGGCGCCCAGACCACGTTGACTGCGCGGACGCGGATGTTCTTCGCGTCCTCCCCCTGCTGGTCCTGCTGCTGGTCCTGATCCTGTTCCTCCAGCTGCTGCTGTTGCTGCTGCTGGCCGCCCTGCCCGCGGCCGCCGCCGGCGTAGCTATAGTGCTCCTCGCCGTCGGTCGTGAGCTGGTGCTCGACGATGGTCTTGTCGCCGGCGTTCTTCTGGGCCTTTTCATAGTTCGCGGCGTCCATCATGAACAGGTTGTGGTTGCGCGCGAAAAGCACCGTCTTGCCGTCTGGCGAGATCGACGCCCAGGTCGGGCGGCGCGGCTCCTCCGGATAGTCTTCGTTCAGGACGACCTTGCCGGTGGCCATCTCGTACTCGAAGTGCAGCGTCTTGTTGCGCGGCCGTGCCGGACCGGCGCCACGGCCGCCCTGCCGCCCGCCCTGCTGGACGTTCTGCTGGCCGCCGCGCCCCTGGGCCTCCTGCGGCTCTTCGAGATCCCTGTTGCCACTC
>DATFFM010000015.1:0-4776 GCA_035250005.1 Vicinamibacterales bacterium | reverse complement strand
ATTTTTGAGGGTGAGCGTAACGGTCGGGACCAGCTTGTTCATGCCGTTTTCGACCCCGGCATCGAACCACCCAGTGCGCACGTCGACAGGCTCGACCAGCTTGCTGATGGGCTGGCTCGCGCTGCTGCCGCACGCCGCCATCAACACGACTGCAAGCAGAAAGGGAAACAACCTAGGCGTCTGACCCACCATGTGCATATTCTATTGGACACCGAAACTGGAATCTCGCTTCGTCAGGCTTTTCTAATCCCCAATCCCCAATCCCTAATCCCCAATCCCTAATCCCTAATCCCTAATCCCTAATCCCTAATCCCCAATCCCTAATCCCTAATCCCTAATCCCCAATCCCCAATGTCGGATCCCGGATCCCGGATCCGACCCCCGGCCCCCCGGCCCCCCGCCCCCCCGAGCGATCAGGGATTAGGGATGAGGGATGAGGGATTAGGGATCCGAGATCCTAAGCACTCTTGCGGAGCGTCAGTCGGGGCTTGAGCTCGTGGCGGCGGGCGTCCCCTTCGAAGCGCCGGCGGGGGGCGCGGGCGCTGATCTCCCAGCCGGGCGTGTCGTACCCGCACGAGGTGCAGCGCATCATCACGCGCTTGTCTTCGAAGTGCAGGACCGAATCATGGCCGCGCAGGCCGCAAATGGCCTGGCCGAGCCGGCCGAACGCCCGGGCCACCGCACCGCTGGTTCTCTCGTATGTGATCTCCGCTGCTGCCGCGAGCTGCTGGGGATAGTTGGTCACCATTTGAACGATTCCTCACTCCTCATTACCTTAGGACGCGCGGCCGGGCTCGGCCGTTCCGCGCCCCGCTGCCTCAGGAATATCAAGAGGTGTGCCACGGCTGGGACCGGCGTCAACCTCTGGCATGAAGCACAGATTTGGCAGCCAGTGGCGAGGAGTCACGGTCCAGGTGGCAACGAACGCCACAGGTGTGGGCAATTCCCGCCATACCTCGACGGTAACCAGCTCTACCGTTCGCTCAGAATCCCGCGGATTACGAAACCGATGTTGGCGGGGCGCTCCCCCAGGCGGCGCATGAAGTAGGGGAACCATTCACGGCCGAAGGGTACGTATACGCGCATCCGGAACCCCTCGGCGGTCAGCGCCGACTGCAAATCACGGCGGATCCCGTAGAGCATTTGGAACTCGAAGCGGTCGGGGGTAATGCCGTGCGCGGCGGCGTGCGCCCGCGCCGCGGCGATCATCGCCGGATCGTGGGTGGCGATCGCCGGGTAGGTGCCGTGCGACAGGAGCAGCTTCGCGATCTCCACGAACGCGGCGTCGACCTGCGCCTTGTCCTGGTAGGCGACGGAGCGGGGTTCCTTGTAGGCCCCCTTCACGACCCGGACGCGCGCGCCGAGCTCGTTCATCCTGCGGGCGTCGGCCATGCTTCTCGGCAGGCAGGACTGCAGCACCACGCCGGCGTTGCGGTAGCCCTGCTGCCACATGGTCTCGAACACGTCGAGCGTGACCTGGGTGAACGGCGAGTTCTCCATGTCGATGCGGACGAAGAACTGGTGCCGCGCCGCGGCATCCAGGATGCGGCGGAGGTTGTCGACGCAGGTCGCCCGGTCGATGGTGAGCCCGAACTGCGTCAGCTTGACCGAGATGTTGCGGCCGATGCCGGCGGCAACGATCGTCTCGAACATCGCGAGGTAGGCGCGGGTCGCGGCGTCGGCCTCGGGCATGCTCGCGACGCTCTCGCCGAGAAAGTCCAGCGTCTGCTCCATGCCGGCCGCCTCGATCGCCCGCGCCGCGGCGATCGCCTCGTCGACGGTTTCGCCGGCGATGAACCGCCGCGCGAAGCCGCGCGGCCCGCGCATTCCGTACTTCGAGGCCAGCTCCTTGAGGTTCCCGCTGGCGGCAAGGGAAGTGAAGAATCGTCTGGAGACCGCGTCAATCATCAGTGGGTGCGAGCCGGCCGGCGCCCGCCCGAGACCAGGTGCTGGATCGTGCGGGCGTAGTACCGGAGGACGGTGCGCTCGCGGATGCGGAAGCGCCCGCCCCGCTCGATGTGGATCACGTTGCGCGCCATCAGCGCGTCACCGGCGGCCTCGACCGCCTCGCGGCCGCTCCGCACGCCCATGTTGCCCCCGGCGGCGGCGACCGTCTCGATGATCGCGTCGCAGCGCGCTTCGAGATCGCGGCGGGTGATCGACGGCCGGAGCGCCGCGGCCACCACCGCGGTCGGCAGCACCTTGTAGAGCATGCCGATGGTGTCGCGCGTGAGGTGCGCGAGCGCCATGATGTCGCGCCGCGATTCCGGATCGTAGCCGCTGGTCGTGATCGGCGCCCCGAACGTGACGAACGCGCGCGACTGGTAGCCGACCGAGTAGCGCACCATCTCGGCGACCTCGCGGCTGAACCCCCGCGCGCGCCGGTTCGACGCCTGGTGCGGAAGGATGTGGTCCTCGAGGACGAGGTCGTACGCCACCGCCATCGGCACGACGACCGCGTCGCGCCGCCGCGCCTGCAGGGTCGCGTGCAGCAGCCCGGTCTTGGGCGGCTTCATCTCGCCGGAGTAGCTCCGCCCCCCCTCGATGTAGAACAGCAGGTCGTGCCGCCGCAGCAGTTCGGCGACGTAGGCCTTCAGCGTGACGAGGTAGGCCGGGTCCTTGGTGTTGCGGCGGATCGGGATCGCGCCGGTCACGTGACGGTGGAGCAGGCCGAGCGGCCCGCCGAACAGGTTGATCCCCGCCGCGATGACCGGCGGCCTCACCCCGTTGTCGTCGAGCACCAGCGGCTCGACCAGGTAGTCGAGATGGCTCTTGTGGTTCGAGATGTAGATCGCGCGCCCCGCCGCGGTCGCCTGCCGCGCGATCGCCACGTTCTCTTCGATCCGGTCGATCTTGCGGAGGATCGGACGCAGCGGATGCTTGAGCGCCCGGTAGATGGGGTACCGCTGCGTGGTCCGCAGCTCGTCCAGGTACGCGTGGATGCGCTCGCGGGCCTGGAGCTCGGTCTGCCCGTTGCCCCCCCGCAGGTACCGCGCCACGTCTTCGCGCGCGAGCACTGCCTGGGTGATGTCGTCGAGCATGGATGCCGGACTATATCAGACCTGCACTTCGCGACACACCGCCTCGGTGAACTCCGTCGTCGATGCCCGGCCGCCGAGATCGACCGTTCGGACCGCCCCCTCCATGAGCACGCGGTCGAGCGCGCCCCGGATGCGTGCGGAGGCCTCGCGCTCGCCGATGTAATCGAGCATCATGAGCGCCGACAGCAGCAGTGCGGTCGGGTTCGCCAGGTTCTTCAGCGCGATGTCGGGCGCGCTCCCGTGGACGGCCTCGAACACGGCGGCGGCCGGCCCGAGATTGGCTCCCGGCACCACCCCCAGCCCGCCGACCAGGCCGGCGCAGAGGTCCGAGACGATGTCGCCGTAGAGATTCGGCAGCAGCAGGACGTCGAGCTTCTCGGGGTGCATCACGAGGTGCATGCACGCCGCGTCCACGATCCGCTCGTCGTAGGTGATGTCGGTGTAGTCGCGGGCCACCCGGCGCGTGCTGTCGAGAAACAGCCCGTCGCTGAGCTTCATGATGTTGGCCTTGTGGATCGCCGTCACCCGCCGCCGCCCGTAGCTTCGCGCGTAGTCGAACGCAAACCGCGCGATGTTGGTCGACGCCCGCTCGGTGATGATCTTGATCGACTCGACGACCCCGGGGATCACTTCGTGCTCCAGCCCCGCGTAGAGATCCTCGGTGTTCTCGCGGACGATGATGAGGTCGACGTCGGTGTAGCGGCTCAGCACGCCGGGCAGGTTGCGCACCGGGCGCAGGTTGGCGTAGAGGCCGAGCGCCTTCCGCAGCCCGACGTTGACGCTCGTGAACCCCTGCCCGATCGGCGTGGTGACCGGCCCCTTCAGCGCCACCTTGTTGCGCTTGATCGAGTCGAGCAGCGCGGCCGGCAGCGTTTCGTTCGTCCGCTCGAACGCGATCACGCCGGCGTCGTGCCGCTCCCAGTCGATGTCGACCCCGGCGACCTTGAAGATGCGGACCACCGCCTCCGAGACCTCGGGGCCGATGCCGTCGCCCGGGATCAGCGTGATGACGTGCTTCATGCGCGCGGCTTCGGGAGCTCCGCGCTGAGGCGGGGGGCGAGCATCGCGGCGATTCGCTCGAGCAGCTCGCGGTCGTCGGCGCCGAACGCCGCCGGCCGGTCGCTGTCGATATCGAGCTCGCCGAGCACGTCGCCGTTCAGCATGATCGGCACCACGATCTCGGACCGGGTCTCGACGCTGCACGACAGGTACCGCGGATCCGCGTTCACGTCGTCGACGATGATGGTGGCTTTTTCCGCCGCGGCGGCGCCGCAGATGCCGCGGCCGAGCGGGATGCGGGTGTGCGGCGACGGCTTGCCGACGAACGGGCCGAGGCACAGCTCGTTGCCGTCGAGCAGGTAGATGCCGGCCCACGTGTAGTCGGGCAGGTGCTGCGCCAGCAGCCGGACGGTGGATTCCATGGCGCGCTGCGCGTCCGGTTCGCCGGCCACGGCGCGGGCCACGGCTTCGAGCGCGGTCTGGTGTCGATTGGTCATCAGTCGGTCAGCTCCCGGAACAGCAGCACGAGCCCGCCGGCGACGGGCACGATCTGGAGAAGCGTCGAAAAGGCGTGGAGGCGTCCGAAGGCGGTGCGCCGCGGGTCTCCCTCGGGCAGCGCCGACGGCGCGCCGCCCGCCTCGAGCCGCGCCCGCTCGATCCGCGGCGACAGCACGAACCCGGAATAGAGCGCGGCGGCGAGCATCGCACCGGCCAGGCCGAGCCGCACGGCGAAGTG
>DATFFM010000014.1:0-16814 GCA_035250005.1 Vicinamibacterales bacterium | reverse complement strand
GCTGAACGCTGAACGCTGAATGCTGACGGCTAAGGCACCTGGTCGCCGGTTTCCAGGTCCTGAAACGAATTCGTCGTGCTCTTCTTCGTGTCCTTGGTGTCCTTCGTGATCCCCGTGCCAAAGCCGTGACGCCGGAGAGCGGGGGGCGTAAGCAGGACGGGTTGGCGGCTGGACCGCGAGGGCCACGAAGGACACAAAGCACACAAAGGACGGCCACGACGGCTCGTGAAGTTTGTTTCTGCTCGCGATTTCACCCGGTCGGCGGCTTCCAGGTCCTGAAACGAAATTCGTCGTGCCCTTCTTGGTGATCTTTGATGAAGTGTCTCCTGATCTCCTGCCGCTCCTGTAAAGAACTCACCCGCGCGCGACGTGCGCCACGATGACGAGCAGTGGCCAGGCGGTGAAGAGGGCGAGGCTGATGCCGGCAGGGCGCGGGATCGGCACGGGCAGCACCATGGCGGCGGCAGCGCCGAGCAGGACGCCAGCCGATGTGGTCGCGCCCGGATCCAGAAGCAGAACCGAGGACCACACCAGCGCCGCCACTGGCGCCGGCAGACCGACGAATCCCCGCGACTCAGCCTGCGTCACGTTGTAGAACGCCAGGCGGGTGATCGCGCAGGCGGCGAAGGCCGCAAACGCCGTCCACCACGCGAAGCGGATCGACCCGGCGCCTGGCGGCGCCAGCAGCATCATGCAGACGCAGGGGGCCGCCCCGAACGCGATGGCATCCGACAGACTGTCGAGCTGTACGCCGAACGCCCGCTCCTCGGAAGTACGGTGAAACAGCCGCGCGAACTTTCCGTCGAACGTGTCGGCCATGACCGAGACGGCGATCAGAGCGCCGGCGACGGCTGCGCTGCCGTGAAACGCCGCCGAGATGGCGCCGATCGCCGACACCAGGGAGGCGTAGGTCAGCGCGTTGGCCCGGTGAAAGGCCGCAAGAGGGCTGCCGCTCATTCCCGATCCTCGAGTGGAAAGTGCCCGTAGAGCCGCCGCCAGGTGCGGACGACGCGCGGCAGGAATGGCTGCCGGCGTATGCGGTGGATGAGCGCATAGGTCGCGAGCCGATTCACCATGAAATCGTACAGCCCGGCGCGAAACCCCTGCTGCCACACGTCGGGATCGATGACGGTGGCCGCCTCGCGCTCGAGCGCGAGGCGGTGCTTGTCGATCCAGTGCTGCGCGTCGCCGGCTTCCGCAGTCGACGGCAGCACGAAGCAGAGGAACTCCGCCAGGTCGCGTTGCGGCGCTCCGATCGTCGCGAGCTCCCAGTCGTAGGCGCACAGGCGCCCGGCGCGCAGGCAGAGGTTGCGGGGATTGAAATCGTGATGAATGAGCGTGCGGGGCGCGGCTTCCATGCGCGGCCACCACTCCCGGATGCCGGCGATCAGTCTCGTCTGCAGGGGCCCGATGTCGGGATCCGCCCAGGAGGAAAAAGCCGGCGCCGCGTGGCGGGCGAGCGCGGTCCACAGATCGCTCATGTCCGCCATGCCCGCGGACGTCTGGACGTATCCGATCCAGGGACGCGCCTGCAGTTCCGCTTCGCGCCCGAACCAGATCGCATGAACCGGCGCGAGACCGTCGACGACCCGCTGAATGTCGGCCGCTGTCCAGGTGGAGGCGTCCCCGGCGCAGTCGATGAGCGCCGCGTCCGTCACGTTCTCGAGCGCCATCGTCCAGGTCGAGGTCGGGTCGTCGATCAGGGACCCGAGCAGCCCCGGGGCGTGGCCCGTGAACCGGCGATCGGTCTGCCGGTAGATCTCGATCTCCCGCACATGAGATCCGGCGAGGCCGATCCGGTCCCTCCAGCGCGCGTACGCCTGGTGGATCGCCGGATCGACGAGCTCCGCGAGCGCCTCTCCCACGGCAGTGACGTCAGCGTCGGCGGCTTTTACCTTCAGCCGCACGTCGAGGCTCGCACCGTCGTCGAGTTCGACATTGACGTGGAACAGCCCGGACGGCCGCTGTGACCGCCACGCCGTGAGCTCCCCCAGAATGCTGTGGTCGGAGCCGGACCCCAGAACACGAACACCGGTGACACGGCGACCGAGCAGCCGGCTGAGAGCCTCGGGTGCGAACGCGGGGAGACCGCCGCTGGCTGTGGCTCGACTTCGCGGCGAGGCCGGCGCCGGCAGATCACCATTCGCCGTGAGCGCGGCGAAGTACGTTTCGAGGAGAGCCGCGTCCAGCGGGCGCGACGCTCCGCCGCGTCGCGCGAGCCGTGACCGCGTCAGCGTGCCGTCAGCGCGGGTGCGCCGCCCCTCCTCATAGAGCTCCGGCAAGGTCAGTCCACGCCCTTCCTGGTGGCGATCGAGAAAGAACGTTCGCAGCGGCCGAAGCGGATGCGTCGAAGCCCCAGCGGCGGGTGGCGCGGTGTCGCGATCGAGCTGACGCAGCCACGCGTGATAGGGGACCAGCTTCATCGGGTAGCCATACATCCGCATCCACAGGACGCATTCTCGCCAGTGTCTGGGGCGCTCGTGACCCAGGTTAAACACCTGCGCGGGCTCCCCGGACAGATGCACGATCGCTTTCGCCACGATGTCGACCGGTTCGCAATCGAGCTTCCAGTCGAGATCGGGCGCCGTCCCCATCCGCACGCAGCCGCGGATCAGGGCGGAGATCAGGTCATCCCGGTTGTAGGCACCGGTGGCGCTGTCGCCGGAGATCAGGGCCGGCCGGTAGATCCGCGCCGGGAGGCCTCGCGCGCCGGCCTGACGTACCAGCGCTTCGCCGACGATCTTCGTCTGCGCGTAGCCGAGCTGAACTCCCCGCAGGTGAGGCAGTGCGTCGAAGGTCTCGTCTGCCGTCCGGGGTCCCGCGGCCGAATAACAGACCGACAGGCTCGAGATGAAATGGAAGGGCACGCCGCGGCGGCAGGCGAATCGCAGCAGTTCCAGGGTGCCGAGAACGTTCGCTGCCCGCAGACCCGAGTAGGGATAGACCCAGTTCACCGCCGCGCCACAGTGGAGCACCGCATCGATCTCGGTCGCCAAAGCCTTCCGGCGGTCATAGCCGAGGCCGAGACCGGGATGCGCGAGGTCGCCGGTGACGACCCGGATCCTCCCCCGGAGGGCGGGAGCCCGAAGTGCCAGCGCATCATGTGCGCGTTCACTCCGGGCGAGGCACACGAGCTCGGCGCTCGTGTTTTCAAGCAGCTCCCTGAGGAGGGCGCCGCCGAGAAAGCCGGTCGCACCCGTCACGAAGATGCGCCCCGCACGCCGGAGATCGGTGGACGTCGACGCCGCGCCAGCCGGCCGGATGTCGGGTGGCAGGACCGCATCGGCGAGCATCTGCTCGTACGGATCTTCACGGTCGGCCACCCGCCCTTGTGCGCGGAGCTCGGCGATCCGGGCGGCCAGCGAGCGCCCGTCCGGGCATTCGAGCAGGAGCTCCGGCGGCACCTCGCATCCCAGCGCCTCCTCCAGGGCCGCCGCCATCTCGATCGTTCCCAGCGAGTCCATGCCCAGCAGCACGAACGGCGTGTCGGGGTCGAAGGCGTCCGTGGACCGCAGGCAGCGAGCGGCGACCGCAGCAATGGCTGCGGCCACGTCACGCCCGCCGGTGGCAAGATCGGTCATGAGGCCCGCCGCTCCTTCGGAGCTTCGGCGAGGTCGCCGCTGCACGAGGACGCGAGCGGCCCGAGTGTGCCGTTCACCAGCGCTTCACGGCAGAGAAACCGCTGCAGCTTGCCGCTGGTGGTCTTCGGCACCGCCCCCGCGGGCACCAGCGAGACGATGTGCGGTGCGACGTGGTGCGCCGACGCGACGGCGAGACGGATCGCGGCCAGCACCTGTGAGAAATCCGTCGCCACGCCGCGCGTCTGCTCTCGAGGCTCGACCTCGGCGACGATTGCGACCCGCTCCTCGCCGTCCTGCTCGAGGGCGAAGGCGGCGCAGCAGCCGGGCCGCAGCGCGGGATGCGCGCGCTCCGCGGTCAGCTCCAGGTCCTGCGGATAGTGCTTCATGCCGCGGACGATGAGCACGTCCTTGATCCGGCCGGTGACGAAGAGGCAGCCGTTCTGGATGAATCCGAGGTCGCCCGTTCGAAGGAAGGATTCCGCCGAATTGGCGAGGCGCGCGTGAAACGTCGCGAGCGTTTCCTCGCTCCGGTTCCAGTACCCGGCGGCCACGCTGCCGCCCGACACCCAGATCTCTCCGACCTCGCGCTGCGGCAGCCGCGCACGGGTCAGCGGGTCCACGATGAGCACCTCCGATTCGTCGTCGAGCATGCCTGACGCAACGGCGTTGCCGTGGAGAACGGGGGCGGCACCCGCAGGGACGCTCGTCACCAGCAGTGTGGATTCGGCGAGGCCGTACGCCGGGCTGAACGACTCCCACCGAAACCCGCAGGCGCCGAACCTCCGCTGAAACGTCTCCATTGTCGACCGTCGCACCGGTTCCGAACCGTTGTAGGCGACGCCCCAGCACCCGAGGTCGAGCGTGGTGGCGTCGTCGTCGCTGACGCGGCGGGCGCACAGGTCATAGGCGAAGTTGGGGCCGCCGCTGTGGGTCGCGCCGAGGCGTGAGATCGCCTGCAGCCATCGCGCCGGCCGCTGCAGAAAGGCGCCGGGCGCCATGAGATACGCAGGGAACCCGCTGAACACCGGCTGCAGGATCCCGTTGATCAGCCCCATGTCGTGGTTGATCGGCAGCCAGGAGACCGAGATGCTATCGCGGCCGTAGCCGCCGTCCGCAGCCGTCCGGGCGAGGTTGTGCAGCAGGTTGCCATGCGTCACCATCACGCCGCGCGGGGCCGATGTGGACCCCGAGGTGTACTGCAGGAAGGCAATCGAGTCGCTTCTCACGACCTGCGCCCGCCATTCGTCCGCATCCTCGTCCGGCACCGCAGCCGGATCGAGCCACGGGATGCGGGCCAGCTCCGGGAGGGCATGGTCGATCCCCTGGGTCTTTGCAATCAGGCCAGAAGGGGCCAGCACGAGCGAGACGCCGGCGTCGACGATCATGCCGCGCAGCCGCGTGATACTGCGATCGGCGCGCGCGCCCGCCGGCGGGTAGGCCGGCACGGCGATGGCGCCCGCATAGAGCACGCCGAAGAATGCCGGGACGAAGTCGGCGGACGGCGGGAAGAGCACGAGGACGCGCGCCCCCGGCTGAACATGCCGCATGATGCCGGCTGCGATCGCGCGGCTCCGCAGCTCCAGCTCGCGCCAGGTGATCGACGCGCCCGCGCGCTCCCCGTCGTCCAGAAAGGTGAACGCGCAGTCGCCGGGCTGCCCGGCCGCGCGATCGCGGAGCAGGTCGATCAGGCTGCGCTGGCCGAAATCCTTGACGCGCATCGCATCTCCTCGTGAATGCGGACGAACAGGTCGCGCACCCGCGCCGTGTTCGCCGGCAGGTCCTCTTCCGTCCAGGTGGACGTGTCGATCGGCGGCAGCACGTGGACGTGCACCGTGCCGGCTCGCGCCCGGTAGCCGCGTCCCGGATCCATCGCTTTCGGAATGTGGAAGTACATCGGGACGATCGGCAGGCGGAGGTCGGTCGCGAGATGGAACGAGCCCTTGTTGAAGTGACCGATCTCGCCTGACACGACGCGCCCGCCTTCGGGGCTCAGATACACCGACTCGCGCGTGCGCCGGAGCGTGGCCGCCGCGCGCTTGAAGATCCGGGTCCGCTCGGCCGGTCGGTCCTGCGGCACCGTGAAGAAGGTCCCCATCATCCAGGCGATGACCCCGAGCGGAACCACCTTTCGCAGAAAGCCGCTCAGGAAGAAGCGGCAATTCGGCAGCCCGAGCGCCACCAGCACGAACAGATCCAGCGTGGAGGTATGGTTCGAGACGTAGATCGTCTGCGAGCGCGGGAACGGTTGTGGCGCGTGGACGTGGATGCGGATACCGTGCAGCGCCAGGATGCCGAGCGACAGTCGGCGGGCCATCCACGAGTACAGACGGCGCGCCCGGAAGAACGTGACGCCGCCGATGGGCAGCATCGCCGCCGCGCCGACGGTCAGCAGCAGCGCGCTCGCGCCGGCCTTGAGCAGGATCATGCCGACCTCCGGCAGATGACGGTCTGCATCGCGAGATTGAGGCGCTGCTCGAACGCCGTCAGCGGCAGCGTGAGCAGCTGTCCGATGAAATAGGGCACGATCGCCCGGTCGAGATTCAGACCTCGTCCCTGCAGCAATCGAAAGGCGACCCCGGTGAAGAGATAGAAGTAGGCAGGGAAGGCGCCATACGGCAGGTACTCGATTACTTCGAAGCCGGACTTCGTCACGGCGCGAAGGAGCGTATCGCGGTCGTACAGAACGGTGTGCTGCGGGGCCTGCAGCCCGGGCCACCTGTCGCCGAACCACCGGAAGGTGCGGCTGTCCAGCCGCGGGACCTCGATGACCAGCGTGCCGTCCGGGTGCAGCACGCGGCGCGCGGTCGCGAGGCTCCGCATCGGATCGTAGTCATGCTCGAGGAAGTGCCACATCGTGACCAGGTCGAACCGGTTGGCGGCAAGATCGGCCTCGTAGAAGAGGCCGCAGTGGAACTCGACGTCCCGCAGCCCAGGAGCCGACGACAGGTCCTTGAAGTCCACCCCGGCAGCGCGTACGCCGAACCTGCGGTGCAGGCGGGCGAGAAAGGTGCCGACCGCGCACCCGACATCCAGCACCTGGCTGGCGGGCGTCAGCGTCACGTGGCGGGCGACGATCCGCTCCTTGTCGGCGTCGAGCTTGTTCATGGCACGCTCGAAGAGCGGCGTGAGCACGCCCCAGTCCCGTTTCTTCCGGTGCGCGATATAGGCGTCGTCGTAGTACCCGCCGATCGCGTCCAGCGAAACGCGCGGGTTCTGGTAGACGAGATCGCAGTTCCAGCAGCGGACGAAGCGAAAACGCCCGGGCGTGCCACCCAGATCGTCTTCGGCATGGATGAAGACGCGATAGTCGCGCGAGCCGCACAGGTAACACGTGACGGTCTCGAGCGCGGGAGTCGCGGCCGTTACCTCGCGGGCCTGACGCTGTGCTCGGGCGATATCGAGTGTCGCGCTCATGACCGTCCTCCGAAGATGGCGCCAAGGGGGCTGACCGGGTCGTGCCAGGCCTCGTAGGCGGATGCGCCGATGTAGATGGCGGCCGCCGCGAGCGCCACCGTCGCCGGCGAGGCGAACAGTCGTGGCCCGGCGATGATCAGCACGAAGGCCGGATACTTCGCGAGCAGCAGCTGATCGCCGGCAATGGTCCGCGACATGCGGCGCGAGTACCAGACGGCAAACGCGGCGTGAAGCAGCACCAGCAGCGCCATCGACACACCCACGCCGCGGAGGACCGCACATACGACCAGGTTGACGAAGGCCAGCGCCAGCCACAGGCCGGCAAACGGGTGCGTACTCGACGCCCGGACGATGACCCGGCCGGGATGGGTGACTGCGTCGGCGCCGCGATCCGCGAGATCGTCCCAGACGCGGAATTCGGCCAGGAGGAGCAGACCGAAAAGAACGTCGACCGCGAGCCGTGTGACGTCGTACCGGCCCGCCGCGGCCGCGACGGCGAGCGCGGCGGCAAGCGGGAGGAACACCGCGGGCCGGAAGCGTTCGGCGAGGTACGCGCGGATCATCACGCCGCCCCTTCTGCCACGCCCGGCGTGGCGGGCACGCCTGCGCGTGCCCCCAGGTGCACGAGGCCGCGGTCGCCGTCCACGGTGATGGATCCGCCATGCCGGATCAGGCGCGTGGCATCCTTTACACCGACGACCGACGGGATCCCGAACTCGCGCGCGATGATCGCGCCGTGCGAGAGCATGCCGCCGCGCTCGATGACCAGTCCGGAGATCAGGGGAAAGATCGGTCCCCAGCCGGGATCGGTCTGTCGCGTGACGAGGATGTCCCCGGCCCGCAGCCGGTGCGACTCCGTGACGTCGAGCAGGATCGCGGCGTTGGCGGTCTTCGATCCTCCGCAGGCGCCCACGCCGGCCAGGGGGCCTGCCTCCTCACGTGCCGATCCCTCGGCAACCGCGATGTGCGACTGCGCGAGGTATTCGCCGGGCGCGAGCCGCATCGAGTCGGGCGGCGTCGTCCCGCTCAACCGCGCGTGGGCCTCGCGGCGGAGAGCGACCAGAGGCCGGACCTGTTCAGGGAACATCTCACCGCCCGAGGCGAGGAGGTCGATCTCGTCGACCGTGAGAAAGAAGATGTCGTCGGCCTGCGCGAGGTGCCCCCGCTCGGCGAGCCGCTCACCGAGGGCGAGCGCGACACGCCGGAGACGGCTGTACAGCAGCGCCTGCTTCAGGCGGGCGCGCTCGCGGAGCTGAATGGACCGCTGCGTCCACCGAAGTACCGTCCCGGCGACGACAGACTGACGAATGAACGGGATCCACCTGGACACCCGACGGCGGCGGAGGTCGGACAGCACCCGCGCCGTATCGCGGACGCGCTCGGCTGCCTGGCGCGCGAGCAGGTCGGCCGGGGATTCCCCGTCCATGGCCGCGTAAGCGCGGAGCAGGTCGATGACCGGCGCCGGATCCTCCTGAAAGCTCGGGACCGTCAGCATCAGCTCGGCCGAGCAGCGGAAGCCCCAGTCCTCGAGGAAGCCGTCGAAGGCCGCGCGGAACTCCGCAAATCGGCTGTCGGTGCGGATCTGCTCTATCGCTTCCGCGGCGGTCGCGTCGATGATGACGCGGTGGAGCGCCGGGTTGGTCCGGATCATCCGCGACAGGGCCCACAGCTTCAGAGGGGGCACGCTGCTGACGAGATCCGGCAGCGCCTTGAGCAGCGTGTTGTGCAGGGCCTGCTGGTCCTCGGCGGGGTAGGCCCGTGCGAGCAGGCGCTGCAGGATGCCGTAGCAGACCATCGATCCGGCGTCCGCCAGGGACGCGTTCGTCCAGCGATTGCAGCGGATGTCCACGAACCGTCGCAGATCGCCGAGCAGCGCCTCGGGCGACTTGCCGCGGAGCCGCGCCGGATGTGTCTCGGCGGCGAACGCATCGGCCGTTCGTTCGAACTCCTCGACCCGCGACGTGAGAAACAGGTACTGCCAGGTCGTTTTCGCGGCGATCAGCGCTACTTCGAGAGCCTGGTAGGCGCGCGTGCCTTCCGCCGTCGGCCTGACATCCCCTTCGCCCTCGCCGACCCCGACGAACTGATCGAACGACGCCGCCAGAAGATCTCCGTAAGGGGCCGACCGGAGCACATGGTGGATGCCCGTGAGGTTGTAGTACATCCGCGCGCCATGGACGCCGATGATCTGGCGCAGCGCCGGCTCCATCGCCGCCAGCCGCCGCTCGGCGACCCCGAATGCGCGCCCGAGGTTGCGGAAGTAGTGGTAGTAGCCCGCGCGGGCAACGGAATACAGCAACGGGCAGATCGGCTGCGGAAAGTTCTCGTTGACGTTGGCATTCGACCAGAGGACGGATTCGTGCCGCTGTGGCTCGGTCGCTTCGCCGGTCGATGCCTGGGCGGCGCGGGCCGTGATGGGCCGCGACTGAACGATCCAGAGCTTGCCGGCGGCATCGATCGTCCATTCGATGTCCTGGGGCGCGCCGAAGGTCTGCTCGATCGCCAGCCCGAGCCGTCCCAGATTGGCCATCTGGAGGTCGTTCAACAGCAGCGCCTCTCGCGCGGCCGGCTGCTCTGGCGCGCACTGCTGCTTCCAGCGGAAGCCGCGGCGGGCGATAGCCACCCGCCCGGGGTTCACCGCACCCGATACGAGCGCCTCGCCAAGCCCGCCGCAGTACTCGAGCAGCATGTGCGAGGAAGACGCGGGTGACACCGTGAAAAGGACGCCGGAAACCTGCGCGTCCACCTGGCGCTGCACGACGATGCCCATGCCGGCCAGGAAGGTGCGACGCGCGGACTGATAGGCGAGCACCCGGTCGGACCACTGCGAGCCCCACACCTGAAGGATCGCGGCGCGAAGCCCCGTGCCCGAGGTCACGCCGGCCACCGAGTCCAGCTGGCCGGCGAACGACGCGGCCTCGGAGTCCTCGCCGACGGCGGAGCTTCGCACGATGACCGGGCCGGGGGCGAACCGCGTCCACGCCGCCATGACCGCATGGTCGACATCGGGCGGCAGCCCCTCCTGCTCCGCGATGAAATGCTGGAGCGCGGCGTTCGTGAGCACGAAGCCCTCCGGCACCGGCGCGCCGGACGCGATGAGCCGCGCGAGATTCGCGGCCTTGCCTCCGGCCTCCGCGTGCACCACCGCCTCGGCGAGCGGGAGGATGTTCATGCGGCCCTCCGTTTGAGGCCGAGACGGAACATCAGCAGGCTGAACGACGAGTGAATCGGGGCGCCGATCAGCAGTACATAGACCCATGTGAGCCAGGGGACGTCGACGGCGAGGCTCAGTGCGGCGAGCATGCCGACGCCGGAGTCGAACCGGTCGAGAACGAACTGCGCGGCCGCGATCACGGGGTGGTGCGCGGCGAAACCGGGCGGCAGGTCGAGCTGGCGTTTCAGAAACGAGTTCGGCAATTCGCCGGCCATGAATCCGAAACCCGCCCAGGCGCCGAGCAGGGCATACGACTCCGGCGGAACCGGCCAGAGCCAGCCGCGTGTCAACTCGCCCGCGACCGTCGCGAGCAGCGCGAACGCGGCCCCGGCCGCCGGCACCATCACCACGAAGCCGCGGACGGTCTTGTTGGCGCCGAAGAGCGGCCGGCCGCGGAAGCGGAGCCCCCCGTCGAGCGGGACCGCAAAGGCCCGGGACATCGGCGCCGCGAACCAGGCGGTCTGCGCGACGCCGGCGAGCGTGAACGCAGCCAGAAGAAAGACGGCGGCGGCGAGCGGATCGACCGGCGTCACAGGTCGTACCCCGACTCGATCCGGTTCTGGAACAGCAGCACGTCGCCGCGCAGCTTCTTCGCTCCCCGGACCCAACGCCACCATCCGATCTCGTTCTCCGGGGCGTAAGCGATCCGGCGCAGGTGATAGCCGGGCACGAAGGGATACATGTGATGCAGCTCGTGCGCGTCGAAGTGCAGAACGAAGGCGGACGCCGCCTCAGGGAGCCGCAGGGACCGGGTGAACGGTTCCTGCTCGACCGCCGGGAACGGCTTGACCTGTGCCCCATGGCTCACCTTCTGCGGTACATGGGTGTGCTGGCTGAGCAGGAGGAGGTCCTCGATCCCGAAGCTGGCCAGGAGCGCGAGGCCCGCGAGGCGCAGGATCATCGCGGGGCCGAGCCACGCGATCAGCAGCGCGTAGATGGCGACCAGGACGAGCGCGTCGCGCGCGATCGCCGCGCGGTCCGCGGGTCCGGGGAACATGCGGAACAGCCGTGGGAGGTGCCAGTAATTGGTGACCCGGTAGAGGATCGAGAACAGCGGGATCCACAGCCGCCAGCAGACATTCACGATCCTGCGCTCGGCACGGCCGAGGGGCCTGGGCACGAGCGACTCGGTCGTCGGGTCGAGGTCCTGCCAGCCGGTCCATTTGTGGTGGCGTCCGTGGACTCGCGTCCAGGCGTGGTAGGGGATCAGCGAAAAGAAGGCGGCGACCCGCCCGGCGATGGCGTGATACCGCCGCGTCCGGAAGAGCGTATCGTGGCCACACTCGTGGAGGATGACGAACCACTGGACGAGCGTCAGCGCCAGCAGCGCCTGGCCGGCGAGCCACGGGGCCCAGCCGTCCTGCAGTGACATCGCCACCGCCAGCGCGGTACCCGCGCTCGCACATCCGGTCACCAGAAGCCCGGTGCGATCGTCCGGTCGCAGGTGTATCAGTTCGGCGGGGGTCGGCGCCCGGTGCTCTCCAGACATGGCGCCACGATAGCGGTGCGGTCAGGAGTATGTCGTGAGGCGGCAGTGAAGAACTGTGAAGAACTCTGACCGCGCTCAGAGCCGTCTTTTCTCCATCTCTTCGAGCGTCTTCGGCCAGTCGTGCCGGAGGAGGCGGGAAAGGGCCCGGTCCGACAGCAGACGTCCCTCGGTCTGACACGTCGCGCAGTAGTTGCACTCGTTGCTGGCGTAGACGATCCGCTGGACGGGCGAACCGCAGGCCGGGCACGGCTGGTTATAGCGTCCGTGGACGGCCATGCCGTCGCGGAAGGCGGTCACCTTCTCCGGGAACCGCTCGCCAACCTCCTCGCGGGTGCGCTCGATCCAGGCCTCCAGCGTCTGGATCGCGGCGGCGTGCAGCCTCGCGATCTCTCCTTCGGTGAGCTGCCGCGTCTGTTTCATCGGCGACAGCCGCGCCGCGTGCAGGATCTCGTCGGAGTACGCGTTCCCGATGCCGCTGAGGATCGTAGGATCGGTCAGCGCCCGCTTGAGTGTGTGGTTCTCGCGGGTCAGGCGCTCGGCGAACGCGGGCAGGGTCGAGTCGAGCACTTCGAGGCCGCCGCGATCGAACTCGGTCAGCCCTGCTTCGCCGCGAACCAGGTGGATGGCCGCCTGACGTTTGGACCCGGCTTCGGTCAGCAGCAAGGTGCCGGTTGCGAAGTCGAAGGCGGCCAGGCCGTTCTTGCCGGGGATCGCGGCGCCGCGCTCGCGCCACCGCAGCCGTCCGGCGATCATCAGGTGCAGGACGAGAAACAGGTCCCCTTCGAACTCAAAGACCAGCCGCTTGCCCATGCGGCGCAGCGCTGTGATCCGGCGCGCCTCGAAGTCGGCGGGGGCTGGCTCGATCGTCCGCACGATGAAGGGATTGCCGAGCCGGAACCGCTCGAGCGGCTGGTCGAGCACACGAGGCGCCAGGGCTTCGAGGTACACCACGACATCCGGCAATTCCGGCATTCTGGCAGTGTACTTGCTCGAACTGACAGGGCATGCTCGAAGATCTCTGGTACAAGAACGCGATCCTCTATTGCATGGACGTCGAGAAGTACCTCGACTCCAACGGTGACGGTATCGGCGATTTCGAAGGGCTCACGCACAAGCTCGACTACCTGGCGGGCCTGGGCGTGACCTGCGTCTGGCTGCAGCCCTTCTACCCGTCACCGAACCTCGACAACGGCTACGACGTAGCGGACTTCTACGGCGTCCACCCGAAGCACGGCACGCTCGGGCAGTACGTCGAGTTCATGAACCACGCGGAGCAGCTCGGGATCCGCGTGATCGTGGACCTCGTGGTCAACCACACGTCCACGCGGCATCCCTGGTTCCAGGCGGCGCGCAAGGACCCACGCTCGCCGTACCGCGACTACTACGTCTGGTCGAAGCGGCGGCCGGCCGACCACGACCAGGGGATGGTGTTTCCGGGCGTGCAGAAGACGACCTGGACGCGCGACCCGGTTGCGCGCGAGTACTACTTTCACCGGTTCTACGAGTTTCAGCCCGATCTCAACACGATGAACCCGAAGGTGCGCGAGGAGATCCTGCGCGTCATGGGGTTCTGGCTGCAGCTGGGCGTGTCGGGCTTTCGGATGGATGCCGTGCCCTTTCTCATCTCGAGCAAGGGGGCGAACGTCACGCCGAAGATGGATTTCGAGCTGCTCCACCAGATGCGCGATTTTCTCCAGTGGCGCCGGCGCGACGCGATCCTCCTGGCCGAGGCGAACGTCGTCCCGAAAGAGAGCATGGCGTACTTCGGCGAGCTGGGCGACCGTCTGCAGATGATGCTCAACTTCGCGGTCAACCAGCGGCTGTTCTACGCGATGGCGACCGCCGACATCCGTCCGCTGGTCAAGGCGCTCGAAGACACCTACGAGCGGCCGCACGCGGCGCAGTGGGTGAACTTTCTCCGCAGCCACGACGAACTGGATCTCGGCCGGCTCACCGACGCGCAGCGGCAGAAGGTCTTCGAGGCGTTCGGGCCCGACAAGAGCATGCAGCTGTACAACCGCGGCATCCGCCGCCGGCTGGCGCCGATGCTCGACAACCATCGCGAGCGGCTCGAGCTCGCCTTCAGCCTGCTGTTCACGCTGCCCGGCACGCCGATGCTGCAGTACGGCGACGAGATCGGCATCGGCGACGACCTGTCGCTCCCGGAGCGCGAATGCGCGCGCACGCCCATGCAGTGGTCGTCGGCGACCCATGGCGGCTTCTCCACCGCCAGGCGCACGGTGCGGCCGGTGGTTTCGGACCCGATCTACGGGTACCAGCGGATCAACGTGGAGGCGCAGCGACGGGACCCGCACTCGCTGCTCAACTGGATCGAGCGCAAGATCCGGATGCGCCGCGAGTGCCCCGAAATCAGCTGGGGCGACTGGAAGATCGTCAAGACCAGCGAGCCGGGCGTGCTGGTCATGCGATACGAGCACGACGGCCACGCCGTGATCACGCTCCACAACTTCAGCGCCAAGCCGCGCGCCCCACGGCTCGAGGCGCCGGTCGCGGGGCATCGACTCCTCGTGGATCTGCTCGCGAAGAACGACAGCCGCGCCGACGCGAACGGCCGCCATACCATCGAACTCCCGGCCTACGGCTATCGCTGGTACCGCCCCGGCGGCATGGATCGCAGCGTGCCCCGCCGATAGCGATCCGCGTTCCGGTCGATTTCAGTTTCGATTTTCAGGATTTGCTGCTACAACCAAGGCGTCAGCCGACGTGCCAGCGCCGGGCCGGGCAGGATGTCCTCATGAGCGTGCGTCCCATCGTCCGTCGCGGCGTCCTCGGCGTCGTTCTCGCCGCGGTCGCGTGCCTTCCCCTGATCGCGCAGTCCCGTCAGACATTTCGTACGGCGACCCGCCTGGTCGAAGTCTCGGTCGTGGTGACCGATCGCCTCGGCGCGCCGGTCACCGGGCTGACCAAGGCTGAATTTTCGCTCGAGGAAGACGGCCAGGCGCAGGCGATCAGTTTCTTCGAGGTGCGCGACGATCGCGCCGCGCCTCCATCGCTCGCGCCATCCCGAGGTCCGGAACCTGCCCCGAATACATTCAGCAACGTACTCCCGCCCGGCCCGGGGACCGCGACCGTCATCCTGCTCGACCGGCTGAACGCCGGATTCGACAGCCAGTGGTTTGCGAGAAAGCACATCGAGCAGTATCTCGGCGAGATGCGCCCGGGTGATCGCGTCGCCCTCTACGTGCTCGACGGCACCGTCCGCGTTCTTCACGATTTCTCGACCAGCGCTTCGTCGCTCCGGCGGGCGCTCGAGATCTATCAGGCGCGGGTCAGCGGCCACTACGACGCCTCCATGGAGCCCCCCCCCGATATGGGCGGGATCGCCTCGTGGCTGGTGGATCCGGCGCTGAGCTCGTCGGACTTCTTTCAGCAGCGGCGGAGCGTGGACACTTTCAAGGCCCTCGAGGAGCTTGCCCAGCACCTCGCCGGCATCGGCGGACGCAAGAGCATCGTCTGGCTGTCGGAGGTGTTCCCCCTGTCGGCCGGAATGGGCCGCCAGGAAGTGCTCGAGCGCATGCGCCACGCGACCCGTGCGCTGAGTCACGCGCAGGCGTCGCTCTATCCCGTCGACGCGCGTGGCCTGGTGGGGGCGATGAGCTACCGCGGCGGCCGCGCCTCCTTCAACTCCTTGGGCATGATTCGCGGCAACATCGACACCATGGAGATCGTCGCGGAGGAGACTGGCGGGCGTGCGTTCGCCAACAGCAACGCGCTGGCCGCTTCCATCCGCCGGGCGGTCAACGACTCACGCCACACCTACGTGCTCGGCTACTATCCGTCGTCGACGCCGCTGGACGGCCGGTTCCGCAAGATCGCCGTGCATGTCGCCCGGAGGGGCGTGAAGGTTCGTCACCGCGCCGGCTATCTGGCAGCACCATCACCCGGGCAGGACGCCAGGTCGCGCGATACCGCGATGCGGGCGGCGCTGCAATCGCCGCTGCAGACCACCGGGGTGGGGCTCTCGGCCGGGGTCACGCGGGCCGGCGACGACCTCACGCTCTCGATCCGGCTCGATCTCGCGACTCTCACCCTCGAGCGCGACGGCGTCCGCTGGCGGGGCGCGGCCGACGTGGTCATCGCGCAAGTGCTGCCGTCGGGCAAGGGCCAGATCACCGCTGCTTTCCCGGTAGCCCTCAGCCTGACCGACGACGAGCGGAACCGTGCCGGGTCGGCGCCGCTGACCATCGAGCGGACCATCACGCTCCAGCCGAAGATGCACCACCTTCGCGTGGTCGCACGCGACGTCACGACCGGCAGCGTGGGCTCCGTGGTCATTCCAGTGCGCGCGATCACCACCCAGTAAGCGGAGCCTGCATCACAGGCGTAACTCTGTTCCGGGCGTCATCATTCCCCTCTGTAGCGCAGGCCTTCAGGCCTGCCGGTAAGATCTCTGCAATTCTGTACGTTCTCTTCTGGAGGTTGGCAGGCTCATGCGTCTTCGTCGCTTATTCGTCCCCGCCCTTCTCATCGCGCTGCTCACCGCCGGCGCCGGCGCGCAGCCGGCGCCCGCCGCACGCGGCGCGGCGCAGATCTCACAGGCCGATCTCCGGCAGTGGCTGACCTATCTCGCCTCTGACGAGCTCCAGGGGCGCCAGACCTACACCGAGGGTCTCGGTCTGGCGGCCGGCTACATCGCGTCGCAGCTGGGGCAGTGGGGCGTCAAGCCGGCGGGTGACAACGGCACGTATCTGCAGACCGTCAAGGTGCGAGGCATCCGCACCGACAGCAACGCCTCCGTCACCGTGGACGTCAACGGCCAGAGCCGCACCTTCAAGGACGGCGAAGGCATCACCTTCTCGCGTCAGATGGGGGGCAAACAGACCATCGACGGGAGCGAGGTCATGTTCGTCGGTTACGGACTGCAGATCCCCGCGGCGGAGCTCGACGACTATGTGGAAGGCAGCCCGAAGGGGAAGGTCGTCGTGTACCTGGGCCCGCAGGGACCGTCCTCGCTGCCGCAGGGATCCAACCGGCTGCTCTCCGCCCGTGGACGGAATGCGATCGAGAAAGGTGCGCTGGCCGTGATCGCTCCGGCGTTTGCCGGTCGCGGCGGGCGGGGCGGGCAGCCGCCCGTCACGAGCTCGGGCCGCGGCGA
>DATFFM010000013.1:0-26553 GCA_035250005.1 Vicinamibacterales bacterium | reverse complement strand
GGGCTATCCCCCGACGGCGCGGCTGCTCGTCATCCATGCCGATGATCTCGGCATGGCACACTCGGTCAACCGGGCGACGTTCGAAGCACTCGAACAGGGGCTGATCACCTCCGCCAGCATCCTGGTGCCGTGCCCGTGGTTCCCCGAGGTGGCGCGATGGGCGCGGGCCCATCCCGAGGCCGACCTCGGCATCCATCTCGCGCTGAACAGCGAGTGGACCGGATACCGCTGGGGCCCGGTCCGGTCATCCGGCGACGTCCCGTCCCTGCTCGATCCCCAGGGCTACCTGCCGCTCACCGAGGCGATGGTCGTGGGCAAGGCGCGAATATCGGAAGTTGAGCGCGAGCTCCAGGCGCAGATCGATCGAGCGACATCGGCCGGCATCCGCATCTCACACCTCGATTCGCACATGGCCACGCTGTTCCGCACCCGCGAGCTGTTCGACGCGTACCGCCGGGTGGGCGAAGCCGCGGGTCTGCCGGTGCTCGTCGAGCGGCAGGGCTCCCGCGGCGGCGCGCAGGCGTCGTGGCAGCCGGAGGCCGATCCGCATGCGCTCATCGATCGGGTGGTTTCGATCTCACCGGGCGTCGCACCGGCGGACTGGATGACGGCTTACGAGCAGCTTCTCGGGCCGCTGCCTCCAGGTGTCTACCAGCTGATCGTCCATCTGGCCTATGACGACGAAGAGATGCGGGCCGCCACGACCGGACACGTCGACTGGGGCGCCGCGTGGCGGCAGTCGGACCTGGATCTGATCAGGAGCGCGAGATTCCGGCAGTTCCTGGAGCGGCAGGGCTTCGTGCCGGTTACCTGGAAGGCGTTGTCGGCTGCGCGATCTCGATGATCTGGTTTGCCTTGACCTGTTCCCGCTTCGTGGTCGTGCCGTCGGGCCAGCGCACCTCGACGACATCGGCGCTGGTCGACGCGCCCAGTCCGACGTGCAGCCGCATGTCGTCCTGTGAGATGTAGCTCGTTCCGCTCTGCACGAGCCGGACGTGCCGGACGTCGCCGGCGCGCGCGGTGACCACGGCACCGATCGCGTTCGTGTTCGCTCCCGCTCCGCGCAGCTTCACGATCAGCCAGTTGCCCGCATCCGGCACCTCATTGCGGAGGACCTGCGGGCTGCCGTCGAGATCGTTGATGACCACATCCAGACGGCCGTCGTTGTCCAGATCACCGACCGCCGATCCGCGGCTCACGCGTTCGACGGCGAACGGGCCACCCAGCGTACGGCCCACCTCGTCGAAGGTGCCGTCTCCCTTGTTGCGGTAGAACAGGGCGCGCTGCCGGTAACCCGCCGAGGCGCCGAGCCGCGCCTTGTCCAGTTGCGGGTAGACGTGCCCGTTCACCGCGATCAGATCCAGCCACCCGTCGTTGTCGTAATCGAAGAACGTCGTCCCCCAGCCCACGAAGGGCAGGCTGCTGGCGGCGGTTTTGGAGCGGAACGACACGTCGGTGAAGTGCGCGCCGTCGTGCCGGTACAGTGCGTTGTACTCCTCGGCGAAATTGGTCACGAAGAGGCTGAAACGTCCGGTGCGGTTGTAGTCTCCCAGGGCGATACCCATGCTGCCCTGCTCGCTCCCGTCTTCGCTCACGGCCACGCCGCGCGGGAATCCGGCCTCCTCGAACGTGCCATCCTTCCGGTTGAGGTACAGAAAATTCCCCATCGAGTCGTTCGCCACGTACAAGTCGGGCCATCCATCGTCGTTGGCGTCGAACCACGCGATACCCAGGCCGAAGGAGGCCCCGCGGTCGGCCACGCCGGCCTTGTCACCGACCTCGGTGAACCGGCCGTTGCCGTCGTTGCGGAACAGGAAGTCCGATTCTCCGGGCAGGCCGCGCGGCCCGCACTGGACCGGGATGCCGCGATACTCGCAGGTCTTGTCCTTGCCGAACTGGGGCAGCTTCGTCAGATCCATCCGGACGTAGCGGGCGACGAAGAGATCGAGATCGCCGTCGCGGTCGTAGTCTGCGAATCCGCAGCCGGTCGACCAGCCCGCGGCGCCCACGCCCGCCGCAGCGGTGACGTCGCTGAACGTCCCGTTGCGCCCGTTCGTGTACAGCTTGTTGCCGCCGAGCGCGGTCACGTAGAGGTCGTCCCAGCCATCGCCGTCGACATCGGCGACGCACACGCCCATGCCCCATCCCGGGTGGCCGACGCCGGCCTTGTCGGTGACGTCCTCGAATTTGAAACCGCCCAGGTTGCGGTAAAGGGCGCTGCGCGCAGCCTTCGGGTCGCCGGCCGTGTCGACAGTGAGCGAGTCCACCAGATACAGATCGAGGCGGCCGTCGCGGTCGAAATCGAACAGCGCCACCCCGCCGCTCATCGATTCGACGATGTACTTCTTCTCGGGTGCGGCATGGTGCTCGAATGTCACGCCGGCTTCGCGCGTGACGTCGCGGAACGGCGAGACGCTGCTCGAGCCCGCGGCGCCAGCCAGTGAGCCGAGCGAGGCGGCCAGCAGCAGACCGTGAATGGGTCGAAGAGATTTCATCGAGGCATTTCACCACGAGAGGGCAGGCCCACGCGCCTGAGCTCTTCGATGCGCGCCTCCATGGCGCGCAGCTTCTGCTGATACAGCTCGCGATTGCGCGAGGCGCCGGCGCTGTCTCCCAGGCGGGCACACGCAAGACTGAGCTGGTAGTACACCTTCGGGGACTCGGTGTCCGCGGCGGCGGCCCGCTCGAGCGCGTCCCGGGCCTCCTGGTACCGGTCACGCTTCATGAGGACCATCCCGACGACGAGATTTGCGGTGGGATGGCTCGGCGTCGCCGCCAGGGCTCGCGCGGCATGACTGTCGGCGGCGTCGAGCTCTCCGAGCCCTTCTTCGGCTTCCGCGAGTGCGGCGAGGGCCTCCACGTTGTCGGGCTCCCGCTCGAGCACGTGCAGCAGAAGAGGTTTCGCGTCTCCGAACATCTTGCGACTGTTGAGGGCGATCCCCAGTGCGATGGATGTCAAGTTGTGGCCCGGCTCGAGCCGGTCCGCCGCCTGGAGGGCTTCGGTCGCCGCAGGCATGTCGCCGGCCTGCATGAGGGCCACCCCGAACAGATAGTGATGCCGGGCGATCCGCGGGGCGAGGCGCGTGAGCGGTTCGAGTGCGAGCAGCGCCTGCACCGGCCTGCGCGCCGCCAGCGCCACCTGCGCGATCGCGCTCAGCACTTCCTCGGTGTCGGGCGCAAGCGTCCGGGCGCGATCGAGCGTCGCCAGCGCACCCGCCGCGTCCCCCTCACCCGACTGGAGGCGGGCCAGCTGCAACATGGCCCGCACCGACGTGAAGCGTTCGGCGGCCGACGCGAGCAGCTTCTTCGCCTCTGCCCGGCGCCCGGCCTGCAGCTCCGCGGCCGCCTGCTCGAGGACGCGGTCGCGCATCGCGGCGGCCGCCTCGGGCGGCGGCGGCGCTGCCTGCGGTGGAGCCGCGAGCGAGATGACGAGGCTCAGCATCACGCCCGGCAGCATGGCGACCGAAGTCACGGCCGCCGCCCTCGGGCTTTTTCCTTCAGTGACTGGAAGAGCGCGAGGTGCTTGTCGGCCAGCTCGGAACGTCCCACCTTCCGGTATGCCTGGGCGAGCTGGTAGTGATAACTCGCGTCGTCGGGTGAAAGCCGGACCGCAGCTTCGAGATGCGGGACCGCGTGATCCGCCTCGCCGCTGGCGAGCAGGATTTTCCCGAGCAGGTATCTCGCGTCACTGAATTCCGGCTGTTCCTGGAGCACGCCGCGCAGCAGCGTCATGGCCTCCGCCGGCTGCCCATCGAGATCCAGGACGGTGGCGAGCGTGTGACGCGCCAGCACGTGGCGCGGGTTGTGTTTCAGCTCCTCGCGCAACGCCGCCGCTGCCTCTGCCAGTTTTCCCTGCCTGAGATAGATCAGACCGAGCGTCGCGTTGGCGTCGGGTACGTCAGGCGTGATCCGGCGCGCGCGCTCGAGGTCCTGCACCGCCGCGTCGAAGTCTCCCTGCTGTGCGTGGGCCTGGCCGAGGATCACGTGCAGCTCGGCGCGGTCGCCATGGTCGGCGAGCATCCGGGTGAACACGGCCTCGGCGTCGCGGGCGCGGTCGCTGCGGACGAGCGCGACACCATACGCGTACTGCAGCGACGGATCCGAGGCACGCTCCGGATCGCTCGCGAGCAGGTCGGCGGCCTGGTGGTAGGCGCCGGTGTTGAAGCGAGCGAGCGCGAGCATTCGACGCACGTTCGGGTTGCCTGGGTCCGCGGCGAGCGCGCGTGTGAGCGCCACCGCCGCCTGCTCGTATTGCTTCGCGTTGAAGCGGGCGGAGCCGAGCGAGTACTGGACCTGGGGAAAGTCCGGATCGACGGCGGCTGCCTGCTCGAAAAACTCGCCCGCGCCCGCGAACTGCTCCGCCTGCGCGCGCAGCACCCCGAGATTCAGGTAGGCGCGCGCCAGCGCCGTCCGCACACCGCGCGCGACCGTCTCATGGACGGCTGGCGTGAGGCCCGCCAGCGGCGACTCGAGGGCGAGGCGGGCGGCCGCTGCCGGCGTCCGTTCCGGCGAGTCGTCCAAATAGCGTGAGAGCCGCTCGCGCTCCGCATCCGCCTGACGCTCCGAGCCTGCCTTGGCAGCTTCGAAGTGGACAGCGGCGTCGGCCTCGGCGCCGGCCTGCCGCAGGGCCAGTGCCAGCTGGTAATGAATGCGTCGCACACGCGACGCCTCGTCGACGGCTCCCAGAACCAACGCGCGGCGCAGAGACTTGACGGCGTCGGCGGCGCGGCCGACCGCGAGCTGGCAGCGGCCAAGATGGTGAAACGCCACGGCCGACGGGGCCAGCCGTGCGGCGATCTCCAGCGGCGCCAGCGCCGCCTTCTCGCGACGGGCATCGGCGAGCGCCATGCCGAGCCTCAGGTTCACGACCGGGTCCTCGGGCGCCAGCTTCAGCTCGGCGCGGAACTCGCGAATGGCCTCCTCCAGTCGAACGTCGCCTTCCGGCATCACGGCTAATGTGCCCAGATAGTAGTGCGCGCGGCGAGTGGTCGGATCCTTGGCCAGCGCCTTGTTCAGCGCCTCGCGAGCCTGGTCGAACAGGCGGAAGTCCCGATAAGTCCGGCCGATGAGGACCCAGGTCTGCGGGATGGGCCGGGCGGCCGCGACCTCGACGAACAGCCGCTGCGCCGCGTCGACCTTCTTCGCTTCCAGATACCCGGCCGCGAGCAGGAACGTGATCTCGGCATCGTCGGGCGCCAGGGCGTGCGCTTCTTCGAGCGTCTGGACCGCTTCTTCCGGCTGACCGTTTGCCGTGAGCGCCTGGGCCAGTAGCCGGCGTGTCTGGAAGTCCTTCGGCGCCCGAACCGAGAGCCTGGTCAGGAGCGTGACGGCTTCGGCCGGCTCGCCAACCTGCATCTGCACCAGTGCCAGCGATCTGAACGCCGCGTCGGCATCGGCCACCGCTTGTGAGGCATGTCGAAACGCGTCGCGGGCATCGAGCAACCGTCCGGCGGCCACGTGAAGCGCCCCGGCGACCATCCAGGCGTCGAAGATCGCGGCGCGGTACCGGCTCTCGGCGATCTGCACTTCGCCACCGCGGAGGCTGGCCTCGGCGAGAGCCATGCGGCGATCGATCGGCGCGAGCGCTTCGGCGGCGGTTTGTGCGGCCACCCCGCCGGGCCACAGCGCGAGCGCGAGCACCAGCAGCCTGGGCACGCGAGAAGAGAAAGGCTTCATGAGTGTCGGACGATCGCAACGGCGCGAACCGGGGGGAGGCCCGGGCGAATTGTACGCGATCAGCGGGCGCCGGTCAGCCAGCTGCGCACACGGCCGAGCTCGGCTGCGTATCGGGAGGCGGGCGCGTTGGCCGCGAAAAACTCGAAACACGCGCGCGCTTCCGTGGTCCGGCCGCCGCGCGCGAGCGCGATGCCGAGCGACAGGATGTTGCGGTGCTCTCCTGGATCCAGCGAGGTCGCGGTGCGCCAGTCGCCGGCCGCCTGGTCGAGGCGCCCGTCCTCGAGCGCGAGCACCCCGAGCGAGGTGTGAGCGCGCGCGAGGTCAGGATCGAGACGGACCGCTGCCATGAACGCCTCGCGGGCGGCGGCCCGCTGCCCGCGCGTGTGTTGCACGGTTCCGACATGCACGAGCAGCATGGCATTCGCCGGATCGCGCTCGCGGGCACGCGACAGCACGGCCAGCGCGGCGTCGAACTGCTCGAGCCGGGCGAGCGCCAGGGCATGTACCGACAGCAGGTCGGGATCGGCATCCGGCTCTCCGGCGTGGGGAGCGAGCCGATCCGCCGCCTCGCGCGCACGTCCGGACTCGGTCAGATACGCGCCGAGCAGCGTGAGCGGCTCGGTGTCGGCAGGGCTGAGGGTGACAGCGCGCTGCATGGCGTCCACGGCTGCGGCGGCGTTGCCGGCCTCGCGTTCCAGTTGCGCCAGTTGCATCCACGACACGGCCATCGACGGCCGCCGGCCGACGAGCTCCCGGGATCGGGCGAGCGCGCCGGCAAGATCCCCGGCAAGGTAACGCTCGAGGACCTCCTGGAGGATCGAGTCGAGCGCGATCAGCCGCTTGGGGTCGTCTGCCTCGGTGTACACGGCCCGCGCCTGCGGGGTTCCACCCGTCACGTAGCCGAGGCTGCGGAGCCGTTCCCGCACGGCCACAGGCGCACGGCCCGCCTTCCCGGCAGGATCGGCGGAACCGAACTCGTCGAGCCGCGCCCGCAGGGCGGCCGTCCGGCCGGGGTCCGACGCGGCGAGGTTGCGCACTTCGCCCGGATCGCCTCGCAGGTCGTACAGCTCCGGCAGCGGCAGGTCGATGTATTTGAAGCCGTCCTGGATCAGACCTCGCAGCGGCGCCCAGCCGCGGTTGAGCGACGCCGACAGCGCCTCGAAGTAGACCACGCTGTTCACGTTGGTCTCGCTGCCGCCGACGACCGGCAGCAGACTGCGGCCGTCGAGGCCGGCCGGAATCGGGACCGCCAGCGCATCGAGCAGCGTGGGCAGGAGGTCGACATGCCGCACCGGTGCCTCCACCACCCGGGGCCCGAACATCCGGGGCGCGTAGATGACCAGGGGTACGCGCAGGACGCTGTCATAGGCGAAGACACCATGGCTCGCCTCCCCGTGCTCTCCGAGGGCCTCGCCGTGATCGGAGGTGACCACCACGATCGTGTGTCCGTCGGCGCCGGCGGCCAGAATCGGCTCGAGGATCGGTGCGAGCGCGGCATCGGCGGCCGCCACTTCGCCGAGGTATGGCTCGCCCGGCCAGCTCGACGCGAAGCGCCCGGGAGGATCGTAGGGGAAGTGCGGCTCGTACACGTGGACCCAGGCGAACCACGGCTCGGCGCCGGACGCGTCGATCCACCGTTTGGCGAGCCCGACCGTGCGCGCGGCCGGCCGCTCCTGGATCAGAAACGCCGGCCGCGTTCCGCTCGTGAGGCGATCGTCGTAGACGTCGAACCCCGGCCCGAGGCCGAACTGCGAGTCGAGCGGGAAGGCGCTGACGAACGCGGCGGTGCGATACCCCCGGCGCCGCAGATGGGTCGCGAGGGTCTCGACGTCGGGCGCCAGGCGGAACCCGGCGTTGTCTCGCACGCCATGACGCGGAGGCAGCTGCCCGGTCAGGATGTTCGCGTGCGAGGGCAGCGTCACGACGTTGTGTGCGTAAGCGTCGGCGAACCGCACGCCCCCGCGAGCGAGGCTGTCGATGAAGGGGGTGGGCGTTTCGCGGCGGCCGTAGGCGCCAACGGCATCGGCCCGAAGCGTGTCGATCGTCACCAGCAGAACGTTCTGGCGAGGGGCGGGCCCGGCGGGCCGGCGGGCCCACCAAACCCCCATTACGACGAGGCCCAGGACCACTCCGGCGCCGGCGGCGCGCCAGCCTCGTGAATTTGAGCTTGACAAGATGCCCCTGAAGCGAATAATACCACTTTGTTAAACGCGTTACGGAAGGTCGAACGCGTGACACGCGCCGCGGCCGTGGCCGAGACGCAGGGCCCAATCGAATTCGGCTAACCGAAGGGGCTGGAGCATGAAGCGACCGCACTGCCTGCTGCTCGTCGGGGTCCTCCTCCTGTGCACCGCCGGGCCGGCCCTGGCGCAACGCTCCACCGCCAGCCTCCGGGGGACCATCACCGACGCGACCCAATCCATCCTGCCTGGCGTGACGGTGACCGTCACCAACGTCGAAACAGGGCTCGTCCGCACCACAGTGAGCAACGAGTCCGGGGTCTACTTCGTCCCCGAACTGCCGGTGGGCCGGTACACGGTGGCGGCGGAGCTCGCGGGATTCAAGGCGGCGAGCCGAACGAACGTCCTGCTTCGCGTCGCCGACGAATTCGCGGTCGACTTCCTGCTGCAGCCGGGCGACGTGAAGGAGGTCGTGACCGTCGAAGCCTCGTCGACCCCGGTGCGACTGGTCGGCGGCGACGTGTCGGGGGTCGTCACCGGCGAGATGGTGCGTGAGTTGCCGCTCAACGGCCGCAATTTCCTGCAGCTCGCGACGCTGATGCCGGGCGTGAGCGCGCCGGACTTCCTGAACGTCAAGGACAAGGGGCTGCTCGGCGGCTCGGACCTGTCGGTGAGCGGGAGCGACGTGACCGCCAACATGTGGACCGTCGACGGTGCGAACAACAACGACGTCGGCTCCAACCGCACGCTGCTGGTCTACCCCTCGCTCGAAGCGATCGAGGAATTCAAGATCCTGCGCAACAGCTACGGCCCTGAATTCGGCGGCGCCGGCGGCGCGCAGATCAACATCGTGACGCGGGCCGGCACCAACCAGTTCCGCGGCAGTCTGTTCTACTCCGGACGCGACGATAGTCTCAACGCCAGGAATTATTTTCTCGAACAGGCCGACCAGCCCAAGGAAGAGTTGACCCGCCGGGACTTCGGCGGCTCGATCGGCGGTCCGCTGATGAAGGACAAGCTGCACTTCTTCGGCAACGTCGAATGGAACCTGGAGAAGCGGGGAACTGCCCGAGCCGCATTCGTACCGACGGAGGCGGAGCGGAACGGCGATTTCAGCGGCGCGCGAATCCCCGGCTGTTCCCCCCCCATCCCGACCGATCCGCTCACCGGGCAGCCGTTCCCCGGCAACCGCATACCGGCGGATCGTCTCAGCCCGGGCGGGCAGGCTTTCCTGAGTCTCTATCCGCTCCCGAACGTGACGCCCGGGGCCGGCAGCTGCAACAACTGGGTCACGTCGATCACCTCGCCGATCGACTTTGCCCAGCAGAGCGGACGGGTCGACTGGACCATCACCGACGCGAGCCGGCTGATGGTGCGCTACACCCACGACAAATGGGAGAACAACGCGCCCAGCATCAACGCGAACCTGTGGGGCGACGATCCGTTTCCAGCCGTCGACTCCAACTGGGACCAGCCGAGCCAGTCGTTCGTCGCGGCACTCAATCAGACTCTCGGCAACACCGCCAACAACAGCCTCCAGTTTTCGTACTCCGCCAACAAGATCGACATCACCCGCGGTGGTCTGAACGCAGACCTGAACGCCGAGATCCTCAACCGGATCCAGCCCCTCTTCGGGTACGACCGGAAGCAGTACGGCGAAGACATCGGACATCCGGTCTTCTGGGGCGGTGCCGGATATCAGGCGCTCTGGAACGAGGCGCCCTTCCTCAACAGCCAGGACCTCTTCATCGTCAAGGACGACTACACGCAGGTGTTCGGCAAACACTTCGTCAAGGCCGGTGTGCTCGCCAGCGTCAACAAGAAGACCGAGGATACGATCGGCAACGGGTCCAACCAGCATTCGGCTTTCTGGGGCTCGGCCGGCTTCAACGGCTGGGGCGCCACCACCGGCAACATCCTGTCCGACTTCCTGCTGCGCGACATGACCTTCGGGTTCTCGGAGTTCACCGCCGGACGCAATGCCGACCAGCGGTGGAAAGACGTCGAGCTCTACGTGGCCGACTCGTGGCAACCGTCGAAGCAGTTCACCGTCGATTTCGGCGTGCGCTACTCGGTGTTCATGAACCCCTACGCGGCCGACGATCGCGTCACGAACTTCGTGCCGTCGCTCTTCGATCCGGCGCTCGGCAACGATCCCTGCAACGGCGTGTTGCAGCCGCCCGGCAGCAACTGGTGCCAGGATGCCGGTGCGCTCGGCGGGGCGGACGCCCCCAACCGCTCGCTCATGGAGCAGGATTACAACAACATCGCCCCGCGTCTGGGCATCGCGTGGAACGTATTCGGCGACAGCAGTACCGCCATCCGCGCCGGCCTCGGCCGCTTCTTCCTGCGCGAGCGGCTGACGCCGCTGCTGAGCCTGGCGGTCAATCCGCCGTTCGTGACGACGCTGGCCGGCATCCGTAAACTCGACACGACGGCGGAGCCGTGCGACGGGTGCTTTGGCAGCTCGCTCGGCGCCCCCACTCGAGGACGCGAAACCGATTTCCGGACGCCCAACAGCTGGCAATGGAACGTCATGCTGCAGCGCGAGCTCTGGCGCAATGCCACGATCGACATCGGATACGTCGCCAACCACGGCTACGACCTGCTCAAGATCCACGTCGCCAACCAGGTGCTCAACGGCGACGTCAACGCCAATGGTGTGGACGACCGGCTGGAGTTCATCCAGCAGGCGGCCGGTTCGACCGACCCGAGCCTGCGGCGTTTCGGCGTGTTCAACACCAACATCGGCGTGTGGGACCACACCGGCAAGTCGACGTACCACTCGCTTCAGACGCAGTTCGTCAGCCGCTTCGGCCGCGGGTCGCAGGTGCAGGCGTCATATACGCTGTCTCGATCGCGGGCCAACCTGGCGCTCACCGACAGCGGCCAGCTCGCGGCCAACACCACCCAGCTCGACATCCAGGACCCGGAGCTCGACTGGGGCCGTCCGGAGACCGGCCGGACGCACATCTTCAACGCCTCGCTCGTCTGGCTCCTGCCCGCGATGGAGAATCGATCGGCACTGGCGCGTCACCTCCTGGGCGACTGGGAAATCGCGTCCATCCTCGGGGCCGGTTCGGGCCAGCCGTTCACGGCGTTCGCGGGCACGCTGTCCGGCATGAACGGCGGACCGTCGGGCACGGGATTCAACGACAACCAGCGTCCGAATCGAGTCGCAGGGGAGGAGTGCCGAGCCTCGAGCGGGCCGGCCGAGCAGATCATCAATCCGAATGCCTATACCCTGGACGGCTTCCAGCTCGGAACCATCGGGTCGGCCCGGCGCGGTGACTGCACGGGCCCGGGCTACTTCCAGACCGATCTGGCGCTCTACAAGAATTTCCGCGTCAACGAGCGCATGAAGGTGCAGTTCCGCTGGGACATCTTCAACATCTTCAACAACAAGAACTTCCTGTTCGCCGGCATGAACGCCACGATGACCCCGTCCGCCTTCACGCTCAATGACGCGCGCACGGAAATCGTGGACGCGACCATCCCCGCCAGCTTCGGCCAGGCGACACGGACGCGTGACCCGCGGCAGATGCAGTTCGGGTTCAAGATTCTCTGGTAGTGCCGCGGCGACTCTGGCTCTCCCTGCTTCTGGCGGGCGCGGCAGCATCAACGCTGCCCGCCCAGTCCCAACGGATGTCCCTGTCGGCCGCTGACGCCCGCCGGGTCGCCGATCTCGTGCGTCAGATGACGCTCGACGAGAAGATCGGGCAGATGACGCAGCCCGATCAGCAGTTCCTGAAGGATCCCGCTGACGTCGAGTCGCTGTTCTTCGGCTCGCTGCTGAGCGGCGGCGATTCGGACCCGCCCACGAACAGCCGCCCCGACTGGCGCGCGATGTACGAGCGGCTGCAGGGCCGGGCCCTGCGGACGCGCCTGAAGATCCCCCTGCTGTATGGCGTGGACGCCGTCCACGGTCACAGCAATGTGCTCGGGGCGGTCATCTTTCCCCACAACGTCGGCCTCGGCGCCACGCGCAACGCGAAGCTGGTCGAGGAGATCGGGCGGATCACGGCGCAGGAGGTTCGCGCCACCGGTATCAACTGGACCTTCGGGCCGTGCATCGCCGTCCCGCGCGACGAGCGATGGGGACGAACCTACGAGGGATTTTCCGAGGACCCGGTGCTGGTGGCGGAGCTCGGCGCGGCAGCCGTGCGGGGGCTGCAGGCCGGCGGGCTGCAGGATCCCAGAGGCGTGCTCGCCTGCGCCAAACATTTCGCCGGCGACGGCGGGACGGCCTGGGGCACCGGGATGGCCGACGCCGGGTCCGGCAGGCGCTATCCGCTCGATCGCGGCGACACCCGTGGTGACGCGGCGACGCTGCGGCGATTGTTCATCGATCCGTATGTCCCGTCCATCAAGAGCGGTGTCGGCTCGATCATGGTGACCTACAACAGCTGGAACGGTCTGAAGGCGTCGGGCCATCGCGGGCTGCTCACCGACATCCTGAAGACCGAGCTGGGGTTCGAAGGCTTCCTCATCTCCGACTACGACGCGATCGACGAGCTGCCCGGCGACTATCGCTCCGACATTCGAGAGTCGGTGAACGCCGGCATGGACATGTTCATGGTGCCCCAGAAGTACCGTGAGTTCATCACGACGCTGAAGGCGCTGGTCGAAGCGGGCGAGGTCTCGATGGCGCGCATCGACGATGCTGTGACGCGCATCCTGCGGGTGAAGGCGGCGATGGGCCTGCTGGCCCCGGGGTGGACGGTGAAGGTGGATCCCGAACTGGAGAAGGCGTTCGGCTCCGAGGCGCACCGGCGCGTCGCCCGGCAGGCGGTTCGCGAGTCGCTCGTGCTGCTCAAGAACGATGGACGCACGCTGCCGATCACCGGCGCGAAGCGGATTCACGTGGCCGGGCGCAACGCCGATGATCTGGGCGCCCAGTCCGGCGGGTGGACGATCACCTGGCAGGGGAAGCGCGGACCAGTCACGACCGGCACGACGATCCTCGAGGGGATCCGCCGCGCGGCCGGGCCGAAGACGCAGGTGACATTCGCCGCCGACGGCTCGGGCGCGGCGGGCGCCGACCTGGCAATCGTGGTCGTCGGTGAAGATCCGTACGCCGAGTTCCTCGGCGACCGTGAAGACCTCGCGCTGGCCGATCTGGATCAGAAGGCGATCGCCGCGGTCAGGCGGGCAGGGGTCCCGGTCGTCATGGTGGTGGTCTCGGGCCGCCCGCTCATTCTCGGGCCCGCGCTCGAGTCGAGCCGTGCGGTGGTGGCGGCCTGGCTGCCCGGTACCGAGGGGGACGGCGTGGCGGATGTGTTGTTCGGCCGGCATGCGCCAGCCGGCAAGCTGCCGTTCACCTGGCCGCGAACCATGGATCAGATTCCCATCAACGTCGGCGACACGGACTACGCTCCGCTGTTTCCGTTTGGCTTCGGGCTGTCGTACCGCTGACCCGGCGCTCGGACCCGCGCCTGAGCCGTCGCACCTGCGCTCTCCCTCCGGCACACAGGATCGCAGAAGTGGCAGAATCACTCCACATGCGTAGCCAGGCGACGCTTCGTTCGTGTGCCGTTCTGTTCGCGCTGACGGTTGCCGCCGGCTGCAGCCGGGGCCCCCGGATCTCTGGTGAGACCTACGCCGAATCGGTGGCGGCCTTTCACGTCTCCCTGGCGGCGATGCAGACCAGCCAGGACGTGCTCGCCCGTCAACACCTGGACCGCCTGACGCAGCTGGTGCCGGAGGAACCGGCCGGATGGGCCAACCTCGGCTTGCTGCTGCTTCGGCAGCAGCAGGTCGACGAAGCGATCCAACGCATCACTCGAGCGTCCGAGCTTGCGCCCCGGCATGCGTCGATCCAGCGGTTGCTCGCACTGGCGCAGACCCAGAAGGGGAATACCGATGCGGCGATCCGGCACTGGCGGCGGGGGGTCGAGCTCGATCCGGCGGATGTGAAGGCGCCCTTCGCCCTTGCCCAGGAACTGGAACGGCAAGGCGGGCCGGCCAACGAAGCGGAGGCCCAGCAGATCCTGGGATCGCTGGTCGATCGATCCGGCAACCTCGCGGCGCAGCTGGAGTATGCGCGTCTCGCCGCGAAACGCGGAGACGCGCGTGGCCTCACCGCTACGCTGGACGCGCTCGGGCAGGCGGCCGGCTCGTGGCCGCCTGAGGCTCAGACCCGGCTGGCGGCGGTTCGTCAGGCGGCCGCGAGCGCGCCGGCGAACGCCACGACGCCGGTCATCTTTCTGAAGAACGTGCTCATTCGTTCGCCGCAATACCGTGCGGCCTACGCGGCGTTGACGACTCCTCTCAGCGCGATGGGCGAGCCGCTCATGCAGTTCGTCGCCCTCGAGAATCCCGTTCCGCATCCTGCGCCCCCGGACGACCGGCTGACGTTTTCGATCGAAGCGGCTCCGGCGGTGGCGTTAACGGGCGTGACCTGGGCGAGTGCGGTATGGCTCACCGGCGAAGGGAACCCGCTCGTGATCGCGGCAGACCGCCGCGAGGTGCGTCTTCCGAACGGAGCGGCGCTTCCATTCCCGAGCGGTCCGGCGTCGACGTCGATGCCGGGCGCCTACAGCGTGACCGCCGCGGACCTGAACTACGACATGCGTTCCGACCTTGTCTTCGCCGGCGACGGCGGCCTCAGGATTTTTCGCCAGGACCAGGCGGGTGGCTTCACCGACATCACCGGCGCGGCAAAAACCCCGGCGGATGTGGCTCGCGGACCGCTGTCGGGGGCATGGGCCGCAGACGTCGATACCGACGGCGATCTGGACCTGATCGTCGCGCGGCCGGCCGGTCCGGTCTCGGTGCTGCGCAACAATGGCGACGGCACCGTGCTCGCGCAGTCGCCCTTCACGGCGGCGGCGCGCGTTCGCGGATTCGTCTGGGCCGATGTCGACGGCGAGGGTGTGCCCGACGCCGTGCTGCTGGAAGAACCGGGAACCGTCCGGACGTTCCTGAACCTGCGTGGCGGCGAATTCCGCGAGCGGTCCGTGCCGGCATCGTTCGCCGGTCTCGCGGCGATTGCCTCGGCGGAGGTCACCGGCGATGCCGTGCTGGACGCCATCGGCGTGAGGACCGACGGCGCGGTGATCCGTCTTTCGCAGGCGCCGGATGGTCGGTCGTGGCAAACCTCCGAAATCGCACGCGTCCCCCTGCCGCCGAACTTTTTCACGGGTGGCGGCCGCCTGCTGGTCGCGGACGTGGACAACAACGGCGCGGTCGATCTGATCGTGTCGAACGGGTCGGCGGCCCGCGTGCTGCTCGCCGGCCCGGGCGCCACCTTCACGCAGCTCGCCGCTCCACTCCAAATGAGTGTGCTGGCAGCCGCCGATCTCGATGGCGACGGCCGGCTGGATCTGATCGGGACCGCCGATGGCGGCGCGCGTGTCGCGCGCAGCCAGGGGGCGAAGTCGTATCACTGGCAGGCGATTCGGCCGCGCGCGGCCACCGCGACCGGGGATCAGCGGATCAATTCCTTCGGCATCGGCGGGGAAGTCGAGGTGCGCACCGGCCTGCACGCACAGAAGCAGGTGATCAGCTCGCCCAGCGTGCACTTTGGATTGGGGCAGGCCACCCGCGCTGAAGTGGCTCGCATCATCTGGCCCAACGGTGTTCTGCAATCGGAGTTCGACCTGGAGGCCGACGCCGCGATCTCCGCAAGCCAGCGGCTGAAGGGATCGTGCCCGTGGCTGTTTGCATGGAACGGCCGCGAGATGGGCTTCGTCACCGACTTCATCTGGCGGTCGCCCCTCGGCCTTCGCATCAACGCGCAGGCGACTGCCGACGTGCTGATGACCGAGGAGTGGGTGAAGCTGCGCGGTGAGCAGCTGGCCGCCCGAGGCGGCGTCTACGATCTTCGGGTGACCGCGGAGCTCTGGGAAACGCATTTTTTCGATCACCTGTCGCTGCTGGTCGTCGACCATCCGGAGGGCACCGAAATCTTCGTCGACGAGCGGTTCGCGGTGCCTCCTCCCGAGTTGACCGTCCACGCCACCTCACCGGTGCGGGAATTCGCGGCGGCGCGCGACGACCAGGGGCGCGACGTCGCGGGCGTCGTTCGGGCACGTGATGATCGGCATCTCGATTTCGCCGGACGCGGCGTCTACCAGGGGGTCACGCGGCCGCACTACGTCGAGGTGGAACTGCCCGCCGACGCGCCCCGCGTGGGAGGGCTGCTGCTGGTCGGTCAGGGATGGATCCATCCCACCGACAGCTCGGTGAACGTTGCCCTCTCGCAAGGCACCCACCCCGCCCCGAACGGACTGTCGTTAGAGGTTGCCGACGCCGGTGGGCGGTTCAGGGAAGTGCGCGGCGGGCTCGGATTCCCCGCGGGCAAGGACAAGACGGTCCTCATCGACCTGACCGGCCTTTTCCCTCCGTCCGGCGCGCGCAAGCTGCGGCTTCAGACCAACCTCGAGATCTTCTGGGATCGGCTCGGCTGGGCGGTCGAGCGGCCGGAGGTCGGGCTCGAGCCCCGCCGGATCGAGCTGAAATCCGCGGATCTTCGGTATCGCGGCTATTCAGTGACCGGTCAGAAGGATGCCAGCACGCCGGAACGTCCTCGTTATCTCCTGGAAGGGACGGCTCCGCGCTGGCGCGACCTCGAGGGGTTTCACACCCGCTTCGGCGACGTGCGGGAGCTGCTGCTGACCGTCGACGACCGGTACGTGATCATGAACGCCGGCGACGAGATGCTGCTGACCTTTCCCGAGGCGCCCCCTCCGGCGGCCGGTATGGTGCGCGATTTCGTAGTCGTCGGTGATGGCTGGGAAAAGGACGGCGACTACAACACGACTGCTTCGAGAACGGTGCTGCCGCTGCCGACGCACCGGTCGGCAGTCTACAAGCAGGGGACGGGCCGGCTCGAGGACGACCCCGTCTACCGGCAGCAGCAGGCAGATTTCGAGCGCTACCATACCCGCTATGTCTCGCCTGCCGCCGTGCGCGAAGCGCTCAGGACGAGAAGGTAAGAACGTGCCCGGCCCCACTGATAGAATCACCAGGTCCACAAGTTAGCCATGCAGCGGTACGCCCGGCCCACCCTGGTCGTTCTTTTCCTGTTGATGCTGGCCACGCCGGCGATCATCCGGCGGTTCGGCGACGGCGCACCGGCGGCTGCCGCGGGCGAACGCGATCCGCAGACGCGCTATGGATTTCGCCTGACCGAGGTCTCCCGGACGGCCGGCCTGGACTTCGTCCACGAAGCGCCGAGACTCGATCCGAAGCTTTCGCACATCATGCCGCTGGTAGCCTCGATGGGCGCCGCGGTTTCTGTCGCCGACCTGGATGCCGACGGCCGGCCGGATCTGTATGTCAGCAACAGCGGCGAAGGGTCGAAGAATCGGCTGTATCGCAACCGCGGTGATGGCACGTTCGAAGAGATCGCCGCGACCCTCGGGATCGCAGATCTGAATCGACCCGAGACCGGCGTCTCGATGGGGTCGGTGTTCGGCGACTACGACAACGATGGTTTTCAGGACCTCCTGCTGTATCGCTGGGGGAAGCCGGAGCTCTTTCACAACGACGCCGGGCGCCGGTTCACGCCGGTCACCGACACGGCCGGCCTTTTTCCCTGGGGCAACATCAACACGGCGGTGTGGCTCGACTTCGATCGTGATGGGCGGCTCGATCTCTTTCTCGCCGGCTACTATCCCGAGCGGCTGAATCTCTGGAAGCTCCCGGGCACGAAGATGATGCCGGAGAGCTTCGAGTACGCGAACAACGGCGGCCGGAAATACCTCTATCGCAATCTCGGCGACGGGCGCTTCGAGGAGGTCAGCGCGCGGGTCGGCCTGGTCTCGTCCCGCTGGGCACTGGCGGCCGTCGCCGCGGATCTCCGCGGCACCGGCTATCCCGACATCTTCATCGCCAATGATTACGGCGTCTCCGAGCTGTTCGTCAACGAAGGCGGCCGGTTCCGCGAAGTCGGTCGCGAGACCGGCGTGGGCTATGCGCCGAAGAGCGGGATGAACGCGTCGGTCGGCGACGTGCTCAACGTGGGCAAGCTGGCGATCTATGTCTCGAACATTTCCGAAGAGGGCATCCTTCTGCAGGGCAACAACCTGTGGGTGCCGACCGAGCAGCGGCAAGGGCTGCCCGCTTACGAAAACATGGCCAGGGCGATGGGGATCGACCTCGGGGGCTGGAGCTTCGGCGCACAATTCGGCGATCTGAACAATGACGGGTTCCTCGACCTGTATCTCGTGAACGGATACGTGTCGGCTGCCCGCGACGAGAGCTACTGGTACGACTATTCCAAAGTTGCCGGCGGCCACCAGGTGGTGATTGGCGATGCCGCGAACTGGCCCGCCGTAGGGACCCGCAGCCTCGCGGGCTATCAGCCGAAAAGAGTCTGGGTGAACGACGGGTCCGGGCGCTTCGTGGATGTCGCGCAGATGGTCGGCGTCTCCGATCGCCATGACGGCCGCGCGGTCGCGCTGGCCGATTTCCAAGGCCGGGGAGCGCTCGACGTCGTCGTCGCGAACCAGAAGGGTCCGCTGCTGTTGTACCGAAACGACGTCGCGCCGGAACGGCACTGGATCGCTTTTGAACTGGAGGGAGGGTGCCGCGGCGATGCCGATCCGCGCCGGTGCAGCAACCGCAGCGCCATCGGGGCGCAGGTCCAGGTCTTCTGGAGCGGCCGTCGGCAGCTTCAGGAGGTCTCGGGCGGATCGGGGTTCTCCTCGCAGAACGACCGGCGGCTTCATTTCGGCCTGGGTGGGACGGCGGTGGTCGATCGCGTGCTGATCCGCTGGCCGTCAGGGAAGACGCAGGAACTGACAGCTCCCGCGGCCGGCCGCGTTCACCGGATACAGGAGCCTGAGTCCGGCAGCGCGATCGACTCGCGTGACCCTGCTCGCTGAACCATAGCAGTCTTAGACGATGCGAATCGACAAACGTTATCTGGCGCCGATTCTGGTGACGATGGTGCTCGTCGCCGGCCAGGTGACGTTCGGTTTCCTGGAGAGCTGGTCGCGAACGATGCTCGCGATTGCGACGGCGATTGGCATCGAACTGGTCCTCGTCCGGATCCTCTCGGGCAAGTGGCCGCACCTGGCGAGCGCGTACATATCGGGGATCAGCGTGGGGATGCTGGTCCGCTCCCCGGCGTTCTGGCCCTACGCGCTCTGCTCGGCGATTTCGATCACGTCGAAGTACGTACTGCGGGTCGACGGCCGCCACCTCTGGAACCCCTCCAACTTCGGCATCGTCGCGATGCTCGTGCTTGCCGCGGACACGGTGGCCGGCTTGAGCGTGCAGTGGGGCAACACCCTTCTGCCGATGGCCGTCGTGTGGGTGTTCGGCTGCGTGATCATCTACAGCCTGGGGCGCCTGCATATCACGGCCACCTACGTCGTGTCGTTCATGCTCTTTGCGTCGCTGCGCGCGGCGGTGACCGGCCACCCGTGGATCAGCGAAGTCGCGCCGATCACCGGTCCGATGTACCAGCTGTTCATCTTCTTCATGATCACCGACCCGAAGACGAGCGTGCGGCCGGTCTGGGGTCAGGTTTTGGTGGCGTTCCTGGTGGCCGCCGTCGAATCGGCATTCCGGCTGCTGGAGTGGGTGCACGCGCCGTACTACGCCCTCTTCATCGTCGGGCCCGCCGCCAATCTTCTCGAGATTGCGTTCGCCCGCCATGCTTCGACCAAGGCCGCTCAGCTCCGCCCGACGCCCAGCGCGTCCGCGACGCGGTTGATGTAATTGAACCAGGACGCGATCAGCGTGATCTGGAGGATCCCGCGATCGTCGAAGCCGGCGCGGCGGAGCGCTTCGTGGTGCTCCGGGCCAATCCTGGTGGCGTCTTTGGTGAGCTGCGCGACGTAATCGAGCATCACCCGATCGCGCTCGTCGATCGGCGCGGTCGTGTAGTCGCGCTTGATCGCCTCGACCAGTTCTTCGTCCAGCGTCACTCTACGCAGAAACTCTGCGTGCGACTCGATTCAATAGAAGCACCGGTTGGTGACGGAGACGACCGTCGTGATCATCTCCTGCTGCCGCCGGGTGAGCGGCAGGTCCGGTGACATCAGGGTGCCGAACGTCGCAAAGGCGTGAAAGAGCGCGCCGGGAATCAGCGTATGCGAGGCGACGATTCCGGAGGTACCGTCGTCGGTCGGATGGACGGGCTGCGCGTACTCTGTGGGATAGAGCGCCCGCTGGCTCTCGAGCGCGTGGCGCAGTTCGTCGTCGGCCTGCGCAAGCGGAATGGTCTTGATCCAGGTCATCGGTTTTCAACTCCTGACGTCTTCACCAGCATACGGCGGGCGGGCAGGCCGAGCAGCACCAGAGCGGCGCCGGTGAGCGCCTCGACCGGCCGCGCCATCAGCACGAGCAGCACGACCACCACGACGAGGAGCACGAACAGCGCCGGTGTAAGAGGATACCCCGGAGATTTGAACGGAGTCGTATCGGGCGCTCGCCGGCGGATCACGAACAGCGCGGCGGCTGCCAGCGCGATGAAAGTGAGCGCGGTGCAGATGAAGAAGGCGACGATCTGCTGGAATGTGCCGACGAGCACGAATCCGCTCGCGAGCGTGGCCAGCAGCAACATGGCTCGGGCCGGCGTGCCGGTCCCCGATCGAACCGCGGCGAGCGCCGGGGGAAACAGCCCATCCTCGCTCATGGCGAGATAGACGCGTGGCGCCATCATGACGAGCGCGAGCGCGCTGGCGGCGACCGAGAGGACTACGATCGAGGCGAACGCTGCCGGCCCGACAGGCCCCAGTACCGCCTCGCCCGCGCGACGCGCGAATTCCGCGGCGCTCGTCGCCTGTTCGACCGGAACGAGATACATGAACGCGAGTGAGGTGAGGACGTAGACGCAGGTGACGCAGGTCACCCCGAGCGCGAGGGCCAGCGGCAGCGTGCGGCCCGGATGGCGGATTTCACCCGCGACCCGGCTCGCCTCCCAGAAGCCGCCAAACGAGAAGAACGTTCCGACCAGGCCCAACGCCAGCGCCTCCATCAGGGGTGCGGCACTGGCTCTCCGTCCGGCGAAGGGCACGAGATTCGACCAGCTGCCGCTGCCGATCGTGAACGCAGCCCCCACGATCGCGGTCACTGCGAGAAGCTTCAGTGCGGTGAGCACCCCCAGGGCGCGCGCGCTCAGCGTCAGTCCGCTCATCGCCAGAAGCGTTACCGTCCAGATCGCGGCGATCCCAAGCAGCTTCTCCGATCCTGCGGCCGCCGGCCACAGCACGACCAGGTACTGCGCGAGGCCCGAGGCAAGAGCGGCGGTGACGCCCGGATCCATGATCAGCACCGCTTGCCAACCGTAGAGAAATGCGACGCGCTCGCCCCATCCTTCGCGCAGGTACACGTATGGCCCGCCCGCGCGAGGGTACCGGGCAGCCAGCTCACCGAAGGTCAGCGCGCCGGCAAAAATGAGCGCCCCACAGGACAGCCAGAGACCGAGCGTAAGAGCGGGAGAGGCCAGCGCGCCGATCAGCTCGGCGGGCGTGAGAAAGATACCGACGGCGATCGTGTGTCCGACGACCAGCGCCGTCGCCGATCCGAGGCCCAGCGCGCGCGGCGTACCGGGGCCGGCGGTCACTAACGCGGCGGGCCTGCGCGACACCTAGAAGCTGACTCGGGCGCCCAGCTGCAGCGCACGGGGACCGCCCGAGCCGAACACGCCCCCGGCGGTGCTGACCGGGGTGCCGAACCGGGTCGACCGCAGATAGCCGGGATCGTCGGGGTCGTTGGAGTCGCGCACGAGGGCGTTCACGTAACCGGAGTAGTTCCGGTTCGACGTGCCGAGGACGTTGGTGATGTTGAAAAGGTTGAAGATCTCCGCGACCGCCTCGACGCGCAGCCGTCCCACCGCGAATGGGCGAGAGACGCGGAGGTCCAGGGAGTTGAAGGCGTCAGTAAAGCGCGCCGCCTCGGAGACGAGCGGCAACGGCTCGCCGTCCACGCCGCCATCGGCATTGACCTGCTGCAGAAAGTCATTCAGCTCCGCCGCGGAGTTGAACACGCGGCCGCCCGCGTTTCGTGACATGGTGGGCACGCGGGCTTGTCCGTCGGGCAGCAGGATGTCCATCGGGACACCGGAAGCCATCCTCCATATTCCGGCGAGCTGCACGCCGGCGCCGAGGCCGGCCGCGCCGGAGAGCGTCAGCCGGTGCCGCTGGTCGTTCGGCGCAGGGCCGTTCTCGCGCCGCAGATCGTCAGGGTCGATCGGGCCGCTACCGAACGGGATCTGATCGTCGTTGGCGTAGTTGAACGCCCGCGACCAGGTATAGGCAGCGCGCAGGCCGAATCGCCCGGCATACCGCTGCTCGAATTCAACGAGCAGCGCCTCGTATTTCGTTTCGGCGCTCGATTCGAGGTTGACGACCCGGTCCGGCCCGCCGACGACGGGGTTGAAGACCGTGCCGACCGTGCGCCCGATGATGAAGTTGCGTCCGTCGTTGCGGACCGCGTCGATTCGCAGCACCCGCCCGGGCCCCAGCTGGCGTTCGACACCGACAGACAGCTGATGCACGTTCGGATTCTGGAGGCGCGAATCGATGATGTTGATCCCCGACGCGCCGGCCCCGGGCAGGATGAACCCGGTGAACGGATTCGAGGGTGCCGGCGCAAACGGCGGAACGCCTCCGGTAGCCGGATCGACGAAGAACACGTTGCCGGCGCGAACCTCGATCGGCAGCGCCCGTCCGTCCAGGCCGCGCTCGAGCGACTGAATCTGGAGTGTGACGCGGTCGTAATAGAGGCCGTAGCCGCCGCGAACACTCGTCCGTGAGTCGCGCGTGGACCAGTTGAAGCCCAGGCGCGGTCCCAGATTGTTCGTGTCGCGGCGCCGGGTCCCATTGACGAACGGCGCGACCAGCGGGTTCAGCTCGTCCACCCGGCTGATGTTGTTCACATCCGTATCGAGCTCGTATCTGAGCCCGAGATTGAGCGTGAGCTGGGGCCGCACCTGCCAGTCGTCCTGAACGAATCCGGCCAGATGAACGCTGTCTGCGTCAGGGATGACCAGATCTCGATCCGGCCGGCCGCTCCGCAGCGTGACGGCGAACAGCAGGTCATCGTCGGTGACCTCGCCGTCGCCGTTGCGATCGAACGCCGGGAAATCTTCGACGAACTCGATCCGCCCCTCGCGGAACACGCCCAGGTCGAAGCGGGCATCCACGCGCTGGACCTGGCCGCCGAACTTCCAGTTGTGCGTGCCGCGAACGAACGACAGCGAGTCGGCGATCTGCCATCGGCCCTGCCGGGTCCCCTGCGGTACGCGAAACGAGGATCCGCCGGCCAGGCTGGGGAAGGTGAGCTGGACGCCGGGCTCAACGGGCGCGATGTCGTTGTCGAAGCCGCTATAGCTGACGCTCAGCGCGTTGACGATGCGGGGCGAGAGTACGCGGGTCCAGGCGCCAAGCACGCTGTGCATCCGGTTGCGGGATGTCTGGCGCTGCGATGCCGTGCCGATCGGGCGCTCCAGCGTGCTCGCCGAGATGTCGTCCTGGCGCTGGAGCGAGTAGCGGACCATCAGATCGTCGGAGGTGCTGGCGCGCCAGTCCAGCCGAAACGTGGCGAGGAGGTCATCGAGCGGAGCGGGCACGAAGGATCGGGTGATGCTCCGCGCCGACGTGTCGCGGGTGCCCACCAATACGCCGCCATCCTGATTCCGTACCTCCAGCGCGGCGAAGCCGAAGGCGTGTCGCAGGCCGAGCGGCCCCCCGAGCGTCGCGAATAGCTGCTGGCGATCGAACGGAGGATCTTCATCGCCGGTGCGATCGAGGATCGACGGCAGTGCCTGCAATCGCTGATCCCGGAGGAAGAGCCCCGCGGAACCCGTTGGCCGATCCCCGCCGGAGCGGGTGACGACATTGATGACCGACCCTGCGGAGCGACCGTGCTCGGCGGAAAAGCGATTGGTCACGAGCTGAAATTCCTGCACCGCGTCCTGCGCCAGGTTCTGCAGCGGACCGCCAACCACGTCGTCGTTGTCATCCATGCCGTCGATGGTGATGTTCCCGCCGCGTCCGAGCCCGCCGGCCGACGAGACGATCACCGACTGCGCCTTGGTCGGATCGAACGAAGGGGCCGGCGCATTGCCGGGCGCAAGGAACGCCAGCTCGAGGAAGTTGCGACCGTTCAGCGGCAGAGAGGCGATCTCCCGCGCCGAGATCACGGTGCCGATGTCCGAGCCGACGATGTCCACGGTGCCTGCGGTGCCGGCGACCGTGATCTCCTCCTGAACCGGGGAGATCTGCAGGGTGATTTCGAGATCCAGCACGCTGCCCACTTCGATCGTCAGCTCTCTCAGTTGACGGGCCGCGAACCCTGGCGCCTCGACCGAGACCTCGATCTCGCCGGGCACGACGTTGGTGATGGCAAAGCGCCCCGCGGCGTCCGCTTGGGTTCGTCGTTCGAGGCCCGTCTGCCGCTGGACCATGCGGATGTGCGCCGGGACGCCCTGATTCTGCGGGTCGAGCACCCGGCCCCGAATCGTGCCGGTGCCCGGCTGCTGTGCGACGGCAGTCGCGCCCGCCAGTGTCCAGGCGGTTACCAGAACGACGAGCACTCTGCGCAGGCTCATGACACGGCTCGGTTCACTGGTCACCAGGGACCTGCACGCCGCGCGAGACAGGGTGACGGACAAGGTTGACTCCTGCGCGTAGAGAGGAAAACCTGCCCATTCTACACTCGCACCTGCATCCAGGTTCGGCTCTCCCTCGATGCGATTGTAGTTGCGAGACCGGGCACCGCTCGCCAACAGCACGCCGTCTGCTCCCATCCCAGCTGGCGCGCCGTCACCTCCACGCCGGTCCGCGTCCCCCCGCAGAGGATCTTCAGCCTGGGTGTCAGTCGCGGCGAGACGAATCGGGATACCTGCCGATGCGCGTTGCTGTGGCTTTGCCCATGAAGGCGCAGCCGATCAGTGCGACATTCACTTCAGCCATTGGCGGCGCAGGGTTCAGCGCCGGCCGGCGCTGAGCTCCAGCGGCGGAATCGCGTGCGGCACGATCCGTGTGTTGTAGCGCTCGAGGTACTGACGGTGCGCGTCGGTGGACGGGTACCTTTCGTGGACGCCGTACGGATATCCGGTCATCCCGTGAAAGGGCAGCGGCGCGAGCTGGTCGGGGCTCGACGAATTCAGGTCCATTTCCTTACTGAAGCCGTCGGCGTACAGGAGGAAGGTCCGCCGCCAGCCTTCGCGCAGCCGCGGCAGCGCACGCGCATCGAATGCGAGCGCGATCTCATCGCCGGGCCGGGCGACGACGAACATGTCGTCGGTGCGGGCGACCAGCTCCTGCACGTCGCCTTCGCGCGTGTAGCGCCCCGGCAGCTGCTTCCAGAGTGAGGTAGGCGACACGCGATCGTAGTCGTACGCATACGGCTCGCGCCCGTCGGGGCTGACTTCGGCGGAGAAGCCGCGCCAGCGCAGATCGGCGGAGAGCGGATCCAGGCGGGTCAGCGTCGAACCTTCGGGTTCGCGCGCGCGCGCCACTTGAATCCGATCCCAATACACCCGCATCGACGTGGCGATTCGCAGGTCGCGAACGTCCGCCGGAACGTCACTCAGGTCGACGATCATCGTCTGCGGCCGGCCGACGGGAAATCCGATGTTGGCGGCAGCCACTCGCCAGCGTCCATCGCCGGTCTTGATTTCGAGCGACGGCGGCACGAGCGTCAGCCCGGCCTGGTGGGCCGCCACGTTGTCGCCCGAGAACGCGTAGTCGGTCCAGCCCGTGAGAAGGAGGAGACGACGTTCCCCTGGCGGAAGCGTCAGCGTAAGCGAATGTGGCGCCGAGTACCCGCGGATCCTGTGGAGCAGGAAGTCGTCCGGATAGCGGCGGTCCATCGCGACGATTCGATCGAGCACGTCGTGACCATGATCGTCAACGGCCGCCAGCGGGGTGGCCGGTTCGGCCGCGTAGTACAGCTCAAACGGGCGTGGTGTCGCGGTCATCCCTTCAGCCGGGTGGACCTCCACGGTCGCTCGATGATCGATGGCGACGAGCTGGGCGCGATCCAGGAAGAGCGCTTCCTCCAGCTCGTTCGTGATCCGAAGCTCGTATCGGCCGTCGCGCGGCGCGAGCTTCGTTCCGTCGATCCGGACGTACTCGTCGGGATCCGGTGTGTTGCGGAGGCCGGGCGCGAGCCAGTAGCCCATCTCGCCGCCACCCAGGAAGTCGGTGAGGAAGTCGAAGCGCTCGCCGTTCCATATGTACAGGTAGGGACAGGATGATGGCTTGCGATCGAGCTCCTCGATGGTCATCGTCGAGATTCGCCGTCCACCCGATGCCGGTCGCGCCGCCGCACCCATCTCGGCCTGGAGAATGCCGGCCGGCCAGAGCACGCGGACGACGTCCACGGCGGAGCGTTCGCCGAGACCGAATACCAGATCCGCCGGGGCGGCCGCCGGCGAAGACGAGTACACCACCAGCTGCTGCAGCAGGCTGCCGGCCCGGATTTCCACCTTCGCGCCCACGGCGCTGCGATTGCTGACGCGTGCCGCCAGCTGCGTGCGGAGCGATTGCCGGCGGTTCCCTCCGTCGTTGTGCCAGATGGTCAGGCGTTCGCCGCCGGTTACCAGGTCCACATCGCCATCGCCGTCGAGGTCCCCCGCGGCCAGGGCGAATGCGCCGGCGCCCGCGGAACTGGACGCCTCGGTAATCGCGCGGCTCGACACATCCATCCAGCGCGAGCCGAGATTGCGAACCACCTGAATCCCGTCCCGCGTGGCCGCGACCAGGTCGAGCAGGCCGTCGTTGTCGTAGTC
>DATFFM010000012.1:0-2889 GCA_035250005.1 Vicinamibacterales bacterium | reverse complement strand
GTTCAGCGCGCCGACGGTCGAGATCAGGAACACGATCGCCGCGATCGAGAGCGCGTTCGCGCCCAGGAAAGTCTGCACCGCGCGCGCGCCGACCGCGGGCGCCTCCGGGTAGGCCGTCGAACTTGCCGTCACGACCTCCGCAAACGGCAGCGCATGGAAGTACGCCGCGTTCGCGAGCAGGTAGAGCACGACGACGAGCAGCCCGCCGCCGATCACCGCGCGCGGCACGTTGCGGTCCGGATCGCGCACCTCGGCGGCCGTCATCGGCAGGTATTGCCAGCCGCTGTAGGCCCAGAGCGCGGCGAGCATCGCAAAGCCGAATGCGCTCGCGCTCATCGTCGGCGCGACGGTTGCTGCCGACTCGACCGCGTCGGCGGCGTCGCTCCCGGGAACACCCGCGAACAGGTACACGCCGACGATCAGCGCCACGAGGGACAGCACCTTGAGCGAGGTGAGGAAGGTCTGCACGCGGCCGCCGAAGGCGACGCCGGCGAGATTGACCGCAGTGAAGATCGCGATGACGCCGACGCCGATCGCCTGGCGCAAGCCGAACTGCCAGGTCGTCGGCCGGCCGAACAGCAAGACCTCGCGCTCGATCCACGGCGCGGGGAGCGGCACGACGTCGGACAGGAAGATCGAAAATGCCGCGCCATAGGCCCCAAGGCTCGCCGCGCCGATGATGAAGCTCACGCAGACGTACAGGAAAGCCGGCAGGTCGCCGAACGCGCGGCGGACGTACACGTATTCACCACCCGCACGCGGCAGGAGCGTGCCTAGCTCGGCAAAGCACAGCGCGCCCAGGATCGCGACGAGTCCTGCCGCGGCCCAGGCGGCCAGCACCCAGAGCGGCGAGCCGACCGCCTGCGCCATCGGCGCGGATTTCAGAAAAACGCCGGTGCCGATCGTGATGCCGACGACGATCGCGATACCGTGGACCAGCGTGAGGTCGCGGCGAAGCTCCGTCACGGCTAGCGGGCGCGGATGACCAGCGTGCCGACGAGCTTGTCGTGGAAGCCCTGCTTGCGGCCGTCGATGCCGACCCAGATGATGCCGAGCATCAGCGGAATGATCGACACGTAATAGCCGAGGTAGCGGCCGATGAGCTGTCCGGTCGAGGGCTTGCCCAAGGTCTTAGCGTCCACGATCCTGGCGCCGATCGCCATCTTGCCGGGCGTCGCCTGGCGATAGATCCAGAAGAGGATCACGGCCACGGCGGGAAAGAGCCAGTTGATGACGAAGTCGGCGGGGCCGGCGATGAAGCCGACTCTCGCGGGGTCCAGCCAGTAGTCGCGGCCGTAGATCATCGTCACGAGCGGCGCGCAGATGATGAGAAACAGAATGGTGTCGATGATGGCGGCGCCGACGCGCGCCCAGAAGCCGACGTATTCGGGCTGAGATTCGTTCATGTACGCTCCCCCCGTCCTGCCAAGGCTGCTCCGCCAAGAATATCTTGGAATCCGGGGATTGATAGGCTGATCTTCGATGAGCGCGTCTGCGCGAGTCTCGTTCGCGATTGCCGGCTGCGCCCTGGCGGCGTCCTTGGCGACCACTGGTTGCACGAGCGTTTCAGGCCATGTCATCTACGCGCCTCCTGAGTCGCTGCGCTCGATCTACGTCGTACGCCGTGGCTGGCATACCGGCGTCGCCGTCCCGACAATCGACTGGCCGAATCGGGACTGGAGTCTTCTGCGGGAGTTCCCGGAGGCCGACTACCTTGAGTTCGGCTGGGGCGACGAGCGCTACTATCAGGCCGAGCAGGGCAGCTTCTGGCTGGCGTTACGCGCCGCGTTGTGGCCGACGGCCAGCGTCGTTCACGTCATCGGACTGCGCGAACCCCTGCTCGACAACGTGCATGCGGCGGACATCGTTGAAGTGCGCATTCCCGTCGATCGCCTGCAAACGCTTGCAATCGCGATCGAGCGGGAGTTCGCCGGCGACGAGCCAAACCCGACGGGGGCCACATTGCGCTCCGCGCCGGATCCGAATCGGTTCTTCAAGGGCCGGCAGCGCTTCTTCTTCCCGCGCATGTGCAACTGGTGGACCGCAACCCGGCTGCACGACGCCGGTTGTCACATCACTCCGGCGACCGTGATCTTCGCTGCGCGGGTCATCGATGAAGCTCGCGAATGCCGGGCTGCGGCGACTCCTTCCCGATGACCCGAAAGCGGCTCGTTTCGGGCCGCGAGGAACATGATGCTGACGCAAGGATCATACAGCGCTAGATTCAGCTTGAAATGGACCCCAATTGAAGGAAGACGCCCCATGCACGCGGTCGCCCTCGCGCTCCTCCCCGCCCTCCTCCTGACTACCGCCGCCGCGGCCGCAGCCCCGCCCGCCACCGACGCACCCGTCATCCAGGAGTGGAAAGTCGAGTACGGCGGCCGCCCGCGCGACCCTTACGTCGGCCCCGACGGCAAGGTGTGGTTCGTCGGCCAGGCCGGCAACTACGTCGCCTATTTTGAACCGCAGTCCGAAACCTTCCGGCGCTACGAGATCGAGGACGGCACCAACCCACACACCGTGATCGTCGATGCGGACGGCTTCGCCTGGTATGCCGGCAACCGCAACGGCCGCATCGGCAAGCTCGACCCCAAGACCGGCGACGTGAAGATCTTCATGACCGGCGAGGCGCGCGACCCGCACACGATGGTTTTCGACGGCAAGGGCCACATCTGGTTCACTTCGCAGCAGTCGAACCGCATCGGTCGACTCGACATGAAGACCGGCGATGTCCGGCTCGTCACTGCCTACGACACGCCGGCCCGCCCCTACGGCATCGTGATGGACGCGCAGGGTCATCCGTGGGTCTCGCTGCTCGGCGCGAATTACGTCGTGCGCGTGGACCCTGAAACCTTGGCACTCACTCGCTTCGAGGAGAAGACGCCGGAG
>DATFFM010000011.1:0-6120 GCA_035250005.1 Vicinamibacterales bacterium | reverse complement strand
CGACGCATTCCGCCTCGTCCTCGGCCGCGGCCTGCTGCTGACCGCCATCGGTGCCACGCTGGGGCTGGCCGGCGCGCTGGCCATCGGCCCGCTGATGGAGAGCCTCCTGTCGGGCGTCCGGCCACGGGACACGCTGACGCTTGCCATGGTGCCGCTCATCCTGGCCGCCGTGGCTTTCCTCGGGTGCGCCGTGCCGGGCCGCCGCGCGGCGCGCATTCAGCCGATCGAGGCGTTGAGGCGGTAGCGGCCGCGAATCGCACAGCTGGAAGGAGCGGGTCTGCCAGCTATCGTGCGACGGCGTCGCTCGGCTAACCCTGCCGCAGCGTCACCACCGGATCGACCGATGCCGCACGACGCGCGGGATCGAGACACGCCGCCAACGCCACAACGACGAGAATTGCCGGTACCGTGACGAACGTCGCAGCATCGAATCTCTGGACTCCGTAGAGAAGCGTCTCGAGCGAGTGCGACAGAATCGACGCGCCTGTCAATCCAATCGTCAGACCGGAGGCCGTTAGCATCAATCCCTCCCGAAAAACAAGGCCAAGCACACTGCGTCGTGCCGCTCCAAGCGCCATCCGGATGCCGATTTCCCGAGATCGCTCGGCCACCAGCAACGAGATCGTGGCGTAAAGGCCCAGAGCCGCCAGCGAGAGTGCGAGCACCGCAAACAGGCCGAGCAGCAGCGCCGCAAAGCGAGGCACGGACAGCGCGGCAGCCGTGATCTCTTCCATGGTACGAATGTCTGAGAGCGGCAGATTGCGGTCCAGGCTGTGCACAACGTCACGAAGAGGACCGACCATGTGCACTGGATCGCCGGCGGTCCTCACAATGAGCGCCATGGCCCGTGCTGCGCCTCCTACCGATCGAGGGAGCTGCGCATGGGGGAGGAACATCTCCGCCCGCACGGGTTCGACAACGGCATTGTGGCGCGTCGGACTCACGATGCCGACGATGGTGAGCGGCGGCCGATCCGTGCTTCCGCCCATGTGGAAGCGTTTGCCGAGCGCCTCCTGCCCCGGCCAGTACCTCGCGGCCATCGTCTGGTTGATAACGACCGCGAGCGGTGCGCTTTCGCGGTCCTGATCGGTCAGCCAGCGCCCGCGCAGCAGCGTCATGCCCATGGCGGCGAAGTAGCCCGGCGTCACCCATTGGAAATCGCCGTTGGGGTTCTCACCCGGCGCGTTCGCTCGCCCCTCGATGCTTATCGAGTAGTCGCCGATCGTCCTGGCGAGCGGAATCACGCGAACGGCTCCAGCGTTGTCGACACCAGGAAGCTGCCCAACGCGCTCAGTCAGTTGCTGGTAGAACGCAACCACGCTGTCGTCGGTGGGATAGTCGGTCTGGGAAAGCTGCAGTTGCGCCGTCAGGACATTGCGCGGGTCGAAGCCGAGATTGACGCGATACAGCTCGATGAGGGTGCGGACCAGCAGACCAGCGCCGATCACCAGTACGACCGAAAAGGCGATCTGCACGATGACCAGCGCCCTGCGGGCTTTACGCCTGCCCCGCCCCGGACTGCCGGTTCGGTCGCCATCACTCAAGACACCGCTCAGGTGCGGGCGGGCCAGCTGTAGCGCGGGTACCGTACCGGAGACAACAGCCGAGGCCATGGAGATCGCGGCGGTAAACGCCAGCACTCCGGGATCGAGGGCGACTTCGTCGACACGCGGCACGTTAGCCGGACGCAGGAGAACGAGTAGCCGTAATGCGGCACGCGCAATCGCGAGTCCACATGCGCCACCAAGCAGGGACAGGATCGCGGCTTCAGTGAAGAGTTGGCCGACCAATTGCCGGGGCGTCGCACCGATGGCCGCGCGAATCGCGATTTCATGACGGCGAACGTCCGCTCGCGCGAGCAGCAGGTTGACAACGTTCGCACAGGCAATCAGAAGAACGGTGGCGACAGCCCCCACCAGGATGAGCAGCGAAGTGCGCACCCCTCCCGTGATCAGCTGCTGAACCGGCAGCGCATCGCGCCGGCTGACTCCGCCCCTAAAGCCGTCGAAACCCGCTTGCACCCAACGGCCGGTGATCACTGCCAGCTCGCTGGATGCGTTTGCCGGGGCAACGCCAGCTTTCAAACGCCCCACGCCGAAGTACGCCCGAGCACCCCAGGCGCCCAGATTTGCGCGGTCGACGACGAGGGGCAGCCAAACTTCGGTGGGCCGATCCGCGCGATAGTCGAGCGGAAGGCGAAAGGATTCCGGCATTATTCCGACGACCGTTCGCGGGCGACCGTTGACCCGGATCGAGCGCCCAATCAGGTCCTTTGCACCCCCGAATCGCCGCTCCCATAATCCTTGCGACAATATAGCGACGCCAGCCGACCCGGGTTGGCCCTCCTGCCCCGTGAAGGTCCGTCCGAGCATCGGCTGCACGCCAAGCGTGTCGAAGAGATTGGCCGTGACGACCCCCGCACGAACGCGCTCAGGATCCTCTTCGCCCGTGAGATTCACATTTGTTTCGGTATATCCCGCGATCTCCTCAAAGCTCTTCGCGTCGTCTCCGTAAGCCACAATCTCTCGCACCGACAGGTGAGTGGTCCCGCGCCGATCCTCGAAGTTCCAAATCACCACGAGACTCTCCGGGGTTCGATAAGGCAGCGGCTCGATGAGTACAGCCTTGATCAACGTGAACATGGCCGTGTTCGCACCGATGCCGAGCCCTAACGTCGTCACGGCGGCAGCCGTGAATCCCGGCGTCTTAGCCAGCAACCGGATCGCGTGCCGGCAGTCTCTGAGAATCCTTTCGATGATGATCATGACGCCGCCTCCGTGAGCCCGTTGTCCGATGGGAGTTGGACGGGAGACTCGCCAGAAAAGGTTGGACGTCCGAGCCGATTCTGCGTCCGCACCGGATTCGTAGACCGCTCCGGAGCGGCTGCGGCCCATGACAACGATTCATTCGTTCATAGGAGCGCGTGACGCGGACTCGCAGGCAAAATTGCCAGCCCTTCAAGACAACATCCCAAAGGGCCTTGGCCTGCAGCCGGTTCGCCAGATCTTTCAGGGCCGTAACACGTTGGCGCCGCAGGGGACGCCCGACCTAGCTGCGATTCAGCGCCAGCATTGGCTCGATCCGCGATGCCCTGCGCGCGGGGAGAAACGCTGCCAGTACGCTGACGGCGATGAGCACGATTGCGCCGCCGCCGTATGAAATCGGATCCAGAGGCGGAATCTCATACAACATCGTTTGCAGGCTACGCCCCGCGATATAGGCGAGCGGAACGCCGACGATCGCTCCGAGACTCACCAGAAGAAGCGCCTCGCGCAGGATCAGCGTAAGAACTGACCGCCGATCGGCGCCTAGCGCCATCCGCAACCCGATCTCTGGGACACGCCGGTTGATCCCGTACGAGATGGTGCCGTACAGCCCGAGGCACGCCAGAAACAGGGCGATGGCGCTGAAGATCGACGTGAGGCGCGCGACCAGTGTTTCTTGTGACACGCGCTGCGCCATGCGACCGCTGAGTGGCATCACATCCACGGAAAGCCGCGGCTCAGAGTCCGCGAGCACCTGACGAACAGTCGCCGCCATCGTCGTGGGTGAGGCAGCGGTGCGAATCTCCAGGTCGCTGAGCACCCGGTCGGGTTGCGCCGCCGCAAGTTGATAGACCATGTTCGGCGGGGGCGTTCTCAGATCCACGTACTTGGCGTCTTCGACGACTCCGACGATGACGAAGCCGTCCGGTCCTATGGGGCTTCCCCAGTCCCAGCGCTTGCCAATCGCGTCTCCGTTCTTGAAGAATCGCCGCGCGATCGTTTCGTTGACAATCGTGTTGCGGTTGCCCGGCGCATGATCCGCAGGTGCAAACAATCGTCCCTGCAGGAGCCGAAGACCGACTGTGCTGAAGTAGTCCTCCGTGACCACTTCTGCATGGCTTCTGAGACGTTCTCCCTGGCCGGGCGTGTAGCCTTCGATACCGAAATCGCCGATTGTCTCGGCACCAGCCAGTGGCCCATTCATCGAAAGGCTCGCGGAGGTGACGCCCGGGATCTGGCGCATGCGTTCGAGTATTCGCCGATACAGCGCCTGGCGCTGTTCCGCCGTGTAACGGAGAGTGCGCAGGTCGAGTCTCGCCGTCACAACGTGCTCGCGGTCGTAACCGATATCCATCGAGGTCAGCGACTGCAGGCTCCGGACGAACAGCGCGGCAACAACCAGGGCGAGCAGACAGAATGCCATCTGGAGCGCCACGAGCGCCTTACCGACGAAGAGCGACCGGCGGCCGCCACTGGTGGCGGGCGTCTGCGCCTTGAGCGCATCGGCCAGGGATACGCGGGTCCCGCGGATAGCCGGAAAGATGCCGCAGACCACCCCCGTCGCTATCGACACGCCGATGGCGAAAATGAACACACGCGCGTCGAAGCCGACGTCCATGGTGATCAGGTTGGCGGTGGGCGCGAACATCTTCACGAGCGCGCTGCGGCTCCAGAAGGCGAGCACGACACCGGCGGCGCCGGCCGCGGCGCCGAGGAGGAGGCTCTCGGTCAGCATCTGACGCACCACCTGCATCCGGCCAGCACCGATCGATAAACGGACGGCGATCTCGCGCTCGCGCGCCGAGGCGCGCGCGATCAGCAGACCCGCCACGTTGCCGCAGGCGACGGCGAGCAGCACGCCCATCATGGCAAGGAGGACAAACAGGGACGAGGACGTAGTGTCTCGAAACGGCGAAAGTCCACGAGACGCCGGCTCCAGGAGAATCCTTTCGCTCCGCACGATGTCTCGCAGGTTCCCGAAGCTGCCGCCTGAGAACAACGTCGCGGCCTCACCCTGTCGCTGCACGGTCAAGGCGGCCGCAATTGCGGACGGATCCGTCGCACGCGGGACTCGTACGAACGCGGTGAGCCATTCGATCGTTTCTTGCGGCGGCCACGGTCGACGTGTGTCGGCGCCGTCGTGGCTGCTCACGTTCTGCGCGTATCGCACGATCGGCTGCATGACGAGGGGAATCCAGACGTCCGGGCTGCGCAGGGTCAGTGTCGTGCCGAAGAACTGCGGCTCGGCGATACCAATCACGGTGAACGCACTGCCATTGATGGTCAGATGACTGCCAACCGCCGTCTCGGAAGCCGCCAGCTGGCGGCGCCAGTATGCATCGCTGATGACGGCGAGGGGATGAGCCCCGACTGTGACGTTGTCACTTCCCGTCAGCAGGCGCCCACGCTGTGGCCGTTGGCGGAGGAGTTCAAAGTACTCGCCGGATACGAGCTGCACCGCTCCGCTCTCGGCCTTGCCCGCGCCGCCTCCTTCAGGCTCGAGTTGCATGCCGGCGATCCTCGAGACCGCAGCGATCTCCGCCCGCCCCGCGAGTTCCTTCTGAGCACGTTGGATTGCCGGCCACGCAAACCTGCCCACCGTTTCGTCCGTGCTCGCGCGGAGCGCCTGGAAGACACGATCGGGTTCATGGATGGGCAGCGACCGAAGGACGACAGCATTGAGCAGCGTAAATACCGCGATCGATCCGCCGATCCCCAGGGCCAGCGATCCAACTGCCATGACAGTGAAGCCCGGGCTCGCCCTCAGGGTGCGCGCGGCATAGCGAAGATCCTGCGCAAGCCGCTCGAGCCCACCGAAGCTGAATTCCTCTCGAACATCCTCTTTGACGTTGGTCACGTTGCCGAACTGCCGGCGGGCCGCCGTGCGCGCCGCGTCCGCCGACAGCCCTTCAGCGCGGTAGTGCTCTTCGAGCGCCTGCAGGTGCGCCGACAGCTCCTCCCGGAGGATGGCGTCGTCATCCCGACGACGGCTCAACACGCGCCAGAGACGAAGGAGGCTCATCGGACCATCTCCATGACGCGGGCTATCCCAGCGGTCAGCTCCTGCCAGTGGTCCCGCTCATCGGCCAAGCGACGTCGGCCCGCTTTCGTGAGTTGGTAGTACCGTGCTTTGCGATTATTTTCGGACGTGCCCCATTCGGCCTCGACGAGCCCGTCAAGTTCCAAGCGACGGAGAGCCGGGTACAGCGAGCCCTCTTCGACCCGCAGAACTTCTCCTGATACTTGCCGGATTCGCTGCGCGATGCCCCAGCCATGCATCGCCTCGAGGGACAGAACTTTGAGCACGAGCATGTCGAGGGTGCCCTGCACGAGCTCGCCGGGGCCTGGCGTCTGC
>DATFFM010000010.1:0-22332 GCA_035250005.1 Vicinamibacterales bacterium | reverse complement strand
CGACGACCCGTGCACCCGCCCGCGCGACCGGGAGAGTGAGGCGGCCGGTGCCGCACCCGAGCTCGAGCACCCGGCCGTTCTGGGCGCGCGCGAGCCGCTGCCAGAAGACCACGTCGCGCCGCGCGACCGTCTGCGCGTTCTCCCAGTCGTAGAAGGGGGCGTAGTCGTCCCAGCCCTGCCACCCTTCGGCGGGCGCGCGCCGGGTCATTCCTGGCGCTGGCCGACGGTGGCGAACAGCATGGCGTTCTGGATCTCCACGAATCCGGTGCCGGCGGCGGTCGCCGCTTCGGCGTAGCGGTCCATCACCTTCAGGTAGTCCTGCCCGAGCCGACGGATCGCTTCGTCGGGCGCCTTCTCGATCTCTTCGGAGACACTCGCACGCCGGTTCGTCCAGACGGCCGGCGCCGGCGCGCCGAGGCGCGCGCCCGAGACCGGAAAGACGTGCACGCTCAACGGCTCGATACCGTTCTGCGAGAAGAGAGTCGGCAGCTGGGGGCCGACGGCCGGCTCGGACGCGTCCCCCCGCGCGACCGCGAGCGCGGAAAAGAAGCGGCGGGCCGAGTCGTGCGCGCGATGGCCGTCTTCGACCGAGCTGTAGAAGTACCGGGCGGAGTTGTCGGGCTCCACCGCGACGATCCGCCCGCCCGGCCGGGTCACCCGCGCCATCTCGAGGACCGCCGCCTTCACGTCGCCGATGTGCTGCAGCACGGCGACGCAGAACACCGAATCGAACGTGGCGTCGGGGAAAGGCAGCCGGCATGCGTCGGCCGCCGCAAAGTGCGCGCTGATGTTGTGTGCGCGCGCGGCCGCCTGCGCGGCGATCACCCGGTCGGTGAGCAGGTCGACGGCCACGAAGTCGACCTGGGTGAGCCGCAGGCGCGACAACTTCACTTCGGCCGTCCCGATCCCGCAGCCGACATCCAGGATGCGCCGGCCGGCGCGAGGCTGCAAGGTGTCTTTCACGAATTCCGTGAAGGCATCGTCCCACCACCGCTCACGCAGGTGCTTGAGTGTGGCGGATGTGAGACCGTCGACGTCACGATTCGTCATGGCGTTAATGTACCATCGCTCGGTTCCATTGGTCGGACAGGGCATTGCGGCGGGCTGGGGGGCGCTTCGCGGTGTGGGCTGACGATAAGCCGGAAACGAAAGCCGATTGTGCCGAAGCCGTGATGCGAGCCAGCGCCGCCGGCCGGACGGGCTGACGGCGTAGATCACCCTGGACACCACAAGGGAGACCTCTACGCGAAGCGGGTTGAGACTGCAAGCCAGCAGCGATTGATTCCTTGCCTCTTGAAAGATCTCGTTGTGGCCTCCCTTGGAGCGCTTCGTGTTCTTCGTGCTCCTCGTGCCAAAGCCGTGATGCGAGACAGCGCCGCCGGCTGGACGGGCTGACGGCGTGAATCACGAGGGACACGAAAAACACGAGGCGCACAAAGAGAGACCACTACGCCAACCGGGTTGGGACTGCCGGCCAGCAGCGATTGATTTCTCGCCTCTTGAAAGATCTCGTTGTGGCCTCCCTTGGAGCGCTTCGTGTTCTTCGTGCTCCTCGTGCCGAAGCCGTGATGCGAGACTGCGCCGCCGGCTGGACGGGCTGACGGGGGTGGATCCAGGAGTGAGGGGGGTTGCGTTTCCGGCTTGCCGTCAACCCACGCACCTGCCGCGGGCCCGACCCCGGTCACACCGCAACTTTCTTTGCGGGCTTCGCGGGCTTTGCAAGAAGGAACTTGCGGCCAGCACTCAGTACCGCAGCAGGTTGCGCGCGGCGCGCTCGATCTCGTCTTCCTGCGGAAGAAAGAAGTGCTCGAGCGGCGGCGAATACGGCACCGGGGTATCGAGCGCACCGATGATCCGCACCGGGGCATCCAGCGAATCGAACGCTTCCTCCTGGATCAGCGCGGCGACGCTCTCCCCGATGCCCCCGGTGCGCGAATCCTCGTGAACGACCAGCACGCGGCTGCAGTGGCGGGCCACACGCAGGACGGCCTCCCGATCGAGCGGCGCCAGCGTGCGCAGGTCGAGCACCGACGCCTGTATCCCCTCGGCCGCGAGCCGCTCGGCGACACGCATCGCGACGTGGACGTATGCGCCGTAGGAAATGAGCGCCAGGTCCCTCCCGGCGCGGCGCAGCGCGGCACCGCCGATGAGCAGCGGCGCTGGCGCCTGGTCGTCGAGCGCCTGCTTCACGCGCGGATCACGGTAGAGCGCGATGTGCTCGTAGTAGAGCACCGGATCCGGATCCGCGACCGCGCTCGCCATCAGCGCGCGCGCGTCGGCCGGGGTGGAGGGGACGACGATCTTCAGGCCGGGCGTCCGGTAGAACCAGGGTTCGGTGTTCTGGCTATGGTACGGACCGGCGTGACGCAGGCCGCCCCATGGCATGCGAACCACCATGGGGACGGACCCGCCCCAGCGATACCGGACCTTCGCCGCGTTGTTCACGAGCTGGTTGAAGCCGGTGGCGACGAAGTCGTTGAACTGCATCTCGCCGATCGGCCGCTGGCCGGCGAGCGCCGCGCCGACGCAGACGCCGAGAACCGCCCCTTCGGCGAGAGGCGAGTTCAGGATGCGATCGCCGAACTCGGCGAGCAGCGGGCGCAGCAGCAGGAACGCGTTGCCGTATTGACCGCCGACGTCCTCGCCAAAGACGAACACGCGCGGGTCGGCGCGCAGTGCATCGCCGACGCCGAGCATCACCGCCTCGAGAAACGTCCTGCCCTTCCGGTCGAACGGCGGCGCCGCTTCGACCGCCGGGAGGTCGGGATCGTAGTCGATCGACCGCCGGACGGTCTCGTCGAGCACCTCGACTCGCACGCGGGCCGGCTCGCCGTCGAGCACGCCGCGACCGGCGTCCGACGGCTCGGGCCAGGGGGCGTCGATGACCGCACGCGCTTCGTGTTCGACGAGGGTCTCGACCTCCTTCCGCATCGCCGCCGCTTCGCCGTCGCCGATGATCTGGTCGGCCTCGAGCCGGGCCGCGTACAGCGCGAGCGGATCCCTCGCCGACCAGAAGCCATAGAGGCCGGCGTCCGCATATCCCTGTTCGGTCAGCGGCGGGTACTCCCACGCCACCTGTGGATCCCTGCCGAGATACAACATGTCGTCGTGATGCGCGTGGCCGCACATCCGCATGCAGACGAGCTCGATCAGGGCCGGCCCGGCGCCGTTTCGCGCGCGCTCGACGGCCCACGCGAACGCCGCCGCAATCTCGTCCGGATCCGTGCCGTCGATCGTGATCCCGGGGACGCCGTAGCCCTGCGCCTTGTCGGCAAACACCCGAACCGCCGACTGGTCGGCGACCGGCGTCGAGAGCGCGGTCTGGTTGTTCTGGACGCAGAACACTGCCGGCAGCTTTCGCGCGGCGCAGAGGTTGATCGCCTCGTGCCACTCGCCGAGCGACGACCCGCCCTCGCCGATGAACGTCAGGGCAACCCGGCCGTTCCCCTGCCGCGCAAACGCCATCGACATCCCGGCGGCCGTCAGCGCGCTGATCGCGAGCGGCGCCGAGGCCGGCAGGATGCCGTTCGCAGGATCGCCGATGTGCAGGTCCTTGCCGCCCATGGGGGGACCAGCCTTGGCCATCTGGGCCGAAAGAACCATGCGGACGGTGTCGCCGTCCGGCTTCATCGCCAGCGCGACGCCGAGATCACGAATGAGGGGTGCCACCACGTCACCCGTCCAGGTCCCGTCCCGGCGCCAGCGCTCGCCGCGACGCAGCCGGATGCCGGCGGCATAGATCGCCTCCTGCCCGAGCGAGCGGAAGCCTTTCCCCTGAAACGAGGCGTCGCCGTAGCGCACTTCTCCGCCGGTGAAGAACAGCTTCAGCCGGTTGTCGGTGGCCCGCGTCAGCATCATGCCGCGGAGGATCTCGCGCCGCTCGGCGGCGGTGAGCGACGCCCGAATCGCCGCGCGGGCGAGGAATCCGTCACACGCGTCGACCAGCTCCTCCACCGCAGCGGAGAACCGCTGCGGACCGGTCGTCCCGGGCGTCGTCTCGTTGACATCGTCCGGCACCAGATGCCGAAGCCGGAGCCGCAACTCGGGGCCGAGACGCTGGCGAACCTCGCTCAGTCCACTGCTGACGGCCGCGGCCGGGCCGCCAGCCGCCTCGAAGGCCTCGCGCGCGTGCTCCAGCGCAAACGGAAACCGCTCGGTCACGAACGCCGCGAACCGCTCGGCGAGCGCAGAGCCCGAGGCGGTGCTGGGCACCTTGGACATGGTGTCAACGATGCTATCCCACCCGGCGCGGATTCGCGCCCGCGGCGGCCGTCCCACCGCGGCCGCCGTTCGTCACCAACCGCTTAGCCCCGCGCAGCGCCCCTGCTACGATCGCGGCTCCATGCGCAGCTTCGCCGTTGCCGCCATCGTGACGTCGGCCGTCGCGGCCGTTCTCACGGGCCAGCCCGCATCCACCGTCGTGATCACCGGCGTGACGGTCATCACCGGGGACGACGAGCCGCGCCGGGTCGCAAACGTCGTCGTCCGGGACGGCCTGATCGCAGAGATCGGGCCGCCCGGGCCGGCGCGGGCAGCCGGCGCCATCGTGGACGGACGCGGCAAGTTCCTGATCCCCGGTCTCTGGGACATGCACGTGCACCTGGCCACGCGGCCCGAGCCGCTGATTGCCGAGAAAGTGATGCTGCCGCTCTTTCTCACCCATGGGATCGTCGGCGTGCGCGACATGGGCGGGCCGCTCGAGCGCGTGCTCGACCTGCGGGCGCGGGCAGCACGCGGCGACCTGGCGGGGCCGCGGATCCTCACGCCCGGGCCGTTCGTCGACGGCCCGGGTGAGGCAAGCGCGATGTTCCGACGTCTGGCCGATGCGCCAGCAGCGGCAGTCGAAGTGCCGGCGCTGGCCGGGGCCGGCGTCGATTTCATCAAAGTGCAGTCGGGCCTTGAACCCGGGATGCATTCGGCGCTGGCGCGGGCGGCGCGCGCAGCCAATGTGCCGCTTGCCGGCCACATCCCGGTCGCCATGACCGCTGAAGAGATCCTGGCCAGCGGTCAGCGCAGCCTCGAGCACATCTCCCCGGCGCTGGCCGAGGACGGGCTGCTGCTGTTTGCGTGCTCGACCGCGAGCGCCGAACTGATCGGCGAGCTCCGGGCGATCGCACGCGACCGCGCGACGGGACCCGCAACCGAGATCGCGCTGCGCGAGGCCGCCCTGCGACAGCGGGTGGTCGAGACCTACGATCCCTTACGGGCGCGGGCGCTGGGCCGGTCGATGCGCGAACGTCAGGTCTGGATCGTGCCGACGCTGATCTTCTCCGCCTCTCTTCGTCCGCTGACGCGTGAGCATGACGGCACGGACCTGCCGATGGAGGTGGTGCCGGTGGCAACCAGAACCCGATGGCTGGAGGGCCGCAAGCGGTACCTCGACCGGCAGACCGAGCAGGGTTTTGCGGCCGCGGCCGCTCTCGCCGGGACAGCCGCGCGCGCGGTTCGCGATCTCCATGCCGGCGGTGCCAAAGTGCTCGCCGGCACCGATACCTTCGACGCCTTCGTGCTCCCCGGATTCAGCCTGCACCAGGAGCTGCAGCTGCTGGTCGGGGCGGGCTTCTCGCCACTGCACGCCCTGCAGGCCGCCACGAGGAATGCCGCCGAGTACCGCGGGACCCTGAAGACCGAGGGAACCATCCGTCCTGGCAAGCGCGCCGACCTGGTGCTGCTCGACGGCGATCCACTGATCGATATCGCCAACGCCCGGCGGGTCGCGGCCACCATCGTCGGGGGGCGGGTCTATTCACGCGACCGCCTCGACGCCCTCGCGGCCGGCGTCAAGGCGTTCGGCGCGAATTAAGCCGGCCGAGTGGCGACGGGCAAGAGAGTTGAGCTATTGTCTGTCGGCATGTGCTCGAGAGTGCTGGTGGGGTGCGCGCTGATGGTTGCGGTCATGGCCGCCCCTGCCGCTGCGCAGGAAACGCGGGCGGAGATCCTGGCGCGGCAACGCGCGGAAAAAGCCTCGCAGCTCCAGCCATACGAGCCGAAACGATTGGAAGAGGCCCTCATCTGGGTCGAACGAACCAATCCGCTGGCGAAGATCGCGCCATACAACGGGTTCTACGTTCAATACGGCTATACCGGCAAGCCGGTCGGCTCCGGCATTGCGCTGGGCGGCGGCTGGCGGCACGACCTGCTGGATCGCAATGCCCGGGTCGTGTTCGAGGCCGGCCAGTCGATGCGCGGGTATCGGATGGCGCGGGTCGATTTCTCGCTTCCGCGACTGCTCGACGAGCGCTTCGAGATCGGCGTCGAAGGCGCCTACCGCCATCAACCGCAGGAAGACTTCTACGGGCTCGGGTTCGACACCCGGCGCGCAGACCGGGTGAACTACCGCTATCGGGCGCCTGAAGTGCAGGGGCGCGCCATGTTCAAGCCGGCCGACTGGCTGAACGCGGGCGTGCGGCTCGGGCGCATGAACGTCTCGATCGGCCCGGGCACCGACGGCCGCTTTCCCTCCATCGAAGAGCGCTTCGCAGATGCGGACGCACCCGGGCTGGCGGCACAGCCGGATTACACCTACGGCGATCTGTTCGCGACGCTCGATACGCGCGACCAGCCGGGCAACGCGCGCGAGGGCGCCTACATAGGCGTCCTGTGGCGGCGGTACAACGACCAGGACCTGGATCGATACAGCTTTCACAGCGTGGACCTCGAGGCGCAGCACTTTCTGCCGATCTTCGACAAGAAGCGGGTGCTCGCCGCACGGTTCCGGATGACCGCGACCACGGCCGAAGACGGCCAGGAGGTGCCGTTCTACTTCCGCCCGACGATTGGCGGAGGTGACTCGCTGCGCAGCGCGTCGGACTACCGGTTCCGCGACCGCAACGCCGCGGTCATGAATTTCGAGTACCGATGGGAGGCGTTCTCGGGTCTCGATATGGCGCTGTTCTCCGACTTCGGCACCGTCGCGCCTCGTCTCGCCGGTCTCGAGTTCTCCCGCATCCGCGGCGCATATGGCATCGGCCTGCGGTTCAATACCTACAAGGCGGTGTGGCTCCGGCTCGACGTCGCGGCGGGCGGCAGCGAAGGCATCCGCACGTTTCTCAAATACTCGAAGGCTTTCTGACTCCTCATGCGCAACCTCTTCACCAGCGCGCTCGTGATTCTCGCGGCCGCCTCGGCGCTCACCGGCGCGGGGCAGAAGTTCTATCGCGACGACCCGATCTGGAGGGATCCAGAGACACAGGACGCCTCCGCGGTGAAACGGATCCGCATGAGCCAGCAGTACGACTTCATCGAGAACACCTTTCTCGACGCAGGCGACGAGACACCCGGGCGCGCCGCCAACATCAATACGGTAGACGAGGTGCCGGACTCGAGCTGGTTCACGAACCGGATCGGCCGGGACGAGTTTCCGACCGCCCGACTGGTCCGCGGCCCCGACACCGGCACCGGCCCCGCGCCCGGCCCGTGGACCGTGACCGACGCCAAGTCGGAGGGGATCACCCCCGGCCTGACGATCAAGGACACGACCGGAGAGACCTACTTCATCAAGTTCGACCCGCCGACGAACCCCGAGATGTCGAGCGGTGCCGAGATCATCGCGACCAAGTTCTTCTACGCCTTCGGGTATCACACGCCCGAGAACTATCTGGCGACGATGGATCCGGCGGCGCTCACGATTGCGCCCGGCACGGTGATCGCCGAAGAGGGCGGGCAAACCGGGCCCATGAAGCCCCGGCACATCGAGGAACTGCTGAAGAAGGCGGCCCGCAATACCGACGGCACCTACCGCGTCATCGCCAGCCGGGGCATCCCCTGGACGCCGATCGGCAAATTCAAGTACTACGGCACCCGGGCCGACGATCCCAACGACATCCATCCGCACGAGCATCGCCGCGAGCTGCGGGGGATGCTGGTGTTCGCCGCCTGGCTCAACCACGATGACTCGCGCAGCATCAACACGCACGACGTGCTGGTGAAGGAGGACGGGCGCGCGTTCGTGCGCCATTACCTGCTCGACTTCGGCTCCACGCTCGGCAGCGGCAGCACGCAGGCGCAGACCACTCGCGCCGGCAATGAGTTCATCTGGGAAGCGCGCCCGACGTTCATCACGATGCTGACCCTCGGGTTCTACGTGCGTCCGTGGGTGAAGGTCCGTTACCCGGAGATCCCCGCGGTCGGACGGCTGGAGGCGACCTACTTCCGCCCCGAGAACTGGAAGCCCGAGTACCCCAACCCGGCGTTCCGCAACGCCCGGCCCGAGGATCGCTTCTGGGCGGCGCGAATCGTCTCGCGGTTTTCGGACGCCGACGTGCGCGCGATCGTCGGGGCCGCGAAGTTCACCGATCCGATGGCAACCGAGTACCTGACCGAGACGATCCTCGCACGCAAGGCGAAGGTGCTCATGTCGTGGCTCAACGGGACCAATCCGGTCGTCAACGTGACGATGAACGACGCGGGGGTGATGCGCTTCCAGAACGCGGCTGAACTGGTGGGGATGGCGAAGCCGGCGGAACGCTACACGATTGCCTGGTCGCGCTTCGACAACGCCACCAGCACCCACACGCCCGTCGGCTCCGAACAGACCGTCACCACGCTCTCGGCGCAGGCGCCGCGCGAGATCCTGTCCGAGCAGTTCATCTCGGCCACGATCAAGGGCTTCCACCCCGATCAGCCGGCGTGGCAGCATCCGCTCGTGGTCTACTTCCGCCGCGCGCCGGACGCCACCTGGACGCTGGTGGGCCTCGAGCGGAACCCCTGAGAGCCGGTCCGCGAAGCGGTCTGTGGATTGCGCTGGCGCTATGCGGCGCCACCGCGGTCGCCGGGTTCGGTCTTCGGCGTCTCCCCGGCGAGATGCGCGACTTTGAGGTGTACTGGACCGCGGCCGCCCGCGCGGCGTCGGCCGAACCGCTTTACCGCCCCTCCGACGGCCATTACCAGTTCAAGTACCTTCCGGCGTTTGCCGTGCTGTCCGCGCCGGTCGCGCGGCTGCCCCTGCCGCACGCGAAGGCGGCATGGTTTGCGGCCTCCGCCGCGCTCCTGGTTGTCTTCGTCTCGCTCAGCCTGGCAATCCTCCCGGCCCGACGACGCCCCTCGTGGGGCCTTGCGCTGATCGTCGTGATCGCCATGGGCAAGTTCTACGGCCATGAGCTCACGCTCGGTCAGGTGAACCTCCTGTTCGGCGTCATCGCGACGGCCGGGATCCTGATGATCCGGGCGGGACGCGATGCCGCGGCGGCGGCGCTGTTCGTCGCCGCCATCGCCGTCAAGCCCTACGCCATCGTCTTTCTGCCGTGGATTGCGCTGGTGCGCGGACGGCGGGCGGGCGTGACCGCCGTCGCCGCAACCGCCGCGCTGCTGGCCCTGCCGGTCGTGTTGTACGGACTCGGCGGAACCATCGACCTCCATCGGGCGTGGTGGGCGACCGTGACCGAATCGACCGCGCCCAATCTCACCAACGCCGACAACGTGTCAGTTGCGGGCATGTTCGCCAAGTGGTTCGGCGCGCGACCGGCGGCCTCGGTCGCGTCGCTCCTCGCGTCGGCGGCGCTCGTGGCAGCGGCGGCGCTGGTCATCGCCAGAAGACGAGAGATCGCGCATGCCGAGGCGCTGGAGGGCGCGCTGCTCCTGACGCTGATTCCGCTGCTCTCCCCGCAGGGATGGGACTACGTGTTCCTGGTCGCGACCCCCGCCGTCGCGATGTTTGCGAACTACGACGACCTGCTCCCCGATGGGGTGCGCTGGCTGACATGGGCAGCCGTCGTCGTCGCCGGCCTGTCGCTCTTCGACCTCATGGGCCGCGAGCGATATGCTGTCTTCATGTCGTGGTCGGTCATCACGGTCTGTTTCTTCGTGCTCGTGACCGCGCTGGTGTCATTGAGAATACGGAGAGCCGCGTGACCCGCCGCTTCCGGTATTTTCTCTGCGTTTCTGGCGTCCTGTGTTCCCTCTGTGTGTCGGCTGTGGCCATGTCTGGTATGTCTCCTGTGGCGGATCCCGGCCCCGGCGTTCCGCTCACCCTTGCGGAGGAACGCGCCGGACGGATCTCGGATCTTCGATACGACCTGCACTTCGACATCCCCTCTGTTCAGACGGAGGCGGTTCGAGGGCGCGCGACGATCAGATTCCAGTTGAAGGACGGCGCGCGGCCGCTCGCGCTCGACTTCGCCGCTCCCGCCGGATCGCTCGGCGGCGTGACCTCCGGCGGGCGCGCGGTGGCGGCGACATGGACCAACGAGCACGTCATCATTCCCGCGGCGGACCTGCGCCCCGGAACCAACGAGATCACGCTCGAGTTTCGCAGCTCCGACGCGCCGCTCAACCGCAACCCGGAGTTTCTCTACGCGCTGTTCGTGCCCGCCCGGGCGCGGCAGGCATTCCCGGTCTTCGATCAGCCCGACCTGAAGGGGCGCTACACCGTCGCTCTCGAGATACCGGCGGCATGGGAAGCGCTCTCCAACGGCACACAGATCTCCCGCGAGATCGTGGGAGAGCGCGCGACCGTACGATTCGAAGAGACCAGGCCGATCTCGACCTATCTGTTCACCTTCGCCGCCGGGCGGTTCCAGGTGGAAAAGGCCAGCCGGGACGGCCGCCAGCTGCGCATGCTGCATCGCGAGACGGACGCGGCGAAGGTCGCGCGGAATCGCGAGGCGATCTTCGACCTGCACGCGGGCGCGCTGCGGTGGCTCGAACGCTACACCGGCATCGAGTACCCATTCGGAAAGTTCGAGTTCCTGCTGGTGCCGTCGTTCCAGTTCGGCGGCATGGAGCATCCCGGCTCCATCTACTACAACGCCTCAGGGCTGCTGCTCGACGAATCGGCGACGCAAAACCAGAAGCTGGGACGCGCGAGCCTCATCGCACACGAGACGGCGCACATGTGGTTCGGCGACCTGGTGACCATGCGCTGGTTCAACGACGTCTGGATGAAAGAGGTGTTCGCCAATTTCATGGCGGCGAAGATCGTGAATCCGGCATTTCCGGAAATCAATCACGACCTGCGTTTCCTGTACGCGCACTACCCGTCGGCGTACGAGGTCGACCGGACCGCCGGCACCAACGCGATCCGCCAGCGGCTCGACAACCTGAACGAAGCCGGCAGCCTGTACGGCGCGATCATCTACCAGAAGGCGCCGATCGTCATGCGGCATCTCGAGATCATGCTCGGCGCCAATGTCTTTCGCGACGGCATGAAGGAGTACCTGAAGACTCATGCGTTCGGCAACGCCACCTGGGCGGACCTCATTGCCATGCTCGATCGCCGCACGCCGGAGGATCTCGAGGTCTGGAGCCATGCCTGGGTCGAGGAAGCCGGGCGTCCGACGATCACCATCACGCCGGCCGACGAGGGGAAGCGCGTCGTCTCGTTCGTGGTCTCGCAGAAGGATCCGGTCGATGGGCGCGGGCTTCTCTGGAGCCAGCGCCTCGGGGTGACCTTCGCCCACCGGCTCGGCTCACTCGACACCAAGGTGCTGCTCAAGACCAGCCAGGAGCGTGTCGGAAGCGCAACCCAGCCGCTGTACGTCCTGCCGAATGCCGATGGGGTCGCGTACGGGAACGTCGTGCTGGATCCGGCCAGCCGGAAGTACCTCCTCGCCAATCTGCACGATGTGGACGACGACCTGCGCCGCGGCGTCGTCACGGTGACCCTGTGGGAGGAGATGCTCGACGGTCGTGTGCGATCGGCGGAGATGCTCGAGACGCTGATGCGCGCGCTGCCGCGCGAGCGCAACGAGCTGACGGTTCAGCGGATGCTCGGCTACACGCAACAGGCGTACTGGCGCTGGATCCCGGCCGGCGAGAGACCGAGCCGGGCGCCGAAGCTGGAGTCACTGCTGCGCTCGGGGCTCGACCGGGCGAAGACCTCGAGCCTGAAATCCGCGTGGTTCAACGCCCTCAGGGACGTGGCGCTGACGACCAGCACGCTGGAATGGCTGGAACGGGTGTGGCGGAAGGCGGAGACGGTTCCGGGCCTCGTGCTGGCCGAGTCCGACTACATCACGCTGGCGCAGGAGCTGGCCGTCCGCGGCGTGCCCACGGCACAGGCGATTCTCGACCAGCAGATCGCGCGGACGCAGAATCCCGACCGGAAGGCGCGCATGGTCTTCGTCAAGCCGGCCCTGTCGGCCGACCAGGCGACCCGCGACGCGTTCTACGCCACCTTGACGGATCCGGTGAACCGCCGTCGCGAGGCGTGGGTTCTCGAAGCGGTTGCCTACCTCCATCATCCGCTGCGGGCGCAGGCGTCGGTGAAATACGTTCGGCCCAGCCTCGAGCTGCTGCGCGACATCCAGCGGACCGGCGACATCTTCTTCCCGAAGCGCTGGATGGACGCGACCCTCTCGGGCCACACCTCGCCGGAGGTGGCAGAAACCGTGAAGGGCTTCGTCGACGAGCTGCCGGCTGATTACCCCGACCGGCTGCGCCGCATCATCTTGTCGTCCGCGGACGATCTCTTCCGCTCGACGAGCCGGTAATGGGCATCCGGATCCTCATCACCGGCGGCACGTTCGACAAGGAATACGACGAGCTGACGGGCACGCTGTTTTTCAAGGACACCCACCTGCCCGAGATGCTCCGGCGCGGCCGCTGCCTGCTCGACACCGCGGCCGAGACCGTCATGATGATCGACAGCCTCGAGCTCGATGACGCCGGCCGCGAACGGATCGTGGCGCGCGCCCGGGGGTGCGAGGAGACGGCGGTCGTCATCACCCATGGCACCGACACGATGGTCCAGACCGCAAGGGCGCTGGCCGCCGCCGGCATCCAGGGCAAGACCATCGTCCTCACCGGCGCCATGGTCCCCTACGCCTTCGGCAGTTCCGATGGACTGTTCAATCTCGGGAGCGCGCTGTCGTTCGTCCAGGTCCTGCCGCCGGGCGTGTACGTGGCCATGAACGGCCAGCACTTCCGCTGGGATTGCGTGCGCAAGAACACCGCGACCGGCTGCTTCGAGGCCATATGAGCCCGACGTTCAGGCTCGAGTCGCGGCTGCCGCGGGCCGGCACCACGATCTTCACCGTGATGTCGAAGCTCGCCGCCGACCTGAACGCGATCAACCTGTCGCAGGGGTTTCCGGATTTCGACTGCGATCCTGCGCTGGTGGAGGCGGTCGCGACGCACATGCGCGAGGGGCGCAACCAGTACGCGCCCATGCAGGGGGTGCTGGCGCTGCGCCAGGCCATCGCCGCGAAATACGAGCTGTTCCACCGCCGCCGGTACGATCCCGACAGCGAGGTGACGGTCACGTCGGGCGGGACCGAAGCCATCTTCGATGCCGTCGCGTGCGTCGCGGGACCGGGCGACGAGGCGATCGTCCTGGAGCCGTGCTACGACTGCTACGTCCCGGCAATCGAGTTGAGCGGCGCAACGCCCGTCGTGGTGCCGCTGACGCTTCCGGATTACGCCGTCGACTGGCACACGGTCGAAGCGGCGATCACGTCGCGGACTCGTGTGATCGTCATCAACACCCCGCACAATCCGACCGGCGCGATCTGGACCCGCGGCGACATCGAGACCCTCGGGGCGCTCGTCCGCAACACCGACATCCTCATCGTCAGCGACGAGGTCTACGAGCACATCATCTTCGACGGCGCACAGCACGAGAGCATGGCGCGCCACCCGGCGCTGGCCGAGCGCAGCTTCATCGTCGGATCCTTCGGCAAGACCTACCACGTCACCGGCTGGAAGGTGGGCTACGCCGTCGCGCCGGCGGCGCTGTCGGCGGAATTCCGGAAGGTCCACCAGTTCGTGACCTTCTCGACCAGCACGCCCGTGCAGCACGCGCTGGCCGGGATGATGGCGGCTCCCGAACGCCTGCGCGACCTCGGTCCCTTCTATCAGACGAAACGGGACCTCTTCTTGCGCCTCATGGAGGGCTCGCGCTTTCGTCCGCTGCCCTGCCGCGGCAGCTACTTCCAGCTGATGGATTACTCGGCGATCACCGATGAGACCGACGCAGAATTCGCGGTGCGGCTGACGAAGGAGCACGGCGTGGCCTCGATCCCGACATCGCCGTTTCTCTACAAGTCGTCCGCACCGAAAGTCCTGAGGTTCTGCTTCGCGAAGAAGGACGAAACGCTGAAGGCCGCCGCCGAACGTCTGGCGCGCGTGTAGGCACTCCGCTTCTCTCGGCAGCCGGAACAACCGCGCCCCCCTGGACGGTGGGCCTGGATAAGCGGCGGAGAGGTTTTTTTGCTTCTGGCCACGGGACCAACCAGCACAAGAACATGCAGGGCACGACGGAGACCACCACGCCAAGCGGCGTCGGACTGCGAGTCAGCAGCGACTGCTTCGCCTTTTGAAAAAATGTCGTTGTGGCCTTCTTCGTGGCCTTCGTGTTCTTCGTGCTCCTTGGTGCCTGCACCGTGCCGCGCGGCGGGGCACCAGGGAGGACCCGTCGTGGCCTTTTCTAGCCAATCAACCTGATCGTCAGTACTTGCGTGACAGTCTCGCCGCCGGACGTGGCTCGAACCAGCAGGCGATACTCCCCGCGCGGATAGCGGGCGAACGGCAGTGCGAACTGCCTGGCGCCATCCACCGGCTCGAGCTGCGTCAGCGCCAGCAGCGGGTGCCCGACGCGGTTGAGCAGGGTGAGCTGGACCTCCGGTGATCCCGCAGCCGCGAACGCCCGGACGCGCACCAGCAGGTGGTCCCGCCGGTGGAAGTCGCGCACCTCGGTCGGCATCACCGCCGGGTCCGACTGCATCACCCGGAACTCCGGCAGCGACCGGGGGCGGACGATTTCCACAGCCGCGATGTGCGGGCGCGAGGCATCGAGGCGGGGGACCTCGATGTAGCGGACGTCGGTGTCGAGCACCCGGCCCGCCGCGCCGGCGATCGCCATCGAGATCTGCAGCGGTCCAGGCGGCACTTCGAAGGTCGTCTCGACCGGCTCGCCAGCCTGAGCCCGAAGCGCACCGAGCGCGGCGGTGTGAAGCGTCTGCCCTTCGAACGTCACGGCGGCGAACTCGACCCGTTCCGCGGGCTTCGCCAGCGGCCGTGGCATCCAGGAGAACGTCACCCGCGTGTTGCCGTTGACCGCCGGCGCCATCCGGAACCACGGCTGAATGAGTCCGCTGACGTGCGGGGTCAGCAGGTTCGCGTACGCCCTGCCGGGCGTGACCTTCGGGAAGCGCGAGGCGCCGAACGGCGCCCAGTAGCCCGACGGCGCCCGCACCTGCGCTCCCCGCCGCTTCACCGTGACTTCGATCCCGTGAAAAGCGCCGTCGTCTCCGGCCGCACCCTGGAACTCGACGACATAGTGCCCTTCGAGGTCCGCCGCCACCCGTGACAGCGCGCCGTCGATGTCGCTGCCGGCCGGCACCAGCATGCCACCGGTCTGCAGGGAGATCGCACGCCACGCCTCGTTGAGCGGCGACTCGGATTCGGCAGTCGCCGAGGGGTCGACGATGTAGACCGGAACATTCGCCAGCCGGGCCGCCCTGGCCACGGTTCGGAGGGTCGTCGTTCGCATGCGTGAGGATTCCGAGGATCTGAACCCTTCGGTCACGATGATCAGGGCCTTGGCGGCGTCGCCTCCGTCCCGCATCGCAATCGCCAGCGACTCCATCCCAGCCCGGACGACCTGCGCGCGCTGCCGCGCGGCGTAGGCTGGCGCGGCGCTCATGTACTCCGCCTCGAACGGCCCGCGCTTGTCGTACACGCCTCGCCGGCCGTCGAACTCCGCCACCGACCGGCGGACGATCTCGAGGCTCGAGACCGGCGCAATCGCCGCGTGCGAGTCGAGCGGCTTCATCAGAATGACCGCGTCGTCAGGGCGGAGGTGCCGTTCGACGAAGGCGCCGACCGACGCGCGCGCGCGCGCGGTGCTTGCGCCGGGCGAGACGTGATACTCGTCGAGGTAGATCGCCACGCGGCGCGAGGCTTGGCCGCGAAACACGACCGAGGCAATCTTCTGCGGCGCGCCGTTTTCCGCGACTTCGATGTCGGGCAGTTTCAGGTTGCGGATCGCCTGCCCGCGCGCATCGGTGACGAACAGAGGGACGGTCACGAGCGGGCGGGTCGGCTCGGCGCGCGCGGCAGCGGACCACGCCGCCACGAGGGCTAGAACGCCGACGGCCGCGCCCGCGGACCGCATCGCCATGGCAATCCATGATACGGCGATTGCCGGCGAATGACGTCAGGAGACGCCGGCCGGCTGGCCGGCGAGGTAGGTCTCGACCACCTGAAGGTCCGCGTCGAGCACGACGAAGTCGGCAATGGCGCCGGGGGCCAGGACCCCGTGCCCGTGCAGGGCCAGCTCACGGGCCGGCGTCGTGGCACACATCTGCGCGGCGTCGATCAGGCTGAAGCCCATCACCGTCACGAGCATCCTGAACGCACCGTCCATGGTCAGCACGCTGCCCGCGAGCGTGCCGTCGTCCAGGTAGGCCGCATCGCCGGTCGTGATCGGGCGGCCGCCCAGGGTGGCGCGCGCGCCGCGCGGCAGACCGGAACCCGCGGTGCCGTCGGTGATCGCCATGACCTTCGACAGCCCTTTGGCCGCGACCGCCGCCCGCACGACGGCCGGGTGCACGTGGACGCCGTCGCAGATGATCTCGGCGGCGACGTCGCCGCTCTCGAGCACTGCGCCCGCCAGACCGGGCGCGCGGTGCGCGAGCGGCGTCATGCGGTTGAACAGATGCGTCGCCTGGCTGGCGCCGGCCAGGATGGCGGCACGCGCCTGCTCGTAGGTGGCGCCGGAGTGGCCGAGCGACACGCGGTAGCCGTGCCGCACCAGCTCGGGGATCAGCGCGAGCACACCGTCGATCTCGGGCGCGACCGTGACGATGGCGACGTCGGGCCGCGCCGCGTCGATCTCGTCGAGAATGTTGCGGCCCGAAAACGCGCCTTCGGGCGCCTCGTTCGGGGCCCGGATGCACGCGTGCGGCTGCGCCCCCCTGAAATCGGCGTTGATGAAATTGCTCTCGAGATGCGCGGGCAGCACGCGCGCCGACGACGGAACCGCGGCCTCCCGAGCGCTGCGAACGCCGCGCAGCAACTCCTTCAGCTCGCGCGGCGGGCAAGCCACCGACGTCGGGCAGAAGGCCGTGACGCCGAATCGCGGCAGGCGCGCGGAGATCCGGCTGACCGCATCGCCGCCGTCCAGCGCGTCGATGCCTTCGACGCCGTGCACGTGGACGTCGATGAATCCTGGAACGATGTAGTGGCCGGCCAGGTCGCGTGCGCCGGCGGCCCGGCCCGAAGACGCGGAGACCTCGATGATGCGGCCGTCCTGCACGACGATCTGGCCCGGGGAGAGCAGACGGTCGGGAAGAACGACCGTCGCGCCGGCGAGGCGGGTCATGCGGCCGCCGACGCGAGCCGCGCGGCGCCGATCGCGATGCCGCGCACACCCAGCGTGGACAGCTCGAGGCGGAAGTGCGGCCGGACGGCGGGCGAGAGCCGCCGGGCGCACTCCTGCCTGATCGGATCCATCAGCAGGTCCCCGGCATCCGCCAGTGGCCCGGCCAGGACGATGACCTCCGGATCGATCGCCGAGGCGAGGTTCACGATCGCCATGCCGACATATCGGGCGGTGTCGCGGACCACCGAAATCGCGACGCCGTCGCCGTCACGGGCGCTCTCGAACACGTGCGCGGCAGTGATCGACTGGATGTTGCCCGCGCGCTCGAGCACGTCAGAATGGTCCCCCGACTGGATCCGCCACGAGAGCCGGTTCGCGATGCCGGTGTGGCTGACTTCGGCCGCCAGGCTGCCGAGCTTTCTATAGTCCTGGCGTTCGACCGGATTCAGCGCCAGCCAGGCGGCGGACCCGGCCAGACCGTGTGCGCCCGCCCATGGCCTGCCATCGAGCATCAGCCCCGCAAACACGCGGTCGCCGATCCAGAGGCAGATCGCGTTCCGGGCGCCGCGGGCCGCGCCGAGCGAGGTCTCGGCCACGATCACCGCCGCGCCGGGGCTGCAGAGGAGGGGCGTCTTCCCCCCGAACTGCTTGTCGTCGGGGCGCGCCTGCGGGGCGTCGATCGACACGCCAACGGCGCGCACGGCGGCAGTACCGCCGACCTGCTTCAGCGCTTTCGCCACCCCATCGCCTTCGGCGGACGCATGCTTCACGACGCTGCCGGCGGCGTCGAGCAGCACGGCGGTCACGCCGCGTTCGCTGAGGTCAAGGCCGATCGACCCACTCATGTTTCGTCGTCGTCCAGATCGTCGGGGCCGGCGGGATTGCAGCGCATCTTGCGCCCTTCGAGCGGCAGGCGGTGCGCCCCGGACGCGCGGAACAGCTCGCGGTCGACGCGCTTCAGCAGGCGGCACAGCCGCCGCTCATCGGGGGCGAAGAACACGATCACCCCGGCCCCTTCTGAAGGGGGGAAGCGCCGGTCGTCCTCATAGTCGCGATCGAGGGTAACGAGCGTGCGATGGAGCTGGCGGGCCAGCCGGTAGTGCTCGATGTCGCGCGCGCGCCGCAGCTCCTCGTGCTCCATGACGAAGAACACATCCCACCCGAGCCGCGCGCGCATGAATCCGACCACGCCGTTGGGCATGTTCGCATCGGCGTACACCCGCGGTTCGGGAGATTCGATCGCGATCGGCGCCAGTTCAGAAGCCAGCGTTCTCATCACCGCTCAGGAGCAGCACGTCGCACCTCGCACGTCGCATGTCGCACGTGATTTATCTGTGCCGATCGATTTCCGCCGGTTCGTCCATGATCGGCTTCTCGTCGCCGGCGGCCTTCGCGTGGCGGACGAGATCCGCGACCAGCGCCTCACGCCTGTGGACCAGGTCCTTCCGCGTGCGACGGTTGTGCGCCGAGCCGACCGCGTACTCGCAGAACAGCGGAAAGGCGATCGTCGAGTCGACGTACGCCACGACGGTGTCGGGCAGCACGCCCGGATTCACCTTGCCCCAGCTCACCGCTTCAGCCGGCGTGGCGCCCGAGAGACCGCCCCAGACGACCTGGTCGGTCGTGAACTGGATGAAGTAGTCGTTGCCCCCCTTCGGGATCCCGTAGACCTCCCACAGCGTCGGCTGACCCTGCAGATAGAAGTTCTTCGGCGAACCTCCGCCCAGGATCACGCAGCCGTTCTTGCGCGCGGCCAGGATGATCGCGCACACCTCGTTCACGTCCCGGTTCGGGTCGATCATCAGCGTGCCGGCGTTCATCAGCTCGTGATACGCGATGTTCATCCCGATGGAGCTGTCACCCGGCGACGAGGTGTAGATCGGCACGCCGGATTTCGCCGCGTGCGCGACGACCGAGTACTCCTCACAGCCCGGATTCTTCTCGAGCAGGTCGAGGCCGAGGCGATAGTGGAATTCGGCGGTCGACATCGCCCCGGCCAGCTTCGAGCGGACCAGGAAGTCGCGGATGTACGCGTCGGTCTCGAGCAGCACCGTCGCCGGGAACAGCACGTCGTAGATCCGGATGATCCCCTGTTCGTAGAGCTCCACGTCGTCCAGGAACGGGGACCCCCGGTGCAGCGAGAAGTTCAGCGCATAGTGCAGATCGTGATAGAGATTCGCCCCCGTGCTGATGACGAAATCCACCAGCCCGCGCTCCATCATCTCGATCACGCACCCGCCGAGGCCGGCGGGGGTGAGAGCGCCCGCGATCGTGAGGCCGACGGTCGTGTCGTTCTCGGGCGCCAGCATCTTTTCGCTGTAGATGTGGCACGCTTCCGACAGGCGCCCGGCATTGAACGCCTGGAAGCCATTGTCGATCAGGTGGCGGACGTCCTGGCCGCCGCGGGGGCGGTAATACTTGATGACTTTTCCGCTGAGATAATTGCCGGCGCTGTGGCCCGGCGCGCCGGGCGCTCGGTGGGGCACTGACGAAACCTCCGAATTGCCGCTAGCATAGCATCCGGTCCAAGGTTCCAAGGTTCCAGGGTTCCGGGGTTCCAGGGTTTGGAGGTTCGGAGGTTCTTCTTGACAGCGTGGCGCGTCCGGAGCGAAGGTAAGCGCACCTTTCGGACATATTCACGGAAACCACCCGATGCAGGAGCCGAGCCTTGTCCAGGGCGACACCACGCTGTGGTGGATCGCGGTCGCAGCTGCCGTCGTTCTGGCGCTCGTTCTGGCGTTCTTCTGGCGCAAGGGGCGCCGGCTGCCAGGTGAACACGTCTTTCGCGCCAGCCGGCTGAGCCGCGGCAACTTCCTCTTTCCCACCCAGGTGTGCGTGACGCCCGGCAGCGTGCTGCACTACACGCCCGAGCTCGTCGGCGGGCGCGAACAATCGATCCACATGCATCACATCTCGTCGGTGCTCATCGACCGGAACCTGTTCTTCTCCGACGTCATGATCGAGACCTCCGGCGGCACCAGCGCGGTGCGGTGTCACGGTCACCGCAAGCGCGACGCGGTCGCGATGAAGCAGCTGATCGAGCGATACCAGTCCGACTACTACCGGCGCGCGCCGGAAGCTCCAGTCCGGGCGCAACAGCCGTGAGCACGGACGCCGGCCCGGTGCAGCCCCTCGAACACGCCGACGACATCGAGCTCCGGTTCCAGACGCTCGTCCAGTCGCCGCTGCGCGCCGGGCTGCTGCGCTTTCTGTCATCGCAGCGGCCCCGGACCTTCGACATCCATGCGCTGATGCAGACGTTCGGCCGCATGCGGCTCGACATCGAGAACTGCTTGGGGGAGCTGGTCACGTTCGGGGTCGCCGAAACACGCGACGAAGGCAGCGGGCCGCAGTACGGGTTCAGGCAGCCGGAACACGAGCCCGTTCGTACGCTGACCGAAGAGTTTCTTCAGCGGCGTGCGGCTCTCAGCCACGAGGACCGCTCGCCGTCCGTCCAGCGCTTTCGAGAGCTGATCGGCAGCGACGACAAGATGCTGGTCGTGTTCGAGTGGATCCGGACAGCGGCCAAGAGCGACATCGCCGTGCTCATTCTCGGGCCCACCGGCTCGGGCAAGGAGCTGGTCGCGCGGATGATCCACGAGTTGAGCCGCCGGGCGGCGCATCGGCTCCAGACGGTGAACTGCGCGGCGCTGCCCGACAACCTGTTCGAGTCGGAGATCTTCGGCTACGAGAAGGGGGCGTTCACCGGGGCGCAGGAACGAAAGCTCGGACGGCTCGAGCTCGCCAACCGCGGCACGTTGTTTCTCGACGAGATCGGCGACCTCGCGATCCTGGCGCAGGCCAAGCTGCTCCGCGCGCTCGAGGAGCGGCGGTTCGAACGGCTCGGCGGCAACGAAACCATCACCACCGACTTCCGTCTGGTGTCGGCGACCAACAAGCCGCTCGATTTCCTGGTCCGCGAAGGCAGCTTTCGCGAGGACCTGTACTACCGCATCAACGCGTTCTCGATCCGGCTGCCGTCGCTGCGCGAGCGGGCGCAGGACATCCCCGTGCTCGCGCAGCGCGCGCTGGCCCGGCACTGCGAAGCCAACGCCTTGGCCGCCGACGCCCGGGTGCTGTCGAAGGACGCCCTGGATCTGCTGGCGCGCTACCACTGGCCGGGCAACATCCGCGAGCTCGAGAGCACGCTGTCGCGGGCGGCGCTGTCGGCACAGGGGCGCGTGATCCGGCCGGCTGACATCGAGCTGCTGCACGCACGGGAGGCGGCGGTCGCGCAGCCCGGCGGCGGTCAGCTGCAGTCGCTGGCCGAAGCCGAACGCGCGCACATCGTTCGAGTGCTCGAGGCCGTGCGCTGGAACAAAAAGCAGGCCGCGCAGGTTCTGGAAATCAGCCGCGGCACCCTCTATCGCAAGATCCTCGAATACGGTCTAGAATCCAACGTCCGATAATTGGTGCAGAGCCCTTTTTCCGCTGATAGTTAGCGTGGTCCGGCCGACGGCCCTGCGGAGCAGTGTCTCGAAACGACACATGGAGCGCCTGTGACCCGCTCGAGAATTGACTCGGCGTTTTGCCGTTAAGTCTCATAGACACAGTTAGATAGAGGTCAGCCTGGTGGGCCTGCCGCTTCGGGCAGTCCCTTTGCATTTGCGGCCTCTCGCGATTTCGGTACAACTCTGCGCATGGCCCGACGTTTCGCCTGTCTCATCGCCGCGACATTTCTGGCGCTGCCGCTTAGTGCGGCTGCCGGAGATCGAACGCTGGACGCCGCCCTGACGGCCCGTGCGCAGGCGCCGCGCGGAACTTCGCGCGTCATCATCACGACGACCACCGGCGGCCCGGCCGGCGCGGCGATCGCGGCCACGGGCGCAACCGCCGGGAGATTTCTGCCGGCGCTCGGGCAGGTCGCACTCGTCCCCGACACGTCGCTGCGGCAGCTCGCCGCGCGCCCCGAAGTACTCCGGGTGACGCTGGACTCGCCGTACCTCGGCCGCGCGGCCGGAAACCGGCCGCTGGGGTGGGCCCTCGAGGCCTACTGGCGGCTGGTGCAGCGCGCACTCCGCGTCTTCTAGCCTTCCCGACCCTGTCCTCGCGTACCAGCACGCTCTCCCGCC
>DATFFM010000009.1:0-37210 GCA_035250005.1 Vicinamibacterales bacterium | reverse complement strand
ACGCGGAGGGCCCACACAGGCGGCCCACACGACTCCGGTCTACGTGCGTGTCGATGGCACCGGCTTCGAGAACCCGGCGACCGCGCAGCGGTACCTGCAGTTGTCCGAGAGCTACCTGCGCGAGATCGAGACGGAGCTCGCCGCGCCCGGCACCGCCGTCAACGACCAGCTCACCCGCGGGCGAGATGGGATCGTGCAGCGGATCGCCGAAACGCGCGCGATCCTCGCGCAGCTGGAGCAGCGTCGCACGAACAGGTAGGGCCCGCTTGTTGCCGCTCGTTGAAAACTGACCAGGAAGACGCGGTTCTCACAGCCGGCAGCGTGGTCGTGCTGCCGACTGTCAGATTTTCACCCGCCACAACTGTCAGATTTACCACCGGCGCTAACACGCCTGGCGAACGCGTGGCCGGAGCCGGTGTTCAGGTAGCGTTCGAACCTGCCGGTGATTGTCGCGTCGCTGAACTCGAGCGACACGACGAGCGACCACGGGCGCGAGGCCCGCGTGACGCCGGATGGACCTTCGTTGTGCCAGTGCAGGCGACCAGCGACGTCACTCGTCAGGCCGACGTAGTGCCGATCCGGGCGAGCGTCACTTCGGAGGATGTAGACGAAGCGGCGAGCTTCCACGGCCGCGCGACACGCACGAAACGGGCCGGTGCATCGTCGTGTGGTTTGCAGGGAATCTGGGCGTGCGGTGTCGCGGTGTTCCCAACTTCTGCGATGTCGTGGGTGCAGCGGGTCGCGGGAACTGCGTCCAGCTTCGCGGCTGCGCGCTTCGCACGCGGGGGACTCGCCTGAAGGGCTGGCGGATGGGGGTGGTGAGGTCCGCCTTCGCTCCCTTCGGGAGCTTCGGCGAGACAGACTTCGCACGCGGGGACTCGCCTGAACGGCCAGCGGAGCTGGCCTGGACGAAGCTCGCCGAAGGCGAGCGAAGTCTGGCTGGGTGTTAGGGACGATTTCCACAACTGGTTGGTCGAGCGCTGCGGTTGACGCCAATGCCCGCTGCGCCGACGCACTCGGTCCGGCTTTCGTCATATTTCGGTCGTGTTACTGTCTGCTCGCGACCGCGTTGACGATCCTCGTTCAGCCGAATCTCCGGGGGCCACTCTCCCAGTCGCGCAAGTGCCGCCCCAGGCGCACGATCGCATTCGCCTGAACCGGCACGGATCCGTGCCCGGACCGCCCGCGCGCGACGAGCTCGATGCCCCGCCCTCGCTTCTCGGCAGTCAGGACCGTCGAGTATTCAACGGAGCCCTCAATCCGGCGCTGCCCGTTGCCTTCCGCCAGGCAGTACTCGGCATCGATGTCGGACAAGTGCTGGTTGACCACAAGAAGCGTCGCCGGCGCTGTTCGAGGCGCATGGCATCCTTCTTCTTGATGGACGTCAGTCTCGCAACACCGACCGAACGGCTTCCCGAACGACCGGCCAGGCCGCCGTGAACGGACTGGCTGTTTCGAAGTGGCCGGTCGCCGGCACCAGAATCAGTCGAGCGCGGTCACCAGAGCGTGTCGCGGTAGCAATGTATTGCTCGACCAGCGGCTGCGGGACGAAGTCTTCCTGGTCGCCCCAGATCAAGATCTGTGTCACGCCGAGGGGGAGGAGAGTCTGTGCGGATACCGTCTTGTAACGCTCGGGGACGGCGGCTAACGTACCGCCCATGAGGCTCGTGACCACGGGCCCGCGGCACTTCTCCTCCATGTGTGCGATGTTTGCGGACATGTCTATGGTCCCGGCCAGGTTGATCACACCGCGAACCGGCAACGGATCGGCGATGTACAACGGGCTCGCGGGCGTGAGTCGATGCCGCGTGCCGGCCCACATTGCCAGGTGCCCGCCGGCTGAGTGACCGAGAACTGCGGCACGAGAGAGATCGAGCCTGTACCGCGCGGCGATAGTACGGAGGTAGTCGATCGCATGACCGACGTCGAGGTAGGTGCCCGGCCAACCGCCTCCCGGCTGACCGATGCGGCGATATCCGATGTTCCAGCTGGCGATGCCGTCCTTCTTCAGTTCGTCGCCCATCGCAGCGAGATATCTGCGGGCTTGAGGCATCCAGCAGCCGCCGTGCACCAAAACAATGATCGGATGCGGGCCCGGGCCGGACGGCAGCCGCAACTCGCCAATCTGACTGGGGTCCTGTCCGTACTCAAGGGTGTAATCGGCAGGCGGCATCGGTAACTTGCCGATGTCGGCCGGCCTCATCAACGCGGGGGCGGCTTGTTGGGTCTGAGACGCGACCACAGCGCCATATGCCAGAAGAACCGCAATCACCGGCGATGTGGCCGAACCCCATTGGAGAGGCATCCGTCGTGGTCGCATGCGGAACGATACCACCCCGGACGCACGCGGCTCGCCCCGTTGCCGGCGGCCTCGCGGCCATGAGGAGCCATGGGCGGACGTTCATCCACGCCACCTCGTCGTGCATCCCTGCGCGCCACATGAATTCTCGGCGCGACTGCGGACCTTGGCGCCTTATTCACTCAGCGGGAAAACCTGTCTGGGGTTCGAACTCGCTCAGAGGGTGCTAGCACCTTGAGGAAGCGTGCGTTGCACGAATACTAGAAACCGCGGCGGGAGAGCTCCGGGTGGGAGTCCGAAATCGAACTACGTCAACTCACGCAATCGCAAGGATTTGGAGCGTGTTGTTGCGATTGGCTGGGACGTAGGGATTCGAACCCCAATAACCGCGTCCAGAGCGCGGTGTCCTACCGTTGAACGACGTCCCAACACTGACAGGAAACACTGATTATACCGGCCGGTGCCGGGGCCGGCAACCCTGTCCCTGTCTCGGGCCGGCTCAGCCGCCGGGCCCGAATCGGACACACACGGGTGAGCCGACGCTGACCTTCTTGGCCGCGGTCGTCAGCGCGCCGGTAGCCTGATCGATCCGGAAGACCGTGATGCTGTTGGACCGCTGGTTGGCGGCGAGCAGAAAATGGCCCGACGGATCCACCGCGAAATGACGCGGCATCCGGCCGCCGGTCCGCGTCACGCTCGTACGTGTCAGCGTCCGATCCGCGTTCACGCGAAAGACGGCGATGCTGTCGTGACCGCGATTGGACCCGTAGACGAACTTCCCGCTCGGGTGCACGGTCACTTCCGCGGTCGTATTGAACCCGGTGAAACTCTCGGGCAGCGTCGAAGCGACGCCGCGGTCGGTCAGCACGCCGCGCGCGCCGTCCCAGCCGTAAGTCGAGACGTTCGACGCGAGCTCGTTGATGACGTAGAGGGCGTCGCCCGCAGGATGGAAGACGACGTGCCGCGGCCCGGCGCCCGGCGTCGAAGCAGTCGAGGGAGGCACATGGGCGGCAAGGCGCCCCGTCTTCCGGTCGAGTGCATACACCAGCACCCGATCGATGCCGAGATCGGCGGAGACGAAGAAGCGCCCGCCGGGCGCCGGCACGATGCTGTGGGCGTGCGGGCCTTTCTGGCGATCGGTGATGCCCGAGCCTTCATGTTGCACCACCGAGGCCGCCGGCTCCAGCCCGCCGTCGGCCCGCACCGCGAAGGAGGCCACGCTGCCGCCGTCGTAGTTGGCGACGAGCACGTGCGACCCCGAGGCCGTGACCGAGACGAAACACGGTCCTGGCCCGCCGCTCGGCTGCTCGTTGATTTTTTTCAGCCTGCCATCGGGCTCGATCGCAAAAGCCAGAACGAAGCCGGCTTTGCCCGGTCCGCTGCTCGTCTCGCTCACCGCGTACAGCACCGGTCGCGACGGATGCCAGGCGAGGAAGCTCGGGTTCACCCCCTCGGCTGCCAGCACCGGCTCGGAGAGCTGCCCCGTCGCCGGGTCGAGAACCGCCCTGTAGATACCCTTGCTCGCGCCGTCGGTGTACGTGCCGACATAGAAGGGCACGCCTCGGCTCAGACTCGCCTGTCGCGCCGGCTGCCCCAGCCCCGCGGCGACGAACCACAAGCAGAGACAGACGACCGCATACAGCGTACGCATATGCGCCAGCTTACCTGCATTCATTCCTTCTTCTTCTGCGCCAGCCAGCCGGCAAGTTTTCCGTTCGTGACCGCTCGAGTGCCGCGATTCCTATCTGCCCCCTCCCGCCGCCGAGGAGGTGGTCGCCGCCGGCAGCGTCAGGGCCACGAGCGACGTGTTCATGCCGCCGCCGGTGGCGAACACGATGTACTGCTTGCCCTTGTGCAGGAACGTCATCGGCGGAGCGCTGGTCTTCGTTGGAATCGGGACGGCGCCGACCTGCTTGCCCGTCGCCTTGTCGACGGCGTAGAGCTGAGGCTCGGCTTTCGGCGGACCGCCGCTGCGGCCAGTGCCGTAGATCGTGAGCGTCTTGGTCGTGATCACCTGCGCGTGGCCGCGACCGGGCGGCGCGGGCGGGAGCTTCACGTCCTTGAACAGGGGATCGGTCGAGGTCACCGGCACGAGCTGACCGCCGTTAGGGATCCACCACGCCTTGTCGCCTGTCGTCATGTCGTAGGCGGTGATGCCTCCCAGCTCCTTTGGCTTGACGATCGACACGCCGCCGATGGTCGATCCGCCCGCCCTGCGTTCGAAGCCGCCCGCCGGCGCTTCCGGCTTCTTGTACCCGGGCGGCGGCGGCAGCGCCCCGAGCTGCCCGCAGCTGTCGTGAACGGAGCTGTAGCGGAACTCCGAGCACGGGTCCTTCGCGACCTGTGCGGTGCTGAGACCGGTCTGGGCCGCGACGTAGAGCTTCCCGGTCTCGGGATCGGCGGCGGCTCCCCCGTCGATGTTGACGCCGCCGCTCGCGCCCGGGGCATACCACGAGCACCGGAACGCGCTCGTGCCGTCGGTCGGAGAGGGCGGAATGAAGTACGGCCCCATCCGGCAGGCCTTCGCCTGCTTCAGCGCCGCCTCCTTGATCGCCGGCGTGTAGTCGATCAGGTCCGCTTCGACCAGCCCCTGGTGGGAGTACGGCGCCGGCTTGCTCGGAATCGGCTGAGTCGGTGAAGAGACCTCCCCCGGCACTTCGCTCTTGAGAACCGGCGTCTCGACGATCGGCCAGATCGGCTCGCCGGTCACGCGGTCGAAGACGTACAGCCATCCTTGCTTCGTGCTCTGCGCGACGATCTTGCGAGGCTTGCCCTCGATCGTCACGTCGAGCAGGTTCGGCGCCATCGGCGTGTCGTAGTCCCAGATGTCGTGGTGCACCATCTGGAAATGCCACTTCTTCTTGCCGGTCTTGACGTCGAGCGCCACGATGCTGTTGCCGTACAGGTTGTCGCCCGGCCGATGGCCGCCGTATTCGTCCATCAACGGCATGCCGACGGGGATATAGACGATCCCGAGATCCGGATCGGCGGAGTACGGCGCCCAGGCGTCGTTCTTTCCGACCCCTTCATCGCCTGGCTTCGACCCGTTCAACCATGTCTCGGATCCCGGCTCGCCAGGCTCCGGCACGAGGTTGAACTTCCACAGCTGCTTGCCGGTGCGGACGTCGAACCCGCGGATGTAGCTCGGCAGGTTGCGCACGCGGATCGGGTAGTAGCCGTGAATGTGCGAATTGCCGACGACGATCACGTCGTTGACGATGATCGGCGGGACACTGGCGGCGATCTGGCCGAGCGCCGGATCGATGCCGACGGTACCGTCCGCGCCGGTCTTGGTCTTCTCGTCCCAGGTCTCGCCCGGCCGCGCGCGTCGCGCCGGCGCGGCATCGCTGATGACCAGCGGACCCGGATCATCGACGGCCAGCGGCACGAGCGGGAAACCCAGGCCGTCCATCAGATCGACGATGCCGTTCTTGCCGAACTTCGGATCGGGGATTCCGGTCGTCGCGTCGAGCGACGCCAGGTGGTAGCCGGGCGTGGTGACGATCACGCGCTCTTCCTTGCCGTCGGTCCAGTACGCCGGGCCTCGGCCGGCAAACTGCCTCGGCGCCTTCTGCCAGCGGATCCCTTCGTCGAGCCGCCACATCCAGAGCGTCTCCCCCTTTTCGGGATCGATCGCGGCGGCGATCCGCCGCGTCGTCGCCACGGTGAAGAGCCGCCCGTTCGCGTAGAGGGGGGTCGTCCGGTAGTACTCGTCGGCGCCGAACGCGCTGGCATTCCACTGCCAGGCCATCTTCAACGAGCTGAAGTTCGAGGCGTTGATCTGGTCGAGCGGCGAGTAGCGGCTGCTCCAGGCGTCGGCGGCCCAATACCGCCACTCGCCGGGCTTGTTGCCGCGCACGAGGTCGGCCGCGCGATCGGCCGGCTGCTGATCGCCGCGGAGCGTGAGCGCGGCAACGATGACAACCCCGAGACACAACGCTGCGGTCACGCTGCGCTCGATCATTCGGCGGTGCGGCATACCCCTCTCCTCCTGATGTCCGTCAACTTCAAGGCCCCACGACGATCACTTGCCGCGCGCCTTGTTCCCGGCCGTCGGCATGGCGATTCGAATCTTCTTCAACGGCGCGGCGTCCGCCGGCAGCTCGGTCTTCCCCGCCGGCGCGCCGTTGATCTTCAGCAGGTAGGCAAGGACCTGCGCGTATTCTTCCGGGGTCAGGGTCCCGGGCTCCTCCTTCGGCATGGTGTGGCTGATGAGCCCGAAGAGCTGCGAGAGCGGCGCGCCGTCCCATTTCTGCCTGAAGGCGGGGGCGGTGTAGGTGCCGGCCGGATGGCACGCCACGCAGATGTTCATGTATGTCTGCTCGCCTCGAGCCGCCTGCGCGGCTGTGTACACGCCGCTCGACGTGGTGACCACCTTCGCGGGCGGAGCCTGTGCGGCGCCGGCCGCGACTGCGCCCGCAAGCGTCAGGCAGGCGGCAGGAAGCAGATGGAAAGCCCTGAACATCCCTCTATGAGCCCGCCTTGACGTACTTCTTCAGCGCCCGCGGCCCGACTTCGGCACCGTAGACGTTCCCTTCATCGTCCGCGGCCACTCCCTCGGCCGCGCTGGTGTTCGTCGCCTTCTCGTTGGGATCCGGTATGAGCGCGATCACCTTGCCGTCGCTGATGCTCCCGATGCGGATGCCGCGCTTCCAGTCGGTGCGGCTCTTGCCGTTCCCGACCGACCCCGACTCCGAGTCGGCGACGTAGATCATGTCGCGCTTATCGATGTAGATCCCGCTCGGCCGGCTGAACTGCGTCCACTCCTCGAGGAACCGGCCGTCCTGATCGAGGATCTGGATCCGGTTGTTGCTGCGGTCCCCGACGAACAGGCGCCCCTTCGAGTCGAAGGCCAGGGCGTGCGGCTGATCGAATTCGACGGGGCCCGTGCCCTTCTTGCCGAATTCCCTGAGGTATCCGCCCCGTGGGTCGAACACGACGATGCGGGCGTTATCGCCGCCGTGCCCTTCGGCCACATAGATGTTGCCGTTCGGCGCGGTGACGACGTCGTTCGGCTGGAAGAATCCGTCCCTGCCGGTCCCGCCGCCCGCAACTCCGAGGGTCAGCAGGAGCTCGCCTTCAGGGCTGAATTTGAAGACCTGATGCCCGACCAGTTTGTCGGGTGGCGGAGGGAGCGGGGTATCGGGTGGCGCGCCGCGCGCGCGCCGCGGTTTGTTGTCCTGCCCGTCGGTCACCCAGACGTTGCCGTCGCGGTCCACGTGGATCCCATGCGGGAAGATCATCATGCCGGCGCCAAAGCTTCTCACCAGCTTTCCCGTTTCGTCGAACTTGAGCACGACGGGGAGTTCGGATCCGAGGCAGGAATTTGCGCCACAGCGTTCGGCGACCCAGATGGATCGTCCATCCTTGTCGATGTCCACCGCGCTCGTCGCGCCCCACTTCCGGCCTTCCGGCATCGTCGCCCAGCCCTCGATCGTGCGATAGGGGTTGGGCTGAGCGGCGGTCAGTGCGGTGGCGCAGATCAAGCCGGCGAACGCAAGGGCGATGCGGCGGCCGTGGTCGGGCATGAAGCCTCCTCAGTGCCGCGTAATCTAGCACGACCGGCGCCGTCAGAACCGAATCTGGATTTGACGCTCCCCGGGCACGGGCATACAATCCGCCCTGCCGAAGGGCTGAAGGGGAGGAGTCACACATGCTCCGAACGCGCCGGGGATTTTTCGACGTCATTACGGGCGGGGGCTCGTCAGGAGGGACTGCAGCGCTGCTGGCGGCCCGCGGCCACGAGGCGTATGTCGCAGAGCTTCAGGCCCAGCGCCGAACCGCACGCCCGCCGCTGCCGCCGGGGGTCAGCGAAATCCGGCTCAGCAGCAACGAGAACCCCCTCGGCCCAGGCCGGAAGGTGCTCGAGGCCATCGAGAAGAAGTTTCCGGAGGCGGGGCGCTACCCGTTCAACAGCACGCCGGCCGACAGCAACCTCGTCGCCGCGATCGCGTCGCTGCACAAGGTCAAGCCCGAGAACGTCGTACTCGGCGCCGGCTCCCAGGAGATCCTGAAGAACGCCGTGCGTGCGTTCACCAGTCCGCAGCGCGGGCTCGTGACGGCGTCGCCGACGTTCGAGAACCCGACCTCCACGGTGAAGCGGCTCGGTCATCCGGTGAAAGAAGTTCCGGTCGACTCCGAGTTCAGGCTGGACGCGGGCGGCATGCTTGCCGCCGCACCGGGCGCCGGACTGGTTTTCTTCAACAACCCGAACAATCCGACAGCCACGGTGCATGGCGCCAAAACGGTGGCGGATTTCGTCGCAGGCGTGCGAAAGGCCTCGCCCGAGACCGTCATTCTGATCGACGAGGCGTACCACGAATACGTGACCGACCCGGCGTACGCGACCGCGGTTCCGCTCGCGCTCGAGACGCCCAACGTCATCGTCGCCCGGACATTCTCGAAGGCGTACGGCATGGCCGGCATGCGGATCGGATACGGCCTGGGCCGCGCCGAAACCATCAAGCAGCTCGCGCGCTTCAAGATGCCGTACAACATCAGCGTTTTCGGCGTGGCGGCAGCGCTCGCCGCACTCGATGATCCGGCCTACCTCGCGGCCGAATCCCGGCGCAACACCGAGGTCCGCGACTTCACGGTGAAGGTCCTTCAGGAGCTCGGCTGCACGTGCACTCCCTCGCAGGGGAACTTCCTTTTCGTGGACGTGCACCGCCCGGCGAAGGACTTCCGCGACGCCTGTGCGAAACATGGCGTGATGGTGGGGCGCGACTTCCCGCCGTTCGAGAAAACGCACGCGCGCATATCGATCGGCACGATGCAGGAAATGCGCAAGGCGGCGGACGTGTTCCGAGGCGTATTGAAGCCGGTCACCGCGGCTGGCCGGCAGGAGGGCTTATGGCGCTGACGCGACGCAACTTCGTCCGGACGGTTGGTGTTGGCGCCGCCGGCGCGCTGACCAGTTCCTTCATCGGCGCGCGGGGGCGCGAGAATCTCGTCTGGTCGGCCCTCGAGATGCCGGTCCACGCCGTGGAACCGGGGATGATCGTCATCAGCAGCAATGAGAACCCCATGGGCCCGGGCCCGAAGGTCCTCGAGGCGATCCGGGCGGCATTCGGCGCCGACGGCAGCCGGCCCGGACGGTATTCGGGGAGCGCGCGGAATCTCATCGACACCCTGGCCCAGAAACACGGGGTCAAGCCTGAGAACATCGTGCTCGGCTGCGGCTCCACGCAGATCCTGCGCACCGTCACTCACGTGTTCACGGCGAAAGACCGGCCGCTGGTGGCGACGATCCCGACCTACGAGGAGTGCGCGGACTACGCCACGCTGATGGGCAACAAAGTGGTCGGTGTGCCACTCAACAGCGACTTCATGCCGGACCTCGATCGGTTCGCGGACGCGTCGAAGGGGGCGGGGCTGGTCTTCTACTGCAACCCGAGCAACCCGTCGTCGACGTTCGTCGGCGCCAAAGCCACGCGCGATTTCGTCGCGAAGGTGACGCGCGAGTCGCCCGAGACGACGATTCTCGTGGACGAGGCGTATTTCGAATACGTGACCAATCCTGACCACGAGACGTTCATCCCGCTCGCCGTGCAGAACCCGCGGGTAATCGTTGCACGGACGTTCTCGAAGGCCTACGGGATGGCCGGGCTCCGCATCGGTTATGCCGTCGGGCACGCGGAGAGCATCAAGAAAATGGCGGAGTGGGATGCCGGCACCGGGACGAGCTCATTGAACGTCCTCGCCATGCACGCGGCGATCGCGGCGGTCGAGCAGGGGGAAGAGTTCATCACGAAGGAGCGCGGGCGCAATGCGTCGGTGCGGGATTTCGCGATGAAATGGTTCGCCGACCGCGGCATGAAGCCGACCGACTCGCAGGCCAACTTCATGTTCGTGAACGTCGGGCGCCCGTGCAAGGAGTTCCGCGACGCCTGCCGCGCGAAGAAGGTCGTCGTCGCACGCGACTTCCCCCCCTTCGAGAAGACCCACTGCCGGATCGCGTTCGGCACGATGGAGGAGATGCAGAAAGCCGTCAAGGTCTTCGCCGAAGTGCTCGGCAAGCCCGCAACGGCCGCGGCCTGAACTGCACGCAAGCGTGTTGGAGATTGAGGCGGGGTTGCCTGGCGGCACCCCGCCTCATGTTTCGTAGTTACTTAACCCAGACCGTCCCCTGGTCTTTCTTCGGGACCGGTCCAATCCCCTTGAAGACGAACTTCTGCAGGCGGCGACCTTCGTAGGTCTCCGTCGTGTAGATGTTCCCCTTCGAGTCGGTGGCGATGCTGTGCACGGCAAAGAACTGGCCGGGCTGGCGGCCGCCGTCGCCGAAGCTGGTGAGCACCTCCATCGAGAGCCGGTCGAGCACGTACACCTTCTCGTTCTTGCCGTCAGCCACGTAGAGGTACTTCTGCTGCGGGTCCTTCGAGAACGCCACGTCCCAGGTCGAGCCGTCGCCGAGCGTCTTGGGAGCGATGAAGACTTCCTTGACGAAGGTGCCGTCGGCTTTGAAGACCTGAATGCGATCGTTCGGCCGATCGCAGACATACACCAGCCCGTCGTTCGACAGGTCGGCGCAGTGCACCGGCGTGCGGAACTGCTTCGCGGGCGGCGCCGCCGGATCGTACGGGCCGAGGTTCGCATCGTCGGGCTTGTTGCCGTACGCCCCCCAGTAGCGCTTGAACTGGCCGGTGTCCGCATCGATGACGGCGACGCGCTTGTTGCCGTAACCGTCGGCGATGTAGGCCTCGTTCGCTTTGGGATCGACGTAGATCTTGGCGACCCGGCCGAAGGTCGTGGTGTCGTTGCTGCCGCCGGTCTTGCCCTGGTGCCCGAACTGCATCAGGAACTTCCCCTGCTTGGTGAACTTCAGAACGTGTGCGTCCTTGGCGTCACTGCCGCCGATCCAGACGTTGTCCTTGAAGTCGACGAAGATCCCGTGATTCGAGAGCGGCCATTCATAGCCTTCACCCGGCCCGCCCCAGTGGCCCACCAGGTTGCCGTCCGGATCGAACTCGAGGACCGGAGGGGCTTTGCGGCAGCACGACGCTGTCGGCGGTTTCTGATCGGCGGCCGCTTCGAGCGGGCCGAGCGTTTCGGCGCGATGCACGATCCAGACGTGATCGCGAGAATCGACTCCCACGCCGATCGTCATCCCGAGCACCCAGCCGTTAGGCAGCGGCTTTGGCCAGAACGGGTCCACGGCAAACCGCGGCGCCTGTACCGTCGGTTGTGCGGCCGCCTCACGCACGAGCAGGCGCTCGGCGGCGGCGAGCATGCCGATGGCCGCGGCAAACGCCGCCCCGATGACGATGTTCCGACGCGGCGAAACGTTCATCGCTGCTCCGTGGCCGGCCGGCCGAGGCCTGTGAAGTTGAATTTCTGCAGGCGCTTGCCCTCGTAGGTTTCACCGGTGTAGAGGTTGCCCGCAGAATCCACCGCCACACTGCTGACACCGTAGAAATGTCCCGGCCAGCGGCCGCCGGCACCCACACTCGAGACCGGCGCGAGGCTCTGCCGGTCGAGAATCCAGACCTTCTGGTTGGAGCCGTCGGCCACATACAGGAACCGCTGCTGCGGGTCGCTGGAAAACGCCGCGCTCCACGCGGATCCTTCGCCGCGCGTGGCCTTCGCGACGAACGCCTCCTTGACGAACGTGCCGTCCTTGCGGAACACCTGGATGCGGTTGTTCCGCCGGTCGCACACGTAGACGAGCCCGTCTTTCGACAGCTTCACGCAGCCAGGGAGATTGAACTGCTTCGAAGGCGGGCCCGACGGATCCGATGGTCCGGTCGCGGCATCGTCGGGCTTCGCGCCGTAAGCGCCCCAATGGCGTTTGTAGGCTCCTGTCTCCGCGTCGAAGACCACGATCCGGCGGTTGACGATCCCGTCGGCCACGTAGACCTCGCCGGCGCCAGCGTCCACGTCGACCGCGGTGGGGCGGTGGAGCCCGGTGGTGCCGTTGCTGCCCTCCGTCTTGCCCGCCTTGCCGATCTGGAGCAGGAACCGGCCGTCGGGCGCGAACTTGAGCACGTGTGCATCGGGCGGCGGCGGAGCAGTCGCAGGCGCGCTGCGGCCTCGGCCGGGCTGGGGATCGCCGGGCCCGGCGGCCGCGATCCAGACGTTGCCTTTGGCGTCGATCGTGATGCCGCCAGGCGATTGCGGCCACTCGTAGCCCTCACCGGGGCCGCCCCAGTGGCTCACGAGGGTCCCGGCCGGATCGAAATGCAGGACCGCCGGCGCCGGAACGCAGCACGCTTCCGCGGTCGGCGGCTTGGTTGCGGCCGACATCTCGGTCCTGGCATTCAGTGACACGGCGCCGCGATGCACCACCCACACGTGGTTGCGGGCATCGACCGCTACACCGGTGATCGATCCGAAGAGCCAGTGATTGGGCAGCGGCTTCGGCCAGAACGGGTCGACCTGGAAGGTGGGCGCTTGAGGCGCCTGCGCGGCCGCCACGCCGAGGATTGCGGCGACCGCCACGCCGATCGAATGGATCCGGGTCCGCCGCATGCGCTTCCTCCTGTTTCCGCGGAAACGGGCGCAGTATACACTGCGCGGCATGAGACGGGCGTACGTTCTGGCCGGGGTTGCCGCGCTGTTGGCGCTGGCGCCGATTGCCTCGCCGTCAGCTCACGAGATCCCGCGGCACGTGATCGTGCATGCGTTCGTGAAACCCGAAGGGGACCGGCTGCGTGTGCTGGTACGAGTGCCCCTCGATGCGATGCGCGACATCCAGTTCCCGCAGGACGAGGGGGGATCGCTCGACATCGCACGCGCCGAACCCATGCTTCGTGACGCGGTCACGCAGTGGATCCTCCCCAACCTCGAGATCCACGAAGCCGGCGTGCGCCTGCAGGCTGCGACGATCGTCGCGGCGCGAGTCTCGCTGCCGTCGGATCGCTCGTTCGTCTCGTACAACGAAGCACTGGCTCACGTCACCGGCCAGACATTGCCGCCGGGCACACGACTGCCCTCGCCGCAGGCTCTGCTCGACGTGCTCCTCGACTACCCGATCCGGTCAGAGCGATCCGACTTCTCGATCAGGCCCGGGTTCGAGCGGCTCGGTATCGAGGTCGCCACGGTGCTCCGCTTCGTCACGGCGGGCGGCGCGCGCGTGTTCGAGCTGCGTGGTGACCCCGGCCTCGTCCGGCTCGATCCGCGATGGCACCAGGCGGCCTGGAGCTTCGTGACGCTCGGATTCTTCCACGTGCTCGACGGCGCCGATCACCTGCTCTTCCTGTGCTGCCTGGTGATTCCGTTCCGCCGCCTGCGTCCGCTCCTCTTCGTGGTGACAGCCTTCACTGTGGCCCACTCGATCACGCTGGTCGCGGCAGCGCTCGGCTTCGGGCCCGACGCGCTGTGGTTCCCGCCTCTGGTCGAGACCCTGATCGCCGCGTCCATCCTCTACATGGCGATCGAGAACGTGGTGGCCCCCGGCACGCTGCGGCGCCGGATTCTCATGGCGTTCGGATTCGGCCTCGTGCACGGGTTCGGCTTCTCTTTCGTGCTCGGGGAGACGATGCAGTTTGCCGGCACTCACCTGCTGACGGCGTTGCTCTCGTTCAATCTCGGCGTGGAAGCAGGACAGATCCTGGTGCTGCTCGCGGTCGTGCCGGCGCTCCAGGCGCTATTCCGCTCCGTGCTCCGCGAGCGGGTCGCCACGATCGTGCTGTCGCTGTTGGTCGGTCACGTTGCCTGGCACTGGATGGCCGACCGGTGGGCGGCGCTGCGCGAGTTCCCGGCGCCTGCGCTCGACCCCGCGACCCTGCTCACCGGTGTGCGCGTGCTGCTCGCAGTCGTCATCATCGCTGCCGCCATCTGGCTGACCCGCCGCCTGAACGTCGCACATCGCACGAAGCACGTGGCACCTCGCGCTTAATTTCGTTCCCACCAGAACGGCAGCCGCTTCCGACCGTGATCGCCGGTCTCGTGCAGCGTCTTCGCGTCCATCAGTCGCCCGTTCAACATGACCATACCGAGCGTCGCCGAGTTGCGGATGTTCTCGAGTGGGTTGCGGTCGAGCACGACCAGGTCCGCCAGCTTTCCCTGCTCGATCGACCCGATGTCGCCATCCATCCCGATGTAGCGTGCGCCGTCGATCGTGGCGGCGCGAAGCGCCTCCATGTTCGACATCCCTCCCTGGTGCAGCATCCAGAGCTCCCAATGCACGCCGATGCCCTGGATCTGGCCGTGCGCGCCGAGCTGCACCATCCCGCCCGCGTCGACGATCTGCTTCGCCCCCTTCGCGATCAGAAAGTGATTGAAATCATCGAGCGGCGCCATGGTCCGGCGGCGGGACCGCGCATCGACGACCTCCCGCGGGGTGAAGCGCAACAGCTGCTCGTTCTCCCACACGTTGGTGGTCTGATACCAGTAGTACTCGCCCGACAGCCCGCCGTAGCCGACGATCAGGGTCGGCGTGTAGCCCGATTTGCTCCGGGCAAACAGCTCGATCGTGTCCTTGTAGATGCGCGGCACCGGCAGCGAGTGCTCGATGCCGGTATGGCCATCGAGCACGTGGGTCTGATTCATGTAGAGCAGCGAGCCGCCTTCGGGCACGTTCATCATCTCCAGCTCGCGCGCGGCCTTGATCAGCATCTGACGCGAGTCGCGGCGCTGCTGGTTGTAGCTCTTCACCGAAATCGCACCGGCGGCTTTCTGCCGGCGAATGTGCGAGACCGCGTCCTCGTAAGTCTCGACGATCGCCTTGAACGGCGTTTCCGCGCCGTACAGAATCGTGCCGGTCGAGTACAGGCGCGGGCCGAGCTTCATGCCGGCACGGAGCATCTCCGCGTTCGTGAACACGGTGACCGTGTCGTTCGAGGGGTCGTGCGAGGTCGTCACGCCGAAGGCGAGGTTTGCCGCCAGCGGCCAGTTGGATTGCGCCAGCAGACCATTCGATTCCAGGGCGACGTGCGCGTGGACGTCGATCAGGCCGGGCATGATGGTCTTGCCCTTGACATCGATCCGCCTCGCACCCGAGGGCACCTGGACCGACGATGAGGCGCCGACGGCCGTGATCCGGTTGCCCTCGACCACGATCGTGCCGTTCTCGATCACGCCGGGCGTCCCCTCGATGGCGCCCGGCTTCAGCCCCGCCATCGTGATCACCCGGGCCCCGACCAGCGCGATCGCGCCCGACGGCTTGTCGGACCTGGCCGTGAAGCTGATGTTGATCCCCTTCGCTTCCGGTTCATCGGCCTTCGATGAAGCCCCCTCGACGAATGTGAAGGTCCGGGTCAGGTCCCGCGAGAAGAGCTCCGGACCGAGCGTCCAGTAGACCTTTCGGCTGTCGCCGGACCAGTGAAGAAAGAACCCGGCATCGCGAGAAATCCGCTGCACCGGATACGCGCTCGTCGTCGGGCTGATCTCGACGACGCGGCCGGTCCGCGGGAAGGGGGCGACGAACGTCTTGAAGCGCTCCTCGAAGGCGATCCACTCGCCGTTCGGCGAGAGCGCATACTCGGTGGCGTTGGTGCTTCGGATGTGCTCGATCTCGTCGCGGCCGGGCAAGGGCGACGCGGCGCTCGGCACGCCGATGCTGAGAAGCGTGTAGAAGTTGTTCCGGAAGTCGCGGACGTAGAGGCGGGTGCCGGTGTGGTCGAACTCCGCGTCCCCCCCGGCCTCGCGCGCCAGCAGCGGCTCGCCGCCCGCCAGCGGGATCACATAGATTCCGGGCTCCTGGGCGAAGAGCGGGCCGCGCGACAGGTCGAAGCCGGCGCGGCGATACACGATCTTCTGACCGTCTGGCGAGAAAGCCGGCTCGACGTAGTGGCCCGGCTTGCTCACGACCTCGCGCCCGCCGGTCCCGTCAGGTCTGATGATCCGGACGCGGCCGCTGTCCGCGTCCGTCCACGTCGTATACACGATCCACTGGCCGTCGCGTGAAAACGCCGGAAAGAACTCGAAGCTCTCGGATTTCGTGAGCCGCTGCGGCTTGCCGTCGGGCAGCGCGCGCGAGTAGAGATGCCCGAGCGCGCTGTACACGACCATCTTCCCGTCGGGCGAGACCCGCACGTCGCGAAGCATCTTCACCGGGAACTCGTCGGGATGGACGTTCTGCTTGAAGCGGACGGCCTCCTGAATCGACTGCTCCACCCGCGCGGTGAACGGGATCTGCTGACCCTTCCCCGATGCGGCATCCACCTTCCAGATGCGGCCTTCGCCCCAGATGACGATCGATTTCCCATCGGTTGTCCAGGCGTATTGGGGATACAAACCGTGGATGGCCCACGCCTCCTGCAGGTCCTTGTCGACGTTGTCGAACAACTGGCGGTCGCGGCCCGACTCGAGGTCGCGCAAATACAGATGACTCTTCGTCCGGACGCGACGGACGTACGCGAGCGTCTTGCCGTCGGGCGAGGCCTGCGGCGCGACCGAGCCCCCCTGCACACTGACCGCCCGCCGCTCCTGGCCGGTCACCAGGTCGCGGCGCATGACGGCATAGATGGTGCCGTTCGGATCCTTGTTGTATTCGAAGGTCAGGCCCGGCGTGACGTCCTTGCTGTAATAGAGATACCGGCCATCGGGAGAAATGTCGGGCTCCCCGTTGTCTTTCTGCGAGCCCGTGCGCTCGGTAACCTGCAGGCCGTCTGACGGCCCCGAGGAGTGATACATCCAGATCTCGCCCGCGCCCAGCGACCGTTCCGCCACGAAATGCCGCCGCGCGTAGATGTACTTGCCGTCGGGCGACCAGGCCGGACTGTTGATGAACCACTTCTTGTCGCGTGAGATCTGCTTCGCGTCCTTCCCGTCGGTGGTCATCGTCCAGATGTTCCAGAGGCCGTCGCGGTCCGACGTGAAGGCGATCCGCCGGCCGTCGGGGCTGAAGCGCGGCTGCATGTCGAAGGCCGCGCCGCCCGCGATCCGGGTCGCCGGCCCGGAGCCGCTCCCGTCGATCGGCATCGTGTAGATGTCGCCGAGAAGATCGAACACGATCCGCTTGCCGTCGGCGCTGACGTCCACGTTCATCCACGTGCCTTCGCTCGTGTCGAAAGCGATTTTGGTCGCGGGGCCGAAGTCGGCGGTGACCTCCCACTTGTCGGCCGGCTTCTGCTGCGCGTGGAGCGGCGCGAGCAGGAGTGCGAGTGGAACAACGATCAGGATTCTGGCAAAAGTCATCAAAGCTCCTTGTCAGGCCTGGCTGCCGAACGCGGCTCCCGCTGCCGCCTTGGCGGAGGCGGCTCCAGGCTCCGCCACAGGTACCAGCTCGCCACCGAACGGTACGGACGCCAGGCCTCGCCGATCTTCCGCATCCGGTCCGGAGTCGGCTTCTTCCGCAACCGATAGGCCTTTTGAATGGCATTGACGATGCCGAGATCGCCGAGAGGCAGCACGTCGGGCCGCTGCAGGCGAAAGATCAGGAACATCTCCGCCGTCCATCGGCCGATGCCCTTCACCTGGGTGAGCGCGGCGACGACCTCTTCGTCGGTCATCGCGTCCACTGCGTCGAGCGGGACGGCGCCGCCGCCGACCTTTTCACAGAGATCGCGCAGGTAACCCGCCTTCTGACGGCTGATGCCGGCGGCGCGCAGCTGCGCCTCGGTGACGGCTGCGAGAGCTGGGGGAGTCGGCGCGCCACCCTGCATGCAGGCAAGGAGCCGTGCGTGGATGGTCGTCGCAGCCTTGGTCGAGAGCTGCTGAAAGACGATCGCGCGCACGAGCATCTCGAAGTGATCGAAGCGGTCGCGGACCGCGCCGAGACCACACGGGCCGTGCTGTCTGATGATGGCGGCGAGCACCGGGTCGCGGCGCATGAGCGCGCGGCGCGCGGCGGCGTAGTCGGGGGGCGTCACGCCCCCTGATCATAGCCAAAGAAGCCGGGGGGCGGACCGGACGTGGGACGAAATGAGGGGCGAGTGCTGAATCCGACTGGCGGCCAGGCTGAAGCCTGACCGCCGCCGCAGGTTAACGCTCCGAACCTTCGTTGTCGTTCCCGCCGAAGTCGCGGTCCTCAGAGATTCGGCTGGAACGCTCCCCCATGTCGCGGTTCTGGACGTTGCTGTCGTCAGCGGTCTCGCGACCGCCATCGGTGGTCATCGCCTCGCGGCGCCGCCGGTGACTCGCGATGCCGCCTTTGCGTCCGGCATCCCGCGCCTCCTCGCTGGTCCACTCATGGGCAGTGCCCTTCTGGTGTGCAGCCTTGCCCCCCTTGCTCGCGATCTCCCGCTGCTTGGCGCGATCCATCGAAGCAAATCCACGGTCTTCCTTGGCCACGTGTCCTCCTCCCGTCGCTTGGTCTGCTCCTCGTCCCACAGGATGCAGTACTCCTCCCGGCGAAACTGTGAGTGCAACCGAAGTGCCACGCTGTGCTTGGAAGTTATTGACAGCGTAAGACTTACCGACTTGGCACCGACCGGGACAATTGGGAGGGAGGGATACCTGAAGTGAGAATATTTCTGCTGCCTGAGCTCGCCGCCATGGCCGGGCCGGCGACAGAAATGCCATGGATGAGAAACCGTTTTCTCAGCCGTTCGAACGGCCACGGTTGACAGGCCGACGGAGGAGCACGAAGAAACTACAGTCCGTTAACGCAAAGGTGTCACGAGCGCGACGGCAGTCCGCATACGCTCGACCGCCCTGTCTCGCCCGATGAGCTCGAGCATTTCGAAGATGCCCGGGCTCACGGCCCGCCCGGTGACCGCGACCCGCGTGGCGTGGATCAGCGCAGCCGCCTTGATTTGCCGGGATTCGGCGAACGACCTGAGAGTGGTTTCGAGGTGCGTGGCCGTGAAGGCGTCGAGCGCCGCGAACGCTTCCGACAGCGCCGCGAGCGGCTCGCGGATCTCAGGTCTGAGGTATTTCGCCACGGCATCCGCTTCAAACGCGAGGTCGTTGGCGAAGAGCGGACGCGCCTCCTGCGCGAACTGGTCAAGCGTGCGGATGCGCGGCTTGAACAGTTCGATCGCCGCGAGGAACCACTCGCGGCGCACCGACAGCAGGTCCTCGCTCCACAGTCCCGCGGCGCGAAGCGCCGGCTCGAGGCGTCGCCCGAGCTCCTCCGTCGGCAGCCGCTGAATGTGCTGCTGGTTCACCCAGTCCAACTTCTCGGGATTGAATACGGCGTTGCCTCCGCTGATGCCGTCGAGCGCGAACGTTGCGATCAGCTGCTCGCGCGTGAACAGCTCCTGGTCGCCCCCCGGGGACCATCCGAGGAGCGCGAGAAAGTTGACCATCGCCTCGGGGAGATACCCCAGGCGCTGGTACTCCATGACGGACGTCGCGCCGTGCCGCTTGCTGAGACGTTTCTTGTCGATCCCGAGAATGAGCGGCACGTGCGCAAACGCCGGGGGGGCGCTCCCGAAGGCCCCGTACAGCAGCACCTGCTTCGGCGTGTTGGAGATGTGATCGTCCCCCCGGACCACGTGGCTGATCCGCATGTCGATGTCGTCGACGACGACGGAGAGGTGATAGGTGGGCTGGGCGTCGGACCGCAGAACGACGAAGTCTTCGATGACCGCGTTCGGAAACTCGATCGGCCCGTGCACGAGATCGGCGAACGATGTAGTGCCCTGGGGCACCTTGAACCGGACGGCCCTCGGCACGTTGTCCGCTTCCCGTGCGGCGATGTCATCCGGTGTCAGCGCGCAGCAGGTCCGGTCGTAGACCCATCCGCCGCCCGCCGCTTCCGCCGCCTGCCGCTTCTGCCGCAGCAACTCGGGCGTGCAATAACAGTAATATGCACTCCCCTGCGCAACGAGCCGCGCGGCGGCGTCGCGGTACTTCTCGAGGCGCTGCGACTGAAAGTACGGCGCGTGAGGCCCGCCGATGTCGGGCCCTTCGTCCCAGTCCAGCCCGAGCCACCGCAGGCCGTCCACGATGCCCGACACCATCTCCCACGACGACCGCTCGGCATCGGTATCCTCGATCCGCAGCACGAACGTCCCGCCATGCCGACGGGCATAGAGCCAGTTGAACAGCGCCGTCCGCGCGCCGCCGACGTGCAGATACCCTGTGGGTGAGGGGGCGAACCGAACGCGGATCATCCTCTGATTCTAGTCAACTCCAAACTCGAGGCCCTCAGACTTCAAACTTCAAACTTCAAACTTCAAACTACCAACGCCCACGTGGCCTCGGGCGATCAAGGAGCTGCCGAAACTCAATGGACTTCGTGAGGCTCTCTGGCGTTTGGCGTTTGAAGTTTGAAGTTAGAAGTTTGACCTTAGAAGACCTCGCCAAAAGCGCTCCAGAACCGCTCGCGCGCCTTCATCAGGAGCGACCGGTTGCGCCAGGCGGTGAGCTCGAGGCGATGCGACACTTTCAGATCCTGCTCCATGTCCTGGAGCAGCCGAGAGGCGAGGTCGCGGCTCGACACGGCCACGTTGAGCTCGTCGTTCAGCTCGAGCGAGCGGTTGTCGAAGTTCGCCGATCCAAACATGCTCCAGATGCCGTCCACCACCAGCGCCTTGGTATGCATCATGGTCGGCTCGTACTCATGGATTTCGATTCCGTCGGCCAGCAGCCGGTCGTAGAAATGGCGCGATGCGTACTTGACGGGCATCGCATCGGTGATGTCCCCTTCCACGAGCAGCCGGATGCGGACCCCCCGGCGGACGGCGTCTTCGAGTGACCAGAGGGTCGATTCGTCGGGCACGAAGTACGGCGTCGTGATATCGACTGTGCGGCGCGCCGAGGCGATGGCGAACAGGTACAAACGCTTGAGGTCGTTGCTGCCGCCGGTCGGCGAGCTCCTCACGAGAAACGATGCGCCCTCCTCGTCCTTGCCAGGCACGAAGTCGTCCAGCACCGGCGTGATCTCGCCGGCGGTCTCGACGAAATTCTCGTAGAAGCCCCCTTCGAGCAGCCGGGCGAGCGGACCGTGGATCTCCACCTGGGTGTCACGCCATTCGTCCTTGCTGCGGGCGTTGCCCTTCCACTGGTCGTCGACGCCGGCGCCTCCCGTGAAGCCGACGTCACCATCCACGACGAGGATCTTGCGGTGTGTCCGGTAGTTCAGCTCCTCGAGCGAATACCACGTCGGGGAGTTGAACAGCGCGACCGTGCAGCCGGCATCCCGCAGCCGTTTGAGATCCTCGGCAGAGAGCGACTGGGCGCCGACCGCATCCAGCACCAGATTGACGGTGACGCCGCGCCGTGCCGCATCTTCGAACCCGGCTGTGAATTCGCTGGCGATCGCCGTGCCCGATTTGTAGATGTAGCTCTCGAAACTGATGCGCCGCTTCGCGCCGCGGATCGCGGCCAGCATCGCGGGAAAGATCTGGTCGCCGTTGGTGTGGACGATGTAGCGATTGCCTCTCGAGAGATCCGCGCCGACCAGCGCCGCGAGGTAGGCGGGGTGCCGCGGGTCCTCGGCCGACACCCCGCTGCGGACGGTCAGCGTCTGCTGATCCTGGGCCAGCAGGAGGAGGACGGCGACGACGACCCCCAAAAACAAGAGGATCTTGACGGCGCGCCGGACCGGTTTGAACAACACGAGGACCGGCTCTGCAATAAACGTGTCAGCGTGATCGATCAGCTGATCGAGAACCAGCTGATCAGTCGGGTTGTGGCCGGCAAAATGCTTCTGCTAGCCCTAAGTGACGTCCCGTGTCCTCGTCGTCTGTCTGCTCAGCTGGCTGTGCGCCCTCGGGGCCTGCGGCGGCTCGGGAGGGACGGCACCGTCGCCGGTGGCGCCAACGCCTGTTCCCCCGGCTCCCGCGCCCGCGCCGGTGCGATGGACGCTGTCCGGGATCGTGCGAGAGGCCGGCGCGGCGGTCGTCGTCCCGGGCGCGCGCGTGACGGTCGTCGACGGTCCGAATGGCGGCCGGTCGGCTGTCACCGACGCGGAAGGCCGCTACAGCCTCGACACGCTGGAGCCGGGCACGTTGGGGCTGCGCGCGACCGCCGACGGCTACGAACCGGAGTCCGGTTCCGTCGCGCTCACCTCGAATCTGACCCTGGACTTCGGCCTGCGGCGGCCGGCGCTGCCGCCGCCACCGCCGCCGCCAACGCCGAAGATCATCGGAACGACAATCGACGCGGTGTCCGACCGTGCGCTTGCCGAGGTGCGGATCCGGATCGACGGCGTGGGCGAAGCGGTGACCGGCGGGGACGGTTCCTTTCAGTTCGATGCCGAGGAGCCCGAGCAGGTGCGGCTCGTGACGCTCTCGTCCTCGGTCACTGTCGATCGACAGACCCAGCTCCGCGTGCCAGGCCCCCCGGCGACTCTCTCGCTGATCCCGTCTTCGCTGGACCTGACCGCGTTCAATCAGATGTTCCGCTCCGGAGGGTCGCTGATCCGGTGGACCTCGGCGCCGTCAATCGTGCTGCAGACGCGCGTGCTGCAGTTCACGAACGTCACCGACCAGGAGTACACCGCGACCGAGGCCGTGATGTCGGATGACGAGATCGCCGGCCTCGCGGCCGATCTCACGTGGGCGCTGCCGCAACTCACCGGCAATACGTTCGGCGGGTTCGCGGGTGAACAACGCGAAACGGCGGCCCCCGGCGATCGCGTCCGGGTGTCGCGTCCGGGTCAGATCGTCGTCGCGCGTTATGCCGGGCTCCAGGCCGCCACCACGTTCTGGGGGTATGGGCGCTGGATGACGGCTGCCGGCGAGGTGCGGGCCGGGATCATCATGCTGGATAACGGCTTCGACACGTCGGGCAGCCCCTTCCAACGATCGCTCCGCGCGCACGAGCTGGGGCACGCTCTCGGCTACAACCACGTCACGGGGCGGGAGTCGGTGATGAACGCCTCCGCGCGCAACGAGCCGAACTCGTTCGACCGTGACGGCGCGAAGCTCGCCTTCCGGCGTCCACCGCTGAACCGGTCGCCCGACATCGACCCCGACGCATTCACGCCCAACCTCCGCGGTCTCGCGGAGTTCATCTGGCACGGAGCGCGGTGATCGGGGGACGTGTCAACCGAAGCTCAGGTCACTGGCCAGCGCGAGCGAAGGGTGGCTTGCAACCCGAAGCTCTCTGCGAGCAAAGAGGCAGCCCGCCTCCGCACGCTGCGCGTGCTACGGTGGGCACCCTTCGCGCGAGTCGCGAGCGAAGGGTGGCGGTGAGGGAGGGATTCGAACCCTCGGTAGGACTTTAAAGGCCCTACAACGGTTTAGCAAACCGCCGCCTTCGGCCACTCGGCCACCTCACCGCGCGTCTGCAAGTATACGTGACACAGGCACTTACGCGGAAGCCCTCACTCACGAAGAGGTGAAGGCGACGCGCGTTCAGACCGTCGCCTCTGACGGTAATGCGATCACGAGAGTGTTTTGGCTCGTTGGCTCGCGCCCCGGTTTGGGCACAACCGTCTGGGCACAGTTTCGGGCACACGCCGAGCGTTTTTCAATCAGGCCTCTCAGAAACCGGAAGGAAAACGAGACGAGGCGACGGTTTTCTTGACCGTCGCCTCAGGCAGGAAACATCTCAATCAACCAGTTCGGGCGCGTGCGCCGACACTGACCGCGCCTTTTGTCATCGCGGACGGATTCTTCGCACCGGTTGCCTGCATCGCGATCACGCCCTTAGCGCGCAGCGCTCGCATCCAACCGGACCTCCCCTCGTCAACTGCGTCACTTAGTCGAGCGTGTACGCCAACGCGATCGCCGCCCACCCCGTGGCGGCCGTCGAAATGAACTGACTGCGCCCATGTGGAAACCCTGTCTCGAAGTACGGCTGAACAGGGAACGCGCGGGTCCGCACGAACCACGTTCCATCTTCGAGCTGCGTGCGCAACAGATAGTCGGCGCCCTTTCGATACGTCGTCGCCGTTGGCGCCATGCCGGCCGCGTGGAGCGCGTAGAGCGCCTGACCCGTCGCGTACGCGTCGGGATCCAGCGTCGGCATTTGGCCCCAGCCGCCATTGCTGCGTTGCAATGCAATCAGCGCGGCTTTCGCTTTCTCGATCAGGTGCGCAGGAGCGCCGGACCACACGAGACCGAGGAGCTTGAACGCGCGATCCTGAGTCTCGTCCGGCTCCGACTTCTCGAGGAACGCTCGTCCGCGTGCGACTTGCAGCTCCATGTCCCGTCGATGGACCGGCGGCGCGAACGTGCGCAAGGCGCGTATGGCCAGGGCGGTCGCTACGAATGTACTGCCATTGATCGGCGGCCTGATCTCGTTCGGGAATTGCCAGCTTCCGTCGGTCGTCTGGCGGCTCGCCGCCAGAACGACCATGGCATCGGTGTCCGGCGTGGGAGGCAGTCCAGCCTCGATCCGTTCGAGCAACCCGTACGGCACCGTCGCAAGGCCCACGAAAAACTCGCCCATCAGCGCGGCGTCACGACCCTTGCGCCAGCTTCGTTCAGTCGCAGTGATCGAGTACGAAGGGATCGTGGCATCGACTTTGACCCCGCGCGCCTTCGCCATCTTGATCGCAATGCCGGCGATGCTCTCGTGGTGGCAGGAGACGCACCCGGTGTGGGCGTAGAACGCCGAGCCTGCTGGTTGCAGCCGCGCGACTGCCTGCTCGATCGCCGCGCGGGCCGAGCGTGGCGTGCCGATGAGTGCCGGCGCGGGCGCAGGAACACTGTTCGTTCGTCCGCCGGCCTTCCGAAGAAACGCCGAAACATCCGTCTCTCCACGCGTGAGTGCCCAATCGAGCGCAGTCCGGCCATTGTCGTCCATGGCATTGACGTCCGCTCCGTGGTTGAGAAGGAACTTGAGCGTGCCGATGCTCGAACGGTGAGCGGAAGCCGCGAACATCAACGCCGTCCATCCTCGGGCGCCCTTCTGCGCAGGATCGACGCCTTTCTCCACGAAGGCGCGCATCGCATCGATCTGCCCGTCGCGTGCGGCCATGAAGAACGTCGGCAGGGGAAACGTGAAAGTGGGTATCTCCTCGTTCGGAGGAACTCCGAACGTCAGGAGGCTGGAGAGTGTCGCGATATCGTCACGCGTCCAGTCGAGGACGGTGCCGGTGATCTCGTCACTGGAGGTCGCGACGACGCCAGCGCCGCTGAGCACCTCGCGGACAATTGGGTTTTTTGAGAAGAACGATGCAGCGAAGAGCGCTCGACGAACCTGCGGAGACGATGTGTCGGCTCCCGCCGCAAGGAGGATCTTCATCGCATTCACGTTGCCGTAACGCGTGGCGGCGACAAGCGCTGTGCCGCCATTGTTTGTTCGGGCTTTGACATCAGCGCCGCGTTCGAGCAGTGCCCTGACATTTTCTGTTCGCGACACCGCACACATCAGCGCAGTCGTGCCAAATCGGTTCGACGCGTTCACCTGCGCTCCATGATCGACCAAGAGTCGAATGATCTCCGGACTGCCGACAAGCGCCGCGTACATCAGTAGTGTGGTTCCCGTATCGTCAGCAATCAGCTCGGCACGCCCGCGGCTCAGCGCGCGCCGCACCGCATCGGCGTCGTTCTGGCGGATGGCATTGGTGAGTGAGCTGTCGGGCCCTGCAAAGGAGCGAATCGGGACCGCCAGAGTGGCCAGCAGCAGAACCGCCAATATCCTCGGCATCAATCTGGGTTGCATTGAACCCTCCTCGCTGGGGTTAAGCGGAAAGGCGGGCGCGGAACTACAACGGAGGCAAAGTCGCAGGCGGCCGATCTATTTCGCGGGTGCGAGGCGCTTCAGTTCTTCGACCCAGTTTTGTACGACGATGATGCTCGTACTGGCAGATGCGGTGCCGACCATCCGTTGCTTGATTAGCAGAAGCCGCTGACCGTCGCGAGAGATATCGTAGCTGCGGCCCGGATTGCCGGTTTGTGTCACGTAACCAGGTTTCACGAGTACTTCCGGTGTCGTCGGCGTCCACGACGCGCCAGGGGTCACTCCGACGCGCATGATCGCGCCGGTCGGGGACACATAGAACAACTCGCGGCCGTTGCGAGCCCAGAGCGGTCTGGTGCCGCCGTCGGTTGACACCGGCGACCGGCTGCTGTTGACATTGGGAAACGGACGCACAAAAACTTCGAACCGGCCGGAATCGTTGGCTTCGTAGGCCAGCCAGCGCCCGTCGGGTGACACGACCCCGTTCCGCTCGGCGAAACCTGACTGCACCAGCGGCGCGACCGCACGTGTTCCGTCCAACGTCATCCGCATGACATCCTCGCCCGTCGCCCGAGCCACTTCCGTAAAGATCAGCGAGCGCCCGTCAGGCGATATGCCGGTGGCGGTCTGCGCATGAGAATTTTCGGTAAGTCGCTCGACCGCGCCCGCACCATCGGCCGCTTGCCAGAAGAGATTCATGACCCCAGTGCGCTGAGAACTGAAGATCAGCCGGCGACCATCGGGCGTCCACAGCGGATAATTGTCAACACCAGCGCCGGAGGTGACGCGGGTAAGCGTCGGCCGGGTCAAGTCCCAGAGCCACACGTCCAAGTCTTGCTCCACGACGAAGGCTGCGACGCGCGTGCCATCCGGCGACACGCGCGGATGCGCGTACAGATGGGGCGGCGCCGGAAGTGCCGTCTCGCGCCCCTGTCGGTCGACCCACACCAGCGTACCCCCCGCTGCCGTCACCGCGCCACCCGCCACGTACGCGAGCGTGCCGTCGGCCGCGACTACGGCGTCCACAGCGCCGAGAGGAGTTGTCACCACGTCTGGGATGGCGGCCACCGGCGAGCCGCGCGTTTGCAGTTGCGTCAGATCGAACGACACAGCCCGCAGCGTGCCCGGCGTGGCGTAGATCAGATGGCCGCTTGGCGTGTACTGGGCGTGACTGCCGCCGCGTAGGACCTCTGTGCGCGCGCCGGTGCGCAGGTCGAGCACCGCCACCCGCGCGCCATCGAGGCCCCCGGTCGCCGAGAGAACCGTGAACAAGACGCCCCGACCGCCCGGCAGCGCTTCCGGCCAGGCGTGATCGGCTTCCCCGCGCGCGCCGTCGGGTCGGGTGATCACTGTCGTCGGCCCGCCCGACGCCGCAACCTGCTGCAGGCCAGTCTCAGGGTTGATCGTCGCGAAGATAATCGTGTCGTCCGGCAACCAGCAGGCGCCACGTGCAGCGGGGGCGTCGACGGTCGCTACTGTGACGGCCGTGCCACCGGTTACTGCGACCTTCTTCAGCGTATTGCCGCCATCCACGAATCCGATCCACTGTCCATCGGGAGAGACGAACGGCGTACGCGGGTTGCCTGTGAACACGGACACTGGTTCTACGGAGTCCAACACAGCCCCAGAAGCAAAGTTCGCGAACGTGCGAACGAAGAGCTGCGTGCCACGGTTGCCGACATAAATCAGACGAGCGCCATCCGGTGTGATCGCCACATCGCGACCCTCGACGGCTCTCTGACTGCCGATGGTCAACGCAGCGCCATCGGGAGGCGTGATCTGCAGGCGAGAGACGCGAGGTGGTACGCGGTCGAATGGGCGCATGAACGCCCACACCACGGCAGCGACGACGGACGCACCGATCATGGCCGCGGCTGCGAACGTTGCCACGCGGCGCCAGGTCATTGGCGTCGACACCACTAGCGCGCCCGCGTCGAACGCGCCCTCAAGAGCCAGCCGCACGTCCTGCATGTCGGCGATTCGCTGTTTCGGGTTCTTGTGCAGGCAGCGCCTGATGTACGTGCCGAGCGCTGGCGAAAGAGTGGAAGGCAGCCGCGTCCAGTCAGGCTCTGTCGCGAGTACCGACGCCAGGACTTCCGCCACACCGTCGCCGGCAAACGGCCGCATGCCGGTGAGCATTTCGTAGACGACAGCGCCGAAAGCCCAGATATCGCTGCGTTTGTCGGCAGGCTTTCCCCTGGCCTGCTCCGGAGACATGTACGCCGCAGTACCCAGGATGATCCCTCCGGCCGTCATCGACGGGGTTGTGATCGTCGGCGAGTCGGAAGGACCGGCGTGAACGCCCCGCGTGACGCCATCCACGCCGGTCGCCTCCATCGCCTTCGCTAATCCGAAGTCCAGCACTTTCACTGTGCCGTCTTCGCGGACCTTGATGTTGCCCGGCTTCAAGTCGCGATGGACGATGCCCTGCTCATGCGCGACTTCGAGAGCAGCGGCAATTTGGCGGGCCAGCGCGATGGCTTCGTCCACTGGCAGCGCGCGCCCGTCGAGCTTTTCCGCAAGCGTGGAACCCTCTACCAGTTCCAGTACGAGGGCCGGCGTCGAATGATCTTCACCTTCGAGATTCTCCAGGCCGTAGATCGCACCGATATTCGGATGGTTCAGGGACGCGAGGATCTGTGCCTCGCGCTTGAACCGCGCGAGTCGCTCGGGATCAGCGGCAAGGACGGGCGGCAGGATTTTGATCGCCACCTGACGGCCGAGCAAGGTGTCTGTTGCCCGATACACCTCGCCCATCCCGCCAACGCCGAGCAACGATTCGATCCGATACGCGCCGAGCCGCGTCCCCACCGCGACAGCGTCCTTCTCGGCCAGCAAATCGGCAACGATCTCGCCGACCGGCCGGTCGATCACGACGGGCCGCTCCGGCCGGTCGGCTTCCGCAAGCAGCGCTTCAACCTGGCGCCGCAGGTCTTCGTCGCCGTTACACACCTGATGCACGAATGACGAGCGTTCGCCCGGCTCTCGTTCGATGGCCGAATCGAACACCTCGACGACGCGTTTCCATCGGTCGGTCATGGACCTTCAGGCAGCTTGCCTCTCCCTCCGATCACTATTAGCGAAAACGACGGCCGGCAGCTCCAACAAGGGTACTATTGACCCCATGCCGCGCCCTTCGGCCGAAGTCACGACGCTCCTGAAAGCCTGGCGAGGCGGCGACGAACGAGCGCTCGAGCGGTTGACCCCTTTGGTCTACGAGCACCTCCGGAAGCTTGGCCGACAGTACGTGCGCAGGGAGCTACCGGCAGCTCGGCTCGATGCGACTTCGCTGGTGCACCAGGCGTACGTTCGACTCGTCGACGCCCGCACCGTGGACTGGAAGGACCGCGCGCATTTCTTCGCCGTGTCGTCCACAATCATGCGGCGGATTCTCGTCGACGCCGCGCGGGCTCGCGCGTCGGCGAAGCGTGGCGGCGGCCGTCGGCGTGTCGAACATTCGACGGCGATTAACTTTGACACATTTCCCGCAGCGGAAACGGACCGCGCCGCCGAACTCTGCGCGCTGGACGATGCCCTGAACGCACTCGCGCAGAAGGACCCTCGCCGCGCTCAGGTCATCGAGCTCAGATTTTTTGGGGGGTTGAGCGTGGAAGAGACGGCCGAAGCGCTCAGCGTGTCTCCCCAAACGGTCATGCGCGACTGGAAGCTGGCACGCGCCTGGCTGGGCATCGAGCTTCGGAAGTGAGTTGAGTCGGGTCAGATCGACGACCGCGCTTCAGATCTCCTTCAGGCGTCCGGCTGGGTACTCGTGCAGCAGGATTCGCCGCGCTCGACAGACTCGAGCAATGCTTTTCGTCAGCATCCATCGCTCCATCGTCGGACTCCTCGCCGATGTATTGTTTGGTCGCCTTCCAGCTCGGGATGATCGTCTTCTCAAACACTGTCTGCTCATCTTCGACGAACAAGTACACGTAGTCCTCTCGATGTAGATGACGATGTCCTCGAACCCCGATGCCGCGCTCCTTCCCTGCGCTTCGCGGTGTTCGCGTCGTCACAGTCGAAGTACTCGACCTCCGAAGATAGCGCGGCCGTGTGCCTTGCTGGCACACACACCGGCGTCGCCAAGCGTGTGCCCAGAAGTGTGCCCAGTCAGCCGGCAGCCAACGCCAACCACGCCGCCTGAAAAACGGGCCTGAAATCGTGAATTGCAGGCCCGCTTCCTGGCCGGGCTAGTAGTCAGCAGCGGTTGGCGTGGGCCGTTAGGTCGCAAACACAACGTCAAGATGAATGACACCCTTCGTCGTCCGTTCTACGCTGAATACGCCTGGGCGTTCGATCTGCTCATTGACCGGCCTGTCGAGAAGGAATGCGCCGTGATCGCTGCCTGGCTTGTTGGCCGGGGGATTCTGCCGGGAGCGGAGATCCTCGATGCCGGCTGCGGCACGGGACGATACTCGCGCGAACTCGCACGCCGCGGCTACATCGTCCATGGTGTCGACCTCTCGCCGAAGCTCATAGAGATTGCCAAGGGGACGGTCGAAGACCAGACCGGCGGCGTATCGTTTGCGGTCGCGGACATCCTTGCTCCGTCCACTGCTCGATATGCCGCAATACTGTGCCGGGGCGTCCTCAATGACATCATTGACGATGACCGACGCAACGCCGTCTTCGCAGCATTCGCCAGGGCGCTTCGACCAAACGGCGCGCTGATTTTGGACGTACGAGAGTGGAGCGCTTCAGCGGAACGGAAGACACGTGAACCCCTCTTCAGAAAACGGGTCTCAACTGATCGGGGAGAGCTGACCTTCACAAGTGTCACCGAGCTCGACGCTGAACACCGACTCCTCCTGATATCTGAGCGCCACGCGCTTGTCTGGCGAGGCGACGAGCGCGCCAGCGACTATCAGTTCGTCATGCGCTGTTGGGAGCGTAAAGAGCTCGACATGCTGTTCGCGCGCCACGGCTTCGGTAACATCCAGTACTTCGGTGCGTACAATCACAGCGTCGAGTTCGGTGCGACCGACCGCCTCGTCGCCGTGGCGCAGCTCTCAGACGATGCGGCCAAACCATGAACCTTGGAGTTCTCGCCTCGCACCAGGGAACGACGCTTCAAAGTGTGTTCGATGCGTTCGCGGGTGGGCGCATACCGGGGCGGATTTCGGTGGTGGTGAGCAACAATGGCGACTCTGGCGCGTTGGTCAAGGCTCGCGAAGCCGGTGTTCAGGCAGTTCATTTGTCATCGAGAACACACCGAGAACCGGCCGCGTTAGACGCGGCAATTCGAGACGTGCTGATTGCGTCTGCAGTCGACGTCGTCTTTCTGGCCGGTTACATGAAGAAGTTGGGACCCTTCGTGCTCGGCACTTTTCAGGGGAGGATTCTCAACACTCATCCGGCACTCTTGCCGAAATTCGGCGGGCCTGGGATGTACGGGGATCGTGTGTTCGAGGCGGTGCTCGAGGCCGGCGAAGCGGAATCTGGCGTTTCGATTCATCTTGTTGATGCCGAGCACGACACTGGCCCGATTGTGCGTCAGTGCAAAGTTCCGATCCTCCGAGGTGATTCCGTCGACGAGCTCAAGACGCGCGTGCGGGCACGAGAGAAAGAGTTCGTGGTCGAAACGCTTGAAGGAATCGCGACAGGTGACATTCGTCTGGCCACAGGGGCTGGCTAGACAAGCGTATCGGAACAGAGGGCGTTCGACGATCGGGCCGTGATCGAACCGTGGATTCAGGAGATGTCGTGCAAAACGGCATCGATCACCGCCCGCCCAAGCGCTCCCATCGCTTCATCGTCCCGAGAACTGGCCAAGTATGCCAGCCCCAACGCCAGCGCCCAGCCGCGTGCGCGTGTCCATGTGTCATCGTCGGTCGCGTTGAGTTGCCCGCGCGTCGACGCTAGGAAGATCGATCGGGCCGACGGCGGCAACATCCAGATCACCGACAGGTCCGTCGCAGGATCACCAGCCGCGAGATCGCCGAAATCGATCACCGCCGAGAGCCTCCCGCCGCTGATCAGCAGATTCCCAGGATGAAGATCGCCATGGATCCACGTCGGCGGTCCAGACCATGAAGGTGCCGCAAGGACGTGCTCCCACAGATTGAGCACGGCAACGCTGTCCACGACTCCGTTGAGTTGCCGGACGTGTTCCCGGACCCTCTTTGTGCGAGTCGCAAGGGGAACTCCTCGCCACGGGTTGTGTGGAGCGTCGTCCGGCGCGGGTTGGTGAAGCGCGCGAAGAAACTGGGCGAGGGTGGCGGCGATTGGTGCAGGGTCCTGCGGTGGCGCCACGAGCGCACTCTCACCAGCGTACCAAGGTACGACGGACCATGACCACGGGAATCCCGAACCAGGCCGCCCGACGCGAAGCGGCACAGGCACTGGCAGTGGCAATCGAGGAGACAATCGAGGCAACCACCGCTGCTCGTGTTCGATCAAGGCAGCCGAAGCGGCACGCCGAGGAAGGCGCACCGCCAGAGCGTCGCCCAAGCGAAACAGTTTGTTGTCCCAGCCCTCACCGATATCGATGAGCGCCAACTGCGCGAGGTCGGTGTGTTGCTCCTGGAGCAAAGCCCGAACCAAGGATGGATCAATCGTGACTTCGGCCGATGGCTTTGGCCCGGTTGTCATGTGGGTCGTTCTCGTCCGCACCGAACCCTAAGGGCCTATCAATCGCGCCACATCCATCAACGAATCGCCACTCCAGCCTTCCGTCGTCGTGACCACGCGGGCAGCGAACGCGATCATGATCGACGCTGAGGAGGTCTGCAAAGCGGCGGATCAGCCGGGTCTGAGCGGAGTCTTGCCGAGCAACAGGTGCTGGGTCGCATCATACGCGGGATCGCCGACGAACGGCTTCGGATCGATGACGAGCCGCGCCACCTCCTCCGAGGATCGGCCGCGCCACCAGGTCCGCCGCCTTCGGACGGCAAGGCTCAATGATCGGCCCATGGAGGTGCACGATGCAGCGACGAGCGAAGGTGTTCATGAATAACCGGAGCCAGGCGGTGCGTCTGCCGAAGGAGTTCCAGTTCGACACCGACGAAGTGTTCATTCGCAAGGAGGGTGAGAACGTGATCCTGTCGCCCCGACCGGCGGATTGGGGGCCGTATCTCGAGAGCGGTGCCGTCGCCTCTGACGCATTCATGAACAACGTCGAGGATTTGCCGGTCCACGAGCGCGAGGCCTGATGGCTCGGTACTGCTCGATACGGACACGTGCTCCTTTATCATGAAGCGCTCAAGCGAGGCGGTGATCAGGCGATTGCGCGCCGTACCGGTCACCGACGTGTGCATATCAGTTATTACTAAATCCGAACTCCTCCACGGGGTCGAAGTGTCGCCGCGTCGACCCCAGGACGCCACCGCCCTGCAGGCTTTCTTCCCCACGTCGCTGTCCTCGAGTTTCGCGTTCCTTGCGTCGTCCCAGGCAAAGTATTTTCACTGCCTGGAAAACAGCACGACGTGTGCCTGTGAGGCACCGTTGGCATCGGCTGAAGTGTGTGAGCAAAAATGTACCCGAACGAGGTCCAAAGCCGGTCATCCGCCAGCCAACGGCACCCACGAAACCAATTAAAAACGGGCCTGAAATCGTTAATTTCAGGCCCGTCCTGTGATTCCTGGCAGCCTTAGCGAACCGCCGCCTTCAGCCTCTCGACCGCCTCGCCGCAGACGTGAAGTGTACGGGAGATCAGCACTTGCGTGGTCGATCTTTTTCTTCGTGTCCTACGACGGTTTTTCAAGCCGCCGCCAATCGTCAAATTCGACAATCGCGCCATGTCGACATGACGAGACCCCCGCCGCGCCTCTGTGGCCGTCCCTCAATGCTGGACCGGACGCAGCATGGTCTTGTAGACGTACGTTCCGATGTCGCGGCCCTGCACCGCCCCTGCTTCCTGGTCGAAGCGGAAATGAATGCCTCCATACACGCGTGCGTCGTCGATATCGCGTGCGATTTCCTTGAAACTGTTATACGTCAGCGTTACGCCTACGGCCGGCGGGCTCGTCAACACGATGGAGTGCCCCCCGGCGCCGAATATCCTGCGCGCGATTTCTTCCGCGGCATAGCTCGCGCTGGCGTGGGCGGACGGATATCCCGGAAAACACGGCGTAGCAATGAAGGGTACAAATCCGGGAATTGCCGTCTCAGGGCGCCAGAACGTGTACTGATACTTCGTCTCCATCACCGACACGAGGGCGTCGCTGATCGCTACGTTCAGCAGCGCCAAGGCGCGGGCGTTCTCCGAGAGCGATGTTCCTGCCACCTGCGCAACCTGCCTGACAGCCGGATTCCACGTAGCGACCGCGAGCACGGCCGCGTAGAATCGGGCAACATCCGCACGGTCGTCTGGCCGTAACACACTCCCCGCTCCCCCGACCAGGCTCACTTCTTCGTAGTCCTTGAGATATTCGTTACTGGTGAGCGCGGGCGGCGGCTCTGACCGAAACTGCGCGCTGCTGTCGATGCCGAACGGTGCCACATTACGCCAGTGAAGGAGGATGCCTCCTGCCGCAGGACACCCCGCCGTGAGCTGCCATTCACCGGGAGCCGACGACGAAGGCAGATAGAACTGCGGAGGCGCGGAACCGTCGCCGTTGCGCAGCGCAATCATCGCGGCGGCCACCGCTTCGCCCACGGCGATGCCGTCGGCCTTGGCCTGCGACTCGGGAATTGCGGCCAGCGAAGCCGCCCGGGCATCGTCGAGCGTGGGGACTACGGGGACCAAGGGTAAGTACGTCTTCAATACCCGGTACGCGGCAGCAATCGCCGCTGCCTCGGCAGATGCTCCAGGAGGAGCCCCGATCGTGCCGAGGTACGGTTCGTAGTCGCGGGTGATCGTGTTGACGGCTTCGAAAACGGCGAGTTGGGTGATCGCGGCAAAGCGCGCCTGTGCGAATGGGTTTTGCCCCGCGACGGTCCTCTCCATCACCGCGTTCCAGTCGAGGACGACGTCGGCTCGCGCGACACCGGTGCAGATCAGCAGGTTTGTAGCACACGCCAGGAGGAAAGTTCGATTCATCGCGGACTCCACTATTGATGTTGACCAGTCGTTCGTCGGCGCCATGCATGGCGATCGATTCCGGACCTGAGGACGGGGCGACAAGCGCGGTAGTTCGACTGATTAGGCACTCCCATCTCTCTAAACGATTCAGGAGTGCCGATCGGACTGACGAGAACAAGACCAGGAGCCTCTTGCTCAAGTCGATCACTCGAGGCGAGTGGACGGGTGTGGCGCGGTCTCCTGCAGCCCGAGTTCGCGATCCCCGCTTGGCCAGCACGACGCTAGGGCGTCTCCGAAATGCATGGCCGCCACCGGGGCGCTCCAAGAAACCGTCGCGATGGCAACGCGTTGGGTCAGCGAGACATTGGCACGCTTCGCGCGCAGCCTTCCGAGTCCCAACTTCCGCTTCAAGGTGCCGATGTCCGGCTCGAACGTATTACAACCGCTGACGCGCTTCTGGGGAGTAGTCCGCCCGCAAGGCCTCGAGCCACTCACGACCGGACGCGGTTTTGGCGGCTTGCCGCGACGGTTGCGTCAACCGCTCGCCCCGGCCGCGCGCGCTCGCAGTCGTGTCCGCGAGGTGCGTTCTCGATCCATCTTCAAGGACGCGGTGCAACGGTGAGAGATGTTCGACACAGCCCGGGCTGCGGCACCTGAGGTTCTCGCACAGATCCATCCGAAGCAACAACCGCTAATTGAATTAACGCCTCCGGCAGCTCGACGGCGCGGTCGTGGTTAGCGCGGCTCGCAGCAGTGCTCGCGCTGGTCGGGTCACTGCCGATAGAGCCGTTGGACGAAGCCGCGCCAGATCGGGCTGTCCGGTACCGGCTGACGCGTCGTTTAAGTCAAGGAGGGACCGGAATCACGTTACAGACACGCAAACTATCGTGCGGGCTTTGGCGACCTGGGGGGAAGAGAGAGGTAACGATGAGGCAGACATGTATGAGGCGGTTCTTTGCGCCGAAGAGCGCAGCCGTGACCGCGGCGATTGCTGGCGTGCTCGCTGGCGGCGCAAACGTGCTGCCGGCTGCGGCGCAGGCGCCGCCGCCACCGAGCGAGGCCGAGCCGCTAAACAGCGCGCTCCGTCTTCGTCGACGTGCTCCTGCCTCGCTTATGCGTCGAAGGGGATTCACACTGATTGGCAACACCATGCACACTCGCAGCGTCTTGCTCTGCGCGACGGCGGTTTTGGCGTGCTCAACCGTTGCCGCTTGCGGCGGCGACGACGGGAATGCGGGACCCACCGGCGGCGCCCTGGCGACTGCACCGTCACCAACTCCGACGCTGCCGCCGCAGTACACAGCGACGCCCGTGCCCTTCAATCTCACGCAGAATCGGACGTTCGACATACTGGGTTGGGACTCCTGGCCCAGCGCACCCACGCCATCAGCGATCCAATTCCGCTGGAACGCCGCGATCGCTGAATACGAGGTGCTCGCACCGGGGTACGCCGATTGGAGCCGCCTCGAGGCCCTGCAGGATCTTCGATTTGGCGGCACGCCACATAATTACGACGTCTTCGGGAGCGGCGGAGCCAAACTCCCGTTTTACATGATAGTGTCGGCACCGCCCCATCGACCGCCGGCGGATGGATACGTCGGCAATGCCCGCATCTTCGAAAGCTCTTTCGCGCGTGCCTACTTCGCCTTCGGAATAGCGACGGAGCCGGGCGACGTTCCCGTCAGCGGAACGATGACCTGCAGCTTCGGCGAGGACGAGATCGGCGGGGGAGGGCTGACCTTCGATCTTGCTGCGGGAACCGTGTCCGGCTGGGTGGAGCCCTTCTGGGCGGATGTCCGATACGATCTGGTTCAGAGGAGCTTCGCCCCGGTCGCCACGAGCTTTGCCGCCACGTTCGGGACCGATGGGGTCCTGGAAGGCCGCTTCTTCGGCGGACGGGCGTTCAACGTCGCGGTCCGGGCAAAAGGCGGCGGCCAAGGCTCCGCAGCCGTGAGTGGAATCATGACAGGGGTGTGCGAGGGATGAGGGAACATTCCGGATGGTCGGCCTAAGGCACCAATCGCGAGGCTAGCCATGTCTCGTAGGGCTATCGCGTGACCTACCGCGAGGCCCACACCCGGCTCGAGGAGGTCGCGGAGGCCGCGGTCGATGGCACCCGCAAGGCGCTCTTGACGGATCTTGCGAGCGGCCCTGCCCCACAGTGAGTTAGCCGTGCCTCCGCTAGGCGATCTCGACCTTCTACGCGTTGAGCGGAATTCAAGGCGCCCCAATCGCCAGGCGTCTACGAAGTTCGATATCACATGCTCAGCCAGTACTTGCTCGCCAAGGTGGCTCTCGTGGTCCGGTGACATTTCATCCCGAATCGCCGCCGTTGTGACACCATTTTGCGAGGAAAGGGCGAATAATGATGATGTAACAGGAGGGTACAATCGGCGGACTGAGGAGCACAGCGTCCATGCCCGACGGGCCGTCTGCGCCGCTCGACTCAACCGCTGTATTGATTCAGCGCGTGCGTGAGGGCGACAAGGATTCTCTCGAGCGCCTCATCCAGCGGCACCTTGCGCCCCTGCGCCGGTACGTCA
>DATFFM010000008.1:0-54874 GCA_035250005.1 Vicinamibacterales bacterium | reverse complement strand
GGTCTGACGGGCGGCCGCTTCGGCGGCCAGCCCCTGCGCCTCGTTGTCGATGTCGCGATTCAGCGGATCGCGATCCCGCTCCCGCAGCGCCAGCACCCACAGATCCATCGTCGAGCTGATGCCCCCCTGTGTGGCGATGCCGTTGCTGACCGCTTCAATCGACGTGAAGACGAGATAGCGGCCGTCGGCCGTCCACACCGCGTTGTTCTCGGCGTAGAGCAGGCTGTCGTCGGAGATGTGCCGCTCCTCGCCGCCGCCGACCGGCGCGATGTAGATGTGCGGACGCAGCGTGCGGTCCTGCTTCGAGAACGACACCCACTTGCTGTCGGGTGAGACCGCCACAGAGCCGATCCGTCCGATCTCGGTGGACGTGATGACCGAGGTTTTGCCGTCGGCCACGCTGTAGCCGTGCAGCTTCTTGCCGGCCGCCGTGAACAGCAGCAGCTTCGAGTCGGGCGTCCAGACGAGCGAGTCCTTCTCGGTGTCGAGGTCGCTGATCTGCTTCGGGGACGCGCCCTCCGGATCCGAGATCCACACCTCGTCCCGGCCGGACCGGTCCGACACGAATGCGAGGTGCTTGCCGTCGGGCGACCAGTTCGGCGACTGGCTGCGCGACGCCATCGCATCGGGCGACACGCGTGTGATGTCGCCGCGGTCGGTCGCAATCGTCAGGATCTGCCCGCGCGTGGAGATCACCGCGCGCCGGCCCGAGGGCGAGATGTCGAAGCTGTCGACTTCGTTGGTCACCGTGACCAGCTCGAACTGGTTCTCCTTCTCATCGGCAGCGATCTGCAGCTTGATCTCGCTCGCCCGGCCGGTCGGCACGTCGAGCTTCCAGAGCCCGAAGTTCTCCTCGTAGACGATGGTCTTGCCGTCGCTGGAGATCGACGGCCAGTAGAGCAGCCCGGAGTTGTGCTTCGTCACCTGTACGGGAGTGCCGCCGGCGGCGGGGATCTTGAAGAGGTTCTTGACACTTTTTCTCACGGCCGGGCTTCCGGGTTTCACGGTCTTGTCGCCGGGCAAGGGGTCGGCCACGTAGTAGATCGCGCCGTCGGCGCCCCACATCGGCCAGAAGCGGCTGTAGCGCTCGTCGGCCAGGAGCGGCTTGAAGCTCTTGTCGCCGACGTTCATGATCCACAGATCCGCCGCCGCGGAGCCGCGATAGTGCTGCCGTGTCCAGGCACCCGGGTGACGGTTGAAGACGAGCGACGCGCCGTCGGGCGAGTAGGTGCCGTAGTAGCCGCGATCGACCGGCAGCGGCGCTTCGAGGCCGCCGCCCGCGGGGATCTGATACAGCGTGGCGACGGATGGGAACGCGCCGTCGCCGCGCGTCGCGCGAAACACGATCTGCTTCGAGTCGCGCGTCCAGCCGACGACCTCGTCGTTCCCGGCGTGGAACGTCAGCCGCTCCGGAACGCCGCCGGTCACCGGTACGACGAAGACGTCGTTGTTCCCGTGACGATTCGACGAGAAGGCGACCCGCTGGCCGTCGGGCGAGAAGCGGGGATAGGTCTCGCGGGCGACGTTGTTGGTGAGTTGCCGCACGTTCGAGCCGTTCTCGGCTGCCAGCCAGATGTCACCGAGATAGCTGAAGACGAGCGTGCCGGCGTGGTAGTCGGGATGCCGCGCCAGATTGACCGGAGCGGGGGGCGGCGGCGCCGCATCGAGTGCGAGGACGCAGGCGATCGCCAGTGCCGCGACAGGGAAGAGCCTTCGAGCCATTCGAACACCTCCAAGGCGAAGTGGACTGGATACTACACTACGTCCGCACTCGAGGCCGTTGAGGTGCGAGGATCGGGCCTGCGGCCGGCGTAGCGCTCAGCGAGGCCGCGATATCCGGTCGCGCCTCGCCCGAAAGCTGCGCGATTCGTCAGTTGGCCCCGACCGCCGCGAAGACAGGACACGGGTCTGGCGTCTGTGTCACCAGACCGACGATGGTCGGTGGGAACGGACCGTGGTCCAGGAGGCCTTTGAAAAAGATCTCGCCGCGGCCGCCGTCGGTGATCTCGAGCGCCATGAACACGCAGAACTGCGTCTCGTTCAGCGTCACGATCGTTCCACCCGTCACGTCCCCCCGGAAGGTGCGATGGCCGGCCGTGATGGTAAATTGCCCGCCGACGATCGGCGTGCTCTGGAGAGGCGGGGCCAGCGGTCCGTGCAGGACGGCGGCCGCGAAGCCGCCGCTCGCGGGCCGGGAGTTGACTTGCCCTTCGAACAGCCCGGCAAACAGCGCGAAGCCGCAGATGAATTGCGGGCACAGTTCGATGCCGGCCGCGGCCCCGGTCAGAACGGGGCGCGAGTCGGCGGAGAGCCTGACGGCGGAGAACGCCAGAACGATCGCAAGGATGCTCGAAACCACGACGCGTCGCATAGCCACCTCCCAGTGTGCGGACCATACCGGGGGACGGCGGCGGCCGTCAATCTGAAGTTCGCGTCAGGCATCGCCCTCTAGCCAATCTGACTCCGCGCGCGAGCTCATGCACGCGCGGTGTCGTCCGGTCCGCAGTATGATTTCGCTCATGTTCACACGACGCCACTTTCTCGCCACCTCCACTGCCGCCGTCGCGGCCGGCACGTTCGGACGCGTCACACTCTTCAGCCATACCGCCTTCGCGCCTGAGGCGCTCCGGCGCGGCAGGCAAGCCGCTACCGCGGTCACCCCGGTGTTCAAGGAGATCCGGCGCAACGCCGGCTACTGGACCGCGCGCGGCGGAACCATCGGGTGGTTGATCAATCCGGGGGGCGCGCTGGCGGTCGACAGCCAGTTCCCCGACACGGCAGCGTTGTGTGTCGAGCAACTGCTGAAGACGTCCGGCAAGACCGAGATCGCCACGCTGATCAACACACATCATCACGGCGACCACACCGCCGGCAACGGCGTCTTCCGACCGAAGACCAAGCAGATCATCGGGCACGCAAACGTGCCCAAGTACATGCAGAGCACGTTCGAGCGCGCGATGGCGCAGCGCGCACAGCAGTCTCCCGCGCCGACGACGCCCGCGCCGGCCGAACCGGTGATGCCGGACAAGACGCTGACCGACGCGCTGGCGTTCGAGCACGGCGACGAGCGGGTATCGGTGAAGCACTACGGCCCGGCGCATACGGGCGGGGATGTGGTGATCCTGTTCGAGAAGGCAAACGTCGCGCACATGGGGGACCTGATGTTCAACCGCGCGCACCCGGTGATCGATCGCACCAACGGCGCCTCGATTGCGAACTGGACGGTGGTGCTCCAGAAGGTTGCGTCGGAACTGCCCGCCGACACGATCTACATCTTCGGACATGCGGGCCAGAACCACCCCGTCACCGGCAGCCGAGCCGACCTCAATCACCACGCGAACTACCTCGCCGCACTTCTGCAATACGTCGGGGAACAGGTGAAGGCCGGGAAGACCCGTGAACAAGTAGTCGCGTCGACCGACACGATCAAGGGTTTCGAGGATTATGGCCCCCTCATCTCCCGGCCGCTCGGGCCTGCGTACGACGAGGTTCAAGGTTCCAAGTTCTAGGTTGCTGGTTCAGCGTTCAGCGTTCAGCGTTCAGAGTTCAGCATGAATGTCCTGGCAGATATCTCGGTCATCCCGCTCGGCGTTGGCGTGTCACTGTCGGAGTACGTCGCGGCCTGCGAGCGCGTGCTCCGCGACGCGGGCCTCGATCCGCAGCTGCATGCGTTCGGCACCGAAGTGGAGGGGGAGTGGGACACGGTGATGGCCGCGGTCAGGCGGTGCCATGACGCGGTCCACGGGATGGGCGCGCCCCGGGTCACTACGACGGTGAAGCTGTCGACACGCGTGGACCGCGAGCAGACGCTCGACGACAAGGTCCGCAGCGTAAGGAACGCTGAATGCTGAACGCTGAATGCTGAACGGTGCGAGGTCACGATGAGAATGCCCGCGGCGGTTGGCTGTCTTCTCGCGTTGGCAACGGTAACGCTCGCCGGCGGCCAACCCATCGACCTCTCCCGATACACCATCGTCGATCTCTCGCATGTGTACGGACCCTCGACGGTCATGTGGCCAACGTCGCCGACCAGGTTCGAGCTCCGGAAACTGGCTTACGGCAAAACCGAGGCGGGCTACTTCTACGCCGCCAACACTTTCTGCACGCCGGAGCATGGCGGCACGCATCTCGACGCGCCGATCCATTTCTTCGAAGGGGGCCGGACGACCGAGCAGATCCCGCTGGAACAGTTGATCGCTCCCGCGGTGGTGATCGACGTGTCGGCGCGCTCCGCGGCGGATCGCGACTACCGTGCGACGCCGGAGGATGTGCTGCAGTTCGAGAAGGCGCACGGCCCGATCGCGCGCGGCTCGATCGTGCTGCTGCGGACCGGCTGGAGCCGGCGCTGGCCGGATGCGAAGGCGTACCTCGGCGACGACACGCCGGGGGACGCCTCGAAGCTGTCGTTCCCCTCGTTCGGCGCCGATGCGGCGCGGCTGCTCGTCGAGGAGCGCGGCGCCGCCGCGCTCGGCATCGACACGGCGTCCATCGATTACGGGCGCTCGGCCGACTTCCAGGTCCACCGGATCGCAGCCGCGAAGAACGTCCCCGGCCTGGAGAACCTGGCGAACCTCGATCAGCTGCCCGCGCGCGGCGCGCTGGTCATCGCGCTGCCGATGAAGATCGAGGGGGGCTCGGGCGGACCGCTGCGAGCCGTCGCGCTCGTGCCGAAGTAGTGTCGTCGGCGGCTATAATCCGTCGCTCACACCGGCTGGAGGCCCCATGAGACGACTGCTCCTCGCACCCCTGGCCTATCTGATGGCCGTGTCAGTGTTTTCACACGACACGCACGCCGTTGCCGACAAATGGTCCGAGATCAAGAGCCCGAATTTCACCGTCTGGGCCAACGCGAGCGACGGCGATACCCGGACGCTGGTATGGCAGCTCGAACAGATCCGGAACGTCGCAAAGAACCTCTGGCCGTGGATGAAAGTGGATCTCCCGAAGCCGATGGTCGTGATCGCGCTCAAGGACGAGACGAGCATGAACGCGCTCGCACCGCAGTACTGGGAGGTGAAGGGGGGTGTGCGGCCGGGGAGCGTCTGGGTGACCGCGCCCGATCAGCACTACATCGCCATTCGCGCCGATCTGCGCAGGCGGGACGACGTGATGGTGAATCCGCATACGAGCGCGTACTTCAGCTATGCGAACCTGGTGTTCCGGGCGGGCTTCGAGGGCGCGCCGCCCCTGTGGCTGACGCGCGGCCTGGCCGGCGTCCTCAGCAACACACTCGTCCGCCAGGACGACGTGATCATCGGCGCCGTGATCCCGTGGCACCTGGAGCGCCTCCGCGAGCGGTGGGTGCCGCTTCGGCAGTTGATGACCGTGACCTCCCTGTCGCCGGAGTTTCGGACCAGCGATGGTCAGCGCGACTTCGACGCGCGGTCGTGGGCCTTCGTTCACTACCTGATGTTCGGCGATGGGGGCGTCAACGCTCCCAGACTGAATGCCTTCGTCGGAGCGCTCAGTCAAGGGCAGGCGGCCGCGACCGCCTTCGGGTCCGCCATCGGCAACATCGATGATTACGAGCGGGCGTTCGGCAACTACGTGAACCGCAGCGTCTACTCCGTGGTCCGCGTCAAGATCGACATGGGCCTGGAGCGCGAGCGGTTTCCGGTCAAGCCGATGACGCCGGTCGAGAGCGCCGTTGCCCGCGCGAGCTTTCACGTCGCCATGCGGCGCCCGGTCGAAGCGCGCGCCCTGATCGAGGAGGCAATCAAACTGGATCCCCAGGCTCCGGGTCCGAACGTCGTCGAGGCCTTCATGCTCGAGGCGGGAGGTAATGTCGAGGGCGCAAAGGCCGCGTACGCACGCGCTGTCGAGCTTGGGACGACGAATCCGCATGCGTTGTACAGGGCCGCAATGCTCAGCCGGCGCGCGGCCGATACCGCGACGATGGAGCGCGTCGAAGCCAATCTCGCGAAAGCTATCGAGGTCAGTCCGCTCTTCGCCGCCGCGCACGCGGCGCTGGCCGAGGCCCGGGCCGACCTCGGGAAGCCCCAGTCGGCGATCGTGACGCACATGCAGAAGGCGGTCTCGCTCGAGCCTTCCAACCCATGGCACCGACTCGCGGCGGCTCGCGTGCTTCGCCGCCTGAACGCAATCGAAGAGTCGCGCAAGGCGGCCGAGAGTGCGCTCAAGCTCGCCGACGACGACCCGGCTGCCCGCGCCGAGGCCGAGCGGATCCTCGGGATGCTGAAGAGATAGACCTCAGCAACCGATTGCCCAACTTTCCAAAATCACTGCTGCTGTTTCCTCCGGAACGGCAATTGTCGGTTGTGTAACCTCACAAAAACAGGGGAACACGGATTGCTCTGGAGCTCTTGCGCGCAGGGCCGGCCGCGGCCGCGGTGGCCCGGAGGCGCGGGAGAGGACCTGCCGATGACTGTGAGATGGACTAGATTGGCGCTACTTGCCGCATTGATGAGCCTGGCGGTAAGTAGCCGAGCACAAGCGGAATCAGTTCTGCTCGGGACGTTTGCCGGAAGCGACTGCGCCGGGCTGTTCGGCGATTCGTTTACCGCGTGCGCGATCCCCGATGACTTCGACCCCGACAACTCGCCGGTGATCATCAAGTTCAACGCGAACGGCTCGGTCAACGAGATCAACTCGAGCCTGTTCCCCACCATCAGCGGCGACGAATTCTCCTTTACGTTCGGTTCCGACGGCACCGGCACCTGGACGTACACGCCGGATGCCGACGATCCGTTCACGCTCGTGTCGTTCTTCGTCGCGAAGGCCGGTAGCTCGTTCAACCTGTTCGGCGTCGACAGCAACGGGCCGAACTCCTGGTTTACCCCCACGGGGCCGAATGGGCAGCCGCTGGGGTTGTCGCATCTGACCTTCTACGAAGGCGCCAGCGACGCGGTCGTACCGGAGCCCGCCACGATGCTGCTGGTCGGCAGCGGCCTGCTCGCCGCGAGACGGTGGCGCCGAAAACAGCAGGTCCAGCTCACTCCAGTCGCGTAGACTCTCCTGAACGGGACGGCGGCCCCACCCGTCGTCCCGCGCTTCCCCCGGCGGTTCTTTCGGCCTCGCGACTCGGCGCCTTTCCCCGCTGGCAGGGTAACGGCTTGTGAGCGCCCGGTCTTCGTCCCCACTCAACCGTAGCTGTGGCTGGCTGGCCCGTGCTCAGTGAGATCCCACCAGCTCCTCAGCGTCTTTTCGAGATCCGCCCGGCGCGTCCCGGTATAGTTCACCTGCGCCGTGTAGGCTACGAAGGCCGCCCCCCACGCGACCTGCCGTCGTCGTGCCGCCGCCGGCACCCAGTCCCCGGGTAATCACGGTCGGTGAAGAGGTCCGGGGGGGCACCGATGTCGAGACCTTCTTCGAGCTGACGGCGCCGGTCGGCGGCGTGTCTACGGCGCGGTTGAACTGGGACGTCTGGTTCAACGGCACTCTGCTGGTGCTCAAGCTGGAGGACGCCGCCTTCGGCGCCCCGCCTGACTGGGCGCCCGTGACCGGAACGTTGCGGGTGACTGCCGGCGGGAAGTACCGGCTGGCGGTGGGGGGTGGAGGGACCGACTGGTTCTACGACGACGAGTTCGTCCTGATCACTTCGATCGATTGAGGTCGAGCGATCAGGAGTGGATGACCTCGGTGGACGCATCAGTCCCGCCCATCGCCTCGATCGGAAGTCCTCGATGACGCCCCTTACCACGCACGCATGTTTCCCCACCCTCGGGGTCGCGTTCTCACGCCGACAGGCCGTTCCTGGAAGTTTAGACGGCTGGTGCGGGTTCTGGATGTGGGGCCGATGGACTGCCCCGAATCCGGCCGAGCGGATTCGGGCCAGCAAGCGTATACTCCAACGGCTGCACGAAGCCATCGCGCCCCGAAAGCTGGAGGTGGTCCATGGCGTCGAGACTCGACATCACCGAAAGCCGCGTGGGGGACGTGGCGGTGATTTCCCTTACGGGCCGGCTGGTCCCCGACGAAGAGGACATCCTGCTCAGCGAACGGATCGACTCACTGGCCGGCCAGGGTTTCACGAAAGTCGTGGTGGACCTCCATGACGTCACGCTGGTCGACAGCGGCGGCATCGGTGTGCTGGCGGCCAAGTTTCTCTCGCTGCGCCGACGCGGCGGCGATCTCCGCCTCGCCCGGTTGACCGAGCGCACCGAGCGCGTGCTGTCGGTGACGCACCTGCTGACCGTGTTCGAGATCTTCGAGTCGGTCGAACAGGCCGTTCGGAGCTTTGGCAGCGTTCCCTCCGGGGTCAGAGCTTGAATTTGTCGGCTCCAAATAATTGGTGCCAGCCACACGACGCACGCTGGCACCAGAAATTTGGAGCCGACAAATTCAAGCTCTGACCCCACAAAATCGTCAGCCGGCCTCATTCCTGTAACCGGGCGGGCCTGTCGGCCACGCAGGAATACACCAGATTTTCTCCAACCACTCACCTGACTGTACGGAACGAATCATGCCTGCGCTGGACGCAATCCCATGTCCTTCCTATCGAGCTTCGCCTCAGACATCGCCATCGACCTCGGCACCGCGAACACCTGCGTCTACGCACGCGGACGCGGCATCGTCGTCAACGAACCCTCCATCGTCGCCTTCAATACCGTGAAGGGGGAAGTCGAGGCGGTCGGCCAGGAGGCCTACGAGATGCTCGGCCGGACGCCGCCCAACATCACGGCCATCCGACCGATGAAAGATGGCGTCATCGCCGACTTCGACACCGCCGAGAAGATGCTCGCGCATTTCGTCCGGAAGGCCTACGGCCGCCGGCCGATGCTGCGGCCGCGGCTCGTCATCGGGGTACCGCCGGAAATCACACCGGTGGAACGGCGCGCGGTCAAGGACAGCGGCTTTCGGGCGAAGGCGAGCGAGGTGCACCTGGTCGACGAGCCGATGGCGGCGGCGATTGGCTCCGGGCTGCCGGTGACCGATCCGTCAGGGAACATGATCGTCGACATCGGCGGCGGCACCACCGACATCGCCGTCATTTCAATGGCCGGCACGGTCTACGGCAGGTCGCTTCGCGTCGCCGGCGACGCGATGAACGAAGCGATCGCCAACTACATGAAGAAGGCCTGCAACCTGCTGATCGGCGAGCGGACGGCGGAGCTGATCAAGTGGGAGCTCGGTTCGGCGGCGCCGCTCGAGCTTCCGTTGACGATGGAAGTGAAGGGACGTCATGTGTCGGAAGGGGTGCCCCGCACCGTGACGATCTGCGACCAGCAGATCCGCGAAGCGCTGGCGGAGCCGCTGCGCCAGATCGTGCACGCCGTCCGCGACTCGCTCGAACGCATCCCGCCGGAGCTGTGCGCCGACATCTACGATCGCGGAGTCGTGCTCACGGGCGGCGGCGCCATGCTGCGCAACCTGGATCGGCGGCTGGCATCCGAAACCGGCCTTCCGGTCCTCGTTGCCGAAAACCCGCTGACGTCCGTGGTGGTCGGCGCCGGGATGATCCTGTCGGATCTACCGCTCTTGCGCAAAGTCGTCTGCGCCTGATCGAGGGTGGGGGGGAGGGGGTGGGATCTGACCCCACCCCCTCCCCCCACCCCCCTCACATTCGCCGCAGAGGACGGGCGGCGTGGCGCCTCAGGCGCCGGCGGACCCCGAACCAGTACGCCAGGTAGTAGCCGAGGACGACGGCGCCGGCGGCCATCGATCCCGCCACACCGGCGGCAGCGAACCAGGACCCGCCGTCGACCCCCGCCCGCCACGTGTGCCACCCCCGCCAGAATCCATACAGCAGCCGCGCCGTGACGACGAGAGTGATGCTGAGAACCAGCCAGCGGTTCGGCGTGTAGTGCAGCGCGTCGAGCCCCGGCTCCCACCGCGTGAGCCAGAGGCCGATGATCCCGAGCGCGCACCCGCCCGCGAGGCCCGCCGCCGTGTACCTGAACGCGTCGGGCACCCAGATGTTGGTGAAGGCGGCGCTCACCAGAAAGAGCGTTGCCGAGAGGCCGAGGCCGGTGAGGTTGACGGCGGCAAGCCACCGCCTCGCGCGCTGGCGGGACGTCCCCATCCGGTATCGCTGGATGATCGACACCGGGATCAGTGCGATCACCGCCAGCACGACGAGGACGAATAAGAGGAGCAGCGGCACGACCCCACTCTAGCCGAGACTGAGGCGCGCTGACCCGACCTGACCGCAGGCGATGCCGGTCGCGGCGATCGCGTTCACGCCGGCCAGCCGGGGTCCGCCCCGCGCACTGCTACAGTAGGAAGATGGAGGTTCTCACATGAGGCAGGTCTTCGTGGCGGCCATGGTCGTGGCCTGCGTTGGCTCGCATCCCCTGACCGCGCAGCCTCAAGGCGTTCAGCCGAGCGCCAGGCGCGTCTTCCCCTTCCCCTACGAAACCGTGGTGCTCGAGAACGGGTTCCGCGCGTACCTCATCAAGGCGGGCGCTCCCGGCCAGGTCGCCTACGTGTCGATCGTCCGGACCGGCAGCCGCGACGAGGTCGAGCCGGGCAAGAGCGGGTTCGCGCACTTCTTCGAGCACATGATGTTCCGCGGCACGGAGAAGTACCCGAACTACGACGCCGAGACGACGAAGATGGGCGCCTTCAGGAACGCCTCGACCTGGGCCGACCAGACCGCCTACTACCTCGTCGCCAACACGGAGTACCTCGAGAAAATCATGGACATCGAGTCGGACCGCTTCATGAACCTGAAGTACGCCGAACCCGACTTCAGGACCGAAGCGGGCGCCATCCTGGGCGAGTACCAGCAGGGGGCGCGCGAGCCGCAGCGGTGGCTCAACGAAAAGGTCCGCGAGGCGGCCTTCGAGAAACACACGTATCGCCACACCACGATCGGCTTCGAAGCGGACGTGCGCGCGATGCCGCAGGCCTACGAATACAGCAAGTCTTTCTATCAGCGCTTCTACCGGCCCGAGAACGTCGTCCTGGTGGTCGCCGGGGACTTCGACATCCCGAAGGCCAAGGCGCTGGTGACGAAGTACTACGCGGGCTGGACGCCGGGCTACAAGCCGCCGCCGATCGAGCCCGAGCCGGCGCAGACGGCGCCGCGCGAGCGGACGGTGAAATACCCGGGGCGCACGCTCCCGATCGTGGCGATCAACTACAAGGCGCCGGCGTGGGACGCGAAGAATCGGACCGGCGTGGCGCTCGAAGTGCTCGGGCAGGTGGCGTTCGGACCGAACTCGGCGCTGTACCGCAAGCTGGTGCTCCAGGAGCGTCGCGTGCAGTCGCTCTTCCCGTCGTTCGGCCTGTCACGGGATCCATATCTCGTGAGCGTGCAGACGATGATCAGCAACCCGGCGGACGTCGAGGCGGTCGAAGCCGAGGTCACGGCCGCGGTGAAGACGTTCCAGGAAACGCTGGTGGATCCGAAGCAGCTCGCGGATACGAAGAGCGCGATCAAGTACGGATTCCTGATGAGCATGGAGACGGCGCAGGACGTCGCGTTCGCGGTGATGCCGACGATCGTGAACACCGGAAAGCTGGAGCCGATCGAGGAATACTTCCGGTCGCTCGATGCCGTCACGCCGGAGGATGTGCGAGAGGCGGCGCGCAAGTACCTGATCGACAGCGGGCGGACCACGATCACCATGGTGCAGGAGGGCTGACATGCGTGCAATGACGGCAATCGGGATCGCAGCAGCCCTGGTGTTCGGCGCGGCCCAAGAGCCGGCCAAAGCCGGCCCTTACGTGGCCGACGAGCGGATCATCGCGCTGCCGGAGGCGGAATCGCCGTTCGTCGCGTTCAACATCTGGGTGAAGAGCGGATCGGCTTCGGATCCGAAAGGCAAAGAAGGGCTGGCGTCGCTCACGGCGAGTCTCATCTCCGGCGGGAGCACCCGGGAAGATTCGCTCGAGCAGATCCTCGAGAAGCTCTATCCGATGGCGGCCGGGTACGGCGCGTCGGTCGACAGGGAGATGACCAACGTCACCGGACGCGTGCATCGCGACAACCTCGACGCCTTCTATGCGCTCTTCCGCAACGCGCTGCTGTCGCCGGCATTCACCGAGGCGGACTTCAACCGCCTCAAAGCCCAGCGGATGAATTTTCTGGAACGCGCCCGGCGCTACTCGCGCGACGAAGAGCTGAGCAAGGACCTCCTGTTCTGGATGGCCTACCAGGGAACGCCGTACCAGCATCCGGCCGAGGGCTACGTCGACTCCGTCCGCTCGATCACCCTGGACGACGTGCGTGGGTTCTATCGCGACCATTACGTCCGCAACAACGTGGTGGTGGCGGTTGGAGGCGGATATCCGGGCGGATTCCCCGAGCGCGTGAGAAAGGATCTCGATACGCTGCCGCAGGGCACGGTGCGCGAGATCGCTGCGCCGGCGCCGAAGCCGCCGGCCGGGACGAAGATCCTGCTGGTCGAGAAGGCCACCGACGCGTCGCCCATCTCGTTCGGATATCCGATCGCCCTGCTGCGCGACGATCCCGACTTCGTCCCGCTCCTCGTCGCCAACTCGTATCTCGGCGAGCACCGCAACTCGGTCGGGCGCCTCTATCAGGCGATCCGCGAGACGCGCGGAATGAACTACGGCAACTACTCCTACATCGAGGCGTTCCCGGGCGGCTACGCGACGCAGCAGCCGCGCGTGAACGTGGCGCGGCGCAGCCAGCTCTTCGAGATCTGGATCCGCCCGATCTCGCAGACCGCTCCCGGGAACCTCCACGACCGCACGCTTTTCGCGACGCGCGCCGCCTTGTTCGAGCTCGATCGATTGGCAGACGGCGGCATGACGCCGGAGGCGGTGGCGGCGTCGAAGGAGTTCCTGCGCAATTACGTCGGCACATGGGGAGCGACGATCAGCCGCCGGCTCGGGTATGCCGTGGACGATGCCTTCTACGGGATCCCGGCGCCGGGATTTCTGCAGTCGCTGAAGGCCGCGATCGACAAGGTGACGCCCGCGCAGGTGAATGCGGCGATCAAGAAGCATCTCCACAGCGACACCATGTACATGGTGATCGTCACCGCGGATGCGGCGGCGCTGAAGCAGAAGATCCTGAGCAACCAGGCGACACCGATCACCTATGCCGGCGAGCGCAAGGCGGCGCTGCTCGAAGAAGACAAGGCGATTGCTGCCTTGCCCTTCAAGGTGAAGGAAGCCGACATCACGATTCTCGGAATAGACAAAGTGTTTCAGTGAGAATGCTGAAGGCTGAAGGCTGAAGTAAGGGTGCAAGGATGAAGGGAGCAGGGCTGGAGCGCGAAATGGAGATCCGCCGGTTGGGAGGCTCGGGGCTGAGTGTGCCGGCCGTCGGCATGGGCACCTGGAGCACCTTCGACGTGCGCGGGGCGCGCCAGGAGGCGCAGGCACGGGCGGTGGTCGACGCGGCGATCGTAGGCGGCGCAAACTTCTTCGACTCCTCGCCGATGTACGGCGAGGCGGAACGCGTGCTCGGCGGGGCGCTCGAGGGCAGGCGCGAGCGCGCGCTGATCGCGACGAAAATCTGGACGCCGTCCGGGGCAGAAGGGCGCGAGCAGGCGAAGCGTGCGCTGTCGTTCTTCGGCGGCCGGATCGACCTCTATCAAGTTCACAACCTCGTCAACTGGCGCGAGCACCTCGACACGCTCGAGCAGCTCCAGAGCGAGGGTCAGGTGGGTGCGATCGGCGCGACGCACTACAGCCCGTCCGCGTTCGAGGAGCTCGCGCAGGTCATGAAGACCGGCCGGATCAGCGCCATCCAGGTGCCGTACAACCCGTTCGAACGTGACGTGGAGCGGAAGATCCTCCCGCTCGCCGTGGACCTCGGGCTCGGGGTCGTGCTGATGCGGCCGTTCGGCGAGGGCGCGCTGGTCGGGCGATCACCCTCGCGGGCGGAGCTGGCGGTCTTCGCACCCTTCGGCGTCACGACCTGGGCGCAGGTCCTGCTCAAGTGGGGATTGAGCGATCCGCGCTGCCACGTCGCCATCCCGGCCACCTTCAAGACCGATCACATGCGCGACAACGCCGCGGCCGGCCGGCCGCCGTGGTTCGGGCCCGACGAACGCGCCCGCGTCGTCAAGCTCACCGGCCGCGTCACGTAACTGCGGAACGGGGCGCTGCGGCCACCAGCTCCATTCCCGCAAGACGCTCCGCGAATCGTGGATCCCCGCGCAGGCTGTCCCACTGCGGAGCCACGGCGAGATGCACCAGGCTGGGATCGCGGCGCTCGATCGCGAGGTCCAGGTGACGAAAGGCGTCGTCCAGATTCCCGAGCTCGCCATGGAGTATTGCCATCTGGACGTGATTGGGATTCGCCGATTGGGCGGCGATCGTGTGTTCCACCAGACCGCGACGTCCGCCGCGAGCGTAGACCTGCTTCAGCTCATCGAGAACGCCGGCCGGTACTCCGTAGCTTTCGGCGTGCGTGAGAGCCTCGGCCATGTGGCGGTCGAAGTCTCCCTTCTTCCAGTAGGCCGAGGAGATGTACTCCCGTGCGAGCAGATGCCGCGGATCGAGATCCAGCGCCCGGCTCGCCCACGCGATCACGTCGTCGTAGCGGCGCTGATTCCAGAACGACAAGGCGATCTGAAGATGCACCAGCGCTGAAAACGGATGGCGCTCCAGCGCCTTCTGCTTGGCGGCGAGCCCCCGCTCCAGCTCGCCGAGCGCTTCGAGCAGCCGGCCGTAGAGCAGCTGCGCCTCGGTGTGATCCGGATCGAGCTCGAGCGCCCGCTCCAGACTTCTCTGCGCGCCCGTCCAGTTCCAGTCGCTGAAGAACATCACCGTGCCCAGCGCAACCTTCGCGTCGGCACAGGCGTCGTCCATGGCCAGCGCGCGCAACGCGGCCGTCCGGGCTTCACCGTACGCTTCGGCGTGCGGGACGACGCGCAGCTCGGCCTGCGCGCAGCACGCGCGAGCGAGGCCCGCGTGCGCGGCGGCGTAGGTCGGATCGAGTGCGATGGCCGATTTGAATGCCGCGACCGCCTTGGGGATCTCGGCCATCGACGCCGTCAGCAGATGTGCCCGTCCGCGGCCGATCAATTCCGAGACCGCCGGCTCCGCCGGCAGGACACCGATCGGCCATCGCAGCGGGAACGGCTCCGTGCGCGCGGCTCGTCGCGTGACGGGGCCTCTGAAGCGATAGCCTGCCCGGGAAACCGTCTCGATCCAGCCGCCCCCGCGGTCACCGAGTGCCTTGCGGAGGCTCGACACGTGGACCGCGAGAATCCCCTCTTCCACATGCGCATCGGGCCACACGAGCTCCAGCAGCTCGCGCTTGGTGATCAGGCCTCCGGCGCGGCGCACGAGAGCAACGAGCAGGTCGTACGCCTTCGGCGCGAGCGCAAGAGCTCGATCGCCGCTCGAGAGCCGGCGCTCCGACACGTCGAGCACGAAATCCCCGAACTCGTAGACTTCGGGACTGGCCATCGGTTTAAGCGGATCTTAGCAGTTCCTTCAGGACATCCGTCCACCGTGCGCACTATATCTACGAGCGGAGGTAACCATGCCGGATCCATTCGTCGGTACGTGGAAGCTCAACGCTCACAGGTCCAGTTTCGATGCCAACCACCGGCCCACCGAGGCGACGATGCGCTGGGAGCCTGGCGCGGACGGGACGTATCTGATGTTCGCGGAAGGAGTCAACGAGAAGGGTGAGCGCGTGTCGGAGCGGCCCCAGACGTTCATCCCGGATGGGCGGCCGTATCCGGTGCCGGACTTCGCCGGTCTGATGTCCGTTACTACGCGACCGGAACCGAACAGTATCCGGGCCGAAGCCAGGAGGGAGGACGGGACGCTCGCCGGCGAAGGCAGTTATGTCGTCACCGAGGACGGACAGTCGCTGACCGCCACGACCGCCGGTTTCGACTCTCAGCTGCGGCGCTTCGAGATGCGCACGGTGTGGGATCGGCAGTAGTCTCCGCGGCCCGTTCAGCGCCGCACGGGAACCATCAGCTGGGACGTGCCGCTGTTCCCGTTCCTGTTGGCCGTGTCGGCCGTGATCGTGATCGTGCCCTCCGGTACCAGGCCGCAGCCGAACGTGAGAACGAACGGCAGCGACCGCGAACCGGAGACCAGCAGACCCTCGATCGGCAACGCGCCGGGGATCGGGATGACTGACGATCCGGGTAACGGCGCTGCTCCAGGGATCGGTATCGGCGATGACGACGGGAACGACGTCGATGGCGAAGATAGTGACGGAGTCGGAAGCACCTGCGGAAACGCCAGATCGCCCAGGCGGTCCGTGAAACCAAACCGGATCGCGCGGAGGATCACGTCGCCGCCGCTGACGATGATCAGGATCCGGATGCCGAAGGCCGGCCGAGTCGGACATGACAAGCTCGGCAGGAACTCCGGTCTGACGGAGGCAGGCTCGGCCGTGAGCGACGCTTTCACACCGTCGGCGGGCGCCGGTGAAGTGGCCGTGATGTCGAGGCGGTCGCAGGCTGCGGTAGCGGTGCACACCAGGAAGAGCAAGACCGGCACGTACCTAGGGCAGCGTGCATACATTTCACACCTCGCGCGGCGGTTGGAAGCAAACGCCGTGCGAGGTGTGTGGTCGAGCTTCCCGCTCCAGCTGATCATCGGGTGCGGCTCTCAGCACCGCGACAAACCCCGCGTGGGCGAGCGCTACCGCGGTGTGCCCGCGAGGTCGCGATCCTTCTGAGGCTGGTGCCTGCCTTCGGCAAACTCCTCGACCATCTTGCGATTGAACGCCGGGATGTCGTCGGGCTTGCGCGAGGTCACGAGACCCATGTCGACGACGACCTCCTGGTCGACCCACTGTGCGCCGGCGTTGCGCAGATCGGTCTGCAGCGACGGCCACGACGTCACCTTGCGGCCGCGAACGGCCCCAGCCTCGATGAGCGTCCACGGGCCATGGCAGATCGCCGCGATCGGCTTCCCGGTCTCGACGAAGTGCTTCACGAACCGGACGGCTGTTGCATTCGCCCGCAGCTTGTCGGGATTCATGACACCACCGGGCAACAACAGCGCGTCATAGCTTTCCGGCTTCGCCTGCTCGAGTGCGACATCCACGGGGAACTCATCGCCCCAGTTGGCCTGCTGCCATCCCTTCACCTTGCCGGTCTGCGGCGAGACGATTTCGGCGGTTGCGCCCGCGTCCTGAAGCGCCTGTTTCGGCTTCATCAGCTCTGATTGCTCGAAGCCGTTGTCGACGAGCACAGCCACACGCTTATTGCGGAGTTCGTTTGCCATTACACCTCCTTGTGGATTCAGGCGATGAAGTGCAAACGAGGGTCCACCGGGCATGCGGGCTGGGCCGCGCGGTTCAGGCCGTGGCCCGCCGCGTCGCGAACAGCTTCACCAGGACCAAACCCGTGACGAAACCGCCGATATGCGCCATGAAGGCGATGCCGCCGCCGCTCTCGGACGTTGTCGCCATGGCACCGAAGCCGTTGATGACCTGCAGCACGATCCAGAAGCCGAGAACGACGAGTGCCGGCACGTGCACGATGCCGCCGCGAGTGAGCACACGGATGCGGTTCTGCGGAAACATCAGCAGATAGCCGCCGAGCACGCCGCTGATTGCGCCCGAGGCGCCGACGGCGGGTATGCCGGACTGCATGTTGAAGAGGATGTGGGCTGCGCTCGCCGCCAGGCCGCAGACCAGGTAGAAGATCAGGAACTTCGCGGCCCCCATTGCACGCTCGATGTTATCGCCGAAGATCCACAGGTAGAGCATGTTGCCGCCGAGGTGCAGCCAGCCGCCGTGGAGAAACATCGACGTGAACAGCGTCGACCAGAAGGGCGCCGCGATCAGCGGCGCGAGATCGCGCCCGGCCGCGTACTCGTTCGGCACCACGCCCCATTGCTCGATGAAAGTCTGCAGCGCGGCCTCTGACGGCCGGTTGATCTCCAGCAGGAATGCGAGCACGTTGAGCGCGATCAGCGCCCACGTGACGACAGGGAGGCCGCCTCCCTGATGGTCGTCGTCGCCGATTGGAAACATGCGTCCTCCGGGGGGAAGCTCTACTTGCCGATTCCGTAGACGTGCCCGAGCGTGCGAACGATGATCAACCCGTCCGAGATCGCCGGCGTGCCCATGATCACTTCCTTCATCGGATTTTTCGCCAGCTCCTGATACGTTCGGCCTGCGCGCGCGACGATGACATCCCCATCTTCGTTGGCGAAGTAGAGCTTGCCGTCGGCCGCAATCGGCGACGCCGCGAATGAGCCGCCGCCGCCGACGCGCGAGCGGTAAAGGCGCTCGCCGGTCCTGCCATCGTACGCGGTAAGAATCCCCTCATTGCCGAAGGTGTAGAGGATACCGTCGTAATACAACGGCGTCGGGATGTACGTGCCGGCGGTGTTGCTCCAGGCGACCGCCGCGCTGGAAGTCTCACCCTTCGGCATCGTGATGTCGCCGCTGGCCGACGGCTTTACCGCGTAGATCGGCCGAACCGGCGGGTAGCCGCCGGTCACGAACACCAGGCCATCGCCGACGACCGGGGTCCCGACGGTGACCTCGGAGTTCGGTCCGAGCTTCCATAGCTCCTTGCCGGTGTCTGGATCGTAGGCACGAACCGTCGGCGCGTTGGTCACGATCTGTGGTCCCGACGGGGCTTCGAAGATCGTCGGCGTGCCCCAGGACGAGATCTCGTCGCGCTCCGTTTTCCAGATGCGCTTGCCGGTGTTCACGTCGTACGCCGCGATGAAGGAGTTCTTCTGGACGTCGGCCTGGACGATCACCTTGCCTTTGTAGATGATCGGCGAGCTCGAGTGCCCCCACTGGTAAGTGGGATCGAAGAACCATCCACTGTCGAGCACGCCCAGATCGATGTTCCAGAGCTCCTTGCCGTTCATGTCCCAGGCGGCGAGGCGGCCGATGGAGCCGAACAGCGCGACGACACGGGTGCCGTCGGTTACCGGGGTCGAGTTCGCCTGCGTCGACTTGGTGTGCCGCTTCACCTTCGGCATCCCCTTGAACGCGGTCTGCTCCCACTTGACCTTGCCGGTCGCCTTGTCGAGACAGTACATCTTCCACGTGTGCTCGGACAGATCGTCCACCGGCTTCACGTCGCCGTACAGCCCGGTGCGAAACGTCTTGTCGCCCGCGCTGCTGACGGCCGTCACGGCGAAAACCCTGTCGCCCCACACGATCGGGCTGGCGGTGCTGAACCCTTCGACCGGCGTCTTCCACAGAACATTCGTCCGGTCGTCCACGTTCCATTCGACAACGGCCCCCTGGCCGTCGCCGTTGCCGGAGGCGTTGGCGCCGCGGAAAGCCGGCCACGGTTTCGCCGCCGTGCGGGCGGCCGGCTTGACCGGATCGGTGGGCGCGCCGGTCGCCGGAGCGCCAGCCGGCGCCGCGGGCGCGGCCGGTGCGGCAGTACCTTCGGTGACGCGGGCATACGTTTGAGTACCGCCGGGATTGGTGACCAGCAGGCGCTCGATCGTACCGCCGCGTCCGGCGAAGCTGATGGTGAGGCCCGGCGCTTCTGCGACGGTGAAAGCCGATTCCGAGGTCGGGACGAGTGTAAAGGTCGGCTGACCCTGCGGCGTGATGGTGAGCCCATCGCCCTTCAGGGTGACGGTGATGCTGCTTGCCTCGGTCCGATAGCTGCCGGCGTACGACTGGAGCAGCTCGCGCGGAACGACGACCGTGGGAGCGGCGGGGAAGTCGGCGAGCTTCTTCTCGATCGCCGATGTGATGTCGGGATTTTTCCCGCGCTTCGCCGCCGCCAGCGCGGCCTGCACGTCCGCGCGCGTCAGGTCCTTCGCGGCGAGGGCAACGTCCACGAGCGCTTTGTTCCCCGATCCGGCCGCCTGGCCGAGCACGGCACCGGCGCCCGGCGACCCGCGCTGGATCAGCAGCGTGACGGCCGCGTGATGGTCGTTCATCATCGCTAGGTTCACGGGGCGCATCTTGTAGAAGGTGTCCTGCGCGTTGATGTCGGCGCCGCGGTCGAGCAGCAGTTTGATGACCTCGGCGTGCCCCTTGTCGGCGGCCAGGAAGAGCGCCGTGACCTTGTAGCGGTTCCCCGCGTTGATCTCGGCCCCCCGGTCGAGCGCCTTCGCGACCCGCGCGACATCGCCTGAACGGGCCGCATCCCAGAGCTCTTCGTTCAGCGCCGTCTTGTCGCTCGTCCGCGCAGCGGGCGCGGAGGACGGCGGTGCCGCCGGGGGTTGCGGGACAAACGTCAACGTGAGCGCGAGCAGGGCGATGGTGGTCGGCATGGGCTGGTGGGTGCGAGTGCCTGGGTTACCTATGGGCTTTACGGTAATGCTCGGCGAGAAGATCCCGCCCGAAATCCCCCTTGAAATCGCGCCAGACCTCGTGCACGTGGTTGGCCCGGTTCTGCGTGTTGTCGAACTCGATGAGAAAGGTCGGGCCCTGGATGCGGTAGTAATGCCCGGCCTCGGTCCGGTCGAGCGCTCCCATCCAGGCGAACCGGATCGCGTCGAGCCCGGCGGCTCGCAGGCGAACCAGCCGCTCCTGCGCCAGCGGCTGCGCCTGGATGCCGGCGTGCTCCTCGATCAGCGTCATGAGCTGCTTGCGCTGATCGACCGACATGTCGCGGTATGAAAGGCCCCGATCCTCCTGGCTCGCCGCCTCTCGCGTGTTGGTCGTCAGGATGTCGCGCGGCGCCTGCTCACCGATGACCGCCTGCGACCGCTGCTCCGGGTCGAGCGAGCGCAGCAGCGCGAATGCGAGGTCCTCTTCGGCCGCAAGCGGGCGCGCGCCCGCCATCTTGCCCTGCCGAACTTCCGCGGGATGGGCGCCGAAGAACTGCGGGGAGGTGGCCACCGCCGTGCCCGCCACGATCGTCCAGTTCTGCGAGAGGTGATGGCCTTCATATCGCCATCCCCAGGTGCCTTTGGCCTGCGGTTCGCCGAAGATGGTGAAGTAATACTCCTCCCGATCCCGCCGGGGATTCTTCTCCATCTCGAGCAGGATGTCTTCGAGCGCTCGGATCGTCTCTGCCTTGGTGTAGCCGCTCTGGCTGAGTCCCGTACGAAGAAGATGGGTTGCGGCGCGGCGCTGCGGCTCGGTCATGGTTTTCAGCGACACCCCCTGCCGCGCGCGCGGGATGTAGTGCCAGTTGGTGCGCTCCTCGCTGTCGAAGGGGAGCTGCGCCTGCTTCTTCTGCTCTGGCGCCAGCGTCTCGAGTAAGCTCTGCACCGCGGCGAGCATGGTGTCGACCGGCGCGGCGGTCTGGCAGACGAGGGCGAATGCGGTAACGACGATGGCGACAGAAGCAGGATATCGGCGCATGTCGCCCGGGATTCTAGCCGAAATCGCCGGCCGCGGCTCCGAGGGGCTACGCGCTCGATTCGACCCATCTGGTATCCTCCGCGGCACATGACTGCCGTGGCCGCGGCCGCGACCGCCCCGGTGCTGGCAACCGAGCGCATGGCGACGCTCGACGCCGTTCGCGGCGTCGCGGTGCTCGGGATCCTGCTCGCGAACATCTTCCCGATCTCGGGCCTGGCATTCGTCCCCCCGGGCACGCACCTGCCCCTCCCGATGGCGTCGTGGCACGAGCCGCTGTTCTTTCTGATGCTCGTGCTGATCGAAGCGAAGTTCTACTCGCTGTTCTCCTTTCTGTTCGGGGTGGGCTTCGCCGTGTTCGTGCAGCGTGCCGCGGCCAGGGGGGCCGACGCCGCGCGGCTCTTTAAACGGCGGCTGGTGGGGCTGATGATCATCGGGCTCATCCATACGGTGCTGATCTGGATGGGCGACATCCTTCTGACTTACGCCGTGATCGGTTTCGCGCTGGTGCCGTTCCTCCGGAAGGGCGACCGCAAGGTCCTGCAGTGGGCGGCCGCGATGCTGCTGCTGCCGATTCTGCTGTACGGACTGCTGGTGCCGACGGTGAGTGTTGCGGGCGTCACACCAGAGCCATCGGAGCCCGGGGCCCTGCCGCCGATCCTCGCCGAGGCCGTGGCAGGCTTCGCGGCCGGCAGCTATGCCGACGTCGTGAAGGGGAACATCGTCTTTACGCTCGCGCAGGTGGCGCGGCGGTTCATGCTGATGTTCTTCCCGCGCGTCTTCGGGATGTTTCTTCTCGGCTTCTACGTCGGGCGTCGCAATATTTTCGCTGACCTAGACGCCCACCGTCCGTTGCTGCGTCGGGTGTTCGGCTGGGGAATGGCGATCGGCTTGCCGCTCTCGTACGCGGGTGCCGTGCTCGAGGGGAACAACATGGGCGTGCCGAGCATCGCCGGCCTCGTCGAGACGACGGTGAAGTCCATCGGCGCGCCAGCGCTGGCGCTCGGGTACGCGGCCGGGCTATGCCTGCTGTTTCAACGAGCGCGAGGCCTGAGAGCAGCGTTCGCGCCTGCGGGGCAGATGGCGCTGACCAACTACCTGCTGCATAGTGTCGCGGCGCTGGTGATCTTTTACGGCATCGGGTTCGGCTTGTTCGGGCGTCTGCCGCTTGCCGTGGTGATGGGCGGGGCGGTCCTGTTCTTCGGCGTGCAGATGGCGGCCAGCCGCGCGTGGCTCACCCGTGCCGCCTTTGGTCCGGCCGAGTGGGCATGGCGGACATTCACGTATGGCCGCCGCGTGCCGCTCTTGAAGGGTCCTGTATAATTCGCTTCCCGCTGCCGCGGACATCCTGACGTGGCTCTCCTTACCGGCACACGCCTCGGCCCGTACGAAATCGTCGACGCCATCCGTGCCGGCGGCATGGGAGAGGTCTACAAGGCGCGAGACACGCGCCTGGCGCGCACGGTTGCCATCAAGGTCCTGCCGCTGCATGTCCTGGGCGACGCGGGTCTGCGCGCCCGGTTCGAGCGCGAGGCGCGAGTGGTGTCGGGCCTCGACCATCCCAACATCTGCGTCGTGCACGACGTCGGGGAAGGGGACGTCGAGTTCATCGTCATGCAGTACCTCGAGGGGGAGACGCTGGCCGACCGGCTCGCGCGAGGCCCGCTGCCGCTCGACGAGACGCTGCGCTACGCGACCGGCATCGCCTCGGCACTCGACAGGGCCCACCGCGCCGGGATCCTGCATCGTGACCTGAAGCCGGGCAACGTGATCCTCCAGAAGGCCGCCGGGCGGGATTCGACCGCCAGGCTCCTGGACTTCGGTCTGGCGAAGCTCACCGCCGCCGGCCTGATCGAGGGGACCGAAACGGTCCCGGCCACGGCGACGTCGCCGCTGACCGGGCGCGGCACGATCCTCGGCACGCTGCAGTACCTGTTGCCGGAGCAGCTCGAAGGGCGCGAGGTCGATGCCCGCAGCGACATCTTCTCGTTCGGCGCGCTGCTGTACGAGATGCTGACCGGCAAGCGCGCCTTCGACGCCGCCAGGCCGGACTGAAACAGTAGGGAGGGAGGGGGTCAGAGATCTGACCCCGGTGGGGGACTAATGGAACTGCCAGGTCCGGATCGGATCGAGCTGCGGCGCGCCAAGAGTCTCCTCGAGCACCAGGGGCTCGCCGTGCGGATTGCCTCCGTGGTCGGCACGCCGATCGAGAGGTTGTTCACGAAGCTGCCGCATGGCGCCGCCGACATCGTCCAGGGGGCGACGACCAAGGCGCTGAACGCTGCGGCACGCACCGCCATCATCGGCATGGACGCTGCGCCCCGATCCTCGACTCAATGGGTCCATACCCTCGCGGCCGCGAGCAGCGGCGCCGTGGGCGGGGCATTCGGGCTCGCCACGCTGGCGATCGAGCTCCCGATATCCACGGTCATCATGCTCCGGTCGATCGCGGACATCGCACGGAGCGAAGGGCAGCCTGTGGCCTCTCCTGAGGTGCAGCTCGCGTGCCTCGAGGTGTTCGCCCTCGGAGGGCCGGGCCGTGGTGACAATGCGGCTGAGTCCGGTTACTTCGCGGTGCGAGCGGCGCTGTCCCGGGCCGTGAACGAAGCCGCGCGCCACCTGGCCGAGCGCGGTCTGGCGGGGGAGGCGGTGCCGGCGCTGGTCCGGCTGACGTCCAGGATCGCGACGCGTTTCGGCATTCCGGTTACCGAGAAGGTGATGGCCCAATCGGTGCCGATCCTCGGGGCCGCCGGGGGCGCGGCGATCAACGTCCTGTTCATCAAACACTTCCAGGACGTTGCGCGCGGCCACTTCATCGTCCGCCGGCTGGAGGCCAAATTCGGCGCCGAGCGGGTCAGGGATGCATACCTGGGGATCTGAAGGGAGGGGGGCGGGGTCAGAGGGGTGGGGTCGAGGGGTGGGGTCAGATCTCGATTTTTCGGTTTTCGTGGGATTTGGAGGCCGAAAAACCGAAAAATCGAGATCTGACCCCCTCCCCCTCACTCGAAGCGCTGGTCGTCGGCGGTGGGTCCGTAGATCGACGGGACGGGGATGTCGTTCAGCCGCAAGTACACGGTGAGCTGACCGCGGTGATGGGCGAGGTGGTTGATCGTGTCGCGAAGCATGATGTGCCGTGGCTTTTCGGCCACGACCTTGCCGGCCACCAGCAACCGCCAGGGCTTCAGCAGGTCCGCCTCGGTGGCGCGCTGCAGCGCCACGCGCGCCCCCTCGATTCCCTTCTCGAGCGCGTCCACCAACTCCTTGTTCGTTCGCAGTTGCTGTCGAAACGAGGATCCTCCCGCTGGCGGATTCAGATCGAACTCGTCCTTCTCGAGCATCATCGAGATCCACGCCGGCATCGTCGCGACCAGCCCGGCGAGGCGCCCGAGCGGCATGGACTTGTCGTGCGGCTTCCAATCGTCACGCCCTTCCGGGACACGCTCGAGCGCCCGGCGTGTGATCACCCCTTCCCGCGCCAGCTCCTCAGAGAACAAATCGTTCAGCTTCATCGGGGCCTCCTGTCAGCACCCTGGGGTCAGATCTCGATTTTTCACTTTTTGAAGCTGGATTTTGACGAAAAAGTGAAAAATCGAGATCTGACCCCAACCCCAACCACAGCTTCTGATACCCTTCGCGGGCATGACGCGATTTCGCACCGTTCCTGCGGCATTTGCCGCCGCGATGGCTGGCGCCATCGCGCTTTCCGCACAGCAGCGCGCGCCGGAGATCGACTCCATCCGGCAGGCCGACATGAAAGCGGACTTGTACTTCCTCGCCTCTGACCGGATGGCCGGACGGCTTACCGATACCCCCCAGAACGCGCTGGCGGCCGACTGGGTTGCCTCCCGCTTCGAGCGCCTCGGGCTCGTCCCGGTCGGCGCCGACAACTCCTACTTTCACACGTTCACGCTGATGACCGCAGCGCTCGGCACCGGCAATCACCTGAGCGTCGGCGCGATGCCGGCGGACTGGTATCCGACGCGATTCAGCGCGAGCGCCTCCGCGAAAGGCGAGCTCGCGTTCGTCGGCTACGGGATCTCGTCGCCCGAACGGCGTTACGACGACTACGCGGGTGGCGGCGTCAAAGGAAAGATCGTCATCGCCTTGGACCACGAGCCAGGCGAAACGGATCCCGACAGCCTCTTCGACGGCGTCGTCACGTCGCAGGCATCCAATCAGATGATGAAGACGATGGCCGCGCAGGCTGCCGGAGCCGTCGCGATCCTGTTCGTGAGCGACATCCACAATCACCCGCAGCCGCCCGGGACCCCGCCCGGGCTTCGGGGATTCTGGGGCGCGCAACAGCAGGCCCCGCGCTTCCCGTCGTACATGCTCGGCGCATGGCTCGAGAAGATCACCATCCCGGCCGCGCAGGTGTCGCCGGCGCTCGTGGAGCAGCTGCTGGCCCGCTCCAAGGCCGGGCAGACATTCGAGGCACTGGCGAAACAGTCCGATACGCGCGCCGGATCCAAGCCGGTGCCGCTGCCTGGTGTCGAAGTGGAAATCACCACGGCAGTCGAACGCAAGCTCATCCCGGACCGCAACGTGGTCGGCCTCATCGAAGGCGCCGATCCGCAGCTTCGGGACGAAATCGTGATCGTCTGCGCGCATTACGACCATGATGGCGTCAACAACGGCAACGTGCTCAACGGCGCGGACGATGACGGATCGGGAACCGTCGGCGTCATGGAGATCGCCGAAGCCTACGCGCTCGCGGCGCAGAAAGGGCAGCGGCCGAAGCGCTCGGTGCTCTTCGCGGCCTGGAACTCGGAGGAGCGCGGCCTGCTCGGAGCCTGGGCCTACACCGAACAGCCGCTGCGCCCGCTCGCGAAGACCGTCGCCGTTCTCAACATGGACATGATCGGCAGAAATGAGGAGGTGCCGGAAAGCGGCGGCGGGCGCTTCCGGGGTCTCGACGTGCAGACGGCCGAGTCGAACGCCAACGCCGTCAACATCATCGGCACCATACGGAGCCCGTCCCTCAAACCGGTAATCGAGAGAGCAAACCGGGGGATCGACCTCACGCTGCGCCTCCGCTACGACAACAATGTCTCGCAGCTGATGCGCCGCAGCGACCACTGGCCGTTTCTCAACCGCGGCGTGCCGGCGGTATGGGTCCACACCGGGCTGCATCCCGACTACCACACGCCCAACGACGATGCGGACCGGATCAATTATCCGAAGATGGAGAAGATCACGCGGATGGTCTACCAGGCGAGCTGGGATCTTGCGAACGCTGAGCTGAACTTTGAACGCTGAACGCTGAACGCTGAAGGCTGAAGGCGGGCTTGCCCCGCCGACGCTCGTGGATCGATCAGCGACGAGCGAAGGCGGGCGAGATGTTCGCGTTCAAGCAGAACACGTTCTGCGGATCGTACTTCGCCTTGATCCTCGCGAGCCGCTCGTAGTTCGGCCCGTACGCCAGCATCACCCGGTCTTCCCCCTCGTCGTCGGCCAGCTCGTTGACGTAGACGCCGCCGGCGGCGAACGGCTGGACGGCGCGCCACGTGTCGCGGACCCACGCGATGTTCGGCGCGTTCTGCGCCGGATCGTTCCACAACGAGTAGATCCCCATGTGATAGCCGCTGCGATGCGGGAACGCGGTCGCGCCGGGGGGGACACGGCTCGCGGCGCCGCGGATCGGGAACAGCAGGATGGACGACACCGGCGACGGGACGCGGCTGAAGGCGTCGACCGCAATCCCGATCACGTCGTCCGACACTTCCGCGACGAACTCCGCCTTCCAGTAGTTCAGCAGGTTCGGCGGCATGGCCTGCTCGAGCAGTGACTGCTGCGCGAGGTAGGGGACCGGCCCGATCATGTCGAGCACCGGCGGACCGAACTGCTTGATCGGAGCGACGAGACGCTCTCCTTCGGCGAGATCACCAGGGTAGGCCACGACGATGCCGCAGGCCTTGCTGCCGTCCGGGGCCGTCATCATCGCGGCGGCCGCCACGAGATCGTCGGGCGCGGTCTTCATGAACTGGTTGTAGAACCGCAGCACCTCAGCGGCGCGCGGGAACGGGTGCATGACGAGCCCGCCCATGATCATGGGACCGACGTCGTGCAGCCGGTACCGGAACGACGTCACGATCCCGAAGTTCCCGCCGCCGCCGCGCAGCGCCCAGAAGAGATCCGCGTTCTCCGTGTCGCTCGCGCGAACGAGCTCGCCGCTCGAGAGCACGACCTCGGCTTCAAGCAGGTTGTCGACCGTCATCCCGAACTTGCCTTCGAGCCACCCGAAGCCTCCGCCCAGCGTGAGACCGGCGATCCCGGTATCGCCCACCGTGCCGCCGGTGGTGGCCAGCCCGTGTGCCTGGGTCTCGCGGTCGAAATCCTGCCACCTGAGGCCCGGCTCCGCGACCGCCGTCCTGGCAACGGGATCGACCGTGATCCGGTTCATGTCGCAGAAATCGATCACGATGCCGTCGTCACACGTGCTGCGCCCGGAGATGCTGTGCGCGCCGCCGCGGACCGCGACCGGCAGACCGAGGCCACGCGCGAACGCGATCGCCGCAGTCACGTCGCCTGCGTCCCGAGGGCGGACGATCAGGGCGGGGCGCTTGTCGATCATGGCGTTCCAGACCCGCCTCGCCCGGTCGTATCGTTCATCTTCGGGCGTGATCACCTCACCCTGATGTGTCTGCCGGAACCGCAGGACCGTCGTAGGATCGATCGTCATGGGATGCTGCTGCGCGCTGCCGCCGGGTGGATGACTGACGAATGCAGACACCGATTCTAGCGCCGTTTGGTGCGGCGACGAAGCGGTGTCTTATCGGTGGATGATCGGATGATCGGAAGAAGCAGAGGCCGGACACTGCCGGCCTCCATCGAAAACGCTCATCGGAGCTGGAGCGGGGAGTCGAGCCTGACGCGGATGATCGTGCCGGCCGGCAGCTCGATGTCCTTGCCTTCGGTCGCCGCGATCACGCCGCCGCTGCCGACGACCGCGCCCAGGAGCGCGCCCTTCAATCCGCCGAGAATGCCGCCGACGATCGCGCCCACGGCCCCCGCCGTGCCGACAGTCTTGCCTTCATCGAGAACGCCTCTGCTCTCGAAGACCTGGGTGGCCATCGCACGCAGCGGATACTCGCGTCCCCTGATCACGATCTGGTCGAATGCCAGCGCCAGGTTGCCGGTGCGATCGATGTTGCCGGCTTTCTCGACGTCGCTGACCACGCCCCGGACGGTGGACCCGGCGGGGATGAGGACGGTGCTGCCCTGCATGAGGTCGGCCGCGGTCGTCGCTTCGAAGCGCTGCTCCTTCGTTGCGGTGGCCGAGCTCAGAGTGGTCTGGAGCCGCACGTCGATCAGCTGGCCCACGGGCACTTCACCCCGGTCGCCGGGATTGACCTGCGTCGGGTCGCTCGGATTCCGGGTTCCGGTGGTGCCGACCGGCTCCGGTCCGGACACCGGCGGATTGTCGTTCATCGTGTCGGCGCACCCGACACAGGCGACCAGGGCCGCGACCCCAGCCATATTCCTGAAAGTCTTCATTTCTTACCTCCCGCCATACGGACTCGCAAACCATGTTCCGGATGCTGTCACGCTGATTGCACCTGGAATGAGACACGGAGGCAATTGATGGCTGAACAGATAAGGTGGTCGAACGACTTCAATGCGGCACTGCGGACGGCCCAGCAGGCAGGCAAGCCCATCCTGCTGGACTTCTCGGCGGCACCGATGTGAAGCGGCTGCGCTCGGCTGGATGCCGAGGTGTATCCGCAGGCTGAGATCGCGCAGCTCGTGACCGACCGTTTCGTCCCGGTGCGCGTGCACGTGAAGAAAGACGCAGACGAGTTCCAGCGGCTCGGCGGGATGTTCGATGCGCAGTGGACGCCGACGACGCTGGTGATCGATCCACCCTCGACCGAACGGCACCGCATCGAGGGGTTTCTGCCGAAAGACGACTTCGCTTCGCAGCTGGCGCTCGGCCTGGGCAAGGCGGCTTTCGGGCGCGGCGCATTCGAGGAGGCGGAGCGGACCTTCGAAGACGTCATTCGCAATTATCCGCAGACCGATGCGGCGCCGGAGGCGCAGTACTGGGCCGGCGTCTCGCGCTACAAGGCCACCGGCAATGCCAGCGCGCTCGCCGACACGACGAAACGGTTCAAGGAGCGCTACGCCGATTCCACGTGGGCGAAGAAGGCTTCGGTCTGGGGATAGGGGAGTCGGGCGTCAACTGCAAACTTCAAACCTCAAACTACAAACTACAAACGTCTTTGGAGGTTTGACGTTTGTAGTTTGCAGTTTGCAGTTTGAAGTTGTCCTGTCGTCCAGGCACCTAAAAGGTGACCTTGACGGCGAGCTGTACCTGGCGCGGATCCCCGACGCCGGCGCGAAGGAAGCCGGAGAAATCGAACAGTGCCGGCGTGCTGAGCGGGTTGATGTTGTTGGCGTTGTTGAACGTGTTGAACATCTCCACGATCGGCGTGACGACGATGCCCCCGCCGTTGAGACTGAACGGGCGTGCGAGGCGCCAGTCGAAGCTGAAGAACTCGTTATCCTTCCGCTCGCCGTTGCGGCCGCGGTCCTCGCCGTTCAGGCTGCGCGGGCTTGCGGTGATCGGCTGCGCGGTTCGCGCCTGCAGGCGTCCGTTGGCCTGGAAGCCGCCCACGGTGAAGTAGCCGAACAGGTTCACCTTGTGGCGGATGTCACGGTCCGACAGCCCCCAGTCCTTCTCGAGATCGAAGAAGTTGAAGCTGCGGTCGGTGAACGGGTCCCGCTCGTTGGAGTCGTTGTCTTCGTCTTTGGCGAGCACGTAATTCCCCTCGAGCTGGTAGCCGTTCGCAAAGCGCTTGCGGATCCCCAGCGTCATCGCGCGGTACCGCGACTCGCCGAGGCTGTTGGCGACCATCACTTCGCCGAGCTGCGGGCCCCACGGCGTGGCGGTGTAGGTGTGCGTGTTCCCGGTGCCGGTCCCGAGATCGCAGCACACCGCATTGCCGCCGCGGTTGTAGTTCAGGAACCGGGTGAGGTTGGTGCCTTCGGTCCAGGTCAGATCGACGTACGCGGCCCAATCGGGAATGAGCTGCTGTTCGTAGGCGACGTTATAGGAGTACACGCGGGGATTCTTGTAGTCGCGGTGGAACACCCGCACGCCGCTGAACAGCGGGAACTGCCCGGGCGGCACGGCCGCCACCGGCAGGACGCCCGGCCACGTCGGTGTCGGCGCGCCGAACGCCGTGAGGTTGCCGGTGCTCGCGAAGAGCGTCTGCTGCTGGATGCCGTTGGTCGTCACCGACCCGACCTGCGACAGCATGTTCTGCCGGGCGGAGTAGATGCCGGCGCTGCCGCGCAGGACCGAGGTGCCGTCACCCTTCACGTCCCAGGCGACTCCCGCCCGTGGCTGGAACATCGTCCACTGGTCGGGGATGGTGCCGTCTGACGGGAACGCGGGATCGTCGAGAAACGCGCCGTACGCCGTGGTGCTGCCGGGCACCGTTTCGGGCATCAGCTGCGCGTCCCACCGGAGCCCATAGTTGAGCGTCAGATTGGTGCGCGGCTGCCACTGGTCCTGCACGAAGAGAGAGAACTCCTCGTTGGTGATGTTCGACGCGCCGGCCGCATCGGTCGCCGGCCCGTCGAGGCCCGCTCCCTGCAGATACAGCAGCAGCGGTCCGCCGCTTGCCGTCGTGCCGTCGGGGCACGCCGCTGGCGCCGTGACGAAAACCCCGCCCGAACAGCCGACGGTCGAAGGGCCGAAGCCGCCGGGCGCCGCCGGCGAGGCATAGCGCAGAAAGCCGGTGACGCTGTCGAAGATGTAGCGCCCGGTGAAGAAGCCGCGGAACACCTGGTCGTTCAGCGTGTGCATCCACTCGGCGCCCACCTTGAACGTGTGTTTGCCGGCCACGATCGAGACGTTGTCCTTCAGCTGCGTGCGCCAGATCAGCTCGTCGACCGACGGCTGCAGGAAGAACGGATTGCCGAAACGGAAGGTCGGGCTGAAGCCCATCCCGGTGTCGGCTTTCAGCGCGGACTCGACCGCCGTTCGCGGGCGGTTCTCGCGCGAATACGTGAAATGCGCTTCGTTCAGCATGCGCGACGACACGGTCGTGAACCAGTTCACGTTCGCCACGTTGATGCGTGCGGGATCTCCCTCGATGCCGTTGGCCGAGGTTCCGTAGGTGGAGACGTCGAAGGTCTCGTTGGTCTTGCGCGAATGGTTGAAATTCCAGGAGGCCGAGATGTTGTTCTTCGCGTTGACCACGAAGTCGGCCTTCGTCAGGACCGCGATCGTCTTGGTCGGATGCTCGATCGGCAGCCCCTCGTTCTGACCGAGGCTCGATTCGAAGAAGCCCAGGAGCGCGGTGCGCTGGCAGTCGGGGTTCCCGTTGATCAGCCCCTCGTGCTGCTGCACGTTGGGCGACCCGACCGGACAGGCGGTGTCGCCGAGCTGCCGTCCGAGGTTGAACCGGTTGAAGTTGCCGGTGATCCCTTCGAGCGCGGCGAAGATGAACGCCTTGTCCTTTCTGAGCGGCCCACCGAAGGTGCCGCCCCACTGTTCGCGGTGAAAGTCGTCGAGGTTCGATCCGTCGGACAACTCGCCGGTGAGCGCTTCCAGCCGCTGAAAGTGGAACAGGCTGCCGTGCGGGGCATTCGTACCGGACTTGGTGATGACATTGACGACGCCGCCGGCCGTGCGTCCGAACTCCGCCGGCGCGCCGGTGGCGATCACCTGGAACTCCTTGATCGCCTCGAGCGTGATGTCGACCGCCACCCGTTGCCCGCCGGCCTGCTCGCCGAAGAAGCCGTTGTTGTAATCGCCGCCGTCGAGGCTGATGTTGTTGAAGATGCCGCGCTGGCCGGCAAACGTGATCTCGTCGCCGTCGGGCCCCTGGACGATGCTGACTCCCGGGGTCAGCGTCAGCAGGTCTTCGAACTTGCGTCCGAGGTTGGGCGTGTGCTCGACCGTGAGCGCGTTGAGCGTGCTCGCCGACGCCGTCCGCGCGGATTCGACGACGCTCGGCGAGGTCGTGACCGTCACCGTCTCGGTGACGCTCGACACCGGCATCGACGCCGGCAGCGTCACCGACTGCCCGACCGTCAGCTGGATGTTTTCGTGCACCAGGGTCGCAAAGCCGGCCAGCGTGAAGGTCACGCGGTACGAGCCGGGCGCGAGCTGCAGAAAAATGTAGCGGCCGTCGGTATCGGTGGCGGCGGTTCGCGCCAGGTTCGTCCCGGTGTTGCGCGCCTCCACCGTCACCCCCGGGAGGACGGCGCCGGTCGCATCGGTCACGGTGCCCTGGATGACGCCGGTGGTGATCTGGGTCTGGGCCGTGGCGACGGCGAGAAAGCTGACGACGAGCAGGGCCCCAAGTGCAAGACGCGTCCGCATACTGACTCCTGTCTGTGCGAAAGTTCGGGATGCGGAGCTTATACCCCGCGCGACAAGGTTTCAAGCCGCTTCAGCAATGCCGGCAGCTCCCGGATGTGCGGGATCTGGTGGAAGTTCGCGCCGCTGAGCGCCTCGTCGGCGACCCGTTCGTGGATCCAGCTCATTTCGTACGGAACATAGACCGCGTGCGCGCCCGCCTCGACCGCCGGAAGGATATCCGACCGCAGCGAGTTGCCCACCATGACGAAACGGTCCGGCTGAACGGCGTAGCGGGTCATGACTCTCCGGTACACGGACGCATTCTTGTCCGACACGATCTCGATCCCCTTGAAGAGGCCGCCGAGCCCGGACCGGGCGAGCTTCGTTTCCTGGTCGAGCAGATCCCCTTTGGTCACGAGAATGATCGGGTAGTCGCGCGCCAGCGATTCGACCGCGTCGGCCACGCCGTCGAGCAGGGTGATCGGCCCCGCGAGCATCTCGCGCCCCCAGTCGATGATCGTGCGCACGTCGGCGGCCTCGAGCCGGCCGCCGGTCATCTCGATCGCCGTTTCGATCATCGACAGGACGAACCCTTTGACCCCGTAGCCGAAATGCCGGAGGTTTCGCATCTCGACGCCGTACAGCCGGTCTTCGGCGACCCCCTCCGGCTGGTAGCGGGCGAGCAGCGCGCAGAACTGTTCGCGGCGGCTCGTGAAGAGCGGCTCGTTGTGCCAGAGCGTATCGTCCGCATCGAGCGCGACCAGGTCGATCATCCCGTCCTCCACTATAACGAATCGGCGGCGGCGTCTCCGGCCTTGCCGGGATCGGATCCTCCCGATGAATCGCCTATACTCTCGCTCGAGGCATCCCATGAAAAACATCCGACTCCTTGCCGCCGCCGCGCTGCTCTGCGCCGCCGCACCACTGTCGCCCACACTGGCCGCCCGCGTGGATCCGCTCGACACCAGGCTGCTGTCGCAGCCGGCGATCAGCGCCGAGCACATCGCCTTCGTCTACGCGGGAGACCTCTTCACCGCCGGCGTCGACGGCTCGAATGTCCGCCGGCTGACCACTGACGACGGCCTCGAGTCGAACCCGGTGTTCTCGCCCGATGGCCAGACGATCGCCTTCAGCGCGCAGTACGACGGCAACGTCGACGTCTACACCGTGCCGGTCGCCGGTGGCGCGCCGGTGCGGCTCACCTGGCATCCGGGCGCCGACTCCGTCCAGGCGTTCACCCCCGACGGCAAGGCCATCCTCTTCACCTCGCAGCGCGCCACGTTCACGAACCGCTACTCGCAGCTGTTCACGGTGCCGACCGGCGGCGGGATGGAAGAGCAGCTGCCGATCCCGAACGCGGCGCGGGCGACCTACTCGCCAGACGGCCAGCGCATCGCCTACAACCCGATTGCCGGGCGATATCAGCAGTGGAAGGACTATCGCGGCGGCACGGTGCAGCGGTTGTGGCTCTACCACACCAAGGGGCACGCCATCGAGAAGGTGCCGCAGCCCGCGGAGCGCTCGAACGACACGGATCCGATGTGGATCGGAGACACGGTGTTCTTCCGCTCGGACCGCGCCGGTGAGTTCAACCTCTTCGCCTACGACACCAAGGCGAAGCAGGTCCGCCAGGTCACCACGCACACCGACTTCCCGGTGCTCAACGCCTCGTCCGGCGGCGGCCGGATCATCTACGAGCAGGCAGGATTGCTGCACGTGCTCGACCCGAAATCCGGGAAGGCCACCAGGCTGACGATCGGGGTGGCCTCGGATCTTCGCGAGACACGCGCGCGGTATGCGCGCGGCACGCGCTGGATTCGCGACGCCGCGCTCTCGCCGACCGGCGCCCGCGCCGCGTTCGGCTTCCGCGGCGAGATCGTGACCGTCCCCGGAGAAAAGGGGGATGTCCGCAATTTGACGAACTCGACCGGCGGGCACGACCGCTTCCCGGCCTGGAGCCCCGACGGCCGTTCGATCGCCTGGTTCTCCGACGTCTCAGGGGAATATCAGCTCTACATCGGCAGCCAGGATGGCAAGGGGGAGCCGCGCGCGATCAAAGTCGCCGGCGAGGGCTTCTACCAGGCGCCGGTCTGGTCCCCCGACTCGCAGAGGATCGCGTATTTCGACAACTCGCTCAGCGTCTACTGGCTCGATGTCAAGAGCGGCGTGACGAAGAAGATCGCCTCGCAGCCGACCTACAGCCCGGTCATCATCACCAGCTACTCGTGGTCCCCCGACTCGAAGTGGCTCGCGTACGCGATGGACAACTCCGCCGGGATCACGACGGTGCATGCCTACTCGACCGAGCAGGCGAGGTCGTTCCAGATCAGCGACGGGATGAGCGACGTCAGCGATCCGCGCTTCGACCGCAGCGGCAAGTACCTCTACTTCTTCGCGTCCACCGATGCCGGCCCGGTCAAGGACTGGTTCGCGCAGTCGAACGCCGACATGCGCGCGACCTCCAACATCTACCTCGCGGTGCTCCCGAACGACGTCCCTTCGCCGATCGCGAAGGAGAGCGACGAAGAGAAACCGGCGGATCCGAAGGCTGCCGAGAAGCCGCCGGCCGAGAAGGCCGGCGATGACAAGCCTGCCGGCGACAAACCTCCGGCCAAGGAAAAGGACCGGCCGTTCCGGATCGACTTCGAGGGGCTGGAGTACCGGATCCTCGATCTGCCGGTCGCCGCCGGCGCGCTGTCGAACCTGCAGCCGGGCGCGGCCGGCCACATCTATTACCTCCGCACCACCGACGGGGCGACGTCGCTCAATCGCTACGACCTTAACACCCGCAAGAACGAAACCCTGCTGCCCTCGGTCAACGACTACGTGCTCTCGGCCGACGCGAAGAAGCTGCTCTACCGTAACGGCAACGCCTGGTCGATCGTCCCGACCACGAGGAAGATCGAGCCGTCGGAAGGGCGGATCGCCGTGGACACCATCGAAGTCCGCATCGACCCGCGCGACGAATGGAAGCAGATCTTCGACGAGGCGTGGCGGATCAACCGCGATTACTTCTACGCCCCCAACATGCACGGCGTGGACTGGGCGAAGCAGAAGGCGAAGTACGTGGCGTTTCTGCCCCACGTCGCGACCCGCGACGACCTCAACCGCGTGATGCAGTGGATGTCGAGCGAGCTCGCGGTGGGGCACCACCGGGTGGGCGGCGGCGACAGCCTCGCCGAGCCGCGCAACGTCCCCGGCGGGCTGCTCGGCGCCGACTACGAAGTCGCCAACGGACGGTATCGCCTGAAGAAGGTGTTCGGCGGGCTGAACTGGAATCCTCAACTGCGATCGCCGCTCACGGCTCCCGGCGTCAACGCGAAGGCGGGGGAGTACCTGCTGGCGGTCAACGGCAAGGAGTTACGGCCGCCCACGAACGTCTACAGCCTGTTCGAGAACACCGCCGGCAAGATCGTCGAGCTCACGCTCGGCCCCAACGCCGACGGGGCGGGCTCGCGCACCGTGCAGGTCGTCCCGGTCGCCAACGAAGGGGCGCTCCGCAACCGCGACTGGGTCGAAGGCAACCTGAAGAAGGTGGACAAGGCGACCGGGGGGCGCGTCGCCTACGTCTACGTGCCGAACACCGCCGGCGCCGGCCACACCTATTTCAAGCGCTATTTCTATCCCCAGGTGAACAAGCAGGCGGTCATCGTGGACGAGCGGTTCAACGGCGGCGGCAGCGTGGCCGATTACTACATCGACATCCTGCAGCGTCCGTTCATCGCGAACTGGGCGATGCGCTACGGCGCGGATCTCAAGACGCCGTTCGCATCGATTCAGGGGCCGAAGGCGATGATCATCGACGAGACCGCCGGCTCGGGCGGCGACCTGCTGCCGTGGATGTTCCGCAAGTTCAAGCTCGGACCGCTCGTCGGGCAGCGCACCTGGGGCGGCCTGGTCGGCACGCTCGGCTTCCCGGTGCTGATGGACGGCGGCAGCATCACCGCCCCGAATCTGGCGATCTGGACGGCGGAAGATGGATGGGTCGTCGAAAACGAAGGCGTGGCCCCCGACATCGACGTGGAGCAGACCCCGGCCGACGTCATCGCCGGCCGCGATCCGCAGCTGGAGAAGGCGATCGAGGTGGTGATGGCGGAACTGAAGAAGAATCCGCCGGCGACGCCCAAGCGCCCCGCCTACCCCGTCCGCGGCAAGACGCAGAGAGGGACGGTCATCAAACGCTGACAGGCGGAACGCTGAACGCTGAATGCTGAATGCTGAATGCTGAATGCTGAATGCTGAATGCTGAGGTCGCTGCGAATGCCTTTGTCGCTGCCGCGATCTTCCTTGCGGGACGCAACAACATTCACACGTGGTGGACGGGGATCGTCGGGTGCGGGCTGTTTGCCTGGGTGTTCTTCGACGCGAAGCTGTACGCCGACGTGACCCTGCAGGGGTTCTTCATCCTGACCAGCGTCTACGGCTGGTGGAAGTGGCTGCACGGCAATGCCGGGCAGGAGCTGCCGGTCCGCTTCTCCGCGCCGCGTCTCCTGATCGCCTCGGCTGCCGGCGCCACCGCCGTGGCGCTGGGCTACGGGTGGCTGCTGCTGCGCTTCACCGACGCGTACGCGCCGTTTCTCGACTCCGTCGTCCTCGCGTTCAGCGTGCTCGGTCAACTGCTGATGATGGAGCGGCGGGTGGAGAACTGGTGGGCCTGGCTGCTCGTGAACACGATCGCCGTTCCCCTCTACGCCTCACGCGGCCTGCAGGTGACCTCCGTTCTGTATGCGGCGTTCTGGGTCAATGCCCTGGTCTCGCTCGTGACCTGGCGCCGCCTGGCGTCGTCGCGGCCCTGAGCCCCCGTTACTGCGCCGGCAGTTCAACCGAGTACAGCACCTTGCCGGCGAGATCGCGCAGTTTGACGGTCATCGCGCGGGTGCGGGCGTCGATCGTCAGCGTGCCGAAGAACTGCAGGCCGTCGCTCGGCGGACGATTGGGTTTGGTCGAGGCGGATGTGCCGGTGAACTGCACTTCCGGGCCAAAGGTCGGATCCAGGGCGCCGGGCCCGAACGTGCCGGCGTGCAGCGGGCCGGCGACGAATTCCCAGAAGGGATCGAAATCCGTGAACTTCGCGCGGGCGGGATCGTAGCGGTGCGCCGCGCAGTAATGCACGTCGGCGGTGACCCAGACGACGTTGACGATCCTGCGGTCGCGGATGAAGCGGAGCAGATCCGCAATTTCGAGCTCGCGGCCCAGCGGGGCGCCCGGCTCGCCGTTCGCGACGGCTTCATAGAACGACGGTGAGTCGCGGACGACGAGGCCGATCGGCATGTCGCTCGCGATCACCTTCCACGTGGCCCGGCTTGCGGCAAGGCGACCCTTCAACGCTGCCAGCTGCGAGGCCCCCAGTATCGACGAGCGCTCGTCGAGCACAGGCTGACGGTTCCCGGAGTTCGGGCCGCGGTAACTCCGCAGGTCCAGCGCGAAGATCTCGACCCCCGGTCCAAACGGGACGCTGCGGTGAATGCGGTCCGGATCGTCGCCTGACGCCGCTATCGGCTGATACTCCAGGAACGCCCGCCGGGCACGCGCGGCAAGCAGCGCCGCGCTCTTCAGCCGATAGCGTGCATCCTGGCTGAGGTCCCGCTCCCAGTACCAGTTGTCGCGCACCTCGTGGTCGTCCCAGATCACGACCTGGGGCACTTCGGCGTTGAAGCGCCGCATGTGCTCGTCGAGCAGGTTGTATTTGTAGTTGCCGCGGAACTCGTCGAGGGTCTCGGCCGCCTTCGACTTCGCCTCGGTGACGATGTTCTTCCAGACTGTCCCGTCGTCCAGCTTCACCTCGGCGGCGAGCGTGCCGTCGGCGTAGATCGTATCTCCGCAGTGGATGAAGACGTCCGGCTCCGCGCCGCGCATCGTTTCGTAGAGGCGGAGACCGCCCCAGTCGGGGTTGATGCCCCAGCCCTGGCCGACGGTGTCGGCGGACCACGCCAGCGTCACGTCGCGCGTCTGGCCAGCCGCCGGCGGCGTGGAAAACCTGCCCGGAACCGGAAGGCTCCAGCTTCGGATGTCGGCGAGATCCTGGAACAGGACGCGATAGAAGATGCGCTGGCCGGCCGGAAGATCGGTGAGCACCAGGCGCGCGGTGAAGTCGGAGGTCTCGAGCGCCGCGGGACCCGGCACCCGCAGAGGCCGGTCGAACCGTTCGGTCGTCGAGTACTCGACGAACATCCGCGCCGCGCGGTCCGCCCGGCTCCAGATCACCGCGCGTCCGCTGGTGACGTCCCCGGAAGCGACCCCTTGAGGCAGTGCAGGGCGCGCGGTCTGAGAGCGGACGATGGCCGGGAAGCCGGCCAGCGCCGAGGCTTTCAGGGCAGACTGAAGAAATGCTCGGCGTGTGGGCATGGCCCGTCGAGGCCGGCCAGGCTTCATCGTGAGCAGAGCTACCTTATCCGCGCCGGTACAGTCCCCAGGGCCTTCGCCGACGGGACTCCCCCAAGCGTCTCGGCCTTCGACACGGCCCTGACGATCGCTTCGGCGATCACCTCCGCCGCCAGAGCGCCGATGATGGTGATGCTGGCCTCGCCGGTCCAGCGGCCGGTGGCCAGCGCGAACACGGTGTCGCCGTCGCCGGTCGTGTGCGAAGGATTGATCGCGCGCGCGAAGCCGTCATCGGCCATCAGCGCCACGCGATTGACTTCGGTTTTCGTCAGGCGCGCGTTCGTGGCGACGAGGCCGATGGTGGTGTTTTCGCCCGCACGCGGCTGGGTGCTGCGGCCGAGCTCGCCGGATCGCATCAGCTTGCGCACGTCGGCGACCGACTTGCCGTCCTGGGTGCGCACGCCGGCAACGACCTGATTCGTCTGGGGGTCGATGACGTCGCCGACGGCGTTTACTGCGACGATGGCCCCAACGACGAGCCCGTTGGGGAGGGTGATCGAGGCGGATCCGATCCCTCCCTTCATCGAACGCCGGCCGCCGTCGATCTTGCCGACCGTCGCCCCGGCGCCCGCGCCCGTGTTGCCCTCGCCCACGGGCGCATAGCTTGCCGCCTGGGCGGCCTTGTAGCCGCAGTCGGCCGTGGGCCTGATCTTCGAGTCGCCGCCGAAGCTGAGATCGATCAGGATCGCCGACGGCACGATGGGGACGACTCCGGTGCTGACGCGCCATCCCATGCCGTGCTCTTCGAGCCAGCGCACCGTGCCGGTTGCCGCGTCGAGGCCATAGGCGCTGCCGCCGGCGAGCACCACCGCGTTGACCTTGTCCACCATGTTCATCGGATCGAGGAGGTCGGTCTCGCGCGTGCCCGGGGCGCCGCCGCGCTGCGACACGCCGCCGGGCACGCCCTCGCCGTCCACGAGGACGACCGTGCATCCGGTCGGCCGTTCGGCCAGCGTGTGGTGACCGACCTTGATGCCATGGACCTCGGTGAGACCACGTCCGCCGGTTGGTTTCAGAACGGCCGCTGCCGGCTCCTGCGAGGTGCGCATCGACGCAGCGGTCACCAGCGCCGTGGCTGCAAGCGAGAGCGCGAGAGCAAGAGTTCTTGGCATAGCTGCTCCTTCGTGGACTTCAGGTCCGGCTAGGTCCGTTAGGTCCGTTGGGTCCGTTAGGTCCGTTGGGTCCGTTGGGTCCGTTGGGTCCGTTGGGTCCGTTGGGTCCGTTGGGTCCGTTGGGTCCGTTCGGTCCGTTGGGTCCGTTGGGTCCGTTGGGTCCGTTGGGTCCGTTCGGTCCGTTGGGTCCGTTAGGTCCGTGGGGTCCGCGCTCCCTAGCGTGACGGCCGCGCAGGGTTGGGGATCCGACGCGGCTCGTGAACGAAGATGCGGAGAGCGCGGTTTCCGCGCGGACGCTGCAAGGGCCAGGCACCATGGAGCCTGCGACCATACGACCATACGACCCTACGGACCCTACGGACCCTACGGACCCTACGGACCGCACGGACCCTACGGACCCTGCGGACCGCACGGACCCAACGGACCCCAACGGACCCCACGGACCCCACGGACCCCACGGACCGCAAGTACCCTCCGGCCCCCGTATTATCTCCCCGCGAGCTGCAGAATCGAGAGCGCCAGGACCTTCGTCGCGTTGACGAGATCCTCGATGCGGCACCACTCGTCGGGCTGGTGGGCGACTTCGAGCACGCCGGGGCCGTACGCGACGCAGTCGCGGATGCCGGCGATCCGGTCGAAATGCTTGTGGTCGTAGGTCCCGGGGCTGGCGACCTGAGTGGCTTGCCGGCCAAGAACACGCTGCACGCTGCGCTCGAGGGAGGCGACGAGCGGGGAACCGGCGGCTGTCCTTACCGGCTGGACCACCATCAGATCGCGTAATTCGAAGTCCAGCGCCGGAAGCTCCGCGGCGACATCGCGGAGCAGCCGCTGGATCTCCTCCTTCGTGGCGTCGAATCCTTCTTCGAGCAGAAAGCGCCGGTCGAACACGGCCCGGCAGAGGTCAGCGACGCACGGCGTCTGGATGCCGTCCACCGCCTGGCCGCCGACGATGCCGTTGACGTTCAGGGTTGCATGTCGCGCCGCTTCCGGAACGACCGGCATGGCGGTGGTGCGCGCGGCGAGCGCCGGCGCAAGCTCGCGCCGGATCCGGTCGAGGATCACGCCCATGTGGTCGATCGCGCTCACGCCGAGAAACGGCATGCTACCGTGCCCGATCCGGCCGCGGGCCGTGATCTCGAACCAATACACGCCGCGATGGCCGATGCAGATCCGATCGACGTTCAGCGGCTCCGGGATGATGACGAAGTCCTGGCGACCGGCGCTCAGACGTTGCTCCTGCGCCAGCCAGGCCACGCCTGCGAAGCCGCCGCTTTCTTCGTCCACCGTGGCGCTGACCTCGACCGAGCCGTTCAGTTCCAGACCGGCCCGTCGGATCGCTTCGGCGGCGAAGACAGCGGCCGCTATCCCTGCCTTCATGTCGCAGGCGCCGCGGCCGTAGATCCGGCCGTCCTTGACGGTGCCGCCGAACGGGTCCAGCGTCCAGCCGGCGCCGGCCGGCACGACGTCCATGTGCCCGTTCAGATGGACGGCTGGCCGGAGCGTCCGTCCGCGGCGCAGCCCCACCACATTGACGCGCGGGTGCGTGCGCGTGTGTTCGGGACGGCTGGCGGCCGTGTGATACTCGACCTCGAACCCGCCGCCGGTCAGCTGCGCGCCGATCAGGCGCGCGCAGGCCTCGTATTCGGCGCCCGGGGGATTGACCGTCGGAATGCGAATCAGATCGGCGGTGAACGCGACGATCTCGTCCGCCGCGGCATCGACGGCGGCCAGCACGCGATCGAGCGACGCGTTGTCAAACATGGAGCGCTCAAGTAGTATCGCGGATTCTTGAATATTCACGTCGTTCTGCTCGTGGTCTACTCGGTCGCCCTGACCGCCGCAGGCCTGTGGATCTCACGGCTCGTGCGGGGCAGCGGCGATTTCTTCGTCGCCGGCCGCGGGCTGACGGCGCCGCTGATCTTTTCGACGGTGCTGGCGGCGAACATCGGGGCCGGAACCACCATCGGCGCCGCCGGCCTCGCGTACCAGGAGGGCATCTCCGCGTGGTGGTGGAACGGGTCCGCCGCGATCGGATCCCTGGTGCTGGCATTCTGGATCGGCCCGCGCATGTGGCGCCTCGCGTCGGAGCACGGGTTCTATACCGCGGGGGACTTCCTCGAGTTCCGCTACACCGCGACCGTGCGCGGCGTGATGGCCTCGTTCATCTGGATCGGAACGCTCGCGATCCTCGCCGGCCAGTTGATCGCCGGCGCCGCGGTGCTCGCGGTCGTGGGGGGCATCCCGAAAGAGGCCGGCATCATGATCGGCGCGGCGGTGATGACGCTCTATTTCGTCGCCGGCGGGCTGCTCAGCTCGGCCTGGGTCAACCTCCTCCAGCTCGTCGTCCTGATCGCCGGGTTTCTCGTCGCAATGCCACTGCTGTATTCGACCGTCGGCGGCAGCGCCGCCTTCTCGAACATCACCTCTCCGCACCCAGGCTACTGGGACATCATGTATTCGAGGGGCTCGGGGCTGTCGGGCTGGGCAATGCTGGCGGTGCTCACACCGGCCTTCATTATCTCGCCGGGCCTGCTGCAGAAGGCGTACGGCGCGAAGGACGAACGCGCGGTACGGCTCGGGATCGGCCTCCAGGGGGCGGCCCAGATGCTGTTCGCGTTCATCCCGGTGTTCTTCGGTCTGGCGGCCCGCGCGGCGCACCTCCAGATCGACGAACGGGACATGGTGCTCCCGGCGGTTCTCGCCACGCAGCTGCCGGCCTTCATCGGGGCCGTCGCGCTCGCCGCCGTCTTTTCGGCTGAAGTGAGCACCTGCGACGCGATCCTGTTCATGCTCTCCACGTCGCTCTCGAAGGACCTGTACAAACGCTTCGTCAACCCTGAGGCGGATGACCGGCGCGTGCTGTTGGTGGCGCGACTCGCGGCCGTGGCGGGCGGGATCGGCGGCGTGCTCCTCGCGATTCAGCTCGAGACGGTCGTCGGCGCTCTCGGGATCTTCTACTCGATGCTGAGCGTCAGCCTTTTCGTTCCGGTCATCGGCGGCCTCATGACCCGCCGCGCCGGTGCGTCCGCCGCCCTCGCGTCGATGACGGCCGGGATCCTCACTCTGCTCCTGGCCACCTACACGACCGGTGGCCGGGGATACGGTCTGCTGAACCCCAATCTGCTGGGGCTCGCCGCCGCGGCGCTGGCGTTCGTCGCCGTGACGACGGCTCGCCCGCAGACACCTGCGCAGGCGGCATGAAGAACATCTTCGATCTCTCCGGAAAGGTGGCGGCGGTCGTTGGCGGCGCATCAGGTATTGGCGAGGCGGTGACGATCGGGGCCGCACAGATCGGGGCCACGGTCGTGTGTCTCGACGTCCGTCCGCAGGAGGCCGTTCGTGTGAGCGAGAAGGCGGCCGCAGACGGCTGTTCGTGCGAACCAGGCACGATCGACATCCGGGATCGCGCCGCGGTCGAAGAGACGTTCGCGGGCATCGTACGGAAGCACGGCAGCCTCGACATCGTGATCTGCACGCCGGGCATCAACGTCCGCAAGAAGATTCTCGACTACCAGGACGACGAGCTCGCGCGCGTGCTCGAGCTGAACATCACGGGCACGTTCAACGTGCTGCGCGCCGCCGGCCGGATCATGACCGCCCAGCGCCGCGGCAGCATCGTCCTGTTCTCGTCGATCCGGTCGCTGGTCGTCGAGCCGGGGCAGTCGGTCTACGCGGCGACCAAGGCCGGCATCGTGCAGCTGGCGCGCGGCGCCGCCTCGGAGTTCGGGCCGTTCGGGGTCCGCGTCAACTGCGTCGGCCCGGGAGTGATCGAGACGCCGCTCACCGCGCCGATCAAGAACAACAAGGAATGGTTCGAGGCGTATGCCGCGAAGAGCGTCTTCAATCGCTGGGGCACGCCACAGGAGATGGTCGGTCCGACGCTGTTCCTGGCGTCGGACGCCGCGAGCTTCGTGACCGGCACCATCCTCTATGCCGATGGCGGCTGGCTGGCACAGGACGGGCGGTTTACGCCGCCTTGAGAGGTTCCCGGTTCTCGGTTCCCTTGGAGTAGATGTGAAAAGTTTTCGCGTAGCGGTCATCGCGGGTGACGGGATCGGGCGGGAAGTGATCCCGGCCGGCATCGAAGTCATCGAAAAGGCGGCGGCGGGGTCGATCGGGCTGGAGTTCGTCGAGTTCCCGTGGGGCTGCGAGTTCTACCGGCGCCACGGAAAAATGATGGACGCCGGCGGGCTCGACCGGTTGCAGGAGTTCGACGCGATTTATCTGGGCGCGATCGGGGATCCGGCAGTGCCGGACCACGTATCGGTCTGGGAGCTCATCCTCCCGATCCGCCAGCGATTCGATCAATACGTCAACCTGCGGCCGATGCGGCTGCTGCCGGGGGTCCGCAGCCCGCTCGCTGGCCGCGGGCCGGCCGATATCGACATGATCTGCGTCCGCGAGAACTCCGAAGGGGAGTACGCCGGCGTCGGCGGCCGGCTGCACGCCGGCACCGCGCACGAAGTGGCCGAGCAGACCAGCCTGTTCACGAGGCGAGGCGTCGAGCGCATCGCGCACTTCGGCTTCGAGCTGGCGGCACGGCGGCCGCGCCGGCGGCTCGCCAGCGCGACGAAGTCCAACGCCATGCAGCACACCATGGTCCTGTGGGACGAAGCGGTGGAGACTGTCGCCGCCAGCTATCCGGCCGTGTCGTGGCGCAAATACCACGTCGACGCGCTTGCCGCGCGGATGGTGACGGATCCGGCGAGCGTGGACGTCATCCTGGCGTCGAACCTGTTCGGCGACATTCTCACGGATCTCGGCGCCGCGGTTTCGGGCAGCCTCGGCGTCGCCCCGGGAGCGAACATCAACCCCGAGCGCACCCACCCGTCGATGTTCGAGCCGATCCACGGTTCGGCCCCCGACATCGCCGGCAAGGGGATCGCCAACCCGATCGGCGCGATCTGGGCCGGCGCCCTGATGCTCGATCACCTCGGCGCCACCGCCGCCCACGATCGCATCGTCTCGGCCATCGAACGCGTGCTGGCCGAAGGTGGCCCGCGCACGCCCGACCTCGGGGGACGTGCCTCCACCGGTGATGTCACTGCCGCTGTCGTGGCGGCGGTGTAGTCGCCTTGAACAGGAGGCCGGGAGGAGAGGAGTCTGTCGATAAGGACTGCTCCTGACCTCCTGATCCCTCCCGTGAAGAAGTCAGCGGAGTTCCCGCAACCCGCGATCGATGATGTCGAAGCCGTGCCGCAGTTCGTCGTCGCTGATCGTCAGCGGCGGGTTCGTGAAGAACCCGTTCCAGCGGACGAAGGTGTAGAGCCCCTGCTCGCGGAAGAACCGCCCAAGCCTCGTCATCGGCTCCGACGTGCTGTTGTAGGGGGCCAGCGGCTCCAGCGTCTTCTTGCTCTTCACCAGTTCCACGATCCCGAACAAGCCGATCGACCGGGTCGCGCCGACGATGTCGTGGCGGGCCTCGAGATCCTTCAGCAGCCCCTTCATGACCTCCCCGGTGCGCCTGGCGCGGGCGATGAGGTCTTCGTCTTCGTACACCGCGAGCGTCGCGAGGGCGGCGGCGCAGGCCAGGGGATGACTGTTGTAGGTCAAACCGCCGTAGAAGACGTTGTTCTTGAAGTGGTCGGCGATGGCGCGCCGCATGCCGACGGCGCCGAGCGGCACGTACGCGCTCGTCAATCCCTTGGCCATGGTCATGAGATCCGGCACGATCTTCCAGTGATCCACGGCAAACCACGCGCCGGTACGGCCGAAGCCCGACATGACTTCGTCGGCGACCATGAGAATCCCGTATTTCGTGCAGAGGTCGCGGATCCCTTCGAGGTACCCGTCGGGCGGCACGAGGATGCCGTTGGTGCCCGTGACCGCTTCCACGAAGAAGGCGGCGATGTGCTGCGGCCCTTCGAACTGGATCACCTCCTCGATGTTCGCCAGCGCGAGACCGACCTCGTCCCACCCGCGCTGGACGCCGTGCCACGCGTCGGCAACGTGCACGATCCCGGGCAGGCCCGGCTCGGCGGCCCAGCGGCGGGGGTCGCCGGTGAGCGTCATCGCACCGCCGGTCGCGCCGTGATACGACCGGTACCGCGCCAGGATCTTGTGGCGCCCGGTATACATGCGCGCGATCTTGATCGCGTTCTCGTTCGCTTCGGCGCCGCCGTTGGTGAAGAAGAAGGCGTCGATGTCGCCGGGCGTGATCCTGGCCAGCTTTTCGCCGAGAAGCGCGCGCGTTTCGGTCGCCATGAACGGATTCGCATACGCGAGGATGGCGGCCTGTTCCTGGATGGCCTTGACGACCCGCGGATGCGAGTGACCGATGTTCACGCACATCAACTGGCTGTTGAAATCGAGGTAGCGCTTGCCCTCCGGGGTCCAGAACCAGCAGCCCTCCGCCCCGGCGACCGGGATCGGATCGACTTTCGACTGGGCAGACCATTCGTAGAGCGTGTGCGTCTTGGTAAGGGCAACGATCTCTTCGCCGGACCGGATACTGGTGATGGACATGCCTCGATATTACCCGACGGCGTGCGCCCGTAGATCGCACGGCTGTTCTGGACGATAATTCCAACGTCCCAGGTTTGGATCGGCGGCCGGCACCTCGATGGCGCCTGTCCCCGCACGAAGGAGCGAGGATGTCGAAACCCCTGCGGCTGCTGGCGATGGCGGCCGCGATCAATATGACCGCCGCGAGCGTGTCGGCACAGACGGTGATCGTCAGGGGCGCAACCCCCGGCGAGACCGTCGAAGTGATCGTCAATACCGACCCCGCGGCGAAGGGCACGGTGGCGGCTGACGGCACAGCGACCGTCGCAGCGAACCTGCCGATGAACGAGGCGGGGAAGCAGGAGATGGACTCCCGCCTCTACGTGGACGCCTGCGACAAGCTCCGCCGCGTGCAGATCGTCGAGCGCAACCGCCCGCCGGCGCCGGTGCCGGCCGGCTGCTCGCGCAGCGAGGTCGGCGGCATCTACTGGGTCCGTCAGCGGAGCACGATCGTGATCGACGTCTCGCGGCCGATCCCCGACGTCCTGCTGCGGCAGGGGGCGTACAACCCCAACGCCCCGGTGAAACGCCTCGCGCCCCCCGGCCTGATGCTCTTCGGCGGCGGCGGTCTCGCGCAGACCAGCGAGGCGGCCCGCATCGCCTGCGGCAACCTCGCCGACTGCGGTGACGATGGATACGTGGGCGCCTATACGGCCGGCGCCACGCTATGGATCACCCGATGGCTGGGCGTGGAGGGCAGTTATGTCAAGCCGTCCCGGATGGTCGTGGAAGGCAACGGCGGCAGCTTTACGTTCACCAGCGAGCTCGACGTCCACGTCGTGAATCTGGTCGGCAAGCTCGGGATCCCGCTTGGCCCCGTGAGACTCTTCGGTCAGGGGGGCGGCACGTATCACGAAGGGACCACGACGATGACGCAGACGATCGGGGAGGCGTCGCAGACGGTCGAGACGCGGACCGACGGCTGGAGCTACACCTATGGAGGCGGGATCGAAGCCTGGATCAGCGACCGGTTCGGTCTCTATGGCGAAGCGGGCTCGACCAAGATCAAGGGCAAGGAGCGACTGGCCGGTGTGATCACGATCGACGACACCGTGACCCACTTCCTGTTCGGCGCGCGGTTCCGGATCTTCTAGGTCCCGGTGGCCGCAACCGTCACGTCCGTCACTTCGATTTCGAAGATCAGCGTGGAGTTGGGCGGGATCGGGCCGTTGCGCACCGCGCCGTAGGCGAGCGCCGGCGGGATCACGAGGCGTCGAATCCCCCCGGCCTGAATGCCGACGAGCCCCTGGTCCCAGCCCGGGATGACCGCCGCCACCCCGAGCGTGAACGTGAACGGCGTCCCTCCGACATTGGTCTCGAACTGCAGGCCCTTCTGATCCGCCTTCGAGTCGTCGAACAGCCAGCCCGTGTAGTGCACCGTCAGCGTATTGCCGACCGCCGCGGGGGTGCCGCTGCCGACCCGAATGTCGGTCTGTGAGAACGCCGGCGCCGGCGCCGTCGGCGCATCGCCACAGCCCGCCACGATGAACAGGAGCACGGCGAGCGGCAGCTTGCGCAGGAATGACTTCGTGATAATCACATCCTGATTATTACCCAAGTCGGCAGGCAGGCCAGCCGCCCGCATCCCACACCCCTACAGCGACCCGAGAAAGATCGTGTGCCGCGGGCCGCCCTGCTTCAAGCGGGCGCGAACGCGTTCGACCTTCACCGCGAACCCCGCGTAGCGGAGGCGCTGCTCGAACCGGCGATCCTCCCAGGCCGACCAGATCGCCAGCGCCCCGCCCGGCCGCAGCGCGGCACGCGCGGCCGCCAGGCCCTGGTCGCCGTAGAGCGCGACGTTGCCGGTGGCCGTAAAAGCGGCGGGACCGTTGTCGACATCCAGCAGGATCGCGTCGAACCGCGCCCGGCTCGCGCGGATCACCGCCCCGACGTCGGCGACCTGGACCTCGACGCGCGGGTCGTCCAGCGGATGGCCTGCAAGCGGACCGAGCACTCCGCGGTTCCACTCGACCACCGCGGGGATCAGCTCGGCAATGACGACGGTTGCGTCAGAGGGGAGCCCGTCGAGGGTCGCCCGAAGCGTAAACCCCATGCCGAGACCGCCGAGCAGCACCCACGCATCGTGTCGCGGGATGCGCCGGAGGCCGAAGGTGGCGAGCGCCTGCTCGGAGCCGTGCATCCGGCTCGACATCAGCGGCCTGCCGCCGGCGAGGATGATGAACTCGCGATCGTGCCGGGTCAGCGCCAGGTGCGTGCCGTCCGGTGCCCGCGTCTCGCCCAGGAGTTCGAGGGAACGCATAAAGAAATGCTGAATGCTGAATGCTGAAGCTTGCAATTTTTGAAGTTAGATCAAGTCTCTCACGGGGCGCAGGGGCAGGGCGGGGCCGTGGCCCTGGCGCCAGATTTCGGTGTCGAGGATGCGTGCGAGGTCGGGCTGATTGAAGAAATAGCGGTCGATCGACAGATGCTGCGTGCGGTGGGCGCGCAGCGCAGCGATGCGGCGCTCACGCCAGGCCGAGACGTCGATCAGATAGTCGGCGCCGGGTGTGTCCTCGAGGCGCACCGTGTTCGCCGCTTCCCACGGGGGCAGCGGAGGCGTCCACAAGAGCCGCGGCACGGTGCAGGGGTCCCCGGCGTCCGGATGCCACCGGGGATCCGCAGCGGCGGCAATCGCTTCGCTCGTAAAACGGCTGATCGCGACGTGATCGGGGTGCACGTTGAACCCATTGGGATCGAACGTGAACACCACCGACGGCCGCTCGCGGCGGATGATCGACACCAGGGCCCGGCGAACCTCGTCCGGCGGTGCCTCCGCTAATTCCCGGTCGCGATAGCCGAGCAGGTGCAGCGCGTCGAAGCCGATGACGCGCGCCGCTTCGCGCAGCTCCCGCTCGCGCGTCGCTTCGAGATCAGCGGGGCTGCAGAGCGGCGGCTCGCCGCACTTCCCGCGCTGGCCGAGCGTGGCGGTCACCAGCACGATCCTGGCCCCGGCCGCGGCGTACTTCATGGCCGTCCCCGCGCCCGAGAAGCTCTCATCGTCGGGGTGGGCGAAGCAGAACAGCAACGTCATGGGGATGATTCTAGACGTGCGATGTGCGACGTGCGATGTGCGACGTGCGAACGTGCGACGTGCGACGTGCCACGTGCCACGTGCCACGTGCACGGCCTACTCCTCCGCCGAAGCCTTGGGGGAGGGGGGCCGTGCGAGACTGGAGGGATGGTTCCTCGTTCGGTGCTCGATCTGGCGACGATTACGCAGGGGAGCGATGCGGCGACGGCGTTGCGGCACTCGCTCGACCTGGCGCAGCATGCCGAGCGATGGGGGTATTACCGCTACTGGCTCGCCGAGCATCACAACATGCCGGGGATCGCCAGCGCGGCGACCTCGGTGGTGATCGCGCACGTCGCGGCGGGCACGAAGACGATCCGCGTGGGCGCCGGCGGCATCATGCTGCCCAACCATGCTCCTCTGATCGTCGCCGAGCAGTTCGGCACGCTGGAGGCGCTCTTTCCCGGCCGGATCGATCTCGGTCTCGGCCGGGCGCCGGGGAGCGACCACGCGACGGCCCGCGCGCTGCGCCGGACGCTCGCGAGCGATCCCGACGCCTTCCCTCAGGACGTTCTCGAGCTCCTGTCGTACTTCGAGCCGCGGCGCGACGACGACCAGCCGGGGACGGTTCGTGCAGTGCCGGGCGCAGGCCTGAAGGTCCCGCTGTACATCCTGGGGTCGAGCCTGTTCGGCGCACAGGTCGCTGCGGCGCTCGGGCTCCCGTTCGCGTTCGCGTCGCATTTCGCCGCGCCCATGATGCTGCCGGCGATCGAGGTGTACCGGCGCAACTACCGCCCGTCGCCGGACCACCCGCGGCCGTACCTCATCCTCGGCGTGAACGTCGTCGCGGCCGACACCGATGGCGAGGCGCGCTGGCTGGCGACTTCGGGCCGGCAGGCATTCGCCAGCCTGCGGCGCGGTATGCCGACGACGCTGCCGCCGCCGAGCAGGGAATTCGAGCGGGAGGTCGTGCCGTTCGGGACGATCCCGCTCGAGGAGGTCCAGTCGGTATCGATGGTCGGCTCGGCGGGGACCGTTCGCGAGGGGCTGGAGGCGTTTGTCGAGCGGACGCATCCTGACGAAGTGATCGTCGTGGCCCAGATCTACGACCACGCCGCCCGCCTGCGATCGTTCGAGATCGTCGCGGCGGTCTGAAGCCCGGCCTAGGCCTTGCGCTTCTTCATCTGCAGCGCGCGCCCGCCGTCGGCGAACTGCACATCGTCCATGAGCCCGTTGATGAGGAAGATGCCGCGGCCGCTCGGCTTGAGCACATTGTCGGGGGCCAGCGGGTCGGGGACGGTCGCGGGGTCGAAGCCCGGGCCGGGATCACGGACCGTGATGATGACTTCACCCTCGGCGGTGATGTTCACGGTGCACTGCAGCTCCTTGGTGGCGTCGCCGTGACAGCCGTGACGGATCGCGTTCGCGACCGCCTCCTGCAGCGCCAGCTCGATCGCCATGATTTGCTCTTCGGGCCAGTGCTTCTGCGTCAGCATGCCGGTCACGCCCTCGGTGACGGCCGGTATCGCCGCGGGGTTTGCCGGGATCGTCATCGTGAACTCGCAGGTGGAACAGAACGGCATCATGCCGGCCAGCTTCTGGATGTTCTCGTTGGCGGCCCGCAGCTCGGCCAGCCGGCGGCGCAGTTCCAGCTGCGCTTCGACCTGCCGCCGCAGCGCGCCGAGCGCGCGGGTCTGCGCGGCGGTCAGCTTTCGCGGCCGCCGGTCGATGACGCAGAGCGTGCCGAGCGCGTGACCCTCGCGTCCGAACAGCGGCGCGCCCGCATAAAACCGGATGTGTGGGTCGCCGGTGACCTGCGGATTGTCGCGAAAGCGGGCGTCCTTCGAGGCGTCGGGCACGACGAAGATGCCGTGCTGCTCGATCGCATGCGAGCAGAACGCGATCGACCGGGCCGTTTCCGGGTCGGGCAGGCCGATGCGCGACTTGAACCACTGGCGGTCCTCGTCCACGAGAGAGATGGCCGCCATTGGCGTTTCGCAGATGTGCGAGGCAAGAAGGGCCAGGTCGTCGAAGGCGATCTCCGGCTCGGTGTCGAGGATCTGGTACTTCTTCAGGGTCTCGAGGCGCGCGGCCTCGTCGCTCGAGCGCTCGCCGGTGATGGCGCTCACGCGACGGGCTCGTTCGAAAAGCTGGCGATGGCATCGTCTTCGGACTCGAAGATCTTGAAGACGTCCATCAGTTTGGTGATGTGCATCAGGCGCTGGCTCCGTGGCGTCACGTGGACGAGCCGCAGATCCCCTCCTTTGCGGCGAAGGCTCACGAACTTCGCGACCAGCACGCCGATGCCGCAGCTGTCGACGTAGGTGACCTCGCCCAGGTTCAGGACGACGTTCATGCGGCCCTGCGCGACGAGGTCGTTGATGTGGTTCCGCAGCACGGCGTCGCCTTCGTCGAACACCAGCCGCCCTTTCAGGTCGAGGACCGTCACGTCGCCCACCCGGCGCTCCACCACAGTCATGTAGGGGATTATACGGGGTGGACCTTGGCGGTGCTCAGGATGCCGCCGGGATGTTTCGACGGATGCCGAAGGGGTGCGGGGCGTGCGTAACGGCTTGAGAACAGCGGTTTTACTCACCGTTCTGGCGGCGGGTTGCGGCCAGCCGCCGCACGACGTTCAGGGGCTGGTGTTGAAAGTTGACGCCTCCGCCGGGTCGGTGACCGTGTCGCACGAGCCGGTGCCGGGTTTCATGGACGCGATGGTGATGCAGTTCACCGCCGCCTCTCCGGAGGCGCTGGCGGCGGTCCGCCCTGGCGATCGCATTCGCTTTCGGCTCCGGGTTGACGGCCGAAGCGTGATCGACCGGGTGAAGATCCTTTCGGCCGGTCCGGCCACCACGGCGTCCGGCATCGGTCCGGCCGGCACATCCGGGCTCGTGCCGATCGGCGGGGTGGTCCCGGATTTCTCCCTCGTGAACCAGCAGGGGGCGCCGGTGTCGCTGGCCTCTCTCCGCGGGCAGGTCGTCGTGGTCAGCTTCATCTACACCCGCTGCCCGCTGCCTGACTACTGCCCGCGCGTGATGACCAATCTGTCGGCCATCCGCGACCGCTTCGGTGAGCACCTCGGTACGACGCTGACGTTGCTCACGGTCACGTTCGACCCGACCCACGACACGCCGCAGCAGCTGAGAACGTATGCCGACCGCTACGGCGCGAACGTCGCCGGATGGCACCTGCTCACCGGCAGCCCCGCGGCGATCGGCCGCGTCTGTTCGCTGTTCGGCATGGAATTCTGGCCGGAGGAGGGGATGATCACCCACTCGCTGCAGACCGCGGTCATCGATCGCGACGGCCGCCTCGCCGCCATCGCGGAAGGGACCGCGTTCTCGACCAGGCAGCTTGCGGATCTTGTGGCTTCGATCCTCTCTACTTCGAACCCGGAACCGTCTTCGTGAGCTCCGCATCAGCCCTGTCCCAGGCACGGGTGCCGGCGGCGGTCATCTGAAGCGCTTCATCGGTCCGGTTCATCGCACGCAGCGCGAAGGCCAGGCCGAAGTAGGCGCGGCCGCTGCCCGGCTCGCGCCCCAGGGCTGCGCGGAATGCCTTTTCGGCGACGTCCGGATCGCCGAGCGCCGCGGCGGTGTTCCCGAGCGCCTCCACAACCGGCCGCGGGTACGCGGGCGGTTCGGTGTACTGCAGCGCGGCTTCCATGTCGGCCGCCTTCCAGAACATCTCGTATCCGCGGGCCTTTTCGCCGCTGCGCGCCAGGATCGTCGCCTCCAGCTCCAGCGCCGCGATTTCCAGCGGCCGCCTGGTCGCCGTCACCCGGCTGACGTGTCGTCTCATCTCGTCTCCGATCGTCCGCGCCGCATCCAGCCGTCCCTGCGCCGCGTAGCCGAGGCCGATCGCCCAGGTGCGCCACGCGTGCTGTTCCGGCTTGTCATGCGTCGGGATCGTCGTGCCATCGAGCACCAGGTCCCACCGCTCGAACCGGACGAGCGTCTTCACCAGACTGTAATAGCCCTGGCGGTACGCGACGCGCTGGCTGCTGCCCGTCCGCTCGCGCGGTGTTTCCTTGAAACTCATCAGGTGCGCCACGCGCTCCATCGACTCGCGGAAGCGCCCCTCGAGGTTCAGCGAGTGGACGAGAAAGTGAACGTTGTGCCCGTGATGGCCGTTCGGATACAGGACGTCGGCCCCGAGCCACTTCAACTCGTTGTTCGCTGCCTGGGCGAACGCCTCGATCGCGTCATCGATCCGATCGCTCTGCGCGAAGATGTGTCCGGGCATGTGCAGCGCATGCGGGATGTTCGGCACCAGCTCGGGATAGCGCTTGCAGGAGGGCCAGGCCTTCTGCGGGGTCGTGCTCCCTTCCCAGCCGTGAATCAGATAGTGGTGCGCGCCGAAATGATCGTCGTCCGTCGCGATCACCTCGTGGAGCAGCGTCGTACCCTCGACCGTGTTCGTGCGCGGCGCTTTGGTGACCGGGTCGTATCCATCGAGCAACGCGAGCCCGAGCATCGATTTCGCCTCGAGATCGTCGGGATACTCGGCGACCAGCCTGCGCAGTCCGCCGATGTGGGCAGCATCGCCCGATTCGGCCGCCGGATTGCGGCGCGCGGCTTCGGCTTCGATGTAGAGCCGCTCGCGAGCCGACACCCGGTCGCGCAGCGACATCGCCTTCGCGATCGCCTCGCGCGCGCGGATTCGCGGATCCACCGCCGCGCCGCCGGCCGTCCGCTGGATGTCGCCCGGTGCCGCCGCAGGAGCGGTGCCCCGTCCGCCGTCGTAGGGATCCCGCAGCAGCTGGAAGGCCGGCCGGTAGTCTCCTGCGGCGCTGACCGAGATGCCCCAGTAAGCCATCGCCATGTCGGGATCGAGCGCAGCCGCCTGGAGAAAGGAGCGCTCCGACTCGATGAACCAGAACGAATGCATCTGCGACACGCCCTGATTGAAGAACGCGCGCGCCGGTTCCGACCGCGTCGTCACCGGCATGCTGGTCCGGCCCATGCCGGGCAGCAGCTTCGCCGGCAGCAGCGGCTGCGCGCCGGGCGGGACGGCGCAGAGATCCGCTTCGGGACGCTGAGCGGAGGCGGGCGGCTCGACCGCGGCGGGCGCCGCGATCAGCAGGGCTGCGACAACAATAAAACGTCCGACCCTCATGGGCGTGAGTATACCCGCGAAGGTATGATGTTGCGTGGACATCACATCGCTCGAACAGAAGGCCATCGACTTCGCGCGGCGCGGGGAGTTCGGCGCCGAGGCGAAGCAGGTCAACGAGGACCTGACGAAACTCGCGCCCGCCAATCAAGGAGCCTGGACGCGTCTCGCCCGCTGCAACATCGAGCTCGGGCTGCTCGACGATGCGAACGCGGCGCTCGAGCGGGTGCTGCTGCTCAATCCCCAGAACATGATCGCGCGCAGCCTGCTGCAGGAGTCGATCAGGCGCGAGGTGCGGATGACGCCCGAGCCGGCGCCGAAGCGGACCC
>DATFFM010000007.1:0-6673 GCA_035250005.1 Vicinamibacterales bacterium | reverse complement strand
GGCGTTGTCCCCCCTTCTGTACCCCGTGTCCCTCCGCGAGGGCTGCGATAAACTGACCTTGACGCTGACCGCAACCAGGGAGCGAGCGAGATGAAACAGACCGAGCTGGTCATTCACAGCGACCCGGAGATCATGGGGGGCACGCCCGTGTTCGTCGGCACTCGCGTATCCCTCGCGACACTCCTCGATTACCTCGAGGCCGGGCAGCCCCTGTCTGAGTTCCTGGAGGACTTCCCGGCGGTCACCAAGGAACAGGCCGTAGCGGCCTTGGAGCAGGCCAAGGAGGCGCTTCTCGCCCGTGCGCGTCCTGCTTGACGAGTGCCTTCCGAGGCGCCTGAAACGTGAACTCGAAGGGCACGAGGCCAGGACCGCACCCGAGATGGGCTGGGCCAGCAAGCGCAACGGCGAGCTGCTTGCCCTGGCCGTGGGGCAGTTCGACGTTTTTCTCACCGCCGACCGCAATCTCTCGTACCAGCAAGACCCGTCGTCGTTCGACATCGCGATTGTTGTGCTCGCTGCCCGCAGCAACCGTCTTGACGATTTGCGTCCGCTGGTGCCGCGAGTTCTTCAGATGCTTCCAACGGCGAAGCGTCGCGCCGTGACGATGGTTGATGGCAAGGAGAAGTAGTCAGCGGAATGCTGATTGACTGCGTAGAGGACCCTGGAGTTCGTTCCTCTACGCACCGATCGTGCCGCCGTTTCTCCAGTCGCGCGGTTCATGCGCTTTGCGGCGTGCTGCCAAGGGAGCCCACCATAGCGGAGAAACCGCGACGGTGGGCTGCCGCTACCTGATTGGAATCCGATGGAGATTCCGCTGGATGGTCTGCCGATGGAACGCGTAGACATCCGGCGATGGCCCCGGCACGGCGCCGGCCTCGAGCTTCCTTGCCCCTGGCAGCTTGGCCACGTCGCGCTCGGAGTGCAGGCCCTCAGGAGGGAAGGGCGGAAACATCTCACCTGCAGCCAGAGGGACGAAGTACGTGCTGCCTTCGAGCTCCGATTGGAAGACCATCCCGTCTCCACGGGCCGACCACTGCCATGCGGTCGCGTTTCGCGTGTTTCCCAACAGGCGCGGCGCTCCGCCGTGCAGGGGGAAGGCCTGCCATCCCGCGGCTTCGACGCCGCTCCATCCGGTGATCCACTTTCCGTCGGGAGACACATTCCCCGTCAACATGACCGGTTGCTCGGCGACGGGTCGCACGCCGGTCCCGTCCTCGTTGACGACGTACACGAACGCGGCCGCTCCGTCCTCGCGGCGGAGGTAGATCTCCCCTCCGGGTCCGAATCGCGGCTGCCGGCCCGTGATGTTCGGAATCTGTCGCGGGGGCGACTGACGATCGACCGCAGCGATCCAGAGACGCGAAACGCCGTCGGTGCCCGTCGCCTCCACCACGACGCGCCGGCCATCAGGGCTGACGTCGTAGTCGACCGTCGAAAGTCCCGGCAGCAGCACGTCGACCCGGCGCGATTCCACATCCGCCACCCGCATCTCTCCCGGCACTGGGTACGCCCCAAGGTGACCGACGACGCGATAGAACAGTTTCGAGCCATCGGGGGCGAACTTCGCGTCGACCGCGTTCCCTTCAACCGACAGCTGCCGTTCACCTGAAGATGTGCGCAACCACAGCGACGAACTGCGCAGGGCAACGGCGGTGACAAAGGACCGGCCGTCCGACGCCATGGCGACGCCTTCCTCCTCGGTCGGCCCCGATGTGATCTGCTCTGGCGCGCCATCAGGAAAACGCTGCCGCCAGATGTGATTGGCTCCGCCGGCATTCGACGTCAGGTAGATCCATCGTCCATCGGGCGACCAGGCGCCGAACGTGCAGCCGGCTCCCGGCGGGCCGACGAGGCGTCCCGGAGACGTACCGTCGATCGGCACGACGCGACATGGCGTCCATTCGTGATGACCGTTCATCTCCACGAGCAGCACCCACTTGCCGTCGGGTGATCGGTACGACAGGTGCGCCATGCCCTGCACGGGGGCCGGCAGGTAGACGTCGTACTGTCCCCTGCGGTTTTCCTCCGCGGCGACGATGCCCATGTGGGGCGGCTTCCGCATCTCCGAGAACAGGACGCGTCGCGAGTCGATCCACGTCAGTCCGGACGCATTCCGCAGCCACTGCTGCGGCTCGCCGCCACCGACGGGTACCGACCAGGTGTCCCACTCGAAGCGTTCGTTGACGCGCGTATAGACGATGCGCGCGTTGTCCGGGGAGAACACGGGGCTCATCTTGAGCGTGCCATCAGTCGTGAGCTGTACGGGATCGCCATCGGGGAGGACCTTGACGTAGATCTGACCTGCCGCGAACGGGACAACCGGATTGGACGCCGCGCGCAGGAAAGCGACCATCCGCCCATCGGGCGACAATGCGGGTTGAACGACCGAGTCGGGGAACTGCGTCAGCTGGACCCAGTCGGATCGGTCGGCCGGGCGCGCGGGCTCGCGCCACAGGAGGGCTGCACCGACCGCGAGCGCGGCGAGCGCCGCTGCGGCAATGGCGGCGATCCGCCACTGGTTCAACCCGCGCAGCGACCGGTCGATCGTCTCTCGCGCACTCGCCACATCCGGCAGCCGGAGGGCGAGGTCCCGCTGCAGACAACGGCGCAACAGGTCGCGAATCGCCGCCGGCGTCGCGCTCGGCAGCGCCTTCCAATCGGGTTCACGCTCCGTGATCGCGGCGAGCGTTTCGGCGATGGTCCGCCCTCGGAACGGCGGGCGGCCGGTGAGCATCTCGAACAGCACGCAGCCGAACGCCCAGATGTCGGCGCGTGCATCCACCGGCAGGCCCCGCGCCTGCTCCGGGCTCATATACTCCGCCGTGCCCAGAATCACGCCGGCGCGGGTAATACCGATCGCGGCGGTCTGCGTCGGCGATGTTGAGAGGTTCCGGTCAGGCTCGCTCGCGGCCGCTTTGGCCAGGCCGAAGTCGAGAACTTTCACGACGCCGTCGGGCGTGATCTTGATGTTCGCCGGCTTCAGGTCGCGATGAATGATCCCCTTCCGATGGGCGCCGTCGAGCGCGTCGGCAATCTGCCGCGCGATCGGCAGCGCGTCGCGCACCTGGATCGGTCCGCGGTGCAGGCGATCGGCCAGCGTCTCGCCTTCTACGAACTCCAGCACGAGCGCCGGAACGCCCTCGACGTCTTCCAGCCCGTAGATGGCACCGACATGCGGATGATTCAGGGCGGCGAGCGCTCGGGCCTCGCCGCCGAACCGCGCCAGCCGGTCCGCGTCGGCGGTAAAGACCGGCGGCAACACCTTGATGGCGACATCGCGGCCAAGCCGGTCGTCGTGGGCGCGATAGACCTCGCCCATCCCGCCTTGCCCGGCGAGCGCGAGCACCTGGTAACTGCCAAGCCGCCGGCCGGCGAGGGTAGCGCGGGCCGGCCCGTCGAGCTGCGGCGGGGCGGGCCCGCCGAGGAAGTCGACGAAGCTCCCGGTTGACACGGGCTGTTCGAGCAGCCCCTGCACTTCGCGGCGCAGGTGGTCGTCGCCGGCGCAGGCTTCACCAAGGAATCTGGTTCGGTCGCCTTCGGCCCGCGCGCGCGCGGCATGATACAGCTGCTGAACCCGCTCCCATCGTGCCGGTGTCATTTCATGCATCCCTCGACACTCCATCGCTTGCGAGGTTCCCCGGGCGATGTCTCAGGCATTATATTGTCCCTTGATGGATCAGCGCTCGCCCGACGCCGCGCGAGTCACGGAGTTGCTCATCGCCGCAGGCGATGGCCGCCGGGAGGCGCTCGACGAGCTCATACCGCTGCTCTACGACGACCTCCGGCGCCTGGCGGCGGCGCACATGCGTCGTGAACCGGCGGGCCATTCGCTGCAGCCAACAGCGCTCGTCCACGAAACCTACGTCCGGCTCGTCGATCAGCGACAGGCCGGGTGGGTGAGCCGGGCCCACTTCTTCGGGGCGGCGGCCGGCGTCATGCGACGGATCCTCGTCGACCTGGCGAGGACCCGTCGTGCCGACAAGCGTGGCGGTCAGTTGGCGCGCGTCCCGCTGGCCGAAGACGTCGCCGCCGCCGGCCCCAGAGAGATCGACGTGCTGGCGTTGCACCAGTCGCTCGAACGAATGGCGACGTTCAGCCCGCGCCAGGAACGAATCGTAGAACTCCGCTACTTCGGCGGGTTGACGATAGAGGAGACGGCCGCTGTCCTCGGGATCTCTGACGCCACCGTTGTTCGCGAGTGGACGATTGCGAAGGCATGGCTGAGGGCCGCCCTCTCGTCGAGATGACGTCCCGCGTCACTTCTCACTAGTCTCCGTCTCGAGGTCGTGTGACGCCTTCTCTGAATCCGTACGTCCCGCGCCAGTGCCAGTCATCGCCTTCGAATCCCGGCGGAGTTACTTCAACCCGGGCGTGGAACCCGGCGAAGTGTCCTGTCCCATCCGAGAATGTGCAGAGCCCCCGGCCAGTTGCGAAGTCGAGCGTGCAGCGGCCGATCGCCCTGCTGCCATCTCCCGCGTCGAGCAAGACGTTGCTGTCCAGCATGCCGGCCGGAATACCAGCCGGCTGCGTGTAGACGACTTTCGCGCCGGGCGTGATCTCCGACAGGTTGGAAGACGTGATGGTGCAGAACTGTCCGGGTTGACCCTCGTACTCAGAGCACTCCTTCTCGACCTGGAGAGAGCCGCTTCTCGGGGACGCTGACACGGAATTGGTACCTGATGCGAGGGCGGCAACGCCGGCCAACAATCCGAGAATCGCGAGGCGGATGCGTGTCGTCATCATGATCTGTCTCCTGTGCGCCGGTTAAATCGGCGCGGTGCAATAGATGCAAGTTCGAAACGTTGAAGGTCTAGCGAACCGCAACGACCCCGAGTCATGCGTCGGGACGGGTGACCGTACCGGCGAAGCGTTGACAGGGGAACGCGCGGGCCGGGTATTGAGCCGCGAAAAACATGAACCACTTCGGGGTGCCGACGCTCTAGGAGACAGCGGAAGGCCACATTCGGCGCGCCGCCATCGCAAGGCGCGACGGAACCCCGCGCGGTCAGAGACCCCGTGCATGCGCGGAAGCGCCGCGTTCGGGAACCGGGAGATCTCGCGGTCACCTGTGGCATGGAGCGCCGCAGGCCGCATCGGGAAGTCTATGGACGCACGCCGATGAGAAACGACCGCGAGAAGTCGGACCGCTTGGTAGTACCGCAGAAGCCACCGAACAACGCCGCGGAACCGGCAGCGGAGGTGGTGGAGGGAAGCGAGCGGACCAAGGGGAACTCGCCCGACAGTCACGACGACCGGACGCAGCGCCGGATGCATTCGTCGGATGGCATCGAGCGGGTACGCCAGGCAGCAAGACGGGACAGGAAACAGCGGTTCACCGCGCTGTTGCACCACGTCGACGACATCGAGTGCCTGCGGGCGGCGTACTTGGCATTGAAGCGAGACGCGGCCGCGGGCATCGACGGCGAGACGTGGCGGCACTACGGCGAGGCGCTGGAGGCCAACCTCCACGACCTCGCCGCTCGCATTCAGCGAGGCGCGTTCCGAGCGAGCCCGGTTCGTCGGGCGTATATCCCGAAGGCGGACGGGCGGCAGCGGCCGCTCGGCGTTCCCACGCTGGAAGACAAGATCGTCCAGCGTGCCGTCGTCGAGGTACTGAACGCCATCTACGAACAGGATTTTCTCGGCTTCTCGTACGGGTTTCGACCGAAGCGCAGCCCGCATCAGGCGCTGGACGCGCTGACGGTCGGCATCGAGACGAAGAAGGTGAACTGGGTGCTCGATGCGGACATTCGCGGCTTCTTCGACACGTTGAACCACGACTGGCTCATCCGGTTTCTCGAGCATCGTGTGGCGGACCCGCGCGTCGTGCGGCTCATTCAGAAATGGCTGAGGGCCGGCGTGCTGGAGGATGGACAGCGAATGCGGAGTCAGGTGGGCACGGTGCAGGGCGGAAGTATCAGCCCGCTGCTGGCCAACATCTATCTGCACTACGTCTTCGACCTCTGGGCCCAGCGATGGCGTCGGACGCAGGCGCGCGGCGATCTCGTCGTCGTGCGTTTCGCGGATGATTTCGTCGTGGGCTTCGAGCATCGCGAGGAAGCTGACCGCTTTCTCACCGACCTGCGTGAGCGTTTCGCGCGGTTCGGGTTGGCGCTGCATCCCGACAAAACGCGCCTCATTGAATTTGGCCGGTATGCTGACCGGAATCGACGAGGACGTGGCGACGGGAAACCCGCGACCTTCAACTTTCTCGGTTTCACGCACAGCTGCGGGAAGACGCGGAAAGGGAAGTTTGCGGTGTGGCGACAGACGATGCGCCAGCGGTGGCAAGCGAAGCTGCGCGAGGTGCGCCTCGTCCTGCGGCGCCGCTTGCACGAGCCCATCCCGGAACAGGGCGCCTATCTGCGCTCGGTCCTGCTGGGGCACGCCCGCTACTACGGCGTGCCGCGGAACGGGCCGAGCCTGATGGCGTTTCGCAGCGCCCTCGGGCGCATCTGGCATGCGACGCTTCGCCGCCGCAGTCAGACCGCGCGCGTGACGTGGGCGCGTCTCGCCCGCCTCACCCGGCGCTGGCTTCCGATTCCGCACATCTGCCACCCGTACCCCAACCAGCGCCTGGCGTTGCTCACCCAAGGTGGGAGCCGGATGCGGTAACGCCGCACGTCCGGATCTGTGGAGGGGGTGATCAGCGATGGTCATTCCTACTCCGACT
>DATFFM010000006.1:0-35510 GCA_035250005.1 Vicinamibacterales bacterium | reverse complement strand
AACGGTCGCAATGAGCACCGCGGCGACGAGCGAGGCCAGCATGGACGCCCAGAAGATGGTCCAGTCGAGACGCGCGCGGTCGGCGAGCTCGCCGAGCGGCAGCGACTGGACGAGCACGCCGAACCCGATGCTCGCGAGCACCGCGCCCGCCGCGCCGGCGATCAGGCCGATGACCACCGACTCCATCACGAGCTGCTGGATCAGCCGCTGGCGGTTGGCGCCCAGCGCCGCCCGCACCGCCAGTTCGGTTGCGCGCGCGTCGACCTGGCCGAGCATCAGTGCAGCGACGTTCGCGCACGCAATCAGCAGGATCACGCCCATGGCGGCGAAGGTGGCCACCAGGCTGGGGCGGATGTCGCCGACGAAGAACTCCCGCGCCGGCGTGATCGCCGGGGCCGTCGTCTTGTCCCACTTCCCGGGAGACGGAAACCGTGCGCCGGTCGCATCCGCGATCGCGCGCAGCGGTCCGTCCATGTGCTCGATCGACATCCCGTCGGCGATCCGGCCGACCAGCGTGTAGCGCCCGGACCGGTTCTGCGGACTGAACGCGGTCGAATTCCATATTCGCGTCGCGGGGCTCGGAAACCAGAAGCCGCGAGGCATCACGCCCACCACCGTCCGCTCGATGCCGCCGATTCGGAGCGGCTTGCCGATGATGGATGGATCCCCGCCAAGCTCCTGCCACAGGGAGTGGCTCAGCACGGTGACGGGCTCGGCCCCCGCGAGATCGTCGCCCGATTGAAGCGCGCGCCCGAGCAGCGGTCCGGCGCCGAGCACGTCGAACAGCTCCGCCGACGCGGCCACCCCAGGGACCAGGCGCAGCGGGCCGCCGGGCGTCTCGAGCGTCGAATCGTCGGGGCGGTACGCGCCCATCCTTTGAAAGCCGGGGAAGTTCGGCCGGAGATGCAGGAACTCCGCTTCCGTCCACGAGCCGGTGAACCAGAGCACGCCCACCTGTGACTCGCGCGCAATCGGCAGCGGCTCGAGCAGCAGCGTCCGGACGACGCTGAAGACCGCGGCCGTGCCCCCTGCGCCGAGCGCGAGCGTCAGTATCGCCAGCACGGCGTAGGTCGGTCGGCTCATCAGCCTGCGCCCGGCATACCGCATATCCATGATCCAGCTCTCGAACATCGGTCCTCCCGGCCGCAATCGATTCGCTTGCGGCTCGAATCCGGTCGTGCCCCGCCACCAGCCGCGCCGTACGAGCGCCGGCAGCGATCCGAGCGCCTGCTTCCAGGCCCACCAGTGCGCCGCAGACCGCCCGGTCGAAGCGGCACGCTGCTCGTATTCGGCTTGCAGGTCGCCGAGCACTTCGTCACGTTCTGCGATCGGGAGCAACGCCCGGAAGATCGCCGCGACGAGGCCCGGCAGACGTCCACCGTCGGTGCGCATTCTACATTGTAGAAAGACGGGCAATCGGCGCGGAAGGTTTAGCGGCGGCCTGGATTTATTTTCCGGTCGACTTCTTCGGCCGCGAGCTCCGCGGATCGCACGACCTGGATATCGAGCTGCGCATCACCGGTGATCAGCCGTGCGTCGCGGGCGTTGAGCAGCCAGTTCCAGAACCAGCTGAAGAGCACCTGCAGGCGGTTCCGGAAGCCGATGAGGAAGGCGATGTGGATGGCGCCCCACGCCAGCCACGCAAGGAATCCGCCGAATTCCAATCGGCCGACCTGCGCGACGGCTTTCGCCTTGCCGATGACCGCCATCGAACCCTTGTCGCGATAGACGAACGGCTTGCGTTGATCCGGCGACGATCGCCCGAGCACCTCGCCGGCGATCAGTTCTCCGATGTAGTGCCCCATCTGCAGCCCACCCTGTGCGACGCCGGGGACCGCCGCGCCCGTGCCCGCCGACGTCGCCGCGGCCAGATCGCCGGCGACGAACACCTCGGGATGGCCGGGGACGGTCAGATCCGGACCCACGATCACGCGGCCCGATCGATCGAGCGGCACGCCGAGCGACCGGCCGAGCGGGCTGCCCTTCACGCCCGCCGCCCAGAAGACGTTGCGGACCGGAATGAACTCCTCGCCGATGAAGATGCCCCTGGGCGTGATGTTCGTCACGGTGGAATTCACGCGGACTTCGACCCCCATGCGCTCCAGGTCGCGGTGGGCCCGCGCGCTCAATCGGGGCGGGAAGGTGGGCAGCACCCTCGGCCCCCCCTCGAAAAGAACGACCCGTGTCGTACGCGTGTCGACGTGCTTGTAGTCACGGGGAATCGTCTGTCCCGCGATCTCCTTGATCGCACCCGAGAGCTCCACGCCGGTGGGGCCCGCGCCGACGATGCCGAACGTCAGGACCGCGCGGCGGGCCTCGTCGCTGCCTTCGTATTCGGCCGACTCGAACGCCAGCAGGATTCGCCGGCGGAGCTCGGTCGCGTCTTCGAGGGTCTTGAGGCCGGGCGCGATCGGCGCCCAGCCATCGTGGCCGAAGTACGCATGCGTGGCGCCCGCAGCGAGCACCAGATAGTCATACCCGACCTGGCCCCGTCCCACCATCAGCTGTCGCCGCGTGATGTCGACGCCGGTGACCTCCGCCAGCACGACGTCACAATTCTTCTGTCCACGCACCACCGAGCGGATCGGTGCGCTGATGTCGGCCGGTGAAAGGGCAGCGGTCGCCACCTGGTACAGCAGCGGCTGAAAGACGTGGTGATTGCGGCGGTCGAAGATCGTCAGATCGACCGGGGCGCCCGCCAGCGCCTTGGCCGCGGCCAGGCCGGCGAAGCCACCCCCGACGATGAAGACCCTGGGCCGGGTGTTGGGGTGCGGCATTGACCGGGAGGGGCGTTCTGAGACGGCTACGACGGCCCCGGGCTGGCCGCAAAAGCGGCGATCACCGGCGTACCCATCCAGTCGGTCGGCTCGTCGACGCCGAGGAGCCAGAGAATCGTCGATGCGGTATCCATCGTGCGGATCGTGCGGCTCTCGAGCTCGCCAACCTTGACCCCGCGCCCCCACGCGATCCATGGAATCGTCACGTCGAGCGGGTCGGCGCTGCCGTGGTCGCGTCCCTGGCCGCCGTGGTCGGCGGTCACGATGAACGTGTAGTTGCCGGCGCCGAACGCCGTCTCGGCCGCCCTGAGGAGCCGCCCGACGGACGCATCGCTGTCGAGGACCGCACGGCCATATGCCGGGCTCATCCACCCTGCTGCATGACCTGCCCGATCCGGATCGGGCAGGTGCACGAAGAGCAGGTTCGGGCGCGAGTTCAGCAGATACCGTTCGACGTCGGTCACCGTCTTGCGACCGGTCCAGCCGCCGAACCAGCCGCCCGGCGCCTGCGAGTAGTCGAGCGTATCGGCCCGCTGGAGGGGCTGAAACTTCGGCTTGCTGAAGAACGCCGCCGTCCCGTAGCCGCGCGCGCGCGCCACGCCGAACACCGTAGGCTGCTCGATACGGTCCGTATCCGCCGTCACCGGGGTATTCCAGAGCACGCCGTGGCGTTCCGGAGGCTCGCCGGTGAGCATCGACGTGTGGGAAGGCAGCGTCTTGCTGGGCATGATGGTGCTTGCGTGCATCGTGTAACTGCCCTCGCTGATGAGCCGCTGCAGCGTCGGGGTAGCGTAGGCGGCGATCGCGTCGGGCCTCAGACCATCGATCGAGACCAGGACGACGTGGCGGGTGACGCTTTGCCCGGGTAGATCGGGCGCGTTCTGCCCCAGCGGCGCCGACGCGAGGTACCGCGCGGAGCATCCGGCGGCGGCGAAGAGAAGGATGGGGAGGGCAGTGCAGATGACCGCTCCACGGCCACGCTGATGAGCCATGACCGATTGTAAACCTCCTTGGTAGACTTCAACGCGCGCCATGCGGAATCAGCCACGCCTTTCGATGCTCCGCTCGTATACGCGGGCCGACCTGCTGACGCTGGCCAACGCCTCCTGCGGGACGCTGTCGGTTTTCGCCTGTTTGAGCTATATCGAAGGGGATCGCTCGCGCCAGATCTGGGCCGCGTTCGTGCTGCCCTGCCTGGCGCTGGTCTTCGACGCGCTCGACGGTTACGTCGCACGCCTCGACGCGCGCCGGCAGTCCAGGCTCGGTGCGGACCTCGACTCGCTCGCCGACATCGTGTCGTTCGGCGTCGCCCCCGCGGTGCTCGGCTACACCCTCGGTCTGCGCGGGTTCTGGGACGTCGCGGTCCTGACCGCATTCGTCTGCGCCGGCATCAGCCGGCTGGCCCGGTTCAACGTCACCTCCGTCGCGCTGACGAACGCCGACACCGGCAAGGTCCGGCATTTCGAAGGCACGCCGATCCCCACGAGCATCGTCCTCGTCATGCTGCTGGCCGGGGTCTACGCGCTGGGAATGACGGGGGACCGGTTTGCGGGGGGGCAGGTGGACCTCCTCGGCCGCGGGTTTCACCCGTTCTCGCTGCTCTTTCTGCTGAGCGGCAGCCTGATGATCAGCACTGTCAGGGTGCCGAAACCTTGATAGAGAAGGGTGCACGTGCAGGGTGCATGGTGCAGGGTGCGGTGCCGTGCACGTGCCGTGCAAGGTGCACGTGCATGTGCACGTGCTGGTGCCTGTGCACATGCTCGTGCTCGTGCTCGTGCTCGTGCTTATGCTCGCCCTGTCACTTGAGCACCTGCACGGCACGTGCACCGCACCCTGCACCCTGCACCCTGCACGTGCACCCTTCTCCTTTCTCCTTTCTCCTCTCTCCCCTCACCGTCGCGTCACCAGACGCCAGAACTGCGTCTCGTTGAGCAGCGTGATCCGGTGACCTTTCTCCCGAAGGCGCTTGATCTCCATCAGCTTGATCCCGCCGTCCTTGCCGGCCGCCTGCAGCGCGTTGGGGCGGCCGCGAACGACGACCGTCGTTCGGGCCGACGGGCCGCCGTGGACGATGGCGCCCGCACGCCGGGCGGCGCGGACCGCTTCAGCGCGCGGCCTGCTGAGAAAACCGGTGAACGCGATGTGTACGTTCTTGAGGCTGCGGAGGACGCCGGCTTTCAGCGCCGCGGGCGGGTTCCTGATTGCCTCGATTAGTTCGTCCGCACTCTGGTACCGCTTGCGGCGCTCGCCGATGCAGCGGTGAACGATCTCCTTCAGGTGGTCGCTGCAGGTGAGGCCGCGGACGTCGGCCGTGCGAATCCGTTTGCCGGCGTCCCCTTTCACCAGCATCGCCAGCAGCTGCCCGACCTGATACACATCGTCGCGCGCCTGCCACTTCGGCGCCGTGCCGTCGAGGATGTCGCTCGGCGCCGTCATCGCATTCCTCGTTCGGGCCGTGACTCCCCGCCCGTCGCTCTGCTGGCGAACGATGCCGAAGTCACCGAGCTTCAGCCTCTTGCTGTCGCACACGAAGACGTTCATCGGTGTCAGGTCGCGGTGCAGCAACTGCCCGCGGTGCAGCCGGCGCAGCACTTCGAGCACCCCGGCGATCTCGCGCCGGGCAGCGGCTTCGCTCCAGCTCGCGCCGCTGCGGGCGAGAAACGCGCTCAGGTCGCCATGCCGCGCGTACTCGAGTACCAGGCAGTACAGGACACCGCCTGAAGCGCTCATCGGGAAGCGGTCGAATACCCGCACCGCGCGCGGGTGGTCCTTCAGCACCAGCCCGAAATACGCTTCGCGCAGCCACCCATCCATGTGTTCGCTGACCTTGACGCAGACTTCTTCCGGAATCTCCTTCGACTGCCCGAGCCGCGTGGCCAGGTACACCTGACCGAAGCCTCCCTGACCCAGGAAGCGGCCGATCCTGTATTGAAGGTTCGTGTGCGGACTGTCAATCAGCTCGCCATCTTTCAAGAGAAGGCCAGGCGGCGTGGCGTGCGACCGGACCGGGCCGGCCGTACGCGTGGTCGACGACGGGCGCGCGGCGGCGCCTGGTATCGGATCCGAATAGCGTGTCATCGCGTCTCGCGATTTTACCTCTCCCGGCCGGAGGAAGACGGTGTCTAATCCCTTCATGGAGGACCTGCTCAGAGACGTTGCGCTCGCCGCGCGCGCACTGCTCCGCGCGCCGCTCCTCCTGATGACCGGGATCGTTACCCTCGCCATCGGTATCGGTCTCGCGACCGGGGTGTTTGCGGTCGTCTACGGCGCACTTCTGCGGCCGCTGCCGTACGCCGATCCCTCACGCCTCGTCATCATCTCGATTCATCGCGCCGACGATGCCGACGCGGAGATGGGTGTTCCGCTGGCGCAGGTGCAGGAGTGGCGTGCGCGTGTCCGGACCCTCGAGCGGCTCGCGTCGTACACCCGCGCCGAGTTTACGTTTCGCGGGGCCGGTGACCCACGCACGGTCCGCGGCGCAATGGTCACCGATGGATTCTTCGAGCTTCTCGGCGTGGCGGCGAGCGAGGGCTCGACCCACGCGATCCAGGGGCGTACGCCCGCGACAGCGCTCAGCCGCCGGCTGACCGAGCAGATCGGCCGGGCCGGAACCTGGCGCGAGCGCGGTCTTTCGATCGGATCGCAGCACTTCAGCGCCGCGGCCGTGATGCCGCCGGCATTCACGTTCCCCGCGGAGGAGGTCGAGCTGTGGCTCCCGGCCGAAGCGGTGCCGCCGATCGCGCTCATCGGCACCGAAGACCAGCGGCGGTTTCGTCTCGTTGGCCGTCTGGCGCCAGGCATCACCCTCGCCCAGGCGCAGGATGATGCAACCCGCGTCGCAGAGGAGTTGAATCAGGGGCTGACCGCCCCGAGGCGGCGATATGCCACGGTTCGATTGCTCGAAGAACACCTGCGGGGCGATGTCCGGACCGCCGTTCTTCCGTTCGCCGCCGGTGCGGCGCTGGTACTGCTGATTGCGTGCGCGAACGTGTCCGGACTGTTCGTCGGCCGGGCGGCCGCGCGCCAGAGAGAGTTCGCGCTACGCCGCGCGCTCGGCGCCGGCCCGGGGCAGCTGCTGCGCGCGTCGCTGACGGAGAGCTTCGTCATGGCGATCTGCGGCTGGGGGCTCGGCGTCTGGCTGGCCCACCAGGTCGCCCGGGGGGTCACGGCATTCGGCGCCGCGTCGATCCCCAATCTCGAGGCGGTGCGCATCGACCTTCCCGTCGTGATGGCAAGTCTGGCGCTGGCGTCGCTCGTGGCGATTCTGAGCGGCGGGGCCCCCGCACTCCGCGCGCTGCGTAGCGATGCCGGGGCGGTGCTGAAACAATCATCGGACCGCATCGGCCGGAGCCGGGGAGGGGCCCGTGGCGTTCTCGTGGTCGCGCAGATCGCGCTCACCGTCGTGTTGATGGTGTGCGCCGGACTCCTCATGCGCACCGTGGTGGATCTGGTATCGGCCGAACGCGGGTTCGACCAGCACAACGCAGTCGCGATGCGGCTGCGGCTGGCCGAGACGATCCGCTATCAGGCGACCGACCGGACGCCGGTGCTGGACCGTCTGCTGAGCGACGTCCGCGCGCTGCCGGGTGTGACCGCGGCCGGAGTCGGCAGCGATCTGCCGCCGAACGGGACCCAGCTCGAGATGACGATCCGTGTGGTGATGGGCGGCCGCGACGAAATCTTTCCACTCAGCTTTTCCGTAGCGACGCCGGGCTATCTGCAGGCGATCGGCGCGACGCTCGTCGGCGGGCGGTTCTTCGAGGAGCACGACCGCGCCGCGTCACCACCGCCGGCGGTCATCAGCGAGTCCGCGTCCCGGCAGTTGTTCGGCAAGCGCGATCCGATCGGCCAGGAGTGGCCGGCGACGATTCCGGGTCCTGACGGGGTCCGGGTCAAGCCGCGCATCATCGGCCTGATCAAGGATGTGAAATACCGCGGGCTCGATCGCACGGCGCCGGCGTCGCTGATTGCGCCCTGGGCCTTCCTCGCGCCGAGCCAGGCCTATCTGGTAGTGCGGACCACCGGTGATCCGCAGAGCCTCTCGCCGGCGCTGCGCCGTGCCGTACAGCAGCTCGATCCCGCGATGCCCCTGTTCACCCCGAAGTCGCTCGAAGCCGTGATCGACGAATCGATCGCCGATCGCCGGCTGCGGCTCAGGCTTGCCATCGTGTTCGCCGCGCTCGCGCTGGTGCTCGCGTCGGTCGCGCTCTGGGGAGCGGTCGCGCAGAGTGTTCTGGACCGGCGGCGCGAGCTGGCGATCCGGCTGGCGCTGGGGTCGAGTGACGCCGGCGCCGTCCGGCTGATGCTGCGCACCGGCGTCGTGCTCATCCTCTGCGGCGTCGCGGTCGGCGCGCCAGGGGCCGCGATGGCAGCCCGGACGCTGCGGCATCTGCTGCACGGGGTCGCGCCGTTCGATCCGCTGTCCTTTGCGGTCGGCATCAGCCTCGCCGTCGTGGTTTCCTTCCTGGCGTGCTATCTCCCCGCGCGCCGGGCGGCCTCGATCAGCCCGGCGGAGCTCCTGCGCGAGGGTTAACGGAGGCGCGGGTCGAAGGTGAACGGCTCCGGCGGGCCGTGGCTACACCGCCGGAAGTCGGCGTGGGCGGGATTCAGCAGGAAGTTGCGTTCGGCCGGGATCACCGCCGAGGGCACCGACAACACCGCGGTGTTCCCACCTCGGATCCAGCGCTCACCGAGAGCGGCAAGCGACTCGGGCGGCGGGTAGGCGCGCCAGTCACCGGGCAGCTCGCTCAGCTCGATCGAGTCGATCGAGAGACCGGACCTGATGTCGATGGCGATCGCAACGAGATCGGAGGGTACGAGGTCGGTGTCGGTGTGCACGAGACGCTCGAGCGCCGCCAGCGACAGGGTGGCCGAGGCGTAGACGATCGCGTAGCCGCGAGGCATCCAGCGGCTGCCGTACCGGCGCGCCCCTTCGCCGTCCAGGGCCGCATGCGCGGCGGTCGTCAGCCGCCAGACCCGCACGGCGGTCAGCCGACGATGCCGTGCTCGAGACGGCCGAGGGCCTCTTCGGTCTCGCGGGTGCCGATATCGGTGTCGAGCACCTCGAGCGGCGTCTCGCCGCCGAGCGAACGGTTCGGCCGCCGCAGCCACGCCGCCGCCTTCTCGTCGCTGCCGAGCACGCGCACGGCCTGAGCCGCGATCCGGGCCAGCCGGTACAGGCGGTCCGATTCGTCGGACGCGAACTTCTTCTCGATCCGCCGGCGGGCGAGCGTGCGCAGCGGGACGCCGAGCACTCCCGCCGCCTCCGGCACGGACAGCTGGAGCCGCTCGCGGACCGTCTCGAACGAGCGGTAGGGCAGACCGGCCCGGATCCGTTCGCGGACGTCGCGTTCGGACGGTTCGCTGCGGCCCACGATCGTCCGGGGCCCTCCGAGGAGGTGCACGATGTCGTCCTCGCGTGTTTCGGACATATGGCATAATATCATATGCCGTATGGCAGATGCCCGCCCGGACGGGAACACATATCATGGGTCCGGAATGCCGCCTCCCCTGCGCATCGCCTTCCTCGGCTGCGGCTTCATTACCGGCGTGCACAGCCATCACGTGCGGCGGCTGCGCACGCCGATCGTGTGCAGCTACGCGAGCCGTGACGCCGCCAAGGCGGCGGAGTACTGCCGCAGGCACGCCGGCGCCGGCAGCTTCGCGGACTACGCGCAGGCGATCGCGGATCCGTCGATCGCGGCGGTTGTCGTCGCGGTGCCGCCAAAGTTTCACCTCGCGCTGACCCTCGAGGCGCTGGCCGCCGGGAAGCACGTGCTCGTCGAAAAGCCTGCCTTCCTCACGATGAACGACTACCGGACCGTGCTGGAGGCGCGGGACCGCGCCGGGCGGGTGGTCCTGGTCGGCGAGAACGATCATTACAAGCCGCTCGCGGTGACCCTGCGCCGGCTGCTCGCCGCCGGCACGATCGGCGAGATGGTCTTCGCCCACTTCACGACGATCGTCAAGCGCCTCAAAACCGCCGGCGACTGGCGCAACGACGAGTCGATGGCCGGCGGGGACGCGTTCTTCGAGGAAGGCGTCCACTGGCTGCACCTGGCCGGCAGTCTCGGGCCCCGGATCGTTCCATCGTCGGTGCGCGGCTATCGCCCGGCGGTCTCGGCCGGCGGGCCCGACACGCGCGCGAAGAGCATGATGGTGGCCTTTCAGTACGACAACGGGGCGGCGGCTTCGCTGTACTACTCGCGGGAAGTCCCGTCCTTGCTGAAGGGAGTACGGCTGTCGAAGCTGTTCGGCCGGAAGGGGATCATCACGTTCGAGTCGAACGGCGCGTTTCTGCTGGCCCGGGGAAGCGGGCTGCCGCGGGTGATGTTCCCCGGCTTCCGCGACATCCGCGGGTACCAGGCGATGTATCACGACTTCCAGCGCGCGATTCACGCAGGCGGCCAGCCGGAAATGAGCCTCGAGCGCGCGATGGAGGATCAGGCATTGATGGACCGCGTGTACGCGACGCTCGGTCCGGAGGTCAGGACAGGAGCAGTTCCAGATCCTCCGTCCTGAGATTCCGGATCAGCGACGGGTCGGCGCTGAGGATCGCGTCGGCGAGCTGGCGTTTGGAAGCCTGCAGCTCCGCCACCTTTTCCTCGACCGTGTCTCTGGCGATGAGGCGGTAGGCGAACACGTGACGCGATTGCCCGATGCGATGGGCGCGATCGATGGCCTGGGCCTCGGCGGCCGGGTTCCACCACGGGTCCAGCAGGAAGACGTATTCGGCCGCTGTCAGGTTCAGGCCGAGCCCCCCGGCCTTCAGGCTGATCAGGAACACGCGGCAGTCCGGATCGGTCGAGAACCGCTCGACCCGCGCGGCGCGATCGCGCGTGCTGCCGTCGAGGTACTCGTAGGTGACCTGCGCCTCGTCGAGCCGCCCGCGGAGCAGCCCCAGCAGCTCGGTGAATTGCGAGAAGACGAGCGCCTTGTGCCCCTCGTCGATGACTTCCATCAGCCGCGGGATGAGCACGTCGAACTTGGCTGAGGGGGCGTCGGCCCTGCCTTTCTCGACGAGACCCATGTGGCTGGCGGCCTGGCGCAGCCGCAGCAGCGCCTCGAGCACGTGCATCTTCGACTTGCCGAGGCCTTCGTCCTCGACCCGCCGCAGCAGCGACGTGCGGTAGAAGGACCGCATCTGGTCGTACGACTCGCGCTGGGTGTCATCGAGCTCGCAGTAGATCGTCTGCTCCGTGCGCGACGGCAGTTCGGGTGCGACCTGGTCTTTCGTCCGGCGGAGGATCAGCGGCTTCAGTGCGCGCGAGACGAGCGCGAGATCCTCGCCGCCGTCCCGGCTCTGGACGAGAGAGGCGCGGCGGAAGGCGGTCGAGGTGCCGAGCAGACCGGGATTCAGGAATTCGAACAGGCTCCACAACTCGCCGATGTGGTTTTCGACCGGCGTGCCGCTGAGCGCGAGCCGGTGGCGGCCCCGCAGCAGGCGGACGGCTTTCGACGAAGCAGTTGCGGCGTTCTTGATGGCCTGCGCCTCGTCGAGGATCACGTAGTCGAACTCCTGGTCCGTCAGGAGCGGGGCGTCACGGCGCAGTGTGCCGTACGTGGTCAGCACCAGATCGTGGTCGGCGATCGACGCCAGCGCGCGGTCCGACCCGGTGTAGTCCAGCACGCGCAGCTCCGGCGCGAACCGTTTCGCCTCCGCGATCCAGTTGAACACCAGCGACCGCGGCACCACCGCCACCGACGGCCGGCGCGGCGCCTCCTGCCCGGCGCGCCGCGAGTCGAGCAGCGCCAGCACCATGACGGTCTTGCCGAGCCCCATGTCGTCGGCCAGGCACCCGCCGAACCCGAACTGGCGCAGGAACTCGAACCATCCCAGGGCCTCGAGCTGGTACTCCCGGAGCGTGCCCCTGAACGACCGCGGCACCTCCACCTTCGCGATGCCTCGAAAAGCCGTCATCGCGGTGCGGGCGCGGGCGAACGCCTCGTCGACGTCGACCGCCGGCTGGCTTTCGAGCAGCGCGTCGAGCAGGGCGGTCTGCGACGGCCGGTACCGCACATGGTCCCCTTCGACTGCGCCGAAGCCCGCGATCCGGACGTAGCGGCGCAGCCATTCTTCCGGCACCATCCCGCGCGTGCCGTCGTCGAGCATGACGGTGCCTTCGCCGCGTTTGAGCGCGGCGAGCAGGTTCGTGAGCGGGACGATCCGCCCCTCGCCGAAATCGAGGTCGCCGTGCAGCTCGAACCAGTCGATGCCCGACTTCACCTGCACCCGCATCGCCTGCGCGGTCCGGAACGCCGCCCCCTCGGCCTCCACGTGCCAGCCTTCGGCTACCAGCGTGCGGACGGCGCGCCCGAACTGCGCGATCGCGACGGTGAGATCAGCCGCAGCGCCGCCGCCGGCGGCAAAGCCCCGGCGAAAGCCGAGCTGCTGGAGCCGCTGGACGGCCTCCCGCTCGACGGCGCTGCTGCGACGGATCATCCGGCGGCGCTCCGGATCGTAAGCCGTCGACCGCCCGTCGTTGGGCACGATGGTCGCGTCGTAGTCGAACTCGATCCGTGCGACCAGCTCGTGCTCGCCGGGATATCGCGGAGCGGTTCGCGCGCGTTCGACGTGGACGCGGGGGCGCGGGCGCGGCTCGACGACCTCGTAGCGAAGATCCTCGGGGAGGATGCCGGGATCCACCCGGCTTCGGGCGAGCGTCTCCACCAGGCGCGGTGCAGCGCCGGGCGGGAAGGCCGGCGTGTGGTGCACGCGGCGGAGCTCGGCGAGCCACGGGAACGCGCCGCCATGTTCGAGCCGTGCCAGCGCGCCGCGCGCGATCAGGTGGCCGCTCGCCAGAACGAGCGACGGTTCGCGCACATCCATGCGGTCGGTGCCGCGCACGAGCGAGCCCGACAGCTGGCGCCGGTCGTGGGGCCCGTCGGCGAGTTCGAGACGGAATGCCCACGGAGGGCCATCGTCGGCGGTCACGGGGCGCATCTCGTCATAGTTGCGATCGTCGTCGCGGACGTGCAGCCTCCGGGTGGAGGCCAGCAGCCAGAGCGCGCGATCGGTGATCGGGCCGACGAGCCGGAACGAGGCACGCGCGTACGCGGTCGTGTAGGTGCCGGCGTAGGGATCCGACGCACCGATCAGGGCGGCGAGGATCTCGCGGTCCGTCGCATCGGGCAGCTGCTCGATCTCGGCGGGGGCGAACGCCGCCGGCTGCGGCTTGCCCCACTCGCCGTTCTTCTTGCGCTGGCGCCACAGGACGGTGACGGCGACGCCGTGCCCCTGGAGCGTGAGGTCCTTGTCGATGACGTAGAGGAGCTCGCCGTTGAGGTAACGGCTGACCGGCGCCGCCGACTCGCCGGCGGCCACCTGGTGCAGCACGCCGTCCAGGAAGCGCTCCCACGGGTCGGCCGGGCGATCGGGCGACGCGCCGCCGCCGGAGGCCGATGCCAGGGCGCCGGGATCGGTAGCGACGTCGAGCCAGGCATCAGGTCCGTCGGGTGGCAGCAGCCCCTGGGCGTCGGCGGCGAGGACGACCGCCCAGATGTGCTTGCAGATGTCGCTGCGGTCGGCGAAAAAGGGGCATTCGCAGAGGCCGGTGAACCCGGCATCCTCGCGCGCGATCGTGACATGGTAGATCCGCGTGCCGCGGACGTTGGCCGTGAGCAGCTCGGTCGTCGAATTGATGATCGTGACGGTCCCGGTGACGTAGTAGCTGTAGCCTTTCGCGCGGGTCCGTTCCGTGACATACGGGGCGAGGACGCGCGCCAGCGTCCAGCGCCGGCGGGGGTCTGAGGGGCGGGGGCTCACCCATCTATCGTATCCGGTGGCCGTGGTACGCTTGCTCCACGGCGTGACGCAGCACTACGACATCCTCATCATCGGCAGCGGTGCCGGCGGCGGCACGATGGCGCGCGCGCTCGCGGGAACCTCGGCGCGCATCCTGATCGTCGAGCGCGGGGACTTCGTGCCTCAGGAGGCCGAGAACTGGGATCCCGAAGCGGTCTGGAAGCACCTCCGGTATCAGACGCGCGAGCGCTGGCGTGACGCGCACGGGCAGGAGTTCCGTCCGTACACGCACTACAACGTGGGGGGCAACACCAAGTTCTGGGGCGCGGTCCTGTACCGCCTGCGCCGGGAAGACTTCCAGGCCGTACCGCACATGGAAGGGGTCTCCCCGGCCTGGCCGATCGACTACGACACGCTCGCGCCGTTCTACGACCGCGCCGAGCAGCTCTATCAGGTGCGGGGGCGGCACGGCCTCGATCCGACCGAACCGCCGCGCGGCCCGTACCCCCACGACAGCGTGCCGCACTCGGAGGGCATGGAGCAGATCGTCGGCAAGCTGCGGACGATGGGGCTGCACCCCTCGCCGCTGCCGCTCGGGGTCCTGCGCCCCGGCGAGGCGGATGGCTGCGTCCTCTGCAACACCTGCAACTCGTTCGCCTGCCGGGTGCACGCGAAAGCGGAGGCGGACGTCGTCGGCGTTCGCCCGGCCATGCGCGAGGGGCGCGGCCGCGTGCAGCTCTGGACGAACGCCTGCGCGCGGCGGCTGCTGACGGACCCGGCCGGCAGACGCGTCGTCGCGGCCGAGATCGAGCGCGCCGGCGAAGTCGTGCGCGTCGAGGCGCCGCTCGTCGTCGTGTCGGCCGGCGCGATCAATTCCGCGGCGCTGCTGCTGCGGTCCGCCAGCGACCGCCATCCGAACGGTCTGGCGAACTCGTCGGGCCTGGTGGGCACGCGCTACATGGCGCACCTCGCCACGATGATGCAGGGCTTTCATCCGCTGAAGCGGAATACGACCGTCTTTCAGAAAACGCTCGCGGTGAACGATTACTACCTGCGCGGGCCGAACGGGTTTCCGCTCGGCTCGATCCAGTCGCAGGGGCGCACCCACGGCGTGATGGCGCAGACGGTGGTTCCCTGGATCCCGGTGCAGGCCTACGACTGGTGGGTCGCGCGCGGCGTCGACTGGCTGATCATGTCGGAGGATCTGCCCGCCGCCGGCAACCGGGTCACGCTCGCGCCCGACGGCAACATCCAGCTGCACTACACGCCCAACAATCTCCGGGCCCACCGTCTGCTGGTGCGAGAGACCAGGCGGATCCTGAGGCGCCTCGGGTTCCCGGTGGTCGTCGCGCACTCGCACGGGGCGCGGAACACCACGCACCAGTGCGGCACGCTCGTGTTCGGCGCGGATCCGTCGCAGTCCGTTCTCGATCCGTTCTGCCGCGCACACGACGTCGAGAACCTGTTCGTCGTCGACGCGTCATTCTTCCCGTCGTCGGCGGCGGTGAACCCGGGACTGACGATCATCGCGCAGGCGCTGCGCGTGGCGGATCACATCAGGGAGACGATATTGAAGGCGGCGCCGGCGGCGGAGCCTGCCCGGGATTCCAATCTTGTGGCGTCCGGCGTCAGCCGGCAGCCCGGCGAGGCGGCAGGATGAGAGCGAGATCGTTCAGTCATGCGGGCATCACGGTGTCGGACTTCAACGCGTGCGTCAAGTTTTACTGGGAGATCTTCGGCTGCCCGCTCGTCGGCGTGGCCGACACGCCACCGGAGCGGGTGAAGTCGTTCTTCGGCGTCGCCGGTGACGCACCGAGCTGCAAGATCGGCTGGATCCGCGTGCCCGGCGGCGCCGTTCTCGAGATCTTTCACTTCGAGCCGAAGCAGGCGGCCGTTCAGGTTCCGTGGAACCGGGTGGGGCTGACCCACATTTCGTTCAACGTCCGGAACCTGGAGAAGTGGTACGACTACCTGCGATCGAAAGGGGTGGAGTGCGTCAGCCGGCCGGAACGCTCGCCGCGCGGCCATTCGTTCTTCTTCTGCCGGGACTTCGACGGCAACCTGATTGAGCTGATGGACCTTGGCTACATGTACTACGTCCTGGGGTGGCTGGGTCCGCTCGGCGGCTGGATCTTCAGGCGTGGAATGTACAGCAAGTACTACGGGTAAGGCCGGGCCCGTTGAGGGCCCGGCCCTGCCGTCTTTCTACTTGGCGGCGACCGCGATGCTCAGCTGGCGGGTGCCGGTGCTCCCGGAGTCCGTGACCGCGACGGTGAACTGAAACGTTCCGGTCTTGCGCGGCTTGCCGGAAATCTCGCCGGTTGCGGCGTTGAGCGTGAGGCCCTGAGGCAGCGTCCCGGCACTGACGCTCCAGCTGACCGCGCCGATCGCATCGGCTGCCGCCAGTGTCACCCCATAGGACTGATTGCGTGCCGTGCCCGGCAGGCTGGCCGTCGCCACGCTCACAGGCAGCGCGACCGCGATGGTGTAATCGGCGGTCGCGCAGTTGGTGGTGTCGGCCTCATCACAGGCGCGCACGCTGAATGCGCTCGTCCCGGTCGTCGTCGGCGTGCCCGCAATGGTCCCGGTGTCTGCGGCCAGCGTCAGCCCCGGCGGCAGGGCCCCCGACTGCACGTTCCACCGGTAGATCCCGTGCCCGCCAGTCGCCTCCAGGTCCTCGACGTAGGGAGCGGTGACGCGTCCGGCGTGCGGCAAAGCGGCGGTGATTGCGACCGGTTCGTCTTGGGTCTCCGGCGCCGGCGGCGGAGGCGGCTCGGATGAAGGCGCGCCGAACCCGCTCCAGCCCAGATCCGTGCCGTCGGTCGCCATGGACTTGAACGGGCTGGTGGAGACCAGGGCGTAGCTCGAATCGAATTGCGCCGGGTACTCATCGACCGGCAGGAACGTCGTCGTCGCGGGATACGTCCCGAATCCCCCGGCCAGCACGTTGTTCTGCCAGGTGTAGCCTTTCGTCATCCCGGTCAGCGCCGCGAGCCCCATGCCAACGGAGCTGTGAACGCCGTAGGTGTTGTTCTGCACGAGATTGTTCGTGAAGGTGAAATCCTGGACGGCGTATCCCGGCGTCCGGGTCCCGCCGGTCGCGACCGGGATGGATCCCTCGGCGTACAGCGCCGTCATCGACGTCTCGCCCGTCTGAGGGTTCACATACGTGTTGTGGTCGAACACGAGCGTACCGACTTCGTTGCCGACCTGCATGAGCCTGCCGCCGCCCGTGCCGAGCAGCAGATTGTGCCGGATGGTGATCCGTGTCGTCTGGGCCGACGCCGCGTTGTTGTCGTAGCCGAGGATGTTGAAGTGCGCGAGCGTGTCGCGGACGATGTTGTGCTCGAAAAGCACGTCTTCGATCACCGTCCACGGGGCGGTCCCGTCCTGGTTGCGCGGCGTGAAGACGATCGCCGTTCCGCCCTGCCCGTCGATCCAGTTCCGCTCGAAGATATTGTTCCGGATGACGACCCGGCGGGCGGCCTTCAGCTCGAACAGGTTCTTGACCCCGCGAGCCTGTCCTTTCCATTCCAGCCGTTTCGAGAAGAGGTTGTTCTCCACCAGGATGTCGGCCGGGACGTTGTCGGGGGAGACGCTGTCGGCGCCGCCGAACATCACGTTTTCGCTGGCGGCTTCGAGGAAGTTGTCGGTGATCGTGTAGGGACCCGCACCGTCCCAGGCCACGAAGCACTGGGAATCCTGACCCGACCGCCAGACCCCGCTGCAGTGCGACTGGGTCAGCGTGATGTTTCGGCCGTTGCCGAGCACGAAGCGCTTCTGCTCCTGGCCGTCGGGCACGACGAACAGCAGCCGCCGCAGGACGATATTGGTGGCCCGGTAGGTTCCGATGATCTCGCCGCCGCCGCCGACGTTGGCCTCGAAGCGGATGCCGTCGATCGTCCAGTTGGCGGAGTCGTACAGATCGAACGCCATCATTCCGAGACCGCTCGCCACGGTTGCCATCATCGGCGCGTCCGTCACGGTCACCCGGCGGTCTTCGAGCGTGCCGCTGGACCGGAGCGTCACCATGCCGGTCTTGGCGGGGAACCGGAACTGCCCGGTGAACCGGGCGCCGGCGGGAAGAACGATCGTGTCGCCGGCCTGCGCCTGATTCAGCGCCGACTGGAGGTCTCCACCTGCCGCCACGTTGATGACGGCAGCCTCCAACGGGGAGAACGACAAAACAAATGCGAGAGCGGCCAAACAGGTATGGATGTGCTTCATGCAGAGCTCCAGCTACCGCAGAGGGGAGCGTCTCCGGCAGCAGCTTTCAGTTGTTGGGAGTTGTCTACCGAGGCGCCGGGGGCAGCCGTCTGCCATGGCACTCCAGCGGGACAATCGGGAGTCTACAACGGTCGAGCTGATAGCTCTACAAAAATGTTATTGCAGAGCTCGAACGCTTAATGCAGAGCTGGGATGAGGAACAACCTGTCCTGACGACGGAAGGCCCAGCGCACTTTGCCGGCGGCGTCGATGATGACGTCTTCTTCCTGCGCCATGCGCACGGGCTGCCCGCCCCATTCCGGAACCGGAGTGGTCGATTGCAGTTCGATCGAGTACCACATCGACGGGATGACCTGCGCCTCGCCGCGGCCGGCCACGCCGTCCTGATAATCCCAGAGACCGATCAGGGGGCCCGCCCCGTGACCGTGAAGGCCGACCGGATGGGAATAGATGGTGCCGTTGATCTTCCTTTCCGCCATGCGCGCGCGCGCCGATGCGAGGATCTGGTTTCCCGTCCGCCCCGGGCGCAGCTCGCTGACGACGACGTCCTGGAGCGCGTTGGAATTGGCGAGGGCCTGCTTCAACCCAGGTGGGGCGTCGGTCTCGCCGGCGCGCAGCACGTAGGCGTTGTGCTGCGTGTCGGTGTTCAGCCGAGCGACCGTGATCCCCACGTCGCAGTGGAGCACGTCGCCGGGCTGGATCACCGGATCGCTGCCGATCTCCGCGGCGGTCTTGCCCTGACGCTGCACGCTGATGCTCGGCTGGAACCAGGTGTCGAGCCCGAGCTGGTTCACGCGCTGGCGCCACCACCACACGAGATCGCTGGTCCTGGTCGTGCCGGGAGTAATGGTCTTCGACGAGAACATCTCCTGTGTGAGCGACCACACCAGCTGGTTCATCTTCTCGAAGAACGCTTCTTCTTCGGGCAGGCGGGAAGCGAGCAGCTCCAGCGGCAGCCCTTCGGCGTTCCTGAACTTCGACGTCCATTTGTCGCCGAGGGCGGCGCTCATCCCCTGCAGCTCTCCGCTCGAGAGACCATCGGAGAACGCAAACACGGTGGACCGATCGATGCCGATCACACGCGGGTTGCGCTCTTCGATCACCGCCTTCAACGCCTCCCACTGCTCATCGCCCCAGAGCTCCGCCTGCTGCCCGCGCCCGACGTCCCCCGCGGCCTGTTTGGTCGAGCGCCTCGCCTCGAACACACCTCCCTGCGACGTGCCCCCGAGCGCGATCCGCTCGACACAAGAGGTCGAGGGGGCCGCACCCGCGGCCGCGCACTTGTCGAAGAACACGTAGATCGTCCGGCGGCGCGCGGCAAACGTCTCGGGCGCGGTCAGCGCTTCGAACACGGGATCCTCGGCGTACTCACGCATCGGGATCACCCACATGTCGATCCCGTGCTTGCGCATCAGCGCCGGAAGAAACGTGTCGAGCCTCTTCTGCAGCCAGGCCTGCTGCATCGCGGCCTGCTCGCGCAGCGTGCCGAAGGGATGCGCCGGCGCCTGGGCCTTCACCGGTTCGGCGAACAGCGCCGCGGCCACGAGGATTGTGAAAAACGGGGCGGTGGGTTTCATGCGCATGACGATAACACCTAGGATTCAGTCCGGGTAATGGCCCGCTCGCGTGCCGGCACCAGGCCGGCCGGGAATCGATATGCCGCGCACGGCAGCAGCGCGACGGCGACGAGAAACAGCAGCACCATCAGAAAGGCGACGTAGCCGGCGCGGGGATCGAGCGCCGGCTGGGTCATCGTTCCCAGCGTCGCCACGTCGAAGAGCGCCAGCAGCACCCGCTTGGTCCGTCCGCCGTCCGGATCCGCGAGCGCGGCCAGCAGGACGAACTTGAGGAGAAACGCCGATCCGGTCACGACCGCGAAGCTTCGCAGCAGCCGCGGACGGTCCGGTGACATGACCAGCGTGTTCAACAGCAGGAGAAAAAGGACCACCCCGACCATCAGGGACGGCAGACCCGAACGCGGCGTCAGCATGTGCAGCAGCTGCGCGGACGCCGCGAACAGCGAGACGAGCACGACGAAACCGTTGGAGTTCGCGATCATCGAGCGCGAGCCATCCAGCAGCCGTTCGGGCGCCAGCGTGCCGCTCCGCACCAGCGCCGCCAGAACCATCACCGCGAGAACGAGCGAGAACAGTGACGGCGGCGCCCACGGGTCGGGCGCGCCGGGTTCGAGCCCCCCGAAGAGCGCTACGGTCAGGAACATGAGCGGCAGGACGATGGCTTCGCGGGCCGCTGTCATTTGCGCGGCCTCAGCACCCGCAGCGGGTTGAAATCCGAGGCGTCTCGCTGCAGTCCGGCCTGCAGTTCCGCCCGAAGCTCGTCGGCGCTGTGCATCTGCACGTTCGGGTCGTCGACGACGAGGCGTCCGGAGGGGGCCAGCGCGATCGCCTTGTCGACGTGCTTCAGACCTTCGGCGAAGAGCGTGTCGTCGCTGTAGATCCGGCCCCACCCCTGCCGGTAATAACTGTAGGCAATGTAGAACTGGGTCCGTGCGTCGCGTTCGGCGGGGTCCGCGCGCATCAGCGCGGCGCGGGCCTCGACGAACCGGTCCCTGCGGAAGAACGCCAGCCCGTCATTGAACGCGCGTTCGTCGATGCGGTAGGCCCCGATGCCGGCCGCGAGCCCCCCGGTCAGCTGGCCGACGGTTTGTGGCTGCCGTACGTAGGTCCAGACAATGCCTGAGGCGTAAACGAGGGCGAGCACCAGCCCAGCCCCACGAACGATCCCTTCGCGCACCGCCCGATTGTACCGGGTCGGGCAGCTCAGCCGTTCGTCGGCATACACAATGCACTGGTCCATGCAGGAGGATTCACATGGTCTTAAGGAAGCTCGGCAGTTTGCTCGGAGCCGCCGTGATCGCGATGACCACCATTGCGTGCGCGGAGACGGACCCGGGGATCACGACCGCAGTCAAAGGTAAGTTGGCGGCTGATGACACCGTGAAGGCGTACCGCATCGACGTCGACACCAAAGATCGTGTCGTCACGCTGAATGGTGCAGTGGACACGCCTGCGGCGCGCACCCGTGCGGTCGAACTCGCCCGTACGACCGACGGCGTCAAGGATGTCGTGGATCAGCTGACCGTCAGCCCGGGCGCGACACCGACGACCGGCATTGACGACAGGATCCAGGGTGAAGCGGCAGACGCCCAGAAAAAAGCCGGCGACGCCGCCGGCCAGGCGGGCGACGCGGCGGCCAACGCGGCGCTCACCTCGAAGGTGAAGACGAAGTTCCTCGCCGACACCGCGATCTCGGGCCTGCGGATCGACGTCGATTCGAACAACGGCGTCGTGACCCTGACCGGCACCGTGCCGTCGGCGGCCGAGAAGGACAAGGCGCTGAAAGTGGCGCGCGAAACCGACGGCGTGAAGTCGGTAGTCGACCGTCTGAAGGTCAACAAATAAGTCCGGGGCGGCCGGCGTGACGAACGGCAGGAGCCAGGCCCTCGGCTCCTGCTTTTTTGCGTACCGGCGGGCGATAGAATGGGCTGTTCCGCAACCTTGCTGGAGTGCCCATGCCATCGACGACGGTTCGACTGTTCCTGTCCGCTGCGATCCTTCTTTCGTTCGCGGCCCGCGCGCACGCGCAAATCGACGCGCGCATGCTCCGGTACCCCGCCGTCTCGAAGAACCAGATCGCCTTCGTGTACGCCGGGGACATCTGGCTCGTGAGCAGGGAAGGGGGATCCGCCTTCCGGCTGACCTCCTCGCCCGGCGAAGAATCCTTTCCACGGTTTTCCCCCGACGGCTCGAAGGTCGCCTACAGCGCCTCCTACGACGGCAACGTCGACGTCTTCGTGATCCCGAGCGCCGGCGGTGAACCTGCCCGCCTGACCTATCATCCGATGGCCGATCGCGTCCTCGGCTGGACGCCCGACGGCCGGAGCGTGCTCTTCGCCTCGTCGCGCGAAAGCGGCCGTCAGCGCTACGCGCAGTTCTACACCGTCGGTCTCGCCGGAGGGCTGCCGGCGAGGCTGCCCGTCCCCTATGGCGAGTTCGGCGCGTACTCTCCCGACGGCAGGCAGTTCGTCTACATGCCGATGGCGCAGGACTTCCGCAACTGGAAGCGATATCGCGGAGGCTGGTCGCCCGACCTCTGGCTCTTCGACCTCACCACGAAGGCGGCCAAGAACATCACGAGCAACCCGGCCAACGACGCGCAGCCGATGTGGCACGGCACGACCATCTATTTCGTGTCGGACCGCGGTACCAACGAGCGGAACAACATCTGGGCCTACGACGTGAAGAGCGGCGCGTCGCGTCAGGTGACGCAGTTCGCCGACTTCGACATCACGTTTCCCTCGCTCGGTCCAGACGGTCTGGTCTTTCAGGCCGGCGGGCGCCTGTATTTCATGGACGTGGCGTCGGGCAAGCCGCGCGAAGTGCCCGTTCGCGTGTTCACCGACGAGACCACGCTGCGGCAGCGCACCGCGAAAGTCGAGAATCTGATCCAGTGGGCAACCGTCTCGCCGACCGGCAAGCGGGCGTTGTTCGAAGCCCGCGGCGACGTCTTCACCGCCCCGGCCGAATTCGGTCCGGTCGTCAACGCCAGCCGCACGTCGGGCGTGGCGGAACGCTATCCCCGCTGGTCGCCCGACGGGAAGTCGCTCGCGTACTGGAGCGACCGGAGCGGCGAATACGAGCTGGCCGTGCGCCCCGCCGACGGCGCCGGCGAAGAGAAGAAGCTGACGTCGCTCGGCGCGGGCTTCCGGTATGCGCCGCACTGGTCCCCTGACAGCAAAAAGGTGGCGTTCGTCGACCAGGCGATGCGGATCCACCTGACCGACATCGCGTCGGGCAGGACCGTGAAGATCGACGAGAGCCCCGAGTGGATGAACCACGGAGCGCTCGCGGGCTTCGAGTTCGACTGGTCGCCGGATTCGCGGTGGCTGGCGTATTCGCGGCCGACCGGCGATTCGAATGGCTCGATCTTCCTGTTCGATACGAAAAGCTCGAAACTGACCCGCGCGACGAGCGGTTACCTGAACGACGGTCAGCCCGCATTCGACCCCGACGGCAAATATCTCTACTACGCGTCGGATCGGGAGTTCACGCCGGTGTACGGCAGCTTCGACAACAGCTGGACGTATCCGAACCCGACGCGCCTGGTCGCGGTGCCGCTGCGGAAAGACGTGCCGTCGCCGCTGCACGCGCGCAACGACTACGAAGGGCAGCCCGACACGAAGAAGCCCGAAGAGAAGACAGACGAGAAGAAGGGAGAGAAGAAGGACGATGCCGCGAAGCCGGCGGCCGACGTGAAGAGCGTCGAGATCGATCTCGATGGTTTCGACGCGCGCGCCGTCGTGCTCCCGCCGGCCGCGGGCAACTACGCCGACATCCAGGCGATCAAGGGCAAGCTCCTCTTCCGCCGCCTGCCCCGCACCGGCGCCGCCGAGACCAAGAGCCCGATCCTGTACTTCGATTTCACCGAACGCGAGGAGAAACCCGTCCTGGACGACGCCGACGGGTTCGAGGTCACCGCCGACGGCAAGAAGATGCTCGTCAGGGCGCAGAACCGCTACGCGATCCTCGAGATCAAGTCTCCGCAGAAATTCGAGAAGCCGATCGCGACGGCCGACATGGAGGCGCCGGTCGATCCCCGGGCCGAATGGAAGCAGATGTTCGAAGACGTCTACCGGTTTCAGCGCGACTACTTCTACGATCCGGGGATGCACGGCGTGGACTGGGCCGCCATGAAAGCCCGGTACGGCAAGCTCCTGCAGGACGCCGTCACGCGGTGGGACGTCGACTTCATCATCGGCGAGTTCATCGGCGAGCTGAACGCGTCGCACACCTACTACGGCGGCGGCGAGAAGGAGAGCGCGCCGGCGCGGAACGTCGGGCTGCTCGGGATCGACTGGGAGCTGGCCGACGGCGCCTACCGCGTCAAGTCCATCATCCGCGGCGGCCCATGGGACGCCGACGTCCGCGCGCCGCTCGCCGAGCCCGGCGTCAACGTCAAAGCGGGGGACTACATCCTCGCGGTCAACGGCGTGCCGCTCGACACGAAGCAGGACCCGTACGCCGCCTTCCAGGGCCTCGGCAACAAGACCGTCCTCCTGACGGTGAACTCGAAGCCGTCGGCGGACGGCTCGCGGCAGGTGCTCGCGAAGACGCTGACGAGCGAGGTGGAGCTGCGCTACCGCGCGTGGATCGAGGAGCGCCGGCAGATCGTCGACCAGGCGACCGGCGGCACGGTCGGCTACATCTACGTGCAGAGCACTGGCGTCGATGCGCAGAACGAGCTCGTGAAACAGTTCATGGGCCAGTGGAAGAAGGATGGCCTGATCATCGACGAACGCTGGAACGCCGGCGGGCAGATCCCCGACCGGTTCATCGAGCTGCTCAACCGCCCGATTCTCGCCTACTGGGCCGTCCGCGACGGTGCGAGCTGGCAGTGGCCGCCGGTGGCGCACCGCGGCGCGCAGGTGATGCTGATCAACGGATGGAGCGGGTCCGGCGGCGACGCCTTCCCGACCTACTTCAAGCAGGCCGGGATCGGACCGCTCATCGGCACCCGCACGTGGGGCGGCCTGATCGGCATCAGCGGCGCCCCGGTGCTGGTCGACGGCGGCAACGTCACGGTGCCGACCTTCCGCATGTACGACCCGAAAGGCGCCTGGTTCGCCGAGGGCCACGGGGTGGAGCCCGACATCGAAGTCGTGGACGATCCCTCGCAGCTCGCCCAGGGGACCGACCCGCAGCTCGCGCGCGCGATCAAGGAGGTGCAGGATCTGATCGCGAAGAGGCCGACCACGCCGGGGCGGCCCGCGCCGGAGAAGCGGGTGCCGCGGGGAGGGAGATAACAACGCTGAACGCTGAACGCTGAAGGCTGAAGGCTGAAGGCTGAAGGCTGAAGGCTACCGGCGCTCGGTGGACTTCTGGGCGCGGCGCTCCTGGCCGCCTTGCCAGATGCGGGCCTCGGTGACCTGGCCGGCGGCGTCGCGGACGAACTGGACGCGCAGGTCGCTGTCGGCGGCGAAGAATGTATCCGGGTTCTCGGGCAGGAGCTCGGCTCGCTGACCTCCGGCCGGACCGGTACTGCGGAACAGGCGGCCGCCGTCGGCGATGATCCGCAGAAATGGCGGCGTGCGGCCGGGGAGCTCGTAAAAGCCGGCGAGCCCGGGATAGGTGGTCGCGTCGGCGGTGCCCGGCGTTCGTTCCACCGGGCCGAGGCCGGGCCAGCCGTATTCGTGAGCGATGGTGCGCACGAGATCGTTGGCGACCGCCGTCCCCGCATCGGAGTTCGTCATGACGGCCACCCCGGACGCGACGTTCCGGTAGCCGACCCAGAATGCGCGAAACCCTTCGTTCGCGCCGCCATGGCTGAAGCGTGCCGCCGCACCCTCGCCGAGCACGCCGACGCCGAGCCCCCACTCGCCAGACTGCCGCCGGAGCATATCCTGCGCGAGCGTCGGCGACATGACCTGGTTCGACCGGCCGGCGGCGATCTTCTGCAGCTCGATCGCAAACTTCGCGAGATCCTCCGGCGTCGTCCACAGCCCGGCGGCCGCCTGTTCGGGGTAAGTGTGCCATTTGCCGGCGACGACGGTGCCGTTCGAGCGATAGCCGGTCGCCGCCGTGTCGCGCAGATCGGCCGGGAGCGGCTGCACGTAGGTGCTGTGGGTCATGCCGAACGGCTGGAGCACGAGCTCGCGGGCCGTCTGCGCGAACGGCTTCCCCGTTTCTTCCTCGACGACGAGCTGCGCGATCGAAATGCCGCCGCCGGAGTAGCGCCACCGCGAGCCAACCGGGATGTCGACGCGGACAGCCGCGGAGTTCGCCGGCTTCACGCCGTCGAGAAGCGCCACGAGTGTCGGCACCGCCTCGCCCCGGGCGTAGCCGCGGAAGCCATGGACGGTCGTCCCGGCCGAGTGGGTGAGCAGGTGTCTGAGTGTCACCGGCTTCGCGGCGGTGTGCTCGTTCTCGGGGAGCTTCCAGGCCCGCAGGTACGTGTTGACCGGCGCGTCGAGCGACAGACGTCCGCGCGACACCAGCGCCAGGACCACTGCGGCGGCCACCGGCTTGCTGATGGACGCCGCCTGAAACCGCGTGTCACCGTTCACCTTGCGCCTGACGCTCACGTCCGCCAGGCCCCATCCTCGGGTCCATGCGATGCGGCCGTCGCGAAACACCGCGACGCTGACCCCAGGGACCTCGAGTTCGCGCATGCGCTCCGCGAGCGTCTTCGTCTGAAGCGTCCGGCCCGTGACGATCACCGGCGGCAGCAGCGCCTTTTCAATCCGCCCGATCGCCGGTTCGACGCCTGGGGGGCTCTGGGCGAAGACCGACAGGGATGCGGCGGCGGCGACAACCAGTGCGACCGGGAGATGGAGAGGTTTCATAGGTTGTTCAGACGCAGCGCCGTGATTTTTGCCTGCTCCTCGGCGGCCGCCAGGAGCTCCGACTCCGGATCGTTCGCGAGCCGCGCTCTCAGGATCTTGAGCATCTCAGCGGCCGTGAGGCCGCTGGCGCAGACGATGAAAATATAGCCGAACTTGTTCTGGTACTCCGCGTTGCCCGCGGCCAGCGCGGCCAGGACGTCTTCCGGCGCTCCCGCGACCCCCGCCTGTTCCTGCGCGGCGAGATGCCTGGTGTCGGCGAACCGCCGGCGGAGCCCCTCCACGTCGCCGATCTTCGGATGGTGCCGGAAGGCTTCGATCCAGTCGTCGCGCGTGAGCGCGAACCATTCCTCGCGCGCGGCGGCTTGCAGCGACTCAGGGCCGCCGAACGGAATGCGCGCCATCATCCGCTCGACCCAGCGCGACGAGCCGCAGCAGGTACGAAGCAGCGCGCGCGCTTCGCCGGGCGCCACGGCATCAACGCGCAAGCGTGCCATGGACCCGGAACCTGCTCACCCCGCCGTCCGGAAAGATGTTCAGCCGCACGTGCGAAAACGGTCCGCGCTCGCGCAGCTCCTTCGAGAAGAGGTGGCGGCGGTTCGCCTGCAGTTTCGATTCGCGCAGCACGTCGAGCCACGCGGTTGGCGGCAACGCCTCGATCGATGCGCCGGACGCGAAACAGCCCTCCACCGACGCGCGATCCGGATAGTTGCCCTTGAAGTGATTGGTGTCGATCTCGATTTTCGTGAGGACGCCCGGCGCCCCGAGCCGCACGATCGCCCAGTCATGCCCCGGGCCGCGGCGCCGCCTGGTCTCCCAGCCGTCCCCCATGTTCTTCGCGCGGCCGGGCATCAGCATGTTGTTCGGCGCCCCGTAGTGCACGTCGCTCGCCCCCAGCACGAGGCCGCCGTGCCAGACCGCCGCCAGGTCGACCGCCCGCGTGCCGGGAGCCACCCGTGCCCACTCCACCACGACCTCGCCATAAACCCGCAGCCGCGCGACCCCGCCGTCGGGAAATATGTTCAGCCGGAGGTGGGTCCAGGGCCGGTCGTCGGTAATGGCGATGTAGTTGTGCCGGTCGCCGCCGAGGGACGTCTGGTCGAGAATGGCGGTCCAGGGCGCCTTGCGAGCGGTATCCATCGCCTCGATGGAGCAGTGGGACGGAAAGTTCCCGGTGAAGAAGCTGGTATCGACGTCGACGCCCCGGACCCGTCCGCGCATCCCGAGCTTGACCACGCACCAGTCGTGGCCGGGGGAGCGGCGCCGGCGTGACTCCCAGCCGTCCATCCACTTGCCGCGTGCCGTGTATTTGCCTGGGATGAATAGCGGCGGATCCGGCTTCAAGAGGTTCGACTTCGGCGCGAAGAAGTCGTCGCTGGCCGTCACCGCCCGGCCGCCGACGCGCGACGACGCCAGATCCGCGAGGCGCGCGAAAGCCGGGGTACTATCATCCGCGCCGGTTTCCGGTCGTGATCTTTCCGTGGAGTGCTGCATGCTCGCTCAGTCTGCGTATGGGAAGTCCCGGGTGAGGCTCGTGCAGGTGCGGCGCCACGGCGACCGACACGACCTGCGGGACCTCACGGTCTCGATCCAGTTCAAAGGCCACTACGACGAGGCGTATACCGACGGCGACAACGCCGCCGTGCTCCCGACCGACACGATGAAGAACACCGTCTACGCGCTTGCCGCGCAGCAGCCGGTCGACGACCCCGAGACGCTCGGCCTGGCGCTGGCGGCACGCTTTCTCGAGCGGAACCCCCGGCTCGTGCGCGCGCGCATCGATCTGACCGAACATCTGTGGGCGCGCCTGCCGCGCGGCGAGCGCCAGCACGGTCACGCGTTCATCCGCACCGGTCCCGAGACCCGTACGGCGACCGTTCAATCCAACCGCCGCCGGACGCTGGTCGGCGCCGGCATCGCCGACCTCCTCATCCTGAAGTCGGCCCACTCGGCGTTCGACAGCTTCATGCGCGACGAGTACACCACGCTGCCCGAGACTCGCGACCGGATCCTGGCAACCTCCGTGACCGCCACCTGGCGGTACCAGGAGGCGGGCATCCAGTTCACTCCCGCCTGGAACGGCGTGCGCCGCACGCTGCTCGACGTCTTCGCCGAGCACGAGAGCGAATCGGTTCAGCACACGCTGCACGCCATGGGCCAGGCCGTGCTGGACAACATCGCAGACGTCACCGCGATCCGGCTGGTGATGCCCAACAAGCATCACCTGCCGTTCGATCTGTCACGCCTCGGCCTGCCGAACCGGAACGAGATCTTCGTGCCGACCGACGAACCGCACGGCCTCATCGAAGCGACGCTCGTCCGCTGATGCAGGATTATAGCGGCCCCTGCGCATGACGACCCTGGTCGTACGGAGCGAGCGGATCCTGCTGCCGGAAGGGGAACGCGCGGCCGGCATTCACATCCGTGAAGGGCGCATCGTGGAGATCGCCGGCCATGGCGAGCTGCCGGCCGGCGCCACGATCCTGGACGCCGGCGCGCTGGTGGTCATGCCGGGGCTGGTCGACACGCACGTCCACATCAACGATCCGGGACGGGCGGATTGGGAAGGTTTCGAGAGCGCGACGCGCGCCGCAGCCGCGGGCGGGGTCACGACACTCGTGGACATGCCGCTCAACTCGATCCCCGCGACGACCACTGGCGCGGCGTTCGATGCCAAGCTGCGCGCGGCCGAGGGGCGGTGCCACGTGGACGTCGGCTTCTGGGGGGGCGTGGTTCCCGGCAACGCCGCCGATCTCGAGCCGCTCGCACGCCGTGGGGCGCTCGGGTTCAAGGCGTTTCTGTCACCGTCGGGGGTCGACGAATTCGAGCACGTGTCCGAGGCGGATCTTCGCCAGGCTCTGCCGGTGCTCGCGACGCTCCAGCTCCCGCTGCTCGTGCACGCCGAGCTCCCGGGCGGGCTCGTGCCGATCGATCCGGCTGCCGACCGGTCCGCGTACAGCACCTGGCTCAACAGCCGTCCTCCGGAGAGTGAGCTCGCGGCGATCGAGCTGCTGATTCGACTCGCCGCGGAATACCGCACTCCCATACACATCGTCCATCTCTCGGCCGCCGCGGCGCTGCCGGTGCTCCGGCTGGCCCGCGCGGCCGGCGCGCCGATCACGGTCGAGACCTGCCCGCACTACCTGACCTTTTGCGCGGAGGAGATTCCGGACCGGCGCACCGACTTCAAGTGCGCGCCGCCGATCCGCGAGCGCGACAATCGCGAGCGTCTGTGGCAGGCTCTCGTCTCCGGCGACATCGACCTCGTGGCGAGCGACCACTCGCCGGCGCCCGCCGTGCTGAAGCATCTGGGCGACGGTGACTTCATTGCCGCATGGGGCGGCGTCTCATCGCTGCAGCTCGGGCTCGCGTCGCTGTGGACCGGCACCGTCGCGCGCCGCGGCACGCTGGATCAGGTAGCACGATGGATGTCGGCCGCGCCCGCGAAGCTTGCCGGTCTCGCGCGGGCGAAGGGAGCGATCGCCGTCGGCGGTGATGCCGACCTGGTGATCTGGGATCCCGAGGCGGAGGTCACCGTGATTCCCGGGCAGCTCGAACATCGCCACCCGGTGACGCCGTACGGCGGCATGCGATTGAGCGGACGGGTCCGGACGACCGTCCTCCGGGGCGAGCTGGTCTACGACCAGGGACGTTTTCTCGGGCCGGCCCGAGGCAGGGTGCTAACATCTCGCCTTTCATGAGCGCGATCACGACCCACGTTCTCGACACCGCCCGGGGCCGCCCGGCAGCCGGCGTCCGCGTCGCGCTGGAGCGGCTGGACGCGCAGGAGCAATGGAAGCCGATTGCGGAGGGTGTCACCGACGCCGACGGACGGCTTCGGACGCTGATGCCGGAAGGTACAGCGGCCGTTCCCGGCGCCTATCGACTGGTGTTCGACACCCGAAGATACTTCGATGCGCTGCTCGCCACCGCCTTCTACCCTCAGGTCATCGTGACCTTCACCGTCACCGCGGAAGAGCACTATCACGTGCCGCTGCTGCTGAGCCCGTTCGGCTACTCGACGTACCGCGGCACCTGACCAGACATTTTCAGGATCCGCACGGACTTTCTATGGCACGAGCGCCGCGCGTGGCTGGTTCGCTGACGTCGGGTGATCTGCGTCCGGTTCTTCAGAATCTTCGGAAGATCAACGCTCAGGTGGCGAAGGCCTTGCCCGGCGAGCCCGAGGATCGCCAGCCCGTGCACACGGTCTATGGCGGCGCGCATCTCTTCAGGTCGGACTCCGCACAGAAGCTCGGGGCGCTGGGCCTCGCCGCGTTGAACGAGTACGCGCCCGACGCGGCCGCGCTCGAAGCCGCGCTTCGCTTCGATCCTCAAACCGGCGATCCGCTGGCGCTTGCGGAGATCGTTCGCGCCCGCGTCGTCGAGAAGCTTCGCAGGGAGCCGGTCGAGGACTTCCGCATCGATTTCGAAGACGGCTACGGCAATCGACCGGACGTCGAGGAGGATGGTCACGCGAGGTCGGCGGCGGCAGAGGTCGCGGCCGGCGCCGCCGCCGGCACGCTGCCGCCGTTCATCGGCATCCGGATCAAGCCGCTGTCGAACGAGCTCCACTCCCGGAGCCTGCGCACGCTCGACCTCTTCGTGACCGCTTTGGCGAAGACCGGTCAGAAGGCCCTGCCCCCGAACTTCGTCGTCACGGTGCCGAAGATCCTGCATGCCGGGCAGGTGACTGCGGTCGCGCAGGCTTGCGCCGCGCTCGAGCGGCGGCTCCGCCTGAAGCCGGGGACGATTCGGCTCGAGCTCATGATCGAAACGCCGCAGTCGATCATTGCGCCTGAGGGCTCGTCGGCGCTGCGCGCGCTCGTCGCTGCCGGCCAGGGCCGGGTCTCGGGCGCGCACTTCGGCACCTACGATTACACCGCGCTCTGCGGGATCACGGCGGCCTGGCAGCACATGCGCCACGACGCATGCGACTTCGCGAAGCACATGATGCAGGTGGCGCTCGCGCAGTCCGGCGTGAAGCTGTCGGACGGCGCCACCAACATCATGCCGGTGGCGCCGCACCGCGCCGCCCCCGGCCGTCCGCTGACCGATGCCCAGACCCGGGAGAACCGTGACGCCGTCCACCGCGCGTGGAAGATCCACTTCGACGACGCCCGGCACTCGCTGATCAACGGCTTCTACCAGGGCTGGGACCTGCACCCGGCGCAGCTGCCCACGCGCTATGCGGCGGTCTACGCCTTTTTTCTGTCGGCGCGCCCGGCGGCCACGGCGCGGCTTCGGAATTTCGTCGAGAAGGCGGCGCAGGCGACGCTCGTCGGGGACGTGTTCGACGATGCGGCCACCGGGCAGGGGTTGTTGAACTTCTTCGCCCGCGGCCTGAGCTCCGGCGCGCTGACGATGGATGAGGCCCGGGAGACGGGCCTCACCCCTGACGAACTGCACGGGCGGTCATTTCTGGCAATTGTGAAGAATCGGACGTAGCACGTGCGACGTGCTTACGTGCGCTTCCTTTCAGGGCTAGTGCTGCCAGATTCGTAGCGATATCGGGTCAGGGCACTCGACGTTTCCTATTCCTTGACCCTGGAACCGCACTCGGCTGATGGCCCCCTGGCCGGCGGTGCCGTAGGTCAATGTCGGATTCGCTATTGAATTATTGGCAGTGAGAGTTCCTCCGGCGATTGCAGGCGAGTCCGTTCCTCCAGGACCTCGCGGGCTCATTTTGATCACGAAATCAGTCTCCGTTCCGTCGGCGTTTTTATACGTTACCGTTACCTGTTTCGTCATCGCGAGTGCGGGGCAACCTCCCGGACCTTGCACCCCGACGCTGAACCACTTCACCTTCTTGCCCTCTGGATGGTCAGGTTGCCATTCGTTGCCGACCTCGTGCCATGGTTTGCCGGTCTTCTCCTCCGGGTCTTCGCTCTTGCTATCACCGCTCTCGAAGATCAACGATCCATTCTTGACGATGATCGGGGGCCGTTCCTCATCTTCGTGATGGTCCAACAACGTTACCGCGCCGAGAACCAGCAGGCCGCCCACAAATCCTCCAACGGCGTACTTGATTTTCGTGGTCGTATCTACAGACACAGCGATCTCCCTTCAGCTCAGGACCGTCAATTCAGTCCCGCCTTCCGCCGCAGCTCCACGAGGTCCGCACGCTTTTCGTAAGAGGACACCTCACTTTTCCACTCGCGCCGAAGTCTGTCAATCGCTCGCTTTGCGCGTGCGTAGAACGCCGTTTCTCGATCGGCCTCGTTCAGGCGACGCGCGGCGGCGGCACCGATTGCAGCGATGCGCCATTCGAATTCGTACGAAATTGCCGCGGCCTTGTCGGCCAGGGTCTCCTCCACGCCAGACAGAGCACCGCGAGCATCATCCTCTGCAAGCCGGCGGGCGAGGTCCCAGTAACGAAGCTCGCGGCTGACAGGCGATGACAGGGATCCGGCGAGAGGCCCTTTCGATCGCGCCCGGGTCAGTGGGCGCCCTCCCAATGTGTCGGCGTAGCCCAGGAGAACGTCCGCGAGCCGGGCGCTGAAGTCTGGTTTGTCGTTCGGTGACTGAACCAACGCGCCTGCGTGCCGACGGACGTCTGACTGATTGTGCTGGATGGCAGCGCTCATCAGGCGGAACGTATTGGCGCGACGAGCCCGCGGAACGTACGCATCCAGCTCTTTGGTAATTCCCGCGTCGATCTCATCAAGAAGTTGCGCACCCTCTGAATGGCGCCCCACGCGAATCAGCAGATCGGCGCGGTTGACGAGATCGAAGCCAAGCTTCGAGAAGTCACCCTGCCGGCGGTGGATCTCCAGCCCGCTTGCGCGGTACTCCAGTGCCTCAGGGAGATTCCCGACGGCATTTGCCTGGCCGGCGAGGTTTTCCAAAGCCTCGGCAACCTGCGCCTCGTCCTTGATCTCGGTGGCCGTGCGCAACGCCTGCTGCGCGAGTGCCTGGGCTTCGGCATAGTCGCCGAGCGCTTCGTGTGCACGGGCCATGAGCGACAGCGCCGATAGCTCGTATCGGCGATAGCGATTGGCCTGGAAGTAATCGAGCGGCCCTCGCGCGGCGGCGATTCCCTCAGCTTCACGACCGGAGTCAAGCATGATTGCCGCGCGCTGCAGAGTCGCGCGGGCGATGATGGTTTCCGCCCCGCGCTTCCGGGCCAGCTCGATCGCCCGGACCAGGAGGGCGTCGGCCTCTGAACTCTTTTTCCGCAGGAAGAGCACGATAGCGAGGTCGACGAGCCCGCCCGCCGCCACCGACTCGAGCTCCGCTCGAAGCGCCGCGTCCACCGCATCAACCGCCATCCTTTCGGCCTCCTCAAAGTTTCCATTTGAGGCCGTCACCGTGCTCAGCGTGAGTTGTCCGCGAATCAGTTGCGCTCGGCTCCTCAGGTTGCCAGCGAGCTCTTTGGCGCGGTCGAGCGCCTGCCTCGCCTCGCTCAGCTTGCCCAAGCCATTGAGAAACGCACCGCGCCGGATCAGGGTTTCGACTTCTCCCTCGACATTCGACCCGGCCCGGTACAGTCGCTCGGCTTCGTCGAAAGCCTTCAGGGCTTCGTCGCGCCTGCCTTCAGACGCAAGAATCGAGGCGCGGCCAAGATGAGCAGGAGCGTACTGGTCATCGATCTGAAGGGCCTTTTCGTAGCTGAGTCGGGCCTCGCTCGTACGTGCAGACGTATCCTGCACACGCCCGAGATCCAGCCACACTCCGGGATCGTCGGGGTTGCGGCTCGCGAGGTCGCCATAGGCCCGCACCGCTCCGTCGACGTCCCGGAGCATGAGCGCGCGTATAGCTTCGACTCGTTTGCGGTCTTCGTAAGGTAGCCGCGATTCGCTCATCAAACCCGTGGCCCTGAGCAGGCTCTGCTGAGCGCTGTCGACCTCGTCGAGCTCGGTTTCCGCCTCCGCGAGACGAATATGCGCGGGGGCGTAGTCCGGGGCAGCCTTAATCGCTTCGTTCAGTGCGAGTCGCGCACTGTGTGGTGCGCCATCGCGAATGGCTTCGGTGCCGCGGCGGTACCAGTCGGCCGCCTGAGGATCCAGCCGCACGGTCGATGCCCTCCATTGCCACACTCCGAGCAGCGCCAGGACGGCAACGGACGCGGCGGCTGCGAGCACACGCGGCCTCGACAGGCGGCGCCGGAGCGTGCTGGCGGGCGCGCCGGTGGAATGGTGACTCCATTCGGAGCGCCCGGTGTCGGCCCCCAGCACGCGCAGCGCGCCGAGCAGTTCGTCGGCGGAGTTGAAGCGGTCTTCGGGGCGCTTGGCCAGCAGGCGCCGGCACAGCTCGTCGTGCTGCTCGTTGAGCTCCGGCCGCAGGGAGGAGGCCGGCGGCGGATCGTGCGTCACGATCTCGGCCGCCAGTTCCAGCGAATTGCGCCCTTTGAACGCACGCTGCCCGGTCAGACATTCGTAGAGAACCGCGCCGAGCGCGAACAGATCACTGCGGCCGTCGACCGGCCGCCCCTGCACCTGCTCGGGGGACATGTACGCCGGCGTGCCGGGCAGCCCACCGGTCAGAGTCAGGTGCGTGCCCGTCACTGCTTCCCCCGACACCGCCGAGGGGCCGCTGTACCGCGCGATGCCGAAGTCGAGCAGCTTCGCGCGGCGCTCCGGCGTGACGATCACATTCTGCGGCTTGAGATCGCGATGAACGACGCCGCGCTTGTGCGCCGCCGAAAGCGCGGCGGCGAGATCCGCGGCAAGGCTCAACGCGAAACGCACGTCGAGCGGGGCCGGCCGCAGCGTGTCGGCCAGCGTCTCCCCCTCCACGTACTGCATGACGATGCACGCCTGACCGGCGGGATCGTCGATGACCTCGTAGATCGTGCAGATGTTCGGATGATCGAGTGCGGCGGCCGCGCGCGCCTCGCGGATCAGCCGCCGGCGGGCAGAGGGATCGGCAGCCTTGTCCGGGGAGATGAACTTGATCGCAACGACGCGGTCGAGCGCCAGATCGCGGGCCAGGTAGACCGATCCCATCCCGCCCGAGCCGAGAAGTCTGTCGAGCTGGTAATTGGACAGCCGCGCGTCCGGCGAAACAGGGTCCATAAGAGGCGCGTGAGCCGCCGCGGCCCGCGATGTTCGGGGATTCCGGGCCGACGATAGACCATAAGCGCCCGCGCCGCAAGCCGCATAGATCCCTGGGTCCGGTGGGGCCGGTGGGTCTTTGGGTCCTTTGGGTCCGTTGGGTCCGGTGGGTCCGTTGGGGCCGGTGGGTCCTGTGGGTCCTTGGGGTCCGGTGGGTCCTTGGGGTCCGGTGGGTCCTTGGGGTCCGTTGGGTCCGTTGGGTCCGTTGGGTCCGCTGGGTCCGCCAGGTCCGGTGGGTCCGGTCGGTCCGTGGTCCGGTCGGTCCGTGAGCCCGGGGGTCAGGCCGTCTCAGGGCCTAGGACCCAACGGGGTAGTGGTCTAGTTTCGATTTCTCAACACACGCAAAG
>DATFFM010000005.1:0-2907 GCA_035250005.1 Vicinamibacterales bacterium | reverse complement strand
AGCGTCGAGGATTGCGGCGGCTCGTAGCCGCGACATCGCGCGGCGCTCGTGTAGGAATGAGCCCTACACGGGCGTCGATTATGACAACACCAATTGTCCGTCGAGCAGCGTCCACCCGCACGCGCGCAGGAGCTCACGCGGCTTTCGTGCAAGGCTCTTGCAGCCACGGAATCCGCGGCGTAGCGTTCCCGCTGAAATCACGAGCGTGGGCATTCCACTTCGCGTGTGCACGCTCGACAAGCCAGAAGAGATTCGTGCGCGTCACCCGAGGCGGCGCGCATAGATGACGAAAAAGTGGAGGATCAAAATGTTGCAAACGATCACGCGTGTGTCGGCCATTGCGGCCGTCATGATGCTCGCCGGCATGGCCGCCGGTGCCGTCCCGCAGAGTCAGCCGAAGGCGATCACTCCGCTGACGCCTGCGCCCGCTCCTGACAACACCATAAGATACGAAGGGACAAACCTCTGGTTTGTCGAGCTGAGGAGCCCGCCCGCCGTCAAAGGGACGAGCATGGCAAGGCTGAACAGCGAGAAGCGCGCGTTCCGCCAGGCTGCTGCGGATGCGGACGTCTCCTTCAAGGAGCGCTTTGCGTTCAGCAAGCTCTGGAACGGGCTCTCAATTCAAGTCGACTCTGCCGGGCTGTCGACCATCAGCCGGCTTCCCGGCGTAAAAGCCGTCTACCCGGTCGGCGTCATCCCGGTACCGGAAGTAACCGGGGTCAGCCCTGACCTCGAGACGGCGCTGGCGATGACAGGTGCGGATTTCGCACAGGGCGAGCTCGGTTTCGACGGGACGGGTATCAAGGTCGCTGTCATGGACTCGGGCCTGGACTACGACCACGGCGATCTGGGCGGCGACGGCGTCCAGCGCACGAACAGCAACGTCTTTCCGACCTCTCGCGTCGTCGCAGGCTTTGACCTGGTAGGCGACAGCTACAACGCGAGCAGCGCCTCGCCGGCATTTCAGCCGGTTCCGCAGCCGGACCCGTTTCCGGACGACTGCAACGGACACGGCACGCACGTCTCCGGGATCGTCGGAGCAGACGGGGACTTCGCTGCCGGCGGCGCGCGTGGGGTTGCCCCCGGCGTGACCTTCGGCGCCTATCGAGTCTTCGGTTGTGACGGTTCGACGACCGACGACGTGATGATCGCCGCGATGGAGCGCGTCCTCGCCGACGACATGGACGTGCTCAACATGAGCATCGGCGATGCGTTCAACAATTGGCCGGGCACGCCGACGGCCGTCGCGAGCGACAACCTGGTGGATGCCGGCGTCGTCGTGGTCGCATCGATCGGCAACAGCGGCACCAGCGGCGTCTGGGCGGCCGGCGCGCCTGGCGTCGGCGGCAAAGTGACCGGCGTGGCGTCGTATGACAACAGCCACGTGGTATTCCCCTACTTCACGGTCAACGATCAGAACATCGGCTACGCACCGATGACGTTTTCGCCTCCAGCCCCGACATCGGGCACGGAGGAGATCGTCAACGTCGGGCGCGCTTGTAGCGCCACGCTCGGCGACACGCTGCTCGCGGATCCGACCGACAAGGTGGCGCTCGCTGCGCGGGGTGACTGCTCGTTCAACGAAAAGGCGACCGCCGCGATCAACGCGGGCGCAATCGCCGTCGTCATCAGCAACAATGTTCCGGGCGTCGTTCTTGGCACGCTCGGCGCGCAGATCGACGGGGTGACGCCGGTGGTCGGCATTTCGCTTGCCGACGGCAATTTCATCCGCGCACAGTCGGCGCCGGTCTCGATGACCTGGACCGACCAGACCGACACTTTCCCGAACCCGACCGGCGGCCTGATCTCGTCGTTCAGCTCGTACGGCCTCAACGCCGAGCTCGACGTGAAGCCGGACATCGGCGCGCCGGGCGGACTGATCCGCTCCACGGTGCCGCTAGAGGCAGGCGCGTACGCGACGATCAGCGGCACGTCGATGGCGTCGCCCCACGTCGCCGGAGCGGCGGCATTGCTGCTGGAATCGAAGGGCTGGGTATCGCCGACGCCCGCACAGGCGGCAGCCGTTCGGGGACTGCTGCAGAACAGTGCGATTCCTGCTCCGTGGCAGGGCAGTCCGGGCCTGGGCTTCCTCGACCAGGTTCACCGGCAGGGCGCGGGAATGCTGAGGATCGACCGTGCGATCGAAGCGCCGGTCAGCGTCACGCCCGGCAAGCTCAAGCAGGGTGAGGCGGGCGCCGCCCTCACGCACACGCTGACCTTGACCAACCACGGCGACTCGGGCATCACGTATGACCTGTCTCACCAGGCTGCGCTGTCCACAGTCGGCAGCACGTTCACTCCGGGTGCGACGACCAGCGGAGCGACAGCGGGCGGGTCGGTCTCGTTCAGCCCGGCGAGCGTACTGGTGCTCGCGGGTGGTACCGCGACGGTTAACGTGACCATCCCGCGTCCCAATTTCGGCGCGGCGAACAAGCTGGTGTACGGCGGTTACATCCGCTTTACGCCCCAGGGCGGCGGGCAGGTGCTGCGCGTTCCGTACGCCGGCTTTGGCGGGGACTACCAGGGCTTCCCGATCCTGACCGGCGGCGGTGCGACACCGCCGTTCCCGAAGCTCGCGACGTGGACGGGCTTCGTATCGGCGAGCAATTTCACGCCGACGTTCACTTTCCCGGCCAGCCCGGTCACGTACACGATGGAGAAGACGAATGAATTCGGCCGTCTGTTCGCCGATATTCCGACGCTCGCCGTGCACCTCGACCACCAGGCTCGCTTCGTGAGGGTGACGGTGCTCGACTCCGCGGGAAATCCGGTGGTATCGGACTCGCCGGGCCAGACGCTCGATCCAGTTGCCATCGAAGCCGACTTCTTCCCGCGCAACTCGACGGCAGGTGGCTTCTTTGCATTCTCCTGGGACGGGAGGCTCATGGCTACGCTACCGAACGGCAA
>DATFFM010000004.1:0-14084 GCA_035250005.1 Vicinamibacterales bacterium | reverse complement strand
ACATCGACCGCGCCACGGCGCGCGATCGCGCGACGCTATTCACGGTGGCCGCGACCGTCGCGGTCTCCCGGAGTGCGGCCGGCATCGATCTGACGGCGCCGCTGCTGCTGCTCGACGTGCCGCTCGACTCGCGCCTGGAGTTCGAGCTGGTGCGCGCGTTGATGGCCGCCTCGCGCGACGTGCTCGTCACCGTGCCGTTCGGTGACATCGCGGCGCTCGACCGGTTCGAGGCGTGCGGTCTGAAGCCGGAGCTCCTGGTGCCGGCGGGGGACGCCGATCTCGTCGCGCTGCGCCGCTACATGTTCGCGAGGTCGAAACCGAAGGCACGGACGCCGGCCGGCGACGTGCAGTTCTTCTCGGCGCCCGGGGAAGGACGCGAGTGCGTGGAGATCGCCAGGCGCATCCTCGACGAGGTTCGCGACGGGGTCAAGTTCGACGAGATCGCCGTGTTCGTGCGGTCGCCGGAGCGTTACACCGGACTGCTCGAGCACGCGTTCCACCGCGTGCACGGTTCCGGTCCCGATCCCGGGGGCCGATCGGACCCCGGGGATCTGGGCATCCCGGCGTTCTTCGACCGCGGCACCCGGCGTCCGCATCCGGCCGGCCGCGCGTTCCTCGCCATCCTCGCGTGCGCCTGCGAGAAGCTCTCGGCGCGCCGGTTCGCGGAGTACCTCTCGCTGGCGCAGGTCCCTCAGCTCGATGGCGCCAGGCGCGAGTTCACCTTCGTGATCCCCGAGGACGAGGTGCTCGACGGCCTCCGCGAGGCAGCCGACGGGCTGATGGCGGTCGAAGATACGAACGTCCCTGCTCCCGATGCCGAGGAGGCCGCTGTGGTCGACGGCTCTCTTCGTGCGCCGTGGAAGTGGGAGACGCTCATCGTCGAGTCGGCGGTGATCGGCGGTGACCCGCAGCGATGGCACCGGCGGCTGGCCGGCCTCGACCAGCAGTATCTCGTCCAGATCGATGCCGAGACGCGGGAGGATCCCGACAGCTCCCGGGTCGAGCGGATCGAGCGGGACCGCAGAAACCTCCTGCACCTGCGGCGGTTCGCGCTGCCGCTCATCGACGAGCTCGCGGCGTGGCCGGCGGCGGGGACGTGGGGGGAGTGGCTGGACCGGTTTTCCGCGCTGGCCCCGCGCGTGCTGCGGTACCCGGAGCGCGTGCTGCGGGTGATCGCCGAACTGCGGCCGATGAGCGGGATCGGTCCGGTGTCGCTCGAGGAGGCCCGCGATGTGATGGTCGAGCGGTTGCTGCTGCTCGAGAGCGAGCCGCTGAAGTCGCGCTACGGCCGCGTGTTCGTCGGCAGCCCCCACCAGGCGCGCGGGCGCACGTTCAAGGTCGTGTTCGTGCCCGGCCTCGCGGAAAGGATGTTCCCGCAGAAGCCGCACGAAGATCCGATGATGCTCGACGAAGAGCTGCGGGTGCCGCTCGGCGCCGACCTGCCGAAACAGAAGGAGCGCGGCCAGGCCGAGCGTCTGCTGCTGCGGCTCGCTGTCGGCGCCGCGACCGAGCGCCTGTGGCTCTCGTATCCGCGGATCGAGATCGCGGAGTCGCGTCCGCGCGTGCCGTCCTTCTACGCGCTCGACGTCATGCGCGCGATCACCGGCCGCATCCCGAACCACGAGGATCTGCAGGAGAGCGCCGCCAGAACCGGCGGAGCGGGGCTCGCCTGGCCGTCGCCGGCGGACCCGCACCTGGCGATCGACGATCTCGAGCACGACCTGGCCGTCCTGCGCGAGCTGTTCCAGGCCGACAGCGCCCGGGTCCGCGGCCATGCGCACTATCTGCTGCAGCTCAATGACAACCTGAAGCGGTCGGTGACGGCCCGATGGGGCCGCGCGCGGTCGCTGTGGACGCCGTTCGATGGCGTCACACGGGTCAACAGCCTCACCCGGCCGATGCTCGATTCGCAGCGGCTGTCGGCGCGCGCCTATTCGCTGTCGGCGCTCCAGAAGTTCGCCGCCTGCCCCTACCAGTTCCTCCTGTCGGCCATCTACCGTCTCGAGCCGGCCGAGGAGCCCGAGCCGCTGCAGAAGCTGGACCCTCTGACCAGGGGCGCGCTGTTCCACGAAGTGCAGGCAGACTTCTTTCGTGCACTCGCGAGCGCCGGCCAGCTCCCGGTCACTCTCGACAACCTGCCGCGCGCGCTCGCGACGCTCGACGGCATCGTGCGGCGCGTCGCCGCGCAGTATCACGAGCGCCTGGCCCCGGCGATCGAGCGCGTCTGGAATGACGAGATTGCCGACATCGCCAAGGACCTCCGCGTCTGGGCGAGACGCCTGCCCGACGCCGGCGACTGGCTGCCGGCGTACTTCGAATACAGCTTCGGACTGCCGAAGGAGCTCGCCGCGGAAGGGCGTGACCCGGCCAGCCGCGTCGAGCCCGTGGTCGTGGACGGCCGGTTCACGCTGAGAGGCTCCGTCGACCTCATCGAGCAGAAGCGCGGCTCGACCACGCTTCGGGTGACCGACCACAAGACCGGCAAGAACCGCACGACGTGGAAGACCGTCATCGGCGGCGGCGCGATCCTCCAGCCGGTCCTCTACAGCCTCGTCGTCGAGCAGGCGCTCGGCGTGCCGGTGTCGTCGGGGCGTCTGTTCTACTGCACCGCGCCGGGCGGTTTTACCGACCACGAGATCCCCATCAACGATGCAAACCGCCGCGCCGGACTCGAGGCGCTCGAGATCATCGATCGCGCGATCGAACTGGGCTTTCTGCCCGCGGCGCCCGGCAAGGGGGCCTGCGCGTGGTGCGATTTCCGACCTGTCTGCGGCCCGCACGAGGAGCTGCGGGTCGCCAACAAGGCGCCCGAGAAGCTCGGGGACGTTTTCGCTCTCAGGGAGAGGGCGTGATCAGGTGTTTACGTGCGACGTGCGGACGTGCGACGTGCGACGTGCGACGTGCGGACGAGCGACGTCCGACGTCCGACGTGCCAGGTGCCAGGTGCCAGGTGCCAGGTGCACCTCCCACATCGCGTATCCCATCGCACGTCTGCACGTCTGCACGTCCGCACGTCTGCACGTCCGCACGTCTGCACGTCCGCACTTCGCACGTCGCACGTCGCACGTCGCACGTCGCACGTCGCACGTCGCACGTCGCACGTGACAGGGACTCAATACCATGACCACCACCGCCCCCCCTCTCTCTGATCAGCCCGCCCGTGACGCGATCGCCAACGCGCTCGACGAGACGCTCGTCGTCGAGGCGGCGGCGGGCACCGGGAAGACGACCGAGCTGGTGAAGCGGATCCTCAGGATCCTCTCCACCGGCCGGGCCGAAGTGCGCAACATCGTTGCGGTCACCTTCACCGAGAAGGCGGCCGGCGAGCTGAAGCTGCGCCTTCGGGAGGCGCTCGAGAAGGAGCGAACCCTGGCGCTGCCGGGCGCGGGAGCCGCGCTTCCCGACGACGTGGAAGCCGTGACGGAGCGGCTCGACGCCGCGCTCGGCGGGCTCGAAGAAGCGCACGTCAGCACGATCCACGGGTTCTGCGCCGAGCTGCTGCGCGAACGTCCGGTCGAGGCCCGCGTCGACCCGCTGTTCACGGTGCTCACCGAGGCGCAGGCCGAGCGGCTCTTCGACGAAGCCTTCGGATCCTGGATCCAGGCGCAGTTGGCCGATCCTCCTGAAGGCATTCCGCGGGGCCTCCGGCGTTCGGTCTGGACCGGCTTCGGCAAGTCGGCGTCGCGCCAGGATGGGCCGATCGACCGGCTCCGCCGCGCCGCGTGGGAGCTCGCGCAGTGGCGCGACTTCACCGCGCCGTGGACGCGCCGGCCCTTCGACCGTGAAGCCGGCATCGACCGCCTGATCAGCGAGCTCCACGAGTTCGCGGCGTCGACCGACCAGCCGTCGTACGCGCGCGACAACCTGTTTCTGGATACCGCTCCCGCGCGTCATCTGAGCCAGGAGATCGCGCTGCATCAGTCGTTCGGCCACACCGACTACGACGGATGGGAAGCGCGGCTGGTGGATCTCTCGCGCGACCGCAAGTTCTCGAAGGCGCGGCACGGGCGCGGCCCCGGCTACCGGAAGGGCCTCACGCGCGCGGCGCTGGTCGCCGCGATGGAGCAGTTTCGAGCACACCTCGATCAGTTCCGGATGGATGCCGACGCGGATCTTGCCGCCGCCCTGCAGCAGGAGCTGATGGCCGCGGTCGCCCGGTACGAGGATCTCAAGACGAGAGCAGGCTCGCTCGACTTTCTGGACCTGCTGCTCAAGGCCCGGAATCTGGTCAGGGGGGATGCGACCGTTCGCCGGGGCTTCCAGTCGCGCTTCACGCACATCTTCGTCGACGAGTTCCAGGATACCGATCCGCTGCAGGCGGAGCTGCTCCTCCTGCTGGCCGCCGCGGATCCGGGCGCCCCGGACTGGCGCGTTGCGATTCCGGCCCGGGGCCGGCTCTTCATCGTCGGCGATCCGAAGCAGTCGATCTATCGCTTTCGCCGGGCGGATGTCGGCATCTACCGCGACGTCTGCGCGCGTCTCGAGCAGTGCGGCGCGAGGTTGTTGAAGTTGACCACGAGCTTCCGCGGCGTGCCGGGGATTCAAGCTGCAGTCAATGCGGCGTTCGAGCCGGTGATGACGGGTGATCCGTTCACGCTGCAGGCGGAGTACGTGCCGCTGTCCCCCTTCCGCCAGGCCACCCGCAACCAGCCGGCCGTCGTCGCCCTGCCGGTCCCCAAGCCGTACGGCACCCGAAACGTCTCGGCGATCGCGATCGAACAGTCGCTGCCCGATGCAACCGCCGCGTTCGTCGACTGGCTGATCGGCGAAAGCCGGTGGAAGGTCACGGAGCGGACCGGCGAGGCGCCGGTCGCCGTTGCCGCGCGGCACATCTGCGTGCTCTTTCGACGCTTCATCAGCTTCGGCGACGACGTGACGATGCCGTACGTGCAGGCGCTCGAAGCGCGTGGCGTGAAGCACGTGCTCGTCGGCGGCAAGACGTTTCACGACCGGGAGGAAGTCGAGACCGTCCGGGCCGCGCTTGCCGCGATCGAGTGGCCCGACGACGAGCTGTCGGTCTTCGCGACGCTGCGCGGGTCGCTGTTCGCGATCGGCGACGAGGAACTGCTCGACTGGAAGCAGCGTTTCAAGAAGCGTTTCACTCTCTTCGTGCCGAAGGAAGCTCGGGGCGTCCCGGAGGTCAGGCCGATCGTCGACGCCCTGGACACGCTGAGGGAGCTTCATCGGCATCGCAACCGTGTGCCCGTGGCCGACACCATTCACCGGCTGCTGAACATCACGCGCGCGCACGTCGCGCTGGTGCTGCGCGCCGCCGGCGAGCAGGCGCTGGCCAACGTGCTCCATGTCGCCGAGCTCGCGAGGCAGTACGAGGCGGGCGGCGGCATCTCGTTCCGGGGGTTCGTCGAGGAGCTTCGGATCGCGGCCGAAACGGCGCAGGCCGGCGAGGCGCCCATCCTCGAAGAAGGCAGCGACGGCGTGCGGATGATGACCGTACACAAGGCGAAGGGGCTCGAGTTCCCCGTGGTTGTCCTGGCCGACCTGACCTGCAAGCTCTCCCGCGCCGAAGCCGGCCGCTGGATCGATCCCGAAGCAAATCTGTGCGCGCTGAAGATCGGCGGGTGGACGCCGCTCGACCTGCTGCTGCACGACGCCGAAGAAGCCTCGCGCGACCGGGCCGAGTCGGAGCGGCTGACATACGTCGCCGCCACCCGTGCCCGTGACCTGCTCGTGGTGCCCGTCATCGGCGACGGCCCGTACGAGGGAGGATGGCTGGATCCGCTGACGTCGGCCGTCTATCCGCCGGATGCGATGCGGCGTACTCCGCAGAAACCTGCCGGCTGCCCGGCGTTCCGCTCGAAAGACTCGGTGCTGAATCGCCCCGACGGGGATCCGGCCCGTACGACGACGGTTGCGCCCGGCGCGTATGCGCTGTCGCATGCGGCATCGGACATTCCCCGTCCGGTCGAGCATTCGGTGGTGTGGTGGGATCCCTCGGTGCTGCACCTGGACGCGACGTCAACCTTCGGGTTGCGCCGCGACGATCTCATCGTCAAGGACGGTGACATGCTTGCGGTCGCGGATCGCCTCGCCGACTACGAGGCATGGCGAGCCGGCCGGCGGCTGCTCGTCGAGCAGGGGAGCGCGGCCACGGTGCGGGTGCAGACGGCAACCGCCTGGGCGGCAGAAGCGGCGCGTGATGGTGTGGACGAAGCCATTGCGGCGTCGGCGGACATTTCGGTGGTCGAGGTGCCCGGCGTCGAGGGCCGCCCGCGCGGCGCGAGGTTCGGCACCCTGGTCCATGCCATTCTCGCGATCATCCCGCTGGGAGCGGCCGACGAGGCGATCCGCCGTACCGCGGAAGTGCAGGGGCGGATCCTCGCCGCCGAGCCCGGGGAAGTCGCTGCCGCCATCGGCGTCGTGCGCGCCGTGCTGCAGCATGAGCTCATGACTCGCGCGCGCGGGTCGGCGCGCCTCCGGCGCGAGACGCCGGTCACCTGGACCGGCAAGGACGGCATGCTCATCGAAGGAGTGCTCGACCTCGCCTTCGACGAAAACGATCAGACGACGGTGGTGGACTTCAAGACCGACCACGAGCTGTCGGCCGGCGAGGCACGCTACCGGGCGCAGCTGCAGAAGTACGTCGACGCCGTCGCGGCCGCCACCGGACGCGCCGCGAAGGGCGTCCTGTTCAAGATCTAACGTGAGCCGCCCGACGTGAAGGTCGTGGTCACCCGACCTGGAGTTCGGGGCCTGCCAGCTCAGTATCCGCCCGCGAACTCCCGTGCCGCCTCGGCGCGCTTCTTCGTGAAGTGCTGCGCGGTCGCCGCCGCCGCCAGGCCGCCGATCACGTACCACGCGACAGTCATGACCTGATTCGAGAGCAGCTCGCTCTTTGGCGGCGTTCCCAGACCGAGCCGCTCCGGCAGCACGAGCGCGCCGATCCCCGCCAGCAATCCCATCACCGCGCCGCGGCCGTAGGTCGTGGCCAGCGAGTAATACGCGCTGTTGCAGATCAGATCGCCCGCGAGCGTCGCGCGATACAGGCCTTTGTGGGTCGCCGGCGCCTCGGTGCCGACCGCTTCGGCGCCGCGCGCGAGCGCGCGCATGCCGACCACATCCATTCGCGGCGCGCTGTCGGTGAGGGAGCGGGCGGCCTGGTGCACGGCGGTCAGCGCAATCGCGCCGGCCATCCCCGATACCAACGATTCGTTGAGACGTGTTCCTGCGTTCATGGCCCGGTCCGAAAGCAACCCGGGTGCCGGGCGCCTCGCCGCCGCGAATCGCCCGGCCTGGCTTCACTTCTTCGACGTGGTCGTCTTCTTCCGCGGATCGTCGTTCGGATTCACATACGTCACCTCGAACGGACCCATGGCCGTGATCTGCAGGATGGTTTCCCCTTTCGCACGCACGTAGTGATTCATGCGCGCAGGCATCTTGGTGTAGCCGCCGGCGTTCATCGCCTGCATGGTCGCCTCATCAATTTTGGCGCCCATGCCGACCATGAGGCTGCCTGAAATGACCGTGACGTGTTCGGCGGCGGGGTGCCGATGCGGCGGAACGGCGTAACCGTCCGGCATTTTCACGCGGAGTGTGAACAAGCCCGCCTTGGCCGGGTCGCCGTCGAGCACCGCAACCTGCGCGCCCGTCGGCAGCGACGGTGGCGCAGGGCCCCACTTCAACTCGGCGGGCGAAACCATCGTGTGTTTCGCCTGCGTCCCGGCCGGTGCCTTGGCGGCAGGCGCCTGCGCCGAACTCCCACCGCCACTCGCGGCGACGGTGATGATAGCGGCGACTGCGAACGTCTTGAAACTCTGCACGGTTCCTCCTTTCAGTTGACTCAGTTGACGAGAGTAGCGCAAAAGGCTGAGGCAAGGAGAACGGAGAAGGGAAAAGGGAAAAGCCCCTACCGCTTCTTCAGCTGTTCGGTGATCTGCTGCATCGCGGTCTTCTCCTCCGCCGAGACGCTGCCGAAGCCGAAGAGGCCGCCTGACGCGTGCGCGATCTGTTCGCAGTACCTGATCAGCTCGTCGGCGGTCACGTGCATCTCGGCGCCTTCCGGGTGGTCGAGCATCGCGGCGATCAGACGGCGGGCCTTGCGGAACGTTTCGCCGGACGGCTGGCTGTCGAGCCAGGCCTGCAGCTGGCGGTCCGCTTCGCTGCCGTCGGCGATCTGACGCGACCGAGCCAGGTTCACGATCATCTGACGTTCGGCGGCGCTGACGCCACCCTCGGCCCATGCGACCTGGAGCACCGGGATCAACGGCAGCAGCGCGATCGTTCGCGGGGTGAAGCCGAGCGCCTCGAGGTCTTTCAGGCTCTCGGGGTCGTGGATCCCGGTGGCGGTCTCGAGCTCCTTGCGCGTCACTGCTGCGGCGGCCTCCGCGCGCATCCGCTCGATCAGTTCCCGGTCCCGGCGCCGGAAGTACTCCTCTTCCCGCTTTCTGACGTCGTCGGTGATCCCATCCGAGTTCGACACGGTCGTCCTCCTGAACAGACTTCCATGTTAGCGCAGTGGCGCAGGGCAGGTCGCGCCAGCCGGGTTGACACCGGTCCCCGGTCACGACTAATCTGCGGGCAGTGACGTTCGCTCCCGCACGCAACTTCCGCACGTTCAATCGGGGCTTTAATAGCCCCGGCGGGCGAAGTCTAGCTCCGGCAGCGCGCTGATACACGAAACAGCACACGCCGCACAGACTCCGGCCCGCCAGGTAACACTGGCGGGCTTTTTTTATTGTCGAGGTTATGACCGTTTTTCCCATTGGGGGGTCGCCAAGCTGGTAAGGCGCCTGACTGTTACTCAGGTCACACGCAGGTTCGAATCCTGCCCCCCCAGCCACATTTCGTTCGCTCGGTCGGGCAAGCCGGAGGTCAGAACACGGAGGGAGGAAGTTGTGCGGATCGCATATCAGGGAGAGCCGGGAGCCTACAGCGAGGCCGCGGCGATGCTGTTTGCGCCGTCAGCGGCGCCGGTGCCATGCCGGAGCTTCGAGGAGGTGTTCGCCGCCGTCGCGGAGGGGCGCGCCACGCTCGGGATTCTGCCGATGGAGAACTCGATCGGCGGCAGCATCCATCGCAACTACGATCTGCTCGTGGAGCACGAACTGCCGATCGTCGGCGAGGTGGAGCTGCCGGTCGAACACTGCCTCCTCGCCCGGCCGGGCACCACGATGGCCGACCTGAAGGTCGTGTACTCCCATCCGCAGGCGCTCGCGCAGTGCGAGCAGTTTCTGAAGCGGCTGGAAGGCGTCGAAATCATCGCGGTGTACGACACCGCCGGCGGGGCAAAGATGGTGGCCGAAGGCTCGCGCACCGATGCCGCTGCGGTCGCGTCGCGCAGAGCCGCCGAAGTGTTCGGCCTCGGCATCCTGGAGGAGACGATCCAGGACTACGCCGCGAACATCACCCGCTTCGTGCTCGTCGGCCGAACCCCGGCGCCCGCCGGCGACGCGACCAAGACCTCGGTGGTGTTCTCGCTCAAGAGCACACCCGGCGCGCTCGTCAAGGCTCTGAGCGGCTTCGCCCTGCGGGATATCAATCTTTCGAAGCTGGAGTCGCGCCCGATCCGCGGCCAGCCGTGGGAGTACCTCTTTTACGTCGACGTGGATGCCGCTCGCCAGTCGCTCGACTGCGGGCGCGCGCTCACGCATCTGGGTGAGTTCGCCCGCTGGGTGCGAGTCCTCGGCAGTTACCGCGCGTGGACGCCGGCGCACGCCGGCACGCGGGAGTTGCAGCTCGCGCCGCCGAACCGGTAAGACTGCACGGACCCAACGGACCGTGCGGACCCAACGGACCGTGCGGACCCACGGACCCTGCGGACCCCACGGACCGTGCGGACCCCACGGACCATGCGGACCCCACGGACCGTGCGGACCCCACGGACCCAGACTACGTTGCCGGCCGCTCGCGCGCGGGGCCGCCCGCATCCGCGAGATTGCGCGCGGTGTTGATCAGCGACACGTGCGAAAACGCCTGGGGGAAGTTCCCCAGCTGCCGGCCCGTCCTGACGTCGACCTCTTCGGCGAGCAGGCCGAGGTCGTTGGTCAACGACAGGAGGCGCTCGAAGAGCGCGTGCGCCTCGTCTCGCCGCCCCTGGAGCATATAGGCGTCGGCGAGCCAGAAGGTGCAGGCGAGAAACGCCCCTTCGCCTTCCGGCAGACCGTCCACATCGCCGCTCGTCCGGTAACGACGCAGAAAGCCGTCTTCGAAGAGCTCGCGTTCCACGGCCGCGATCGTCCCTGCGACGCGTCGATCCGAGCATGGAAGGAAACCCACCAGTGGAATCTGCAGCAGGCTGGCGTCGAGCTCCTCGGAGCCGTAGAACTGCGTGAAGCTCCCCTGCGCCGCGTTGTATCCCCTGCTGCAGACATCGTCGTGAATCTCCTGGCGGACCTTCCGCCAGCGATCGACCGGACCCGGGAGTCCATAGTTCTCGGCGCTCTTGATGGCGCGGTCGAACGCGACCCAGGCCAGGACCTTCGAGTGCGTGAAATGCCGGCGCGGCCCGCGGACCTCCCAGATCCCTTCGTCGGGGTGGCGCCACGCGCCTTCGACGAAGTCGAGGATGACTCTCTCCAGCGACCACGCGGATTCGTCCGGCTCGAGTCCCGCGCCGCGCGCCACGTGCAGCGCGTCGATGACCTCCCCGTAGACGTCGAGCTGGAACTGCTTCACGGCGGCGTTGCCGGTCCGGACCGGCTTCGAGCCCTCGTATCCCGGGAGCCAGTCGAGAATCAACTCCGGCAGCCGCCGTTCGCCGGCGGCTCCATACATTGTCTGCAGCTTGGACGGATCCCCACCGGCGGCGCGCAGCAGCCAGTTGCGCCACGCGGCCGCCTCCGTGAGAAAGCCGCAGTTGATCAGGGAATAGAGAGTGAACGTCGCGTCGCGGAGCCAGCAGAACCGGTAATCCCAGTTCCTCACCCCCCCGATCTTTTCGGGCAGCGACGTCGTGAGTGCCGCCACGATCCCGCCGGTCGGCGCAAACGTGAGCGCCTTCAGCGTGATCGCGGATCTCAGGACCTGGTTCTTCCACGGCCCGTCATAGGAGAAGGAGCTTGCCCACGCCCGCCACCACTCCTCGGTGTCGTCGAGCGCCGCCTCCGGATCCGGAATCACTGTGACCGGACGGTGGGACGGGTGCCAGGTGAGGACGAACGGCACTCGCTCGCCCGCGCGCACGCTGAACGACGCGCGCGTTGCCAGGTCGACGCCCTTTAGTTCGACCGGCGTTCGAAGCGTCAGACTGTCGGGCCCGGCTATCGCCGTCCAGTCGCCGTCGATCCGGCGGACCCACGGGATGATGGCGCCGTAGTCGAACCGCACGACCAAATCGAGCTCCATCGCGACTTCGCCGCTCACGCCTTCGACGATGCGGACGACGTCAGGCTCGATGCCGCGCGGCGGCATGAAGTCGATCAGCCGGACGACGCCGGAGCCGGTGGTGAATTCTGTTTCGAGGATCAGCGAGGCCCCCCGGTACCGGCGCGTGATCGCCTGCGCGCCGCCGGCCGGCGCGATCTGCCAGCACCCGTGCGTCCGGTCGCCGAGCAGACCCGCGAAGCACGCGCCCGAGTCGAAACGCGGCAGACAGAGCCAGTCGATCGAGCCCTCCCTCGAAACGAGCGCGCCCGTCTGGGTGTCGCCGATGAGACCGTAGTCTTCGATGAGTGCCATGAAAAATTGGGCGAAAGAACGGGACGGCTTCAGCCGGCCTGAGCTCAATCCGGATTGATGTAGCGATAGAGCAGGCGGATGAGCGTGTAGGCCTTCGGCATCGAATCGGCGGTGAACGTGATCGTGTCGGGTGCCGGGCGGGTCATCGTCGGCAGGTTCTGCGCCACTTCGGGAATCGCGACATCCTGGAACTGCACGTCGACCCGATAGCTGGCCGCGCGTTGCGGCGGGAACTTCTTCGCGTCGCGGACCCCTTCGTAGGCGGCCGCTTCGATCTCCTGATGGACCACGGCAAACGGGCGGAGCTCCACCGCCCGGGGGTTGATCGCGCGCTTGACCGCCACCGTCCGCGCCGACGTCGCCACTTCGGCCACCTGTTTCACCGCCACGTCATCCCCGGTGACGAGCGCGACGGGCACCCCGTACGAGGCGGCGACCATGGTGTTCAGCCCTCCCTCGCCGACCGAGCGGCCGTTCACGCGGACGTCTCGGACGACGCCGCTGCCGGTGTGCGCGAACAGGCCGGTGGCGTTGCCGGCTTTGGCGTGGTAGCCGATGAAGATGACGGCATCAAAGGAGTCGTCGAGCCCTTCCATCATCCCCGAGCGCTTGAAGCTGTGGCTGATGAGCCGAACCTCCTTGTCGAGGTCTTCGAGCCGCAGGTTCCGCATGCTGCCGTGCGAGTCGTTGACGACGATGTCGGTCGCGCCGCCGCGGCGCGCCCCTCGAACTGCCGCGTTCACGTCGTCGGCCATCATCTTTCGCGAGCGGCCGTACTCGGCGCCGGTCGCCGACAACTGGTCTGCCGCGGAGATCCCGCTGATCCCCTCCATGTCGGCCGAGATGAAGACCTTCTTGCCGCTCTGCGCTGAAGAGAGCGTCGCGAAGATCACGACTGCTGCCAGCACGAGGAATACGCGTCGCATCATGACATCTCCCGATCGACCGATTACCCGATCGACCATTACCCGATCGACCGATCAACCGGCTCGATCTGCGCAAGTTCGAAGAGGACCGTGGCGAGCGCCGAGTAATCCATCTCTCCGCGTCCGCGTGCGACGAGCGCGCCGACGAGATCCTGTACGACGGCCGACACCGGTGCGGGCGTCCCGGTCTCGGCGAGCGTCCGCGCGGCGATCCGCATGTCTTTCGCATACAGCGTCGAGCGGAAGCCGGGCTTGTAGTTGGCCTGCAGGATCCGCTCCCCGTGCACTTCGAGCACCCGGCTCGCGGCGAAGCCGCCGAGCAGCGCCTCGCGGACCTTTGCCGGATCCACGCCGGCCTTGATCGCCAGTGCGAAAGCTTCGCTCACCACCGCCAGCGTGCCGCCGATCACCATCTGGTTGCAGACCTTGGTGATCTGTCCGGCGCCGGCTTCGCCGATGTGGATCACTTTGTCGGGATTCCCGATCGCGTCGAGGATCGGTTTCACGTCGGCGAACGCCCTGGCGTCGCCGCCGGCCATGATCGAAAGCGTGCCGCCGATCGCGCCGATCTCGCCGCCGCTGACCGGCGCGTCCAGCATCGTGGCGCCGATGGCCGCGGCGCGTTCGGCGAGCCGCCGTGCGGCCGACGGCGCGATGCTGCTGCAGTCGATGAGGATGGTGCCGGATTCCCCTGACGTCGAGAAGGTTCTGGAAGGTCCGGACGGCGTCTTCAGTGCCATCCGGCCAGGCACGATCATCATCGACTGCAGCAGCATCGCCCCGACGGTGGCACGGCGCCTGGCCGCACAGGCGAGGGACCTCGGAGCGACGCTGCTGGACGCGCCGGTCAGCGGCGGCGAGATCGGCGCCGTCAGCGGGACGCTCTCGATCATGGTGGGCGGCGACGAGGACGCGTTCCTCGCGGTGAAGCCGATCCTCGACGCGATGGGAAATCCCGAGAAGGTGATCCGCGTGGGAGAATCGGGTGCCGGCCAGATCACAAAGGTCTGCAACCAGATGGTGATCGGCGGCACGCTCGCCGTCGTCAGCGAAGCTTTCGCGCTGGCGAAACGGGCGGGAGTGGACCCAGCGAAGGTGCGGGACGCCCTCCTCGGAGGATTCGCCGCGAGCCGCGTGCTCGAAGACCACGGCGAGCGCATCCTGGGCTCGAACTACAAGCCAGGCTTCCGGTCAGCGCTCTATGCGAAGGACATGCGGATCGCGGCGCAGACGCTCGCCGATACCAGGACGTCGGCGCCGGTGTCGACCGTCGTCCAGGAACTGGTTGCCGGCCTCGTCGCGCGAGGACGTGGTGAGCTGGATTACTCGTCACTCGCCACGGTGCTGTTCGAGTTATCGGACATCGAGGTGGACGTGTAGACCGAAGCTTTCGGCCGGCCGCAATCACCGACGTTCAGGAGAGTCAATGCGTTCGATCCTCACGACAATAGCGGCAGTCGCTGCGATCGCCATCGCGCCCGCAGCGCAAACCGGCAAGAAGGTGTTCATCTCCGCCGACATGGA
>DATFFM010000003.1:0-7673 GCA_035250005.1 Vicinamibacterales bacterium | reverse complement strand
AACAACGACAACGACATGGTCCGGTACCTGTGGGACGGCCGGGTGCAGAAGCTCGGGATCAATCCCTACGCCGTGACCCCAGGCGATCCGGCGCTGGCGTTTACGCACACCGACGAGACGCGCGACATGCCGAGCGCGCGGGCGCGCACCCCGTATCCGCCGGCCGCGCAGCTGTTCTTCAGGTTCGTCGTCACCATGCACGACTCGGCGCGGGCGATGAAGATTGCGCTGGTCGCCTGCGACCTCCTGACCATCCTCGTGTTGTGGCGATGGCTGATCGGGACCGGGCGGAGCGAATGGCTGACCCTGGCCTACGCCTGGAATCCGCTGGTGGTGCTCGACGTCGCCCACAGCGGCCACATCGACGCGCTCGGCGCGTTGTGGATCACCGCCGCGGCCTTCTGGCTCTCGAGGCGGCGCACGGCGCTCGGCACGGTTGCCTTCGTGCTGGCGGTGGCGACCAAGCTGCTGCCGATCGTTCTGGCGCCGCTGCTCTGGCGGCGCATCAGCATCCGCGATGCCTTCACCGGCGCCGCGCTCCTGGTGTTGCTCTACCTCCCGTTCGCGTCCGGCACCGACGTGCTGTTCGGCGTGCAGAACGTCGTGCGGCATATCCGGTTCAACGGACCCGTGTTCAGGTTCTTCGCGGCGCTCGCGTCGCCCGAGACCGCCGCGCGCATTGCGGTGGCGCTCGGCCTGCTGACTGCGGTCTGGTGCCGCTGGAGACTCCACGCCGACAACCCCGCGGGGTGGGCCTGGCCGATGGCGGCGGCGATCGCGTGCGCGCCGGTCATCTACCCGTGGTACCTCCTGTACTTCACCCCCTTCCTGCTCGTCCGCTCGACGCTGCCGCTGGTCGTTTGGTCGTGCAGCGTGTTGTTGACGTACGTCGTGTGGGAAATTGCGCGGAACGGCGGCCGGTGGATCGTGCCGACCGGGGTGCTGGCGGTCGAGTATGCGGCGGTCGCGGCGGCGGCTGCGGCGCTGGCCTGGCAAATGCGTCGAAAAAGGCTCACGGCTCCTGCGGCATCACGATCCACAGAATGATGTAGACGAGGATCCCGGGGAAGGCGGCCGAGAGGATCGATATCAGGACGTAGAGCACCCGAACGGCCGTCGAGCTCCACCCGAGGCTCTTCGCCAGACCGCCGCAGACCCCGGCAATGACTTTGTCGTTTCGCGATCGCAGAAGCGGCATCTTCTTCTCCTTCATGAATTGTCCAGGTGGCTGAGCACGGATCTTGCGATCGATCCGGCCGGAGCCGTCATATGCGACCACCTGCACTTCGGCAAAGAACCGGCCGGCGCTTGTGGGTAGCTGCGTTCACACTGGCCGTTGCCGCCGGAAGCGCCCCCCACGCCAGGTCATTGCCGGCACACAGCCCAGCCGCTCCCCCGCCCATCATCGATGAACCGGCCCTGCATCAATACCGTGCACTGCGCCGAATGCACGCCCTGAGCGAGCGTTTTGACCACGAAGGATGGATGGATGCGTGGACGGAGTTCGACGCCGGCGGGTTCCGGTACCAGATCGTCGCCGAGCGCGGGTCCGACACGGTCCGCAACAAGGTACTCCGCGCCCTGCTCAAACGCGAGCAGGAGATGATCGCGAAGGGGGACTTTGGGCGCGGCGAGCTCACCCCCGAGAATTACGAGTTTGGTGCGGAAACGTCCGGTCCTGGCGTTCGGTACGTGCTGATCACACCGAAGCGGAAAGACGTGATGCTGATCGACGGCCGCATGGTCCTGAGCTCCGAGGGAGAGCTGCTCCGGGTCGAAGGCCTGCTCGCGAAGAACCCGTCCTTCTGGACCAGCCGGGTGCACGTGACGCGGCACTATGCCCGCGTGGACGGCGTGCGGGTGCCGATCGCGACCGAGTCGATCGCCAAGGTCAAACTGGCCGGACGGTCGCGCCTGAACGTGAAGTACGAATACGAATCCGTCAACGGACGGCCGGTCAGAACAGCGGGTCTGCCCGCGATAGCCGAAATCGCGCGCGCCACCGTGCGATGAGATCGCCCTGCCCGGCTGCGCCACGCTGGTCGCCCTCGTTCCTTACATAGGCAAAACCCGCATCGGCAAACCCCGACTGCCCTGTGCTTCAGGTTGCGCAAGGCTCTTGCAAGAGAGCTCAGCGTGAGGCGCATGACTCAGCCCGGCCGTAAGTCGGCGGCGTTGTGGGTGGTAATGGTTACCGCCGTCATGTCGGCAGCATGCCGCCCCGACCAGACCGCGGCGACCGCCGTGGAGGCAAAGGCCGGCGCGACGGAGCGGACCGCCGCCGACCCGGATCGCGCGCTGCGTCTGCGTGAAGACGCCCTGACGTCGGCGAAGGTCTGGCAGCCGCCGGCAGTGCCCATCTCCGAGGTCAACCTGCGCGTCAATCCGCCTGGAGCCGGCCCATTCGGCGAGAACGATGAGGTCTGGTGCCAATTCAAGCTGCGAACGGCCGGCGGCACCACGCCGAAGTTCTATTGCGAGATCCCGACGGTCGGGGAGGTAAAGGTCAAGTACGGCTCGAACCCCGAACTGCACGCGGAGGTTGCGGCCTCCAGGCTGCTCAGTGCCCTTGGCTTCGGCGCCGACCGGATGTCGGTCGTCCGGCGCGTACGCTGCGCGGGATGCCCGAGCTTCCCCTTCCAGTCCCTGCGGTGCTACGACCGCGTCGGGCGCCGGTCGGCGTGCTTCCCCGGCGGCATCGACTACGACGCGGTGGTGGATTTCGACGTGGCGGTGATCGAACGGAAGCTCGAGGGGCGCGTCATCGAAGCGGTCGAGGACCAGGGGTGGGCGTGGTACGAGCTCGATCGCATCGATCCCGCGCGCGGTGGCGCCACGCGCGCGGAGGTGGACGGCTTGAGGTTGATGGCCGTCTTCCTCGCTCACTGGGACAACAAGTCGACGAACCAGCGGCTGATCTGCCGCCCCGGGGGGGAGCAGGCCGACGGCGGGTGCACGCAGCCGCTCGCGATCCTGCAGGACCTCGGCGCCACGTTCGGCCCGACGAAGATCGACCTGCACAACTGGCGGCAGGGGCGGATCTGGAAGGATGGCGCGACTTGCACGGTCTCGATGGAGCATCTGCCCTGGGGCGGCGGAACGTTTCCTGAGGGCCGGATCTCGGACGCCGGCCGGCGGTTTCTGCTTGGCCTGCTCGAACAGTTGTCCGATCGCCAGCTCGCCGATCTGTTCGACGGCTCGCGCGTAACCTGGCACGACCAGTTCAGTGCGGAGGCGCGCCGCGCCGATGCGTGGGTCCGGGTCTTCAAGGACAAAGTCAGGCAGATCAGGGACGGGGGTCCCTGCCCTTCGTGACCACTCCGGCGTCGATCGTCCGCCCCGCCCGCGAAATCGCCTGAAAGTACAGCTCGTCACCCGACGCCTCCATGAGCATGAAGCTGTAGTCGGTGTCGAAACCGCGCGCCGTGAGGTCGGTCCGGCGGATGTCGCCGGGGCGCAGGGATCCGGCGGCGCCGGAAATGAAATAGAGGATCCCGCGCTGCGGCACGGTGCGTTCGTAGAAGTGCTCGTGCCCGGCGAGCACCACGTCGGCGTCACCGTCGACGAGGACCGGTTCCAGCGCCCGGCGCAGCGTTCGGGCGCCGGCGCCGTAGCGGCCAGAGGTGTAGATCGGGTGGTGGAAGAACACGATCTTCCACCGGCTGCCCGAGTCGTTCAGCCCCTGGCGCAGCCAGGCGAGCTGCTCGGGGTCGAGCGTCCGGCTGTCGAGCGCGTAGAAGCGGACACCCGCGCCTGCGACGCCGCCTTCGATGCTGATCTCGGATCGGCGGAACGAATAGTACCGCTGCCCGCCCATGTTGAACTTCTCGTAGTTGATCTGCGCGGGATCGTCGTGGTTGCCGATCGCGGCCCGAAACGTCACGTCATCGTCGAGCAGCGGCGCATACGGCCCCTCGAACTTTGCGACGTAGTCGGCCGGTGTGTGGCTGTCGTAGATGTTGTCGCCGAGCATCAGCACGAGGTCGAAGCGGAACCGCTCCCGCCACGTCACCATCTGTTGCGCGACCTCGCGCTGCGCCGTATCCCCGCGGCCCGAGTCGCCGATCACCGCGAACTTCACCGATCCTCGCCTGTTCGGCAGCGCGAGCGCACCGGCCGGGGGCTGCGCCTCGGTGACCGTGACACCTGCTGCCCGTACAACGCCCGGCGGCAGCTCGCGCCGGCAGCCTGGCGCCAGCAGCAGCGCGAACGCGACGCTCCAAACTGCAAACTTCAAACTGCAAACGCGAAAAGGACCGTTCTCCCGCACCGTGTTCCTTTGTCGTTTGGAGTCTGGCGTTTGGAGCTTGGCGTTGAAGTCACCGTGGCTCCCACCCGAGAGCGACAAACTGCACATTTACCTGTCCGCGCTTTGGCGCGAGCTGCACCCGCTCCAGCTCGGTGCCGCTGTCATGTCTGGCGATGATCGCCTGCGTGTCATCGAGGACGGTCTGGTCGAACGCCGCCAGTTTTTCGCGTGCGGCGGCGACGTTTTCCGCGGCGCGCTTCACGTCGTCGGCTTCCTTCATGCTGCGGCCGACCCCCCTCGCGGCCGTCGTGGCGCGCCCCAGCGTGCCGGCGCTGATCGCCTTGCGGCCGAACAATGCCCCCAGCGCCGCGGCGCCCATCGAGAGCATCGTCTGGGTCTTCTGCTGCGATGCCTGCTGTGCCTCCCGGCCGGCGGCCGCCTCGGCCTTGCGCAGGCGTTCGACCAGAGTTTCCCGCTTTGCCGCGAACCGGCTGCGGACGGCTTCGACCTCGGCGTCACGCGCTTCGCGCAGCGCATCCTGGACGCGGGCTCGAAAATCGCGCTCCACTTCTCCCGCGTTCGAGGTGAGCTTCGTCGGGGAATGCCGCAGCACCTCCACGCGCTGTGTCTGCGAGAGCCACTGGCTGAACGACTTCTGCCATGCCGCGTAGTTGCGGGGCTGCTGCGCGGCGGCCGGCACTTCGCGGTAGGTGGCTTCGGGTGACTCGGGCTCGCGGCGCAGGTCGGCCGCGGCAGCCGGTACTTCGACCGCCTGCTGCCAGTCCACCGGGACCGCATCATCGGTCACCGGCACCGCGAAGAGCACGTCTCGCGAGGTATCGATGCCGGCTTTTCCGTCGCTGAAGCTCACCCGCGCGGCCCCGAGCACCACCGGCGTGTAGGTCGGTGCCGCCACGTTGCTGCGGCCGGCCGCGGCGTCGGGGAGGAAATACTGGTCGATGCCTGGCGGCAGCACCGGCCGTGCGCCGCCGGCACCGGTCGGGGCCCGCTGCTCCTCCTGCGGTGGCGCCGCCTTGGGCAGGACCCGGGCCCGTTCTGTCTCCATCAACGCCCTGATATGGGTCTTCGACAGCGGGCCGCGCAGATACGACAGCGCCCAGCGCGTCTGAAACACCACCGGTTTCGACTCATGGACGTTGTGCAGCAGAAAGACCCGCTTGTCGAGGCCCGACAGGATGCGGTCCGCTTCGGCCCGGTCAAGCGACCCGGCGGCCACGCCTTCCAGACCGTCGAGCACGCGGGCCTTGTCGCGCTCGGTCTGAAGCCTGCCGAGGAACCACGTGCCGGTGTTCGCCAGCCCCTTGTAGTCGAGATCGACCGGGTTCTGCGTGGCGAGGACGATGCCGACGCCGAACGCCCGCGCCTGCTTCAGCATCGTCAGCAGCGGCGGCTTGGACGGCGGGTTGGCGACGGGCGGAAAATAACCCGCGATCTCGTCCATGTAGAGGATCGCGCGCAGGCTCGACGTGCCGCTCTGAGTGCGCATCCAGCCGAGCACCTGGTTGAGCAGCAGGGAGACGAAGAACATCCGCTCGCTGTCGCCGAGATGCGCGATCGAGAAGATCGACACGCGCGGCTTGCCCTCATTGGTGCGCAGCAGCGACGCCGGGTCGAGCGGCGCTCCTTCGAACCACTGCTCGAAGCCGGGCGCCGCGAGAATGCCGTTCAACTTCAACGCGAGCTCGAAGCGCTCCTTCTGCGGAAAGAACGACTCGATGTCCAGGATGCCGACCTTCTGGAAGGGGGGCTTCTGGACCTGCCGAATCAAGGACGGCAGGTCGAGGTCTTTCGCCGCGTCCCACGCTTTCGTAAAGAGCGTAGCCACCAGCGTGTGTTCCCGGCTCCGCGGCGCGGCGTCAGTGCCGGCCAGCGACAGGAGGCTCGTCGCGGTATTGCTCGCGCGGTCCGCGAGGAGCTCCGCGTCGGCCCGCACGCTGGCGGGAGGCGCGGTGAAGGAGCTGAGTACCGAGACCGGCAGCCCGGCGCGGCTGCCCGGCGTGTAGATCGCGAAGTCGGCCGCGGCGCGGAGGCGTCCGACGCGGCCGCCGTCCTGCCCCCAGTCGGCCAGCCCCTTCGCCCAGGCCTCGGCCTGCTCGGCGGCAAACGCGTCCGCGGTCTTGCCGGCCCGGCGCGCCTCGTCTTCGTCGATCCAGGGACGGAACTCCGCGGCCGAAAGGCCGGGGAAGGTCAACAGCAGATTGCCCAGGTCCCCCTTCGGATCGATCGCGATGACCGGCACGCCGTCGATCAAGGCCTCTTCGAGGAGGCCGATGCACAGCCCCGTCTTCCCGCTCCCCGTCATGCCGACGCAGACGGCGTGGGTCACGAGGTCGCGGGAATCGTAGAGAACCGGGGTATGGGTCGTCTTGCCGGCCGCGAGATCGAACTCGCTCCCGAGGTAGAAGAGGCCGAGCTTTTCGAAGTCCTGCATCAGTCAATTCTCCGGGCTTTCGATACCGATCGCATTCAGCGTTCAGGTCGAGTCCACAGTTCCATCGGCACCGACAGCAGCGGATAACGCCGCCTCAGCTCGATGACGCGGCCCGCGTACTCATGCTTCGGAAACTCCCTGGCCAGCAGCCGCCCCTTCAGAACCTTGATCTCGTGTTTGTACAGGTCCCGCATGGCGTCACGAAGCTGCCGGGGAGGCGTATCGGCCCGGGGCCTGAGCCCATGGACTGCGAGCTCCTCGAGCACTTCGTCAGTGTATGTGAAGGTATTCCGCATTCCGCCGTCCCGCATCCCGCGTCTGCTATTATTCCGCCACCATGAAAAATACGCTGATCGCCGTGCTGGCGGGGCTCGCCGCCGCCGCGGCGCCCGTTCTGACCTCCGAAAAAATCGATCCGGAGATCAACGCGAAGATCCGCGCCGAAGCGGACAGGAACTCGCAGATCATGCGGACGATGCACTACCTGACGGATGTGCACGGCCCGCGCCTGACCGGGTCGCCCAACTTCAAGGCCGCGGCCGAGTGGACGGTCAAACAGATGACCGAGTGGGGCTTCAAGAACGGCAAGCTCGAGCCGTGGGACTTCGTCAACGCCGACGGCACCCCCCGGCAGGGCTGGCTCAACGAACGCTTCTCCGCCCATATCATCTCGCCGGTGAAAGACAGCCTGGTGGGCGAAGTGCTCGCCTGGACGCCCTCGACGAAGGGCACCGTCGTCGCCGAAGCGGTTCACATCGTTCCTCCCAGGCTTCCGACCCAGCCGGAGCTCGACGCCTGGATCGCGGAAATCACGCCGAAGATCAAGGGGCAGATCGTGCTCGTCGGCGCGCATCAGCGGGTGGCGGTCACCGAAAAGCCGGATCCGCTTCGCCGCGATGACGAGGAGCTTCGCCGGCGGATGGATCCGACTGCGCCACCGGCCGAGGCCGGCCGCGGCGGACGCGGCGGGCG
>DATFFM010000002.1:0-10297 GCA_035250005.1 Vicinamibacterales bacterium | reverse complement strand
CATTGCCCCCGATGCCCCGGTGTCCGTCGTCGCAGCCGCGGTCGATTTCGTGCTCGAGGGTCTGTACGCCCACAAGCGGATCAGCCGCTCCGACGACCGCCAGTACCAGGGGGTCGAGCCGCCGCGCCGCGCGCCGCGCGCCGCCCAGACGGACGCGCTGCTCGAACGCGAGCTGCCGATGACCGGCACGAAGAAGAAGTACTACAACTAGGCATGAAGTACCGCTACACGAAGTACCGGCCCGAAGACCTCGACGACGTGGACCTCGAGGACCTGCTGTCGCGCCTGTCCAACATGCTGCTGGGCAGCGGATTCGAGGATCCCTACGGCATGCCCGGCGACGACGACGGGCATTCGATGCAGGCCCTGCACGAGGCGATCCTCGAGGCGCTGCTGAGCGGCGCGCTGTCGGACGAGATGCTCGAGCGGCTGCTCGGCAAGGACTGGCAGAACGCAGAAGATGCGGAGGAGCGCATCGACGAGCTCGTCGAGCGCATCGTCCAGAAGCTCCAGCAGCAGGGATACATCACGCCGTCACCGGACCTGTCGCCCGAACAGGACCGGCGCCAGAGCCCTGGCCGGGGGGACGCGGCCGGGAACCCCCGATTCGAGATCACCGACAAGAGCCTGGACTTTCTGGGTTACCGGGCGCTGCGGGACCTCATGGGATCGATGGGCAAGAGCAGCCTCGGGCGGCACGATACGCGCGAGATGGCCACCGGGATCGAGGCGAGCGGCGCCCCGAAGCCGTACGAGTTCGGCGACACGATGAACCTGGATGCGGCCGCAACCATCCTGAATGCGGTCCGGCGCCAGGAAGCGGGGACACGCGTCCCCGTATCCGCCGTTTCCGGGATCGACGTCGACTACCAGGACCTCATGGTTGCGCAGGGGGAGTACCAGAGCTCGTGCGCGACGGTTCTGATGCTCGACTGCAGTCACAGCATGATCCTCTACGGCGAGGACCGCTTCACTCCGGCCAAGCGCGTCGCACTGGCGCTTGCGAACCTGGTGCGCCTGCAGTACCCGGGCGACGCGCTCAAGTGCGTCCTGTTCCACGACTCGGCCGAAGAGATCCCTCTGTCGCAGCTGGCGCGGGTGCGGGTGGGGCCCTACTACACCAACACGCGCGAGGGGCTCAGGCTCGCGCGGCGCCTCCTCGATCGGCAGCAGAAAGACATGCGCCAGATCGTCATGATCACCGACGGCAAGCCGTCCGCGCTCACCCGCCCCGACGGCCAGATCTACCGCAACGCCTTCGGCCTCGACCCCTTCATCGTCTCCGAGACGTTCGCCGAAGTCGCCGCCTGCCGCCGGGCCGGCATCATGATCAACACGTTCATGCTGGCGCGCGACCACGATCTCATCGCCTTCGTCCGGCGCGTCGCACAGATCTGCCACGGCAAGGCGTACTTCACGACGCCCCGCACGCTCGGCCGCTACGTGCTGATGGACTACATGGAGAACAAGTCGCGGATGATCCATTGATGCTGCCTCCGACCATCCCGATCTTCCCCCTGCCGAACGTCGTGCTGTTCCCGCAGGTGTTCCTGCCGCTGCACATCTTCGAGCCGCGGTACAGGGAGATGGTGGCCGAGGCGCTCGACGGGGATCGGCTGATCGGGATGGTGCTGCTTCGGCCGGGATGGGAGGCCGACTACGACGGGCGGCCGCCCGTGTATCCGATCGGCTGCGCCGGAGTCATTACGCATCACGACCAGATGCCCGACGGCCGCTACAACATCGTGCTGCGAGGGCTGGAGAAATTCCGGATCACCGGCGAGGACGAAAACCGCGCCTACCGGGTCGCACGCGTCGAAAGCCTGCACGAGCCCCTCGCCGACGGCGAGCGCGCGGAGGTCAGCGCGGCGCGCCGACGGCTGGAGCGGCTGCTCGTGCCGCAACCGCAGGGGCGTGGCGCCGATACCCAGCTGCCGCCGGCCATGAACGACGAAGACCTGGTGAACACGCTGGCGCAATACATGGAACTGGAACCACTCGAGAAACAGGCGCTCCTCGAGCGCGACGGCCTGCTCGCGCGCTGCCGCTCACTGATCGAACTGCTGGAGATGAAGATGATCGTGGCGAGGCACGACTGGAGCGCGGGGAAACATTAAGGAAGGGAAAAGGCAAAAGGGAAAGGCAAAACGCTTCTCCCTTTTGCCTTTTTACTTGCCCCGCCTGTATTCCACTCTGACGTTCGACACGATCGCAACCGGCCGGCCGGGTGCGGCGGTTTCGCGGCCGATGGAGGTCAGCGCGCTCAGCACTTCCCCCAGCAGGCTCACTTCGGTGACACCGGCGGGGATGATCGTCATCACGGTCTCGCTGCCGATCGGCGCGACGGCCTTGACACCGCCGGGCCCGGCACCGCCGCCGATCCGTTCGTACAGATCTTTCGCGCTGCGAAACTCGCTCGTGACGGCGCCCCGCCCCAGCAGCTCGCCCTTCATCGTCAGCACCCCGATGCCCGCGGTGTAGCTCGCGTAGCCGCGCCCGGCCTTGACGTCTTCTTCGGAGTAGGTGTGGCGGTTGTGCAAATCGAAGAGCAGGGTCGCGGGACCTGCATGCTTCGGGATCGTCACGCGAACCCCTTCGGCCGGATCGCTGCCGGCCAGCACGAAGCAGTACGACAGCTTCGTGCGCACACCGGTGCCGAGCGTCTCGCGGCACTGCACCTGCGCCGGCTCGGTCTGCAACGGGGCGGGTGGCGGAGTCCGCCGCCGCTGCGCTTCGGCACCCGAAGGCGGGACCATCAGCACGCACGCGGCAATGAGCACAAACGTTCGCATTTGACCGCAGTATAGCAACCCGGGTCCGGGGGTCCGGGGTCCGGGGTCCGGGGGTCCGGGGTGCGGGGTGCGGGGTGCGGAATCTACAATCGCGGTATGCGCTACCCGACCCGCATCGTCTGTTTGACCGAGGAGACGACAGAGACCCTGTACCTCCTCGGCGAAGGCGACCGCATCGTCGGGATCTCCGGCTACACCGTGAGGCCGCCGGAGGCGCGCGCGAAGCCGAAGGTCTCCGCGTTCATCAATGCGCGCTTCGACAGGATCGAGGCGCTGAAGCCGGACCTCGTCCTCGCCTTCTCCGACCTGCAGGCGGATATCGCCGCGGAACTGATCCGACGCGGCTATCCGGTCGTCACCTTCAATCAGCGCAGTGTCGCCGAGATTCTGCAGACGATCCGGATGATCGGCGGGCTGGTCGGGGCCGGGGAGAAGGCCGACGCCCTGGCGTCCAGACTCGAAGCCGGGCTGAACGACGTCCGCGCGCGCGCCGCGGCGTTGCCCCGCCGCCCGCGCGTGTTCTTCGAGGAGTGGGATGACCCGTTGATCTCGGGAATCTGCTGGGTCGACGAGCTCGTCGAGATCGCCGGCGGGGAGTGCCTGTTGCCGGAGCTTCGCACCGGCCGGCTGGCGAAGGAGCGGATCGTTTCACCGGATCGCGTTGCGGCACTGGATCCGGAAGTGATCGTCGCGTCGTGGTGCGGCAAGAGCGTCAAGAAGAGCACGATCGCCGGCCGCCCCGGCTGGGAGAACGTGAGCGCCGTTCGCAACGGACACATCTACGAGATCCGCTCGACCTATATCCTGCAGCCGGGGCCGGCATCGCTGACCGAAGGAGTGACCCGGCTGCACGAGTGCATGCTCCAGGCCGTCCGGCTCACGCATGACGGGTTTTGATCAGTTCCAGGAACTCGGAGCGCGTGCGGGCGTCGGTCCGAAAACCCCCGAGCATCGCGCTGGCCACCGCCACGGAGTTCTGCTTTTCGACGCCGCGCATCGACATGCACAGGTGCGCGGCCTCGGTGACGACGGCGACGCCGAGCGGGCTGATCTTGGCATTGATCGTCTCGGCGATCTGATTGGTGAGCCGCTCCTGCACCTGCAGGCGCCGGGCGAAGATGTCCACGATCCGCGGGATCTTGCTGAGGCCGATGACGCGTCCGTTGGGGATGTAGGCCACGTGGCACTTGCCGAAGAACGGCAGCAGGTGATGCTCGCACAGGCTGTAGAAGTCGATGTCCTTCACGATCACCATCTCGTTATAATTCACGGTGAACAGTGCGTTGTTCAGCACCTGGTCCACGTCCGCGTGGTAGCCGCTCGTGAGAAACCGGAGCGACTCCTCGATGCGCTTCGGCGTGTTGAGCAGCCCCTCGCGTGACGGGTCCTCGCCGAGGCCCGCGAGCAATTGACGGATGATCTCCTGCATTTTCTTATTGTATCTTGCGGCTTTCGCGCATTCCGCTGCCGGCGCCCAGGCGGCGGATCCCGACGCGCTGTACCGGCAGCGCGAGGACCTCGCGAGCGCCAGGCGAGCGACCGAGATCTGGGCGCGGCGCGTTCAAGCCGATCCCCGGGACTTCGAGGCGGCGTGGAAGCTCGCGCGCGCCAACTACTGGCTCGGCGGGCATGCACCGCAGCGCGAACGGAAGGCCCTGCTGGAAGCGGGCATCGCGGCGGGACGGGCCGCCGCAGCCGCGCAGCCGAACAGCCCCGAAGGGCACTTCTGGATCGCCGCCAACATGGGCGCGCTCGCCGAATCCTTCGGGCTGCGGCAGGGGCTGAAGTATCGCGGAGAGATCCGTGACGAGCTGCTGATCGTGCTGAAGCTCGATCCCGCCTTTCAGCAGGGATCCGCCGACCGCGCGCTGGGCCGCTGGTACTTCAAGGTGCCAGGACTGTTCGGAGGGAGCCGCAAGAAGTCCGAGGAGCATCTGCGCCGGTCTCTCGGCTACAACCCGAACAGCACCGCGTCGCGGTTCTTTCTCGCCGAGACCCTGCTCGACATGGATCGCCGCGCCGAAGCCATGACCGAACTGCAGCGGGTCATCGAGCTCCCCTCGGACCCGGAGTGGCTACCCGAGGACCGCGAGTTCAGGCAGAAGGCACAGCGCCTCCTGGCGACGCTGCGGCAGAAGCGGTGACGCAGCATTGCCAGCGTCAGTACTTGTAGAAGCCCTGTCCCGACTTCTTCCCCAGCCTGCCCGCCAGCACCATCCGCTTGAGCAGCGGCGGCGGCGCGTACGCGGGCTCGCGGTACTCTTCGAACATGATGTTCGCGATGTAGTAGGTCGTATCCAGGCCGACGTAATCGAGCAGCGTGAACGGTCCCATCGGGTAGCCGGTGCCGAGCTTCATCCCCTTGTCGATGTCTTCGACCGTCCCGAGACCCTGGTCGAACGAACGGATCGCGTCGAGCAGGTACGGCACCAGCAGGCGATTGACGATGAAGCCGGGCTTGTCGGGGGCGGTGATGGGCTCTTTGCCCAGCGACTGCGCGAACGCGAATACCGTCTGGTAGGTCTGGTCGCTCGTGGTCAACCCCCGAATCACTTCGACGAGCTTCATCAGCGGGACGGGGTTGAAAAAGTGCAGTCCCGCGAACCGGTCGGGGCGTTTCGTCCTGGCGGCCAGCTCGGTAATGCACAACGACGACGTGTTCGAGCAGTAGATCGTGCCCTCGCCGACCACGGCGTCGAGGGCGGCGAAGGTTTTCGCCTTCTCCTCGACGTTTTCGATGATCGCTTCGATGACGATGTCGCAGGCTTTCAGATCGTCGAACTTCGTCGTCCCCGAGAGGTTCGCGAGCGTCTTGTCCTTCGCCTCGGCCGTGACCTTCCCCTTGCCGACGCCGTCGTTCAGGAACTTCTCGATCCGGCCGATGCCCTTGTCGAGAAAACCCTGTTCGACCTCGCGCACGATCGTCCTGTAGCCTGAGGCTGCGCACACCTGCGCGATCCCCGAGCCCATGAGGCCGCAGCCGAGTACCCCAACCGTCTGGATTTGCATACCGGTTCCCTGACTTTAGAGATCAGGAGCCAATTCAGGAATTCTCCTGATCTCCTGATGCTCCCGTTCACTAGACACTTTCGATGATGGCGGCGATACCCTGGCCGCCGCCGATGCAGGCCGTGGCCAGGCCGCGCCTGAGACCGCGGCGGCGCAGCTCCAGCGTCAGCGATAGCAGGAGGCGCGTCCCGGTCATGCCGAGCGGATGTCCGAGCGCGATGGCGCCGCCGTTGACGTTGACCCGGTCGCGATCCAGGCCGAGCTCCTTCTCCACCGCGAGATACTGCGCCGCAAACGCCTCGTTCACTTCGATCAGGTCGATCTCTCCGAGCGACAGCTTCGCCTTCTCGAGCACCATCCGCGTCGCCGGAGCGGGCCCCATCCCCATCAGCGTCGGCTCGACTCCGACGTAGGCCCAATGGGTCAGGCGTGCGAGCGGCGTGAGCCCGTGCGTTTTTGTGCCACGTTCGGACGCGAGCACCAGCGCGGCTCCGCCGTCCACGATGCCGGACGCGTTGCCGGCGGTCACGCAGCCGTTCTTGCTGAAGGCCGCCGGCAGCTTCGCGAGCCCTTCCATGGTCGTCTCGGGACGCATGTGGTCATCATGCGCGAACAGCTCGACCCCCTTGCGCGATTTCAGCTCCACCGGCACGACTTCTTCCTTCAGCCGTCCCTCTCGCCACGCCTTGTCGGCGAGCTGCTGGCTGCGGATGGCGTAGGCGTCCTGGGCCTCGCGGCTGATACCGTACTTCGCGGCGCAGTTCTCCGCCGTCCCGGCCATGGTGCAGCCGCAATGGGTGTCGAGCAGCGCCGACCAGAGCGTGTCTTCGAGCTGCCCCTGGCCGAGGCGCAGCCCGCTGCGGAGCCCGCGAATGACGTGCGGCGCCTGGCTCATGCTCTCCATGCCGCCGGTCAGCACCACGTCCGCCTCGCCGAGAAGAATCAACTGGGCGCCGCTGACTGCCGCCTGGATCCCCGATCCGCACAGGCGGTTGACGGTGAGCGCGGGGACCTCGACCGGCAGGCCGGCCTTCAGCCCGACGTGCCTGGCGCCGTAGACGGCGTCGGAGCTGGTCTGCAGCACGTTGCCGAAGATGACGTGGTCGATGGCCTCCGGCTTCACGCCGGTCCGTTCGAGCGCCGTCCGCGCAGCGATCGCGCCGAGCTCGAGCGCCGAGACGTCTTTCAACTTGCCGGCGTATTCCGCCATCGGCGTCCGGGCACCGCCCAGTATGTAGATTTCCTTACCCATCAGTCCTCACTGCGCGAGCGATGTAATCACCGGCCTCGCGCGTTCCAAGCTTGCCCCCGACGTCGGTCGTCACCTGATTCTCCTTCACCGCCCGGAGCACGGCGGCGTCGATGGCGGCAGCTTCATCCTTTGCCCCCAGCGTCTCGAGCAGCAGGGCCAGGGACGCGATCGCGCCGATCGGGTTCGCGATATTCCTTCCGGCGAACTTCGGGGCGGAACCGTGGACGGGCTCGAACATCGACGTCCTGCCCGGATGAATGTTGCCCGAGGCCGCCATCCCCAGGCCGCCCTGGAACGTCGCGCCCAGGTCGGTGATGATGTCGCCGAACAGGTTGTTGGTGACGATCACCTCGAACTGCCCGGGGTCGAGCACCATGTACATCGCCAGCGCGTCGATGTAGTAGTGCGTCGCCGTGATGCCGGGGTACTGCGGCGCGAGCTCCTTGAACACGCGCTGCCACAGGGCGTGCCCCTGCGTCATCGCGTTGCTCTTGTCGGCCATGCACACCTTCGTGAGGCCGCGGGCCTTCGCGTGTTCGAACGCGTGCTTCACGATCCGGTGCACACCCTTGTAGGTGTTGATCTCTTCCTGAATCGCCACCTCGTCGACGGTGTTCGGCTTGAAACGCCCGCCGATGCCGACGTACACGCCTTCGGTGTTCTCGCGAAACACGGCGAAGCTCACGTCCTGCGGGCGGCGCCCTTTGAGCGGGCAGAGCCGCTCGTCGAGCAGCCGCACGGGGCGGTAGTTCACGTACAGATCGAGCTCGAAGCGCGTCCCGAGCAGGATGTCGCGCGCGTGGCGGTTGTCAGGCACGCGGGGATCGCCGAGCGCACCGATCAGGACGGCATCGAACTCCCGCAACAGATCGTATCCATTCGCCGGCATCGTCTCGCCGGTTGCCAGAAAATGATCCGCGCTCCAGGGCAGGTGCTCGAGGTCGAAGGTCCGGCCGAACGTCTGCTCGACGGCATGCAGCACCTTCACCGCTTCCGCTGTGACTTCCCTGCCGATCCCGTCTCCGGCAATCACTGCGATCCGCATTGCACCCTTACTTCAGCACTCAGCATTGCTCGAACGCCATCGCCATCCCCAGACCGCCGCTGACGCACAGCGTCGCGAGGCCGCGGCGCGCGCCGCGCTTGGTCATCTCGTGCAGCAGCGTGACGATGATCCGCGCGCCGGTCGCGCCGATGGGATGGCCGAGCGCGATGGCCCCGCCGTTGACGTTCAGGCGATCGGCGTCAATCGGCTCATCCAGGAGGACCGCGAGCACCTGTGCGGCGAACGCCTCGTTCAACTCCACGAGATCGAAATCCTTCATCGTCAGGCCCGTGCGCGCAAACAGCTTGCGGACGGCCGGCACCGGCCCGATGCCCATCCGGCGCGGGTCCACGCCAGCCGAGGCCCAGCCGACGATTCTGGCCATCGGCCTCAGCCCTCGCTCGCGCGCGCGGTCCGCGCTCATCAGCACCAGGGCCGCGCCCCCGTCGGTGATCCCCGACGATGTGCCGGCGGTGATGGAGCCGGGATGACCGTCGACCGTCTTGAATACAGGTGGAAGCCTGCGAAGCGATTCGAGAGTCGTGTCGGGACGCGGGTGCTCGTCCACATCCACCGCCGTCGATCGACCTTTCGCATCGGTCACCACCACGGGGGCGATCTCGTCGCGAAAGCGTCCGGACGCGATCGCGGCGCCAGCGCGGCGCTGAGTTTCGATTGCATACTCCTCGGCCGCCTCGCGCGACACCCCGTACTCGCGAGCGAGCAGTTCAACCGTTTCCCCCATGATCAGGCCACTCAGCGAGCAGGTGAAGCCGTCGCGATACATCGCGTCGACAAGCGTGAAGTTCCCCATCTTGTGGCCCCACCGCGCATGCTCGGAATCGATCAGGTACGGCATGCGGCTCATCGACTCGATGCCGCCGGCGAGCACGACCGCGGACTCGTTCAGCATGATCGACTGCGCGCCGGTGGCAACGGCCTGCATACCCGAGGCGCACGCTTTGTTGATCGTCTGGGCGGAAACGGTATCGGGCAGCCCGGCCCTGCGGCCGACCTGACGGGCCGGATTGGGACCCGAACCGGCCTGGCGGCCGTGCCCCATGAGCACTTCGTCCACATCGTCCACCGCCACCCCCCCGTGCTCGAGAGCAGCGCGAGCCGCCACCGCGCCGAGCTCCGCGGGGTGCACGTTTCGGAAGGCCCCGCCATAGCGGCCGATGGGCGTGCGGGCGGCACTCACGACCACGACATCCTGCACCGGCATATCCTGACAATCATACTCAACGGCCTGCAGCCGGGCCCAAGTCGGGTGAAGGGGTGTACGGAACCGAGCCGAGCAGTTGGGCCCGCAATCCAGCCCAATGAATCCAAAAAGTCGTATGCATCAGGCCAACAGACGAGCTCGTTCGCCGGAAATTCGCCCATTTCGCTGACTTTTTCCATCACACAACCCGGCACACCGTGTGCTTTTTGACCTGTCGCCACTGCACATTCGGCCGTGGCCGTCAGATCGGGACCTGTAGGCCTTCCGCGGTTCGCCGCCCTCGAGTTCAGACCCGTCGCGATCCTGACGTTTTTTTTTCATCCAGGAGGAAGACCAGAAATGCGTGTACGTACGTTAGCCATCATGATGGCGGCCGTGCTGATGGCCTGGCCGGTCGCGGCCCAGGAACAGCGTGGTGCCATCGAAGGCGTCGTCCGCGATTCGTCCGGCGCAGTGCTGCCGGGCGCGACCGTGGAGGCGCGCGCCACCAATGGCGCAGTTGTGACAGCGGTGACAGACGACACCGGCACCTATCGGTTTCCGTCGCTTGCGCCCGGAGATTACGTAGTCACCGCGACGCTGCAGGGCTTTGCGCCCGGCAAGAACGACGCCGTCCGGGTCAACCTCGGACAGGTGAAGAAGGTCGACTTCAGCATGGCGGTGCAGGGGTTGACCGAGTCGGTGCAGGTCACGGCGGAATCGCCGCTCGTCGACGTGCGGCAGACCGCGCGGCAGACCAATATCCGCGCCGAGCAGGTCGAACTGCTGCCGAAGGGTCGCGACTTCACCACCCTCGTGACCCAGGCGCCCGGCGCGAACAACGAATCGAAGCTGGGCGGACTGTCGATCGACGGCGCCAGCGCCGGTGAGAACCGCTTCATCATCGACGGCATCGAGACGACCGACCTCAAGACCGGCGTGTCGGGCAAGAACGTGATCGCCGACTTCATCGAAGAAGTCCAGGTCAAGTCGAG
>DATFFM010000001.1:0-21035 GCA_035250005.1 Vicinamibacterales bacterium | reverse complement strand
GCTCATGACGACCTCGCGGGTGATGACGCACTCGCGGATCTTCTTTTGGCCCGGCAGGTTGTACATCAGGTCGAGCATCAGGTCCTCGATGATCATCCGCAGGCCGCGCGCGCCGATCTTGCGCGCCAGCGCCTGCTCGGCGATCGCCTCGAGGGCATCGTCGGTGAAGCGCAGCTTCACGTTCTCGTACTCGAACAGCTTCATGTACTGCCGGGTGATCGCGTTGCGGGGCTGGGTCAGGATCTGCACCAGCGCCGCGCGGTCCAGCTCGTGCAGCGTGCCGAGCACCGGCAGCCGGCCGACGAACTCCGGGATCAGGCCGTACTTGATCAGGTCTTCCGGCTCGACCATCTCCAGCGTCGTGCCGACTTCCCGCTTCGAGAGCGACTTGATGTCGGCCTTGAAGCCGAGCGTCTTCTTGCCGATCCGCCGCTCGATGATTTTCTCGAGACCGACGAAAGCGCCGCCGCAGATGAACAGGATGTTGGTGGTGTCGATCTGGAAGAACTCCTGATGCGGGTGCTTCCGCCCGCCCTGCGGCGGCACGTTCGCCACCGTGCCCTCGAGGATCTTGAGGAGCGCCTGCTGCACCCCTTCCCCGGAGACATCGCGGGTGATCGACGGGTTTTCGTCCTTGCGGCAGATCTTGTCGACTTCGTCGATGTAGATGATCCCCTGCTGCGCCTTTTCGATGTCGCCGCCGGCCGACTGGAGCAGCTTGAGGATGATGTTCTCGACGTCTTCGCCGACGTAACCGGCCTCGGTGAGCGTGGTCGCGTCGACGATCGTGAACGGCACCGACAGCAGCTTGGCCAGCGTCTGCGCGAGCAGCGTCTTGCCCGTGCCGGTCGGGCCGATGAGCATGATGTTCGACTTGGTCAGCTCGATCTCGTTGCGGCCGCGCGACTGCTTCTGGATCTCGATGCGCTTGTAGTGGTTGTAGACCGCCACCGCCAGCTTGCGCTTGGTCTGTTCCTGGCCGATGACATATTCGTCGAGGAACTTCTTGATGTCCTGCGGGACCGGGAGCGACGAGGACCGGGCGCCGCCGCGCGCCTCGAACTTGTTGTCGTCCGCGATGATGTCGTTGCAGACCTCTACGCACTCGTCGCAGATGAAGACCGTCGGGCCCGCGATGAGCTTGCGGACATCGTTCTGGTCCTTGTTGCAGAACGAGCAGCGGAGGATCTCGCCGTCGCCGGACTTCTTGACCATGGGATTATCGGGCGGCCCCGGGGGGCTGCGCTATGGGCGTCACTGGGGAAGTGCAGTTATGCGCGTTTGCGGATGACATCGTCAATAATACCGTATTCCTTGCCCTGGTCGGGGCCCATGATGTAATCCCGCTCCGTATCATCCTGGATACGCTTGAGCGGCTGCCCGGTATGGTCGGCGAGGATCTGGTTGAGCCGTTCCCGCGTCCGCAACAGTTCGCGGGCGTGAATATCGATATCGGTCGTTTGCCCCCCCAGCCCCTGGACCCACGGCTGGTGGATGAGGATACGCGAATTCGGGAGCGAGAAGCGCTTTCCCTTGGCCCCGGCCGCCAGAAGCACGGCCGCGACCGAGGCCGCCTGGCCGATGCAGTAGGTCTGCACGTCGGGCTTGATGAACTGCATCGTATCGTAAATGGCCATCCCGGCCGTGACGACCCCGCCCGGGCTGTTGATATACAAGAGGATGTCCCGGTCCGGATCTTCCGCCTCCAGGAAGAGCATCTGGGCGATGACCAGGTTCGCCACGTTGTCGTCGATCGGCGTGCCGACGAAGATGATGCTGTCCTTGAGCAGCCGCGAAAAGATATCGTACGCGCGTTCGCCGCGGTTGGTCTGCTCGACCACCATCGGTATGAGCTGCATGCGTTCGGTCGCCATAACGGGTTGAATCCTCTTATCGGTCAGATGCGGCTGGCTCTTGAGAGCAGGAACTCCATGGTCCGCTCGCGGCGGATGCCGGCATAGACCCGGCCCAGCCCCCCCTCCTTCTCGAGGCGGGCGCGGACGGCGGCCGGGGTCCGGCCGGTGCGCTCGGCATAGCGCGCGACCTCTTCGTCCACCTCGGCGTCGCTGGCGGTGATGTTCTCACGGCGCGACACCTCGTCGAGCAAAAGCGCGCTCTTCACCGCTTCGGCCGCGGCCTCGCGCTGCTTCTCGCGGAACTCCTCCCAGTTGATGTTGGTCTTCATCGGGTCCACCTGCTGCTCGATGAGGCGGCGGACGAAGTCTTCGACGCGGCGGTCGATCTCGCGGTCCAGCAGAGTGGCGGGTACCCCGACCGTCACGCGGGCGGCCAGTTGCCGGATGAGGTCACTCCGCTGCTCCCGGTCATTCTCGTGCGCCATCTGGTGCTCGAGATCGGCGCGGACACGCTCGCGAAGCGCCTCGAGGCTCTCGAAGTCGCCGACGTCCTTCGCGAACTCGTCGTCCAGCTCCGGCACGACGCGCATGCGGATCGCCTTGATGGACGCGTCGTACTTCACCGTCGTCCCCGCGAGCTCGGTGATCGGATAATCCTCGGGATAGGTTACGTCGAAAGTCTTGCGCTCACCCGCGCTCATCCCGAGCAGCGCCTCGTCGAACCCGGGGGGGTTGGCGGGCGCACCGAGGTCCACCGTCACGGCGTCGTGCCGGTCGGTCTGGGCCTCGCCGTCGGGACCGGTGGCGGTCCGCTCGAGATCGAGCTGGACCGAATCCCCCATTTCGACGGCGCGGTCTTCGACCGGCTCGTAGCGCGCGGAGCGCTGGCGCAGCCCGTTCAGCGCGTCGTCCACGGCCGACTCCTCGACCGTGTTGTCGGATCTCTTCAGCGTGAGGGTGGAGTAATCGCCCGGATCGATCGGCGGGACGGTCTCGAACGTCGCCGTGAACTTGAGCGGCTGTCCTTCTTCGACGACGACGTCCTTGATGTCGGGCGTGTCGACGGGCTCGATCCCCTTGTCGCGAAGCGCCTCGTCGACCGCCCGCGGGATCAGACCGTGGACGACGTCGTGGAGGATCTGGTCGCGGAAGCGCTGGCGCACGACCTTGGCCGGCACCTTGCCGGGGCGGAAGCCGGGGATGCGGGCCGCCTTGCTGTAATCGCGCGCGATCTTGTCGATCTCAGCGTCCACGACCGAGCTGTCGATCTCGACCACAAGGTTCTTGTGGGTGTCGGAAAGGTCGATGAACTCGGTCTTCATGCTGACTGAGAGGATGCTGACGGGTATCGATGGGTATTGTGAATCTGTCGGGCTCCGACCCAGCCTGCCATGAGCGAGCCCTCGAATGCCAAGGCGAGTCGAATGGTGCGAAAGGGGGGAGTCGAACCCCCATAGCCTCACGGCTACCGGATCCTAAGTCCGGCGCGTCTGCCAGTTCCGCCACTTTCGCGTCGGACCGGACGCTCTAGCGTAACACGGGCATTTTGGGGTCAGATCTCGATTTTTCGGTTTTTCGACCTGGTCCGAGGCCGAAAAACCGAAAAATCGAGATCTGACCCCAGGGTGGCTGGGGTAGGTTTAAGGGATGTCGAGCGCCACCAGCACAGGACCCCTGACCGTCGATCGGGCGGCGGCCGCGGCGTGGTACGCCCGGAACCGCTCGCGCTCCCGCGCGCTGTTCGATCTCATCGATCCGGCGGCCTATTACGCGCGGCCGATCCCCCTCCGCAACCCGATCGTCTTTTACGAAGGGCACTTGCCCGCCTTCAGCATCATCGCCCTGATCCAGCGGGGCCTCGGGCAGAGCGGCGTGGACGCACGGCTCGAGCAGCTCTTCGCCCGCGGCATCGATCCCGAGACCGAAGACGCCGCCGCCCCGCGCAGCGGCGCCGACACCAGCTGGCCGTCCCGCGACGAGGTGCTCGCGTTCGGCGGCGCGGCCGATGCGCTGATCACGGATGCCATTCTCCGTGCCCCCTTCGACGAATCGCGCCCCGCGATGCGCGGCGCCGAGGCGCTCTACACCGCGCTCGAACACGAGGCGATGCACCAGGAAACGCTGCTCTACATGTGGCATCGCCTTCCCCATGCCCAGAAGCGGCGCCCGGCGTACCTCCCGTACGAAGCCAAGGGTGACGTCCCGCCGCGGGCCACGCTGAGGATCCCGGCAGGAGTCGCGACGCTGGGTGCACGGCGCTCATCGTCCACGTTCGGATGGGACAACGAGTTCGACGCGCATCAGGTCGAGGTGCCCGCTTTCGACGTCGACGTTCACAGCGTCACCAACGCCGACTATCTGCCGTTCGTCGAGGCGGGGCACGTCGAGCCGCCTGCCTTCTGGCTTCGCGATGGCGGCGCCTGGTTCTGGCGCGGGATGTTCGAGAACATTCCGCTGCCGCCGGCCTGGCCGGTTTACGTCAGCCAGGCGGACGCCGCGGCGTTTGCCGCGGCCAGGGGACGCCGCCTGCTCAGCGAAGCGGAGTACCACCGCGCCGCGTTCGGCACGCCGGCTGGCGACGAGCGCCGGCATCCGTGGGGATCCGCCGTGCCGGACCGGTCGCGCGGGCACTTCGACTTCGCCCTCTGGGATCCGGTGCCCGCCGGCGCGCGTCCTGCCGGCGCGAGCGCCTGGGGGGTCCACGATCTCGTTGGCAACGGCTGGGAATGGACGTCCACGATCTTCGCGCCGTTTCCCGGGTTCGAGCCGATGGTCTCGTATCCGGAGTACTCGGCGGAGTTTTTCGACGGCCAGCACTACGTCATGAAGGGCGCGTCCTCGGGGACGGCCAGAGAGCTGATCCGCCCCAGCTTCCGCAACTGGTTCCGCTCGAACTATCCGTACGTGTACGCCAAGTTCCGGACGGCGGCGGCTCTGTGATGGCGCCGAGACTCCTCGATACGCTCGCCGCGCAGTTCGCTGCCGATGTCCGGCGCGATCTCGTGCTCTCGCCGAAACAGCTGCAGTCGAAGTATCTCTACGATCCGCTCGGCTCGAGCCTCTTCGACGCGATCTGCCGGCTGCCGTGGTACCGCATCACGCGATCGGAGAGCCGGCTGCTGGCCCGGCACGGGGATGCGATCGTGGCCGGCATCGGCAGCCCCGACGGCACCATCGTGGAGCTGGGATGCGGCAGCGGCGAGAAGCTCCTCCTCCTCGCCGAGGCGCTCCAGGCGCGCGGCGCATCGGCGCATGTGCACCTGATCGACATTTCGTCGCAGGCGCTCGAACAGACCGAACAGCGGCTCACCCGGCTGCACCTGTCAGTCGTCGGCCATCAGTCGACGTACGAGGACGGGCTGCGAAAGGCCACGGCCGCCCGCACCGGCGGCGGACGAATGCTCGTGCTGCTGCTCGGCTCGAACATCGGCAACTTCGATCCGCCGGCCGCCGGCGCGTTCCTGCGGCGGATCCGCGCGACGCTGGCCGCCGGGGACTTCCTGCTGCTCGGGGCGGACCTCACGAAGCCCGAGCGCGATCTGATCCTCGCCTATGACGATCCGCTGGGCGTCACCGCGGCGTTCAACAAGAACCTTCTCGTCCGGATCAACCAGGAGCTCGGAGGGGATTTCGATCTGGAGGGCTTTGCGCACCGGGCCGTCTGGAACCGCGCCGGCCAGCGGATCGAGATGCACCTGGTCAGCCTTGCGCGGCAGGTGGTGCGCATCCCGGCGGCGGAACTGGCCGTGTCGCTCGACGCCGGGGAGCCGATCTGGACGGAGAGCTCGTACAAGTACGAGCCGGAGCGGGTTCTCGGGATGGGTGCGAGCGCCGGTTTCTCCGCCGGCCGCCAGTGGATCGACCCCGAGGCGCGTTTCGCGCTCACCCTGTTCGTGGCGGCGTGAAAAGGGGACACTCAACTTTACGCTAACTGATGATCCTGGCCGTTTGCCGCGACCCAGGATCATCAGTTAGCGTAAAGTTGAGTGTCCCCGTTTTCACGCCAGCACGGACGCCAGGCGGGCGAGCGCCCAGTCGATCTCCTCCCGCGTGATGACGAGCGGCGGCGCCAGCCGGATCACGGTGCCATGCGTCTCTTTGCACAAGACCCCGGCGTCCTTCAGCCGCTCGCAGTAGGGGCGCGCCGGCCCATCGAGCTCGATCCCGATCCACAGCCCCCGCCCGCGGACCTCCCGGATCGCGTCACTCCGCAGCGCACGAAGACGCTCCAGCAGGTAGGCGCCGAGCTCCGACGACCGCTCCGCCAGGCGCTCGTCCACGATCACGTCCAGCGCCGCGCGCGCGACGGCGCACGCCAGCGGATTGCCGCCGAACGTGCTGCCGTGATCCCCCGGACCGAACACGCCGAGCACCTCCTCGCGCGCGAGGACGGCCGACACCGGATAGAACCCGCCCGACAGCGCTTTGCCGATGATCACCGCATCAGGCCGCACCCCCTCGTGCTCGAACGCAAACATGCGCCCGGCGCGGCCGAGGCCCGACTGGATCTCATCGGCCAGCAACAGCACGCGGTGCCGGCGGCAGATCTCCGCTACCCGCGCGAGGTAACCGTCGGGCGGCACGATGACGCCGGCTTCTCCCTGAATCGGTTCCACCAGAAAGGCGCACGTCGACGGCGTGATCGCCCGCTCGAGCGCCTCCGCGTCGCCGAACGGGACGGACGAAAACCCGGGCAGAAACGGCCCAAACCCGTCGCGATACTGCGGCTCGGTCGAGAAGCTGACCGCCGCCAGCGTCCGCCCGTGGAAGTTGTTGGCGCAGACGACGATCTGCGCCTCGCCGTCGGGGATCCCTTTCACGGTGTACCCCCACTTGCGCGCGGCTTTGAGCGCCGTCTCCACCGCCTCGGCCCCCGAATTCATCAGGATCGCCTTGTCGTACCCCGTCAGCCGATTGAGCTGCTGATAGAGGAGCGGCAGTTGATCGTTGCGAAAGGCCCGGGACGTCAGCGTCACGCGCGCCATCTGCCGCGCGGCCGCCGCGAGGATCCGGGGATGGCAGTGTCCCTGGTTCACCGCCGAATACGCCGCGAGACAGTCGAGATAGCGCCGCCCGTCGACGTCGTGGACCCACACGCCTGCAGCGCGCTCGATCACCACGTCGAGCGGCTCATAGTTGCGCGCGCCGAATTGTTTCTCCAGGTCGATCAGCGATGAGGACGACATCTGTTGGTCCCGGACGTTACCGATAGCTTTCGACCGCCGCCTGCAGATCCCGGCTGATCTCCGAGGCCAGCTCCGCCGGCGCGACGACGCGCGCGAGCCTGCCGAAGCCCAGGATCCAGCTTTTCAGCGCCCAGTCGTTCACGACGCGCAGCGTGAGGCGCAGCCCGCCGCCGGCCTCGTCGGCGACCTCCTGCGAGGGGTGCCATACCCGCTCGCGGATGTAGCGCGCGATCGTCGGCCCGAACACGATCTCGACCCGCTCCGGCGTCCCCTGGTTCACGCCGAGCGAGTGCGCGAACGCATCGTCGGGCAGTTCCAGCGGCTCGAATCGCTCCTCGGTCAGCGAGAGCTGCTCGATGCGATCCACCGCGAACGTGCGGAGGGTGCCGTACTCCGGCACCATCCCGATGACGTACAGCCCTCCCTGACCGAAGAGCAGCCGGTAGGGCTCGAACACATACGTCTTCTCGCGGTTGCTCGAGAACGAGTGGTAGCGCATCGTCACGCGCCGATGCTGCATCGTCGCTTCGACCAGCTGCGCGACCTCTTTCGTGCGGGGCGCGGCCGCCTGCGCGCCCGGCTCGGGCTTGGCCTGCATCACCAGCGGCATGCGGTCCAGAAACTGCCTCATGCCGGGGGTCAGCGCCGCCGACAGCTTCTCGAACGCGCTGCGGACGTCGCGCTCGAAGGGCGTGCCGGAGAGGCATTCCACCAGCGTGCGCGAGAAGTAGAGCGCGCTCAACTCCGCGAGCGTGAAGCCGGTGTCGTCGAGACGGCGAAAGGCTTTCTGCTCGAGCGTCCAGAACTTCTTGCCGTCGTGGGTCTCGTCATAGAGCGGGAAACCGGCCGTCTGCAGCGCCTCGAGGTCGCGGCGGATGGTGCGGGTCGTCACGCCGGTGCGTGCGGCCAGGTCGTCGATCGTCACGCGGCGCGAGGCTTCGAGCTCCTTGAGAATGGACCACTGCCGGATGACTTCGGCGTTTCTGGGCATCGGCTCTCAGACTAGCCGATTCGGGCTTCGTCGGTCTGTGAGGCGAGGAACGCTTCGCGCTTCTTCTTCATCCGCATGCCGAAGAGCGCATGCCCAGGCCCCATCAGCGCGAACGAGCACGGCGAAAGAAACGCGAGGTACAGCGGCGCGGTCATCGCGAAGAGCATCGCGAACAGACCGACCGACGCCGAGACGAGCTGGTGCCCGGCGATCGCCCTGGCCTCGAAGGCCTGCAGCGGTGTCAGTTCCAGCTGCTCCTGCAACCGGTGCGCGTTGAGGTAGAGCAGCGCGAACAAGCCGGTCAGCACGAAGAACCCGAGGCCGTAGATCGTGGACGCGTTCGCCAGTTCGAACAGCTCCATGTCCTGGACCGGCTCCGTTCTGGAGCCGAGTCCAAACACCTGGCTCATGAAGGCCGAGAACATGAACTTCAGCGGGTACACATAGATCAGGACCGTGAACAGCAGCGCGCTGTTCAGCAGAAACGTCGTGCGGTCGTTCATCGGATAGCGCTCGAAGAAGGTGTCGTGCTCGTACCAGATCCAGACCAGCACCGCGAAGCAGCACGCGAACGCCGGCAGGCCGCGCATCAGGTCCATCAACTGCTCGTAGCTGCGAGGCACCGTCGAGGAGAGAACGAGCAGTGTCAGGGCAAAGCCGAAGACGGCATCGCTGAACTCCTCGAGCCGGGAAATCCGATGTTTTCGCAGGCTGAACATGGGCGCAATATACATGTATTCCACGTGTGACCTAGCCTGTCACGCCCCCCTCCTACACTGCGTGCATGACGCGATTCGACGGTTCGGCGGCACTGAGGCTCGACTTCGGCGGCATCACGACGACCAGCACGCCGGGTGGCCGGGGCGCGCTGCGGCTGGCGGTGCCGCCGGGCGGGCTTCGGGGTCCCGACAAGTACAAGGTGCTGGATCACCGCCGGCGCCAGGCGCAAATCAAGGCACGGCACTTGCTCGAACTGATGGAGGAGGCGCGATAGCCATGGCACGGTGCACCCACGGGAACGGCCGGGCGCTCTGCTTCGAATGCTTCAAGGCGGGGATGGAGCGCACACGCGCGCGCCGCGCCGCCTGGACGCAGCGCGACCTTCCCTTCGAACGCGCGCAGTCGAAGCGCAAGCTGTCGGAGCAAGAGCTGGCGCACCGCCGCCAGATGCTCGCGCACCTGGTCGACGCCGCGCGAAAGGGAGCATAACGACCTGTCGCGCGACGCGCGCCATCGGGCGCCCGATCAGTGCGCACCCGACGAGCCGCCGCCTGCGACGCCGCCGCCGTGAATTCCCGGTGTGCCGCCGCCGTGAGCGTTTGCGCCACCGGCCGCAATCAAGGCCGCAAACGCATGACCGCTCTCGGGGCCCGAGAGGGCGTGAAACCACGGCGGCGTCTGGGCATTGCGCTTTTTCATGAACTTCGACCATGCGGCGGCAAGCCCCAGCGCCACCGCGAATGGCAGAATCCTGGCCTCCGCCGTGCCGGCGGCCCCCCAGCGAACCTCGGCGTCCTGCGGCCTGGCGAGGTGGGCTTGATACGCGCGCCACTGGCCGGCCCGCCGAACGCCCTCGTTCGACAGCGGCGTCTGCGACCACATCACGATGAAGCTCGTCGTCGCGACGAGCGCCAGCGCGAGCGGGATCAGGAAGGGCCATCCGCCGTTCTGCTCGACCAGCAGCAGGCACGGCGCCACCGCCAGGACCGCGAGGCCGAGCAGGATCACGCCGGTCTTCATGTAGCGGCGACGGCTCGCCATCCGGCCGTGGTCGAGCAGGTGCGCGTCGTTCAACTCGCTCATGATCGCGGCCTTGAACGGGGCCCAGCGGCGGGTGAACTGTGACCGCGCCTCCGAGAGTGGGATGGTCGCACCCGGGTCCCGCGTTCCGGTGAAGATGATCTCGATGGCGGCTTCTTCGTGCGGCGCCAGGGGCTGCGCGGTCCCCGTCTTCTGGAGCGTGAAGCTGCGCTGCCCGAAGGTGCCGCGGGGCTCTTCACGGATCGTGACGATGCCGCGTTCGGCGAGCGAGAACAGCGCCCCCATCGCCTGTTCGAGGTGAGGCTGGCCGTTGGCCGCCAGCGTGCCGCCGATCGCCGGGGGGAGCGAATCGGGGGGCAGCATCGATGCCCAGCGTACGGCCTGCTCGCGCGGCGGCGCTTCGTAGTTCTGCCGCAGGCCGAAGAGCAGCACGCAACCGGCCAGGGTGAGACCAGCCGCCGCCGTCAGCCAGATCGGCATCCGGGCGCGATGGGCGATCTGCCGCGCCTGCCAGACCGGCGGGCCATCCAGCACACTGGTTCGGGGCAGCGCCACCGAGACCACGAACGATCCATGGCGCCGGATCTGCGAGACCTGGGCCGCGATCACGCCGTCTTCAACCCGGATTCCCGCCTCGCCTTCGACGCGGCGTGTGTCGAGCCGCGGCTCGCCGACGGGGGCTTCGGGCACCACGAGCTCGACCCGGCTGGTCTCGATCCGGTAGCCATGCTCTGAAGGGAGCGGGCGAAATTCGAGCAGGTCGGCATCGGCCGTCTGCCGCACGACGCCGCGGGAAACATACGTGAGCTCAAACGTGTGGGTGCCGCTCGACACCGGAGCAAAGTTCCACTCGACGCGCAGGCCCTTCCTTCGCCGGACGCGGACGCCCCCCTCGCCCTCGCCCTGCGGCAGCGGGCGCCCGTCCATCGAGGCGCTCACGAATTCGACGCCGTCGGTGCGACGCGTCGGGATCACGCGGAAGACCTGCTTGAACGTGCCTCCGGTGAACACGAAGACGATCGTCTCGGTGACTCTGAGCGATCCCCCTGCCAGCACCTCGATCCGCGAGTCGAAGCGGCTCGCGTGGTATTCCTTCGCCAGAACCGGCGAAACCGTCAGAAGCCAGAGCAGGGCCGCCAGGCCGATGCGCATCACAATGGCCCATCATAGCGCCGGTGTTTGCGCTATGCTCCGGCGATGGTCATGGCCGCGATCGGGGCCGCCCTGTTCCTGGGCGCCGTGATGACGTCGGGGGATTTCGTCTGGGCCTACTTCGGCGTCCGCCACAGTATGTGGGCGGGCATGGCGCATGGCGCGCTGATGTGCCTGTGCATCGGCGCGGTGATCGGCCTGCGCGCCGGCCGCCTCCTGCCCGGCCTCGTGGCAGGCCCGTTGATCGGCGTCCTGGCGGCGGTGAGTTTCTACGCTCTGGCCTCGACGTTCGGGTGGGGCGCCATGCTCCCGGCGTGGATGCTGTTCTGGATCTGCTTCGCGCTGCTGCAGCGCTTTTTGGTCGCCGAGACGCTGCCCCGGGCGCTCGGGCGAGGGGTCGTGGCCGCCGTCCTGTCGGGGCTGGCGTTCTACGCGATCTCCGGGATCTGGACACGGCCGTCGCCGGGCGGCCCCAACTACCTGGTGCACTTTCTCTACTGGTCGTTCGCCTTTCTTCCCGGGTTCCTGACCCTGTTCGCCGGCACTTCGTCACGCCCCGCGTCGGCCTGAGCCGAGCTGGACGATTCACGCAAATCCGCGTGATAGATTCGTCCGTATGACCCGCGCGCTCCTCGCAGCTTCCCTGGCCGCCGCCATCGTGACGGCGCCGTCGGCCCAGACGCCGCAGACCGTCACCGTGCCGGTCGAGTATCACAAACTCGAGAACGGCCTGAAGGTGGTGCTCTCGCGCGACACGTCGTCGCCGACAGCGGTCGTCGCCGTCTACTACAACATCGGCTTCCGCATCGAGCCGAAGGACCGCACCGGCTTCGCGCACCTGTTCGAGCACATGATGTTCCAGGGCTCGCAGCATCTCGGCAAGAACGCGTTCATCGGCCTGGTCGAGTCCAACGGCGGCATCCTCAACGGTTCGACCCGCTTCGATTTCACCAACTACTTCGAGATCGTCCCGGCCCACACCGTCGAGACCATCCTGTGGGGTGAGGCCGACCGGATGCGCGGCCTCAACATCACCCAGGAGAACCTCACGAATCAGCAGGGGGTCGTGAAGAACGAAGTCAAGGTCAACGTGCTCAACCAGCCGTACGGCGGGTTTCCGTGGCTCGATCTGCCGCAGCTCGCCAACACCAACTGGTACAACGCGCACAATTTCTACGGCGACCTCGAGGATCTCGATGCCGCCACGCTCGACGACGTCCAGCAGTTCTTCAAGACGTACTACGCGCCGAACAACGCCGTGCTGGTCGTGACCGGTGACATCGACAACGCCCAGACGCTTGACTGGATCCGGAAGTACTTCGCCGGCATCCCGGCATCGAAGCTGCCGCCCCAGCCCGACATCTCCGAGCCCCGGCAGGAGAAGGAGAAGCGATCCAACCGTGAGGATCCGCTGGTGAACCGGCCCGCCCTGGCGCTCGGCTATCACCATCCGGTGCGCAACACGCCCGAGTACTACGCGATGGGGCTCATCGACCAGCTGCTCGTGCAGGGGCAGGACAGCCGGCTGTACGAGGCGCTCGTGCAGAAGCGGGGGTTGACCGGATCGGTTTCCGGGGGGGCCAACCCGGGCCTCGGCAGCATGTTCGACGTCAAGGGCCCGGTGCTCTGGACGGTGTACATGATCCACGACAGCGACAAGGCGCCCGACCAGATCATCAAGGTGATCGACGAAGAGATCGTGCGCCTGCAGAGCACGCCCGTCACGCGCGAGGAGCTCGCTCTCGCGCTGGTGAAGCGGCGCTCGGCGCTGTACCAGGAGCAGGAGCAGTTCGTCCGCTTCGGGCGCGCCAACCTGCTCGCCTCGTACGCGCTTTTCGACGATGAACCGGGCCGGATCAACCGGCTGGAGGACGAATTCCGCAAGGTGACGCCGGAGCTGATTCAACAGACCGCGCGCGAGTACCTCCGGCCGGGCAACCGGACGGTCCTGACGATCACGCCGAAGGGGAAGTAGGCGGGATCACCAACTGCCACATGCTCAATGCCACTGCCGAAGGCGGGTAACCGAACGATGAGATCGATGCTGCTTCTCGTGACGGCGCTGGTCGCCGCCGTTGGCTCGGGGTCCGCGCAGTCGCAGTTCCCGTCGGAACCGCCGAAAGCGGGCGCGCCACGCGACTTTCGCGTGCCGGAGCCGAAGCGCTTCACGCTCGACAACGGGCTGCAGGTGGCGTTCGTGACGTGGGGCGCCATGCCCAAGGTGCGCGTCACGCTGAGCGTGCGGACCGGCAACGCATTCGAAAAGGCGAACGAGGTGTGGCTGGCCGATCTGGCGGCCGACCTGATGCGCGAGGGCACCTCCACCCGAACGGCGACCGAGATATCGAAGGAGGCCGCCCGTATGGGCGGGGCTCTCGACGTCAGCGTCGGCGGCGACTCGACGACCATCGGCGGCGACGTGCTGAGCGAGTTCGGGTCGCAGTATGCCGCGCTGGTCGCTGACGTCGTCCGGAATCCGAAGTTCCCCGCCTCCGAGCTGGAGCGGCTCAAGGCCAACTTGTCCCGGAATCTCGCGGTGTCGCTGAGCCAGCCGCAGCAGGTGGCGCTGCAGAAATTCCGCGCGGTGGTGTACGGGGATCACCCGTACGGACGCGTCTTCCCGACCGGCGAGATGATCAAGGGCTACACGCTCGAGCAGATCCGGCAGTTCTATGCCGCCACTTACGGCGCCGGCCGCGCGCGGCTGTACGTCGTCGGCAACTTCGACGCGCCGGCGATGGAGGCCTCGATCCGGAAAGCGTTCGGCGGCTGGACGAAAGGAACGCCCGCGACGACCCCGCAGCCGAAGCCGGTCTCGAGCCGCGCCATCCATCTCATCGACCGGCCCGGCGCCCCGCAGTCCACGATCATTCTCGGCATGCCGACCATCGATCCGTCGAACGACGACTTCATCGCGCTGACCGTCATGGACGCGCTGCTCGGCGGCGCCTTCGCCTCCCGGATCACGAAGAACATCCGCGAGGACAAGGGCTATACCTACTCGCCGTACAGCGAAGTCTCCACCCGGTACCGGGATGCGTACTGGGCCGAGAACGCCGACGTCACGACCGCTCAGACCGGGCTGTCGCTGAAGGAGATCTTCGCGGAGGTCGACCGGCTCCAGGCGCAGCCGCCCGACGCGAAGGAGCTGGCCGGGATCCAGAACTACCTGGCGGGCACCTACGTACTGCAGAACTCCAGCCGCGGCGGGATCACCGCGCAGCTGCAGTACATCGACCTGCACGGCCTCCCGCCCACCTATCCGAATACCTACGTCAAGAAGGTTTTCGACGTGACGCCGGAGAAGGTCACCGAGGTGGCGAAGAAATACCTGCAGGACGACCAGGCCACGATCGTCATCGTCGGCGACCGCAAGACCGTCGAAGAGCAGGTCAAGCCTTACGGCCGGATCTTCGATAAATAGCTGTTTGGTTCAGGCGGCGCGGTTTCTGGCAGCGCGCATCTTCTGAAGAGCCTTGGCTTCGATCTGGCGCGCGCGCTCGCGGGTGATCCCGAGGCGCCGGCCGACCTCCTCCAGCGTGTACTCGCGCTCGATCCCGAGCCCGTACCGAAGCCGCATCACTTCCCGTTCGCGATCGGTCAGCGGCGCCATCGCGCGTTCGACCTCCGAGGCCATCTGGCCGCGCATCGCGGCTTCTTCCGGCGACTGTGCCGCCACGTCTTTCACGAGGTCCGCCAGCCGGGTCTGGTCATCCTCGCCCACGGTGGCTTCGAGTGACGTCGGCGTCCGCGCCGCCTCGAGCAGGAGCTGTACCTTGCCGACCGGCATGTCCATCTTCTCGGCCAGCTCCTCCGGCCGCGGGTCGCGCCCGAGGTCGGCGGCCAGCGTCCGGCGCTCCTTCTGGAGCTTGGTCAGCGACTCCATGATGTGCACGGGCAGCCGGATCGTGCGGCCGTAGTCGGCGACCGCGCGCCCGACGGCCTGCCGCACCCACCACGTCGCGTAGGTCGAGAACTTGAAGCCGCGGCGGAACTGGAAGCGATCCACCGCCTTCATCAGCCCGATGTTGCCTTCCTGTATCAGGTCGAGGAGCGACAGCCCGCGGTTCGTGTACCGCTTGGCGATCGAGACGACGAGGCGGAGGTTGGCTTCGAGGAGCTCGCGTTTGGCCTCGTTGACGGCCTCCTCCTGCTGCCGCACGAGCGAGAAGGCGCGGCAGAACTTCAGGCGCGGCATGCCGGCACGCTTCTCGAGCGCGTGGCGCATCTCCGCGCGCTGCGCCACGGGATGCTGCTCGAGCTCGTCGAAGCCGCGGTCGATGTCGCGCAGCTCGCGGATGACCTGTTCGACCAGGGAGGGACGGAGCGGAAGGCCGCGCATCTCGTGCTCGATCGCGGCATTCGCCTCGCGCACCGTCCGGATGTAACTGGCGCGCGTCGCCGCAGTGGACCGGCGGTCCTCGCACTTCTGGAGGCAATCGGCGATCCGGCGCCGCGCGGTCCGCATCCGCTGAAACGACATGAGGACGGCCGTGACGTTCTCTTCCTGCAGCTCGCCACCGTCAGGCAGCAGGATCAGCTCCGCCGCCGGAGCCGCGCCTTTTTTGACCTCCGCGGCCAGGCTCAGCAGCGTGTCGAGCGCGCCGGGGATCGTGCCGAGGGAGGCCTGGACTGCTCCCCGGGCGTCTTCGATCTTCTGACCGATGATCTGTTCCTGTTTGGCCGTCAGGAGCTTTCGCTGGCCAACCGACTTCAGGTACAGCCGCACGAGATCCAGGTCCTCGCGCGACACGCCGGCCTCGAACTTTTCCTCCTCGTCATCGGCCCGCGGGGGAGCGCTGTCTTCATCCTCTTCGGCTTCCCGGTCGTAGCCGGGTCTGCGCCCCCCGTACGCCTCGCTCTCCTCTTCGTCGATCAGCCGGCTGGCGGGGAGCACGACGGATTCCGGGTCGTCGGAGTCGCCGGCCGGTACCAGGCCGAACTCGTGCGCCCGCTCGCGCCAGTCGAGCACGTGCGCGTTGCTCTCCGGTTCACGCCAGTCGATCAGCGACGAAGACGCCGAGCTCGACCCTTTTCTGGGCCGTCCTGGTTTGCGCGCCATATTGCGTCCATTTGCAAACACGCTGCCGCGCGGATGAGCCCGTTTTCCTGCCTGAGCTGTTACAATGGCCCACTCGTGCGCCACATCTGCATTCTTTTCGGCTGGGCGGGGCTGTGTCTCGGTACGCTCGCGTGTGGCGGATCGACTCCCCGGCCGGCACCGACCGCACCCACGACGCCGGCCGCGCCCACGGCTCCCTCCAATACTTGGACGCTTGCCGGCACCACGGTGGATACCGTCACGCGCGGCGCCATCGGGGGAGCGCAGGTGGCGCCATCGTGGAGCCTCCCGGCCGTCACATCGGGCGCCGACGGCGCCTTTTCGCTCGGGGCGGTCGCCAATCCGCCGACCACGCCGTACAAGCTGGCCGTGACGGCCGACGGTTTCATCACGCGCGAGCAGTGGGTGAACTGGCAGTCGGGCGCGCGCACCGGTGTGATGCTGGATCTGATCCGGAACGCGGCGCCGTTCAGCCAGGGCTTCTACAACGAGCTCGTGCGCGGCACCTTCGGCGAGTACGGCAGCCCGGCGCCGTTCCCCGTGCTTCGCTTGACCGAAGCGCCGCGCATTTACCTGAAGACCGTCGACCAGAACGGCCGTGCGGTGGAGCCCGAAGTGCTGACGGTGGTGCTGGACGCGCTCAGGCGCGGGGTCGACGGCTATTCCGCCGGCAAGTTTTCCGCCGCGATCGAAACCGGGACCGACGTGCGTCCCGAGACCACCGGCTGGATCAACGTCAACATCCTCCGCGACCCCGGCCAGCGCACCGTCTGCGGCCGGGCGTTCGTGGGATCGAACCCGGGCACGATCACCCTCTACAACGATGTCTGTTCGTGCGGGAGCAACAAGATCCCCGGCGCGGTCGTCATGCACGAAGTCGGGCACGCGCTCGGCTTCTTTCACGTCTCGGACCGGTCCAGCGTGATGTATCCGACCATCCCGGGCAATTGTCCGGCGGGCGAGCTCTCAGCCGCGGAGCGGTACCACGCGGCGATCGCCTACGCGCGCCCGCGCGGCAACCGGGATCCCGACAATGATCCGAGCGATGCGTTCCAGGTGTCGGCGGGGGACGCGATCCGCCGGATCCTCGTCAATAACTGAAGAGCGCATTGAACAGCAGCTTGAACGTGCCGTGCGGCTGCGCGCGGTGGAGGATCTCGGGGCCGAACAGGTAGACGCGCCCCTTGCCGAGCGTGACCTCCGCGGCGACGATCCCTCCCTTCAGATACTGCTGCCCCCACGCCCATCCGCTCTTCAACGGCGCGTCGCTGTCGAACGTCGCGATCGCGCGGACCTTCGACGCGTCGGTCGAGCGGAAGACCGGGCTGTTGTCGAAGAAGAAGTTGGCGCGTGCCGGCATGCCGGCGGCCGCCGGATGGAACACGTGGATGCGTGCGTTCAGCACCGAACCCGGGACGAAGTACTTCGCGCGCGGCAGCGGACGCCCGTCCTCGACGAGGTGATTCTCGAGCGGCAGTTTCAAGTGGCGAACGATATTCTCGGCGGAGCTGCCGATTGCGATCAGAGTGCCGCCGGCTTCGACGAACTCGCGCAGTCGCGGGATGGTCCGTTCGGCGGTGATTCGTCCGAGGTGCGCCCGGTACTCCGCCGGAACATCGTCAGGGTTGAGTGGCGCGCCGCCCCGCCCGCCTCGGCCGCCGCGCCCTGAGCCAGGACCGCTTCCCGGGTCCACCGGTGCCGGGATCGCGCCGTCCACGAAGATCAGCGAATCGAACTTCGCGTTGAGCTTGCCGGCATCGAGCTCCTGCGCAAACACGCGCGCGAACGGGAACTCGAACTGCTCGAGGATCCACCGCGTCCAGCCCGACGGCATCGAGCCGCCGTACTGGTCCCACAGGCCGATGCGTGTGACGCGAGGAGCCGCCGACACGATGAAGGTGTGGGAGTTCGGCGTTGAGACGTTGATCCCCAACGGCGCGACCAGCTCTTCGAGGCGCGCCACCGTCGCGTCGGTCGACGACAGCAGAAAGCTGTCGGCGGTCGCGTCGACCTCGACACCGGCAGCGAGCAGTCGGTTCAGCGCGCGGTACGCGTCATTCTGTCGGCGGTCGATCGTCAGCCTGCCGGGCACTCGAGACACGCTTCCCACTGGCGGCTTCACGTTCCACTCGGTCACCGGCTCGAACGGGCCGTTGAACGGCTCGAGGATCCGGTCGAACCACACTCCCATCTGGAACGCGAGCGTCCAGCCGGCGTTGTCGTAGGGTGGGGTCGGCGCCGCGCCCGGATACGGGATGACGTTGGGATGGTCCTGCGGCTCGAACATGTCGATCACGTGCGGGCGGAACGCCTGCGCCGTCATCACGACGAACGATCCCGCGGGATACTTCCTGCCTGCGACATCGAACTCCCGAGTTGCCCGATGGACGGTCACGTTCACTTCGCGTAGCGCGTTGATGAACTTCACGGCGGTCGGGAAGTCCGGCTGATTCGCCGGGATGATGTAACCGCGTGGGTCGCGGTGCTCCGGACGGCGCAGCGAGGCCCAGGCATCGGGGTCGTTCGCCCGGGTCGCGTTGATCCGCGAGGGGGAAGGCGTCCACGTGTCTTCGCTGCCGCGCTGAATCGCCCGCTGGCCCATCCGGTAGATGTTGAACAGCAGGTGCTCGCGGTTCCTGGAGGCGTAGTCGATCACCGCGCGGTTGAACGAGATCGAATACTCGACCGACTGGCGGAAGCGCCACTCCTGCGGCGCGATCGGATACGGCAGGTCGCGGCTCGGCAATTGCCGCGCCGGGACGAACGGGATCCGCATCGGGGTCGGGCTGCCGATCGTCTCGGTCAGGATCGCGATGATGTTGTGAAAGTTCCCGGTGTTCCGGATCCCGCCGTTCCACCAGCCATCGTAGGCCCCGCCCGAGGCCATTGTCGCGCCCGGTTTGCCCTCGGCTGCCAGGCGCTGGTGCATGTGCGTGCCGAGCGCCTGCAATCCGAGGATCAGCAGCGGATCCAGGTTGTAGTTGTAGGGATCGCGCTGCGGTGACGACCAGACGACCGTGCCGGCGGGGCCGCTCTGGTGGTGGTTGTAGAGAATCTGCGGCAGCCACTCGTGATAGAGCACGCGGTTGATGTTTTCGGTCTCGGCCTGCGTGGAGGCGAAGAAGTCGCGGTTGTTGTCGTGGCCGATGTACTTCTGGTAGAGCCGCGGCAGGCCGGCGGTGGATCGTGCCGCCGGGGCCGGGTTGCGCATGTACCAGTCGGCGACGAGATCGTTGCCGTCCGGATTGGCATGGACGAAGAGGACGATGCAGTCGTCGAGAAAGCGCAGCGTTTCGTCGTCGGTGCGGCTGACCATCTCGTAGAGCGTCTGAGCCAGCTGCTGAGCGCCCAGCGTTTCGGTTGCGTGCAGGCCGCCGTCGATCCACACCACGGCCTTGCCTTCCTTCGCGAGGGCGCGCGCCTGGTCGTCGTCGAGCCCGGTGGCAAACGCCAGCCGCCGTGAGATGCCGCGGTACTTCTCGAGGTTGCGATGGTTCGCGGGGGAGGTGACGATCCCCATCAGCTGCGACCGATTCTCGGCGGTCTTGCCGATTTCCCGGATCACGAGCCGGTCTGATTCGGCGTCGAGCTTTCGCCAGTAGTCGGCGATCTGCTGGTAGTTGGCGAGCTGGTAGTCGTCGCCCAGGGCGAAGCCGAATTGCTCCTTCGGAGTCGTAACCCGCTGCTGCGCACGCAGGCCGCTGATGACAACGACAGCAAGGCCTATTGCTGCGATGGACGTCCTCAGGACTGGCGGCATAGGCGAAGTATATGCGCGCTCCGGAGTCGTCAAGGCTCGGGGTCCTCGGGGTCCTCGGGGTCCTCGGGGTCCTCGGGGTCCTTAGGGTCCTTAAGGTCCTCAGGGTCCTTAAGGTCCTCAGGGTCCTTAAGGTCCTCAGGGTCCGTAAGGTCCTCAGGGTCCGGAGGGTTTTGGGTGGCCCTGCGCAGAAAATGCGAGGTTGCGGCGGGCCCGAGAGCGCGGAATCTGCGAGCGGTTCAGAGCTGGCTGACGGAACACGACCGGTTCTTGCAGTGTTGTCGCTGGAACGTATTGTGCGGGAACGGTCGCGGTGTCCAAGAATCCCGTAGCAACCAACCACACGGAACTGATTGCGTGGCGCTTATGTGCGGCGCTCAGACGACTGGTGTTGAGCTATACGCGCGAGGGGCCGGCCCGTGAAGACTATCGGTTCCGAAACCAGATTCGGAGTGCCGTACGGTCGGCCTGTTACCTGACCTCCGAAGGCTTTTACAGAAAGCGCGACGGCGACTTCATCAACTTCCTCGTCATGGCTCGAGGCTCTCTGGGGGAAATCGGAGACCAGATCGAGGATGGTGCGGAGAGCGAGTATTTCACCGAAACGCAGCGCGTCGAAATGATCCGTCTGATGAAACGCGCCTGCAAAGCGAACTCAGGCCTGCGCCGCTACCTGGAAGCCGCACAGAACGGGCGCAAGCGCTCTGCTCTGACGGACCGAATGAAACGACCGAACGGACCGAACGGACCCAACGGACCCAGCGGACCCTGAGGACCCAACGGACCCAACGGACCCTGAGGACCCAACGGACCCAAAAACCTGCTATCCTCCAGTCACTTCACGGCCGCGACGCGCGGCCGATCACGGTGACCCGGCACGGCGTCCGGGAGGGAGCGGCGGATGGCACGCACTGCGTCTTCGGACTTCCCCCACACACGAATCGTCGAGTCGTCTGCCAACGAGCTGCGGCTCGTAGAGGCGCGCGCCTTCGTTTCGGCTCACGCCGCACAGGCCTCCGACGTCCACATCGTCGGCGCCTCGCGCGGGGCGGTGGACGATCTCACCCGATCCCTGGCCGCCGCCTCGACCGCAACGATCGGCATCCATCGCTTCAGCCTGACCCAGCTTGCCGTACGGCTGGCCGCGCCGTCACTGGCGGCGGCAGGCTACTCGCTCTCGACCTACCTCGGCGCCGAGGCGGTGGCGGCGCGCGCGGCCTTCGACGCACAGCAGGACGAGGCGCTGTCGTACTTCGAGCCGGTGGCGAAG